>NZ_CATKPG010000020.1:0-895024 GCF_949767875.1 Chryseobacterium sp. IT-36CA2 | reverse complement strand
TTCTAATCCTTCTGTAGGAAATCCAAGCTATAACTATAAGTACAATGGGAAGGAATTGCAGGAAAGTGGGATGTATGATTATGGAGCAAGGATGTATATGCCGGATTTGGGAAGATGGGGTGTGGTAGATCCGCTGGCAGAACAATATCGTAGATGGTCGCCTTATAATTACGCTGTAAATAATCCGATGAGATTTACAGATCCTGATGGTCGTAGTGTTAATGATTTTGTTCAAAGACAGGATGGTTCCATTTATTGGGATAAAAACGCAAATAACCAAGCTACAACAAAAGCAGGGGAAACTTACATGGGAAAAGAGTTAACATTTACTTTTACAAGCTATATAGATAAAAAACTTTGGGATGTACCTTCTGCCTTTTCATTAGGGATGGATGCATCAGGTGTTAAACTAACAAGTACATTAACGTTGACAGGAAGAGAAAATTCCGCAGGAGAATTAACTAGCTTGGTTGGAAATTATAAATCTGAACCTGGTCCAACCCCAGTAGGTGCACCAAGAATGTTCTATCCAGGAGAAGGAGGTAGCAATAATACATTCAGTATGAACTCTACATCAACGGGAGCTAATGTTAATTTTGAACAGCACGCTAGCGTTTCCAAAATTGAAGAATATGGTTTAAATACAGTTGGTTTTAAAATTGTAGATGTTGCTCAAAAACTAAATGTCAATTATAACAGTAGTAATGGAAATCTTTCGGTAGGAGCTTCTACAAATATATTTCCTTCAGCAAATTTAACTGTTTCAGGTAACGGTAATACTTCTAAATTAATGCAATATAATCAGCCTTCTTTTATGAAAACGCATACTGCCCCTGTTACTGGAGCAACTCCAACTCCGAGAGGAATGGCTCCAACAAGAGATTTTTCATATTATCCATCACAATTTTATAAAAGAAATTAATATGTTTAAAATTACCCTTACCAATAGTTTTTTGTACTTATTAGTAAAGTATTTTGTTTTCTTTTTTATACTTGCTTTTGTCGGAGATAGATTTAAAAGTATTGTATTAGATAATGCAGAAACATCTTCAGAAATATTTAAACTTACTTTAAATTATATTTTATATGTGGCAATATATGCAATACCATTAATATTGATTTTTGGTTTTCCTCTATACTATATATTGAAAATAAAAAAAGGAATATATTTTTTACTATGTATAATATTGTTTTTCATCGTGGAATATTATATTTATACATATTTGTACGCTTCTTCTAATAAAATTTTAGGAATTTATAATATTATTATCAGTATAATTTTATTAGGGATTTTTTTTCATAAAATAATCCGTTCAAAGTTTATAGAAGTATAAAAGCAACTCTCCACCCGCTGGCGCGAGCGTCTCGCTCGTGTCCACAAATAAAATAAAACCTCTGCAACAGCGGAGGTTTTTTATCTTTCTTGTTTTAAGAAACTATATTGATGATCATCAAAAGTTAATAAATAATTACCTTTGTAAATTATATAAGATGAACAGGTTATATTTTTTTGTATCCCAAAAATATGTATATTGGTATTACCAAATTAAAGCGTAATCCGAAAAGCATTTAGAGTAGGAAAAAAACAAAAAAATGTTACTATGAAAAATCTAAGAAAACTTTCAAAAAGAGAATTGAAAACCGTTCAGGGAGGAATCCCAATGTGTCTGCCAGGATATTTCTGGTGTTCATTTGTAAAAAAATGTATTCCTGTAGGATCATCATGCGGACTTATTGATTAATTTGATTCATGAAAATAATGTAAAAACAGGCTGTCTCAGAAATGGGCAGCCTGTTTTATGTACTCTTCACTAATTGGCTTAAAAATAGATTCAAATTTTTAGCGGATAATTCCCGTCTTGAACTTTTGAATACTTTTGTTTTAAGACAAAAGTATAAGTATAAATCATGAATGAAAATCATCAGAACAGGATTTTCATCTCTCACTGAAAAACCGTATTTTTGTACATCTAAAAAGTAAAAGAACGAATGAATTCCTACAAAAATCCATTGGAAGAACGCTACTCCAGTGAAGAAATGTTATTTAACTTCTCACACAACAACAAATTCCAGAATTGGAGAAAGCTTTGGATAGCTCTTGCTGAAATTGAAAAAGACCTTGGTCTTGATATCACAGACGAGCAGATTGCAGAATTGAAAGCAAATGCTGAAAATATCGATTACGTGAAAGCTGCAGAGTATGAGAAAAAATTCCGTCATGACGTAATGGCTCACGTTCACGCATATGGTGATGTGGCGCCTTCGGCAAAAGGAATTATCCACCTTGGAGCAACTTCAGCTTTTGTAGGAGACAATACAGACTTAATTCAAATCCGTGACGGACTTTTAATCTTAAAGAAAAAGTTGGTGAACGTGATGAAAAATCTTTCGGATTTTGCGATTCAGTATAAAGACCTTCCCACTTTAGGATTCACACACTTCCAGCCGGCTCAGTTGACGACGGTAGGAAAAAGAGCTACACTTTGGTTACAGAGTTTGGTTCTTGACATCGAAGAATTGGATTTCTTCCTTGAAACCCTTCGTTTCAGAGGAGTAAAAGGAACTACAGGAACTGCTGCAAGTTTCCTTGAACTTTTTAACGGTGATTATTCTAAAGTAAAACATTTAGATAAAGAACTTTCAAAAAGATTCGGTTTCGAAAAAGTGTTCGGAGTTTCCGGACAGACTTACGATAGAAAAATTGATGCGAAGGTAGTTGCTTTATTAGGAAATATTGCACAATCTGCACATAAATTCACAAACGATTTACGTTTACTTCAAAACCTTAAGGAGATTGAAGAACCATTCGAGAAAAACCAGATCGGTTCATCGGCAATGGCATACAAGCGTAACCCAATGAGAAGTGAAAGAATCGGGGCATTGGCAAAATATGTAATGTCTCTGACAACAAGTTCTGCAATGGTAGCTTCTACACAATGGTTTGAAAGAACATTGGATGACTCTGCAAATAAGAGATTAACAATTCCTCAGGCGTTTTTAGCTGTTGATGCAATCCTATTAATTTGGAACAACATCATGAACGGAATCGTTGTTTATCCAAACAGAATCAACAAACATATTATGGAAGAGCTTCCTTTCATGGCGACAGAATACATCATCATGGAAGAAGTAAAAGCTGGTGGTGACCGCCAGGAAATCCATGAAGTGATCAGAGTTCACTCTATGGAAGCTTCCAAGAAAGTGAAAGAAGAAGGAAAAGAAAATGACCTTATCGAGAGAATCTTAAACGACGATTCTTTAAAACTAGACAAATCAAAACTGAAAGAAGTTTTAGATCCTAAGAACTTTATTGGTTTCGCGCCGATCCAGACGGAGGAATTCATCAAAAATGAAGTACAGCCGATTATAGACCAAAATAAAGACTTAATAGGATTGGAAGCTGATCTTAAAGTATAAAACAATATGCAGTCTTTTCGGCTGCATATTTTATTTAATTCGTATGAAGATTTACCTGTTTTTTATTTTTTTTTTATTTCCCGTGATGATATTTTCTCAGGATTTAAAACCGAATAAAAAAATCAGATCAGATGCCGATTTTAGCCATATAGTTTCAGGAATGACCGCTCCTTTTAGTTTGGGTGGCTTTTCCAGAACGGCATTGTTTACAAACTCTAAAAATGACAGCGTTTTTGTTGCGGAATATGAAAATAAGAGTAATGATGCATTATTTAAATTCAAAATTATTCCGGCTTTTCTTGATGAGGAAAGGCTTTTAAATCATTATTATAAAGATTTAACTGAAAGAAAATATACTCCTAAAGAAAGTGAAAAAGTAAATAAAGGAGTAACCTTTAAAGAAGGAAAGTTCAAGCTTCACGGAATCAGTAGCTATTTTAACCATCTTAACAGACTGATTAATATAAGAATTTATGATGCGGGTTTTTGGGTTTTTATTTCAGAAATAAGCCAAAAAGGGAATGATACTCTAGTTCTGGATAAAATGCATGACGAATTTTTAAAGAATTTACAACCAGCAAAAATTGTACAAAATAATCCTTTAACAAGATATTCGAATATTTTTTATGCACCTGTTGCTGCTCGTGACACTGTATTATTAAGAATCACCATGAGTAGTGCTACAAATAAGATGAAATGGATATATGAGAATATTGATAAATACGAAAGAGCTTCAGGAATTCCTGGGATCCTTTTAGATTTTCACATTGCGGGAATTAATGGTTTTATAGATTACAAGACGAAAAAAAATTCTACATCAATTAAAGAAGGTAATTTCACAGTAGATAAATTGATTTCGTTCTTCACAAAACTTCGAAATGATGGCTTTATAGACGAATATTTAATGGAGCAGTATAACTATTTATTAAGTCCGCCAGAAAATCATCAGTTTGATTATGAAGGTTATCAGAAGTGGAAGCTAAACAATTCTATAGACTATGATGTTGCTAATAAGTATTATATTATTGTAAATTCGCGTAAGAAAACGGATCTCACTAAAGACGAGTAAATTAAGCTTTGAAACCACTTCCAATTCAATGAAAAAAATACTTTTAACCATCATACTGACACCAATCATTTCTTTTTCTCAGACTAAAGAAGATTTACATTATTTTAAATCCAAAGATTCTTTAGTGGGAGTAAAAGATAAGGCCGGAAAAATAATTGTTCCGGCACAGTTCAAAATTTTTTCATTTCTAAAAGATGGAGATCCTGTAGAAGGAGAAACCATTCTTTTTGATGGAAGTAAAGAAGGTGAAAAATCGGAAAAAAATGCATGGGGATATGTGTATGACAGAAATGGAAAATTTCTGTACCAGCCTTTCCTTTATGACAATGGAGCAGATTATTTCTCTGAAGGACTGAGAAGATTGGTTAAAAATGGAAAAGTAGGATTTGCAGACCGAAACGGAAAGACGATTATTGAAGCTGAGCATGACTTTGCATTTCCTTTTAATTACGGATATGCCACCTTTTGTGACGGTTGCGACTGGGAAAAGACCAATGATGAGCACAGAGCAATTGTAGGCGGAAAATGGGGAGTAATGAATGTCAAAGGACAAACCATTCAGCCATTGGCAAAACCAACAGAGCAGGATGTTGAAATAGACGGGAAATATTATCCTAATCCGTTTCAGTACAATGAAAAAGAGAAGAATATTCTTCAGTTCTTTGAAAAGCAGAAGAAAAAGCTTTCAGATCTTTATTATGTGAATTTTTATGATAAGTTATCTGAAAAGGAAAAAAATCTGTTTTTTGAAATCGTAGAAAGACCAAAAGAAAACTTTTCCTATTATCAGGTGAATACTTATGATTATAGGAAAAAGGATTTGGATATGCTTTATCGTTTCAAATTCCTGGTTTCAGAAGATGGTAAAACATTTTATGCGATTGAGGATTTTAATGAAAAAAAAGTTCCTTTTGAAAACTGGCTGAAAGAAGAAATAAAAAATGTAGAAGACTTTCAGAAAGAGCATAAGGACAATCCTAATAAATTTATAAATAAATAAATAAATTGGAAATTCCTCAGTTCAAATTTGAAGAAGATAGACTTATTCCTTTAAATTTGTACAGAATAATTGGAGGGAAAATCTCTTTCAAAAATTTCCAATATAGATGGGTTTAAAGAAAGAAACTTTAACTCAGAAAAGGTAAAAAGAAAAATAAATCTAATATTAAAAATCTGACATCTAATTTTTAATAATGTTACAGAATCAAAATCATCAACAATTAATGACCGATCTTAAGGAGCTGGTAGACAAGACAAGAAGTCAGGTTGCAGCTCAGGTAAACTCGGCGATGGTGGTTTTATACTGGGAAATTGGCAAAAGAATAAATCAAGATGTTTTAGATAATAAAAGAGCAGAGTATGGCAAAGAAGTTATTGTACAGATCTCTCAACAACTTACGTTAGAATTTGGAAATTCATTTTCTGAAAAAAGTATCCGAAAAATGATGCAGTTTGCATCTGTTTTCGATGACTTTGAAATTGTCGCATCAGCGATGCGACAATTATCATGAAAATATAGAACTCATGAATCTGGAAGGGGATAATATAAAAGTAGCAGAATATTTACTTATCTTACCTTCAGAAAAAGTTTTGCTTGAAAAATTGCATCGTTCAATAGAGATAGCAAGAAATAAATTTGAAAATAAAAAATAAATCTAATATTAAAAATCTGACATCTAATGTCTAATAACAAAAGAATTTTCGTAGAAAAAAGAGGAATTTTCGATGTTGAAAGTCCAAAAATTTTTGATGAAGTAAAAGCGGTTGTTCCGGCAGTTCAAAGTGTGAAAGTATACAATGTATATGATATTTTCAATTTGAATGACGGAGAATTTGAAAAAGTAGTAAACAATACTTTCGTAGACCCTGTTACTGATATTTTACATACAGAAAACCCTGCAAAAACTATTCATTTCGGAATGGAATTTTTGCCTGGTCAGTATGATCAGAGAGCGGATTCTGCACAACAGTGTATCGCTTTGCTGACAGAAAATGAAAAATCAAAAGTAAGAAGTGGAAAGCTGATCGAATTTGAAGGAGTTTCTGAAGCGGATTTGGTTAAAATCAAAGACCTTCTGATCAACAAAGTAGAATCTCAGGAAAAAGACTTATCAATTCTGGACATTCCTGCAGAAGAAACCCCGTCAAAAGTAATCATCCACGAAAACTTTATCAATTTCAATGATGCGGAACTTGAAAGCTTCTATAACAATCATGGTTTTGCATTAGGATTGGATGACCTGAAATTTATTCAGGAATATTTCAAAACTGAAGAGAGAAATCCTACGGAAACAGAATTAAAAGTATTAGACACGTATTGGAGCGACCACTGTCGTCACACAACTTTCGAAACACAGTTGTCAGACATTCAGTTTGAAGGTCAGTTCAAACACACATTGGAAACTATTTTCAATGATTATATCGAAAAAAGAAAATTCTTAGGTCGTGAGCTGAAGCCCATTTCATTGATGGATCTGGCAACAGTATGCGGTAAATATTTCCATAAAACAGGGAACCTGGATAACCTTGTCATTTCTGATGAAATCAATGCATGTACCATCCAGATTGAAGCAGAATACGACGGTAAAAAAGAACCTTGGTATTTATTATTCAAAAACGAAACGCACAACCACCCAACAGAAATTGAACCTTTCGGAGGAGCTTCTACTTGTTTGGGAGGTGCAATCAGAGACCCATTATCCGGAAGATCTTTCGTTTTCCAGGCCATGAGATTAACGGGTGCGGCAGACGTTTTAGAATCTGTTGACAAAACTTTACCAGGAAAATTACCTCAGAAAACCATTACCAAACAGGCTGCCAACGGATATTCATCTTATGGTAACCAGATTGGTCTTGCCACTACAATGGTTTCCGAAATCTATGACGAAGGATACAAAGCCAAGAGAATGGAAGTTGGTTTCGTTACCGGAGCTGTTCCTGTAGACTGGGTAAGACGTGAAAAACCTGAAAACGGTGATTCAATCATTATCTTAGGTGGAGCAACAGGTCGTGACGGGGTAGGAGGAGCAAGCGGAAGTTCAAAAGAACAGGACGAAACTTCTATCCACACTATGAGTTCTGAAGTTCAGAAAGGAAATGCGGTAGAAGAGCGTAAAATCCAGAGATTATTCAGAAATCCTGAAGTAACGAAGCTGATCAAAAAATCAAATGACTTCGGAGCAGGAGGAGTTTCTGTAGCGATTGGAGAAATTGCAGATTCTTTAGAAGTAAACCTTGACGTATTACCTTTAAAATATGAAGGATTAAACGGAACCGAGCTGGCTATTTCTGAATCTCAGGAAAGAATGGCTGTGGTAGTAGATCCTCAGGATAAAGAAAAATTCATCAAATTCTGTGAAGCTGAAAACATTGTTGCTGTAGAAGTAGCAAAAGTGACAGATTCCGGAAGAATGCAGATGTTCTGGAAAGGAGACAAAATTGTAGACCTTTCAAGAGCTTTCTTAGATACCAACGGATGTTCAAAATCTCAGGAAGTGAAAATCACTCACCTTGAAGAAGTAAAAGAAGAAACAAAAGCTTTCACATCAGAAAACTTCCTGAACATCTTAAAAGATAAAAACGTGGCTTCCCAAAAAGGATTGCTTGAAATGTTCGATTCTTCAATTGGAGCAACTACAGTGGCAATGCCTTTAGGAGGAAAATATCAGCAGACCCTGATGGAAGGAAGTGTGCAGACCCTACCAATTTTAGGAGCAAAAGATATTAAAACTGTTTCTTTGGCAAGCTGGGGATTCGATGCTGAAATCTCAAAACAAAACTCACTGTTAGGATCATCTTATGCTGTAGTAGAGAGTGTTGCGAAGATTGTAGCGATGGGAGGTGATTATAAAAACATCAGACTAAGCTTCCAGGAATATTTTGAGAAACTAGGACAGAATCCAGAAAAATGGGGTAAACCTTTAGCTTCACTTTTAGGAGCTTATGATGCCCAGATCAATTTAGGTCTTGCTGCTATCGGAGGTAAAGATTCCATGAGTGGAACGTACCAGGATCTTAATGTTCCACCAACCTTGATTTCTTTTGCATGTGCCAACGGAGATAAAGAAAATATCATCTCTCCAGAATTGAAGAATGCTGGAAACAAGCTGTATTTCTTCAACCATATTGCTCAGGAAAGCGGACTTCCAAACTATAATGCTTTAAAAGAAGTTTTTGAATTCATTTTCGAAAACATCAAAGCAGGAAAAATTGTTTCTGTGAAAACAGTGAAAGAAGGAGGTCTTGCAGTAGCTTTAGCAAAAATGAGCTTCGGAAACAGATTAGGCACTGAAATCAATGCTGATGAAAACCTTTTATTAGCTAAAAATATCGGTAGCTTAATCATTGAAGCAAAAGAAGAATTAAGCTCGGCTGCTCTTCAGTTGATTGGGGAAGTAAAAGATTCGGGGACTTTAAAAATTAACGGTCTTGAATCAAACATTACAGACCTTGTAGCAGCCAATACAAATACATTCGAAAATCTTTTCCCAACAGTAGAAAAAGAAAAGATTACAGTTGAAATTGATGCTAAACACAATTCTGTCAATCCAAGAAATATCATTATTAAAAAACACGGAATTGCACAGCCTAAAGTATTCGCTCCGGTATTCCCGGGAACCAACTGTGAGTATGACACGCTGAATGCATTCCAGAAAGAAGGAGCTGTAGTAAGCAGTCTGCCTTTGATCAATATCAATCACCAGTTACTGGATGAGAGTATTGATGCATGGGTAGAAGAGATCAGAACTTCTCAGATTCTGGCATTCTCAGGAGGTTTCTCTGCTGGTGATGAGCCGGATGGTTCTGCAAAATTCATTGTAAACGTTCTGAAAAACGAGAAAATGAAAAATGCAGTACACGAATTATTAGACAGAGACGGGATGATCATCGGGATCTGTAATGGGTTCCAGGCGCTGGTGAAATCAGGACTGTTGCCTTACGGAAGAATCAAAGATTTGGATGAGAATTCTCCAACATTGGCTCACAATGCGATCAGAAGACACATCTCTCAGATGGTAACGGTACAGGTATTGAATGATGAAAGCCCTTGGTTAAAAGGAATGAAAGGACAAACTTTCACCATTCCGATTTCCCACGGAGAAGGACGTTTCATGGCTTCGGAAGAAGAAATCAAGAAATTGTATGAAAACGGACAAATTGCTACCCAATACATTGATCTTGATGGAAATATTGCCCACGGGATGCCTTTCAACCCGAATAACTCATTATTCGGAATCGAAGGAATTACCAGTCCATGTGGAAAGATCTATGGAAGAATGGGACACCCGGAACGATTTGCTGAAGGCCTCATGAAGAATATACCAACCGCGAATTATCATAACATATTCAAAAACGGTGTTGAATACTTCAAATAACAATACAAGAAAAATGATCGTCATCAATGGCGGTCATTTTTCGTCTTTAGGAGGTTTCTATGAAGAGGTTTCCAGTGTTCTGATGAAAGATACAGACTGGAAAGTAGGAACATTGGATGGGCTTGACGATATTCTTTACGGTGGTTTCGGAGTATTTGAAAACAAAGAAGAAATTGAAATCATCTGGAAAGAATCAGAAAAATCAAAAGAAGACTTAGGCTATGAAGCCACCCGTGAATTCTACGAAAACAAAATCAGACAGGGAAAACTATTCAATATAGAATTGATTCAACAAAAATTAAATGACCTGACCGAAGGAAAAGGACAAACCCTTTTTGAAATCCTGGTGGAAATTATAGAATCACATAGTAATATTACTTTGAAGCTTGAATAATAATAAGCAATGAGTAATAATTTGAATTTTAAACCTTAAGAATAGTAAAGATTTTAAGGTGAGTTAAGATCATATAAGATGATTAAGCAGTCTGCTTAAATAATCGCTTCAGCTGTTACCTTAATAATTCTTCACTCCTTAAAAAAACTTAATGGTTCAAATCATTTTGGTTATATCCGCTTCATCAAATCAACTTGTTGATTCATCTTAGCTCCCTTAGAAATATTACAAAAAATAGTAAAACTTTGCGTTAAAAACCTCCATAAATTCAGCAATTTTATAATCATTAAATAATTTTTTCTTAATACTTTTACTTAAGCTAAACAGAAAATAGTAAGAATTGAATGAAGAAAATTATTTATGGGCTGTTCTTCGGTGACAGCATTACCTACGGGGAATATGACGGAGTTTTTGGCGGTTGGGTAGATATTCTGAAAAGATATGCCCTGCAAAAATTTCACGAAGGAAATGGAGATGAACTGATCCTGTTCAATCTCGGAATAGGAGGTGAAACAACAGAAGGATTATTGAAAAGAATTCCCCACGAATTAAGTGCAAGAAATTCTGCCGATGGAAACATCGTTTTTCTAAGCTATGGAGCCAATGATCTTGCTGTAAAAGATGGAGCGCAAATCGTAGATCCTGAAAAATTTAAAAGCAATATTAAAGACGCTATTGCACATGCCAGACAGTTTTCTAATGAAATTTACCTTGTGAGCATTCTCCCTTTCTCTCAAAAAATAGATGGAATAATGGTAAGCTCAGGAAAGAAAAGAATCAACGAAGATGTAATAGTGTATAATCAGATCTTGAAAGATCTTGCAGCTGAAAATTCTCTGACATATATTGATTTTTATTCCGCTTTCCTGCTGGATAAAGAGATACTGCTTTCCGCAGACGGTGTACATCCCAACGAAAAAGGCTACGGAATGATGGCTGAAATTGCAATCCCAATCATTGAAAAATATTTATAATGCCACATTTATTTTCTTACGGAACCCTGCAGAAAGAGCAGGTTCAAATGGAAACCTTTGGAAGACTTTTGCAAGGTGAAAAGGACATTTTGTCAGGCTACAAATTAAGTATGCTTGAAATTACAGATCCTGAAGTTCTTCGGAAAAGCGGTCAGAAATACCACCCCGTACTTGAATTTTCAGGAAATGATAATGATCAGGTAGAAGGAGTACTTTTTGAAGTAACAGAAGCAGAAATCCTTCAGGCTGACGAATATGAAGTAGATGATTATAAAAGAATTGAAACTGTTTTTAAATCCGGAAAAAAAGGATTTATCTATGTCGGGAAATAGTCATTGCGAGCATAGCGAAGCAATCTTAATAAACTCTTTCTTAAAATATTCAATAGGAGTGGGCTATAATCCAGAGCTTAGTCGAAGGAAGCCCACTCACCTTATAAAAATAAATCCATCGGCTTTAGCCAAAACTTAAAAAACTCCTGACACCCCCTTGTCACAACCTCACCTTATCTTTGCTCCATAACAAAGAATTAATAATGAATAATGTAAAAATAAAACCTTTTAAGGTAATCGGAATCTCGGTAAGAACAACCAATGAAAATGGACAGGCAGGAAAAGATATTCCGGTATTGTGGGAGAAAATGATAAACGAAGATATTATCAATTCAATTCCAAATAAAATAGACAATACCATCTATTCTATCTACACAGATTACGAAAAAGACCATACAAAACCATATACTACAGTTCTCGGATGTGAAGTAGAAAACCTTGATGATATTCCGGAAGGAATGGTTGGGTATTCTTTTGATGGTGGAGACTATCTGAAATTTACAGTAAAAGGAGACGTTTCAAAAGATTTGGTCATTAATGAATGGATCAAAATCTGGAACATGGATCTGGGAAGAGCATTTACAGCCGATTTTGAAGTCTATGGAAAAAAAGCACAGAATCCGCTAGACGCAGAAATTGATATTTTCATCGCTGTGAAATAAAAGATAAAAAATATTTCTAACCTTCAGAAACTTTCGAACTGAAGACGTGATATTCCCCTCCCACGGAGGGGTGGCAAAAATTCAAAGAATTTTTGACGGGGTGGTCTGAGTCTACAGAAACAAGAGTTTTATGGTCTTCATAAACCTTACAACATATTTTCCATACACCAGAATCCCGACAATCACTGCTGCTATGGCTGTCAGCACAACAGCCCCTGCAGCAATATCTTTAATAAAGCCAATTCTTTTGTCGAAATCCGGTTGAATGATATCGCAGATCTTTTCAATAGCAGTATTGAAAATTTCGGCACTTAAAACAACAAACGAAGCCATAAGAACCAATGCTGCATCCGTATAATTTAATTTGAAATAAAAAATAAGAAAGAGATTGACAAAGAATGCCAGAAGCTCAATCTGGAAATTTCTTTCCGTTTTTATCATCATCAAAACACCCCGGAAAGCATTGAGAAAACTTTTATGGATAGGAGGTTTTTGCATGATTTTAAACTTTTCAGACAAAGATAGTCTTTGTATTTTGATAAAAAAATGAATCGTTGCAGAAATCAAAGCATAATGTCAAGGCTCAAAACAGATTAAGGATATTTGTGAAAAACTCCTCGATATTATTCTTTTCTTTATTGTATCTATTTATTATATTTGTAGAAACTTATTTTATAAATCTATGAAATTTATTATTTCAAGTGGTGAACTGCAGAAGGCGTTGCAAACTGTAAGTGGCGTAATATCAAGCTCTCAATCGAGACCGATTTTAGAAAACTATCTTTTTGAATTAGACGGAAATAATGTTACCATTACAGCATCTGACGGCGAGACAACTCTTGTTACTTCTCTGGAAGTAAAGTCTGATGATACAGGTAAATTTGCTGTTCCTGCTAAAATTTTTCAGGATTTTATCAAGACATATGGTGAACAGCCTCTCACATTTGTTGTAAAAGACAATGCCGAAGGTACTGGAAGCCAGCTTGAGATTTTAGATGAAAAAGATAATTTCGCAGTAGCATTAGACAATGCTGATGACTATCCTGAATTACCGGAATTCGACGCTTCCCAAAGTGTAACGATGCCGGCAGGAGTTTTGTCTGAAGCTTTGACAAACACACTATTCGCTACAAGTAACGACTCCCTTCGTCCGGTAATGACAGGAGTTCTTTTCCAGTTTGGAGAAAATGAAACCAATTTCGTTTCTACAGACTCCCACAGATTGGTGGTGTACAAAAGAGCTGACCTGATGAATGCCGAGCCAATGGAGTTTATCATGCCTAAAAAGCCTTTGAACATTTTTAAAAATATCCTGGCAAGTTCCAATGAAGACGTTACCATCGACTTCAATGAGAATATGGCTAAATTTACTTTTGGTAAACACATCTGGATCTGTAGACTGATTGATGGGAAATATCCGAACTATACAGCGGTAATTCCAAAAGAAAATCCCAATGTATTGACGATCAACAGAAACCTTTTATTAGGAGCGATCAAAAGAGCATCTATCATGTCTAACAAATCTACCAACCAGGTAAGATTCAAGCTTTCCGGAAATATTCTTCACCTTCATGCAGAAGATACTGAATATGCAAACAAAGCAGACATGCAGATTCCTTGTGACTACAACGGAGAAGATATCAATATCGGATTCAGCTCAAAATTCTTAACTGAAATGCTGACGATTTTAGGATCTGACGATATCACCATGAAAATGTCTCAACCTAACAGACCAGGGATCATTGAACCTCTTGACGGTCTTGAAGAAAACGAAAATATCTTAATGTTATCAATGCCGGTTATCGGATTATAATAGTAAGATAACAACTAATAGAAAGCCGGAATTTTCCGGCTTTTTTTGTAGACCTGTGATCCGGCTCATAGTTGTAAATAGGGTATAATTGACTTAGGAATTAGGAGCGTTAAGAAAATTTTGATGTAATCCGTCAAAAAATTTCCATTGTTTGAGCATGGACGAAATTTAGAACCGAAGCAGGATCAGATAATCCATGCGAGTTTGGAAATTTTAGGAGTACATTAAAATTTTTAGCGGATGATTCCCGTCTTGAACTTTTGTATACTTTTGCTTCAAGGTAAAAGTATAGTGAAAAAACATTTATACCATTGTGAATCATTAGAGTCATTTGTGTTTAAAAGATTTAAATGAAAATAAAAATACAGACATATTCTACCTCAGATTTTCCTTCAGAATTCACTACAGAAAACTACAGTGTAATTCTGTGGAAAGGGTCTGGCGTTTTCTCTGTAGACGCTATTAACTATTCTTACAGTGGATACAATATTCTGTTTCTTTCTCCTTATCAAAAGGTGAAGCTGGCTTCTGAATCGGAGGAGAATATCCATGTGCTTTTGTTTCATGGGGATTATTACTGTATTGAATATCACAAAGAGGAAGTGGCATGTAACGGGCTTCTTTTCAATAATATTTATCTGAATCCGGGAGTGGAGTTGTCGGAAGAGAATTATCATTATATCCTAGAGCTTTTTAATCATATTCAAAAAGAAGAATCGGAGAAGCATCCGTTTTCGGAATCTATTATCAAAACGTATATTCAGCTTATTCTTGCCATTGGAAGCAAACAGAAAAGCAGTATTGAAAACAGTGTGGTTTCTCATGAAAAGCTTCCCAATAAAAACGCAGCAGAATTTCAAAAGTTATTGGAATCTCATTTTAAAAAGGAAAAAGAACTGGCATTTTACAGTGACAAACTGAACATTACCAATAATACCTTAAGTAAGGCGGTAAAAAAAGAATTTTCCAAAACACCTACTCAACTTATCAATGAAAGAATTATCCTGGAATCTAAAAAGCTGCTGCATTTAACCTATAGATCTGTAAAGGAAATTGCTTCTGAGCTGGGATTTGCAGATGAATTTTACTTCAGCAGGTATTTCAAAAAATCGGTGGGATGTTCACCCAAAAATTACAGAGAAAAAGTAGGGATCTCTGTAGTGGCGAAAATGTCCATGTAATGTCCTCAAATATCTATGTTGACACTGTAGACATGTGAATACCTTTGGTAAAAATAAATCACATGAAAAATAACAGACTTTACCACCAACTATTACAATTGGATACTTACTTTTTCAATTTTCTCAGAATTTCAATTTTCATCGTTATGGCCTGGATTGGAGGCTTGAAAGCATTTCATTATGAAGCTGATGGGATTGTTCCTTTCGTGGCCAATAGTCCTTTTATGAGTTTCTTCTACAAAAATGCAGGTAATAAGATCCTTAATGAAGATCAAAAATTAGTCGCAGAATATACATTGTATAAAAATCCGGAAGGAAAAGTCATTCAGAAAAACATTAACTGGAATAAAGAAAACGGAACATATACCTTTTCCTATGGTTTGGGAACAATGATTGTAGTGATAGGATTTTTGCTGTTGTCAGGAATCTGGTTTCCTAAAATCGGAGCTGTTGGAGGTGCTTTAACATTTTTAATGTCATTGGTTACCCTCTCGTTCCTGATCACGACTCCGGAAGTTTATGTACCAAATCTTGGTGGAGACTCTCCAACACTTCAATATGGATTTCCGTATCTGTCTGGTGCCGGACGTTTGGTCCTGAAAGATATTATCATGATGGCCGGAGGATTCGTATTATTTTCGGATAGCCTGAAGAAAGTACTGAGACCATCCGATCAGTAGATTTTCAAATCAGAAGCATAAGATTAACGAAAATTTATTATCTTAAAGTGGCTTCTAAATTTCTCTATTTCTCAAAAAAACACGACATTTGTAGCTTGAAAAATCATACCGGAACAAGGGGTGGAATTTCAAATAAAAGTTTCAAAATAGAGCAGATGAAACCTTTGTGGCATCTGACGAATTAAATAAGTAGATAGATTAACAAATGAAAATATCAAACAACTGGCTGAAGGACTTTGTAAAAACGGAATCAAAAACTGAAAGAATCGGTGAATTCCTTACAGATATAGGTCTTGAGGTTGAAGGGATAGATAAATTTGAAAGTGTAAAAGGCAGCCTGGAAGGAATCGTTGTAGGTAAAGTTTTAACTTGCGAAAAACATCCTAATGCTGACAAACTGAAGAAGACAACGGTAGACGTAGGAAACGGAAAAGTGTTGAACATTGTTTGTGGAGCTCCTAATGTAGAGGCTGGGCAAACCGTACCTGTAGCTGTTGTCGGAACAAAAATCTATGACAAAACCGGAAACTTTTTTGAAATTAAAGAAGCAAAAATCAGAAGTGAGGTTTCTCAAGGAATGATCTGTGCTGAAGACGAATTAGGTCTTAGTGACGATCACGGAGGAATTATGGTTTTGGATGAGACGAAATATGAAGTGGGGAAAAACTTTGCAGATTATTTTGAGCTGACTAATGATGAGGTATTTGAAATCGGATTAACACCGAACAGAACAGATGCTATGTCTCATTATGGTGTTGCCAGAGATTTACACGCTTATCTTTCTACAAACCAATTGAAGTCTCAATTTAATAAAGTAGCTTCTGAAGTTTTAAATAGTGAGGGAACTCATGATTTCAAACTGGAAATTGAAGATGCAGAATTATGTCCAAGATATATCGGAGCGGTTATTGAAGATGTAAAAGTAGCAGAATCGCCATCTTGGTTAAAAGACAGACTGAAAGCGATCGGATTAAACCCGATTAACAACGTTGTAGATATTACCAATTATATTCTTCACGGGTACGGACAGCCGCTTCACGCATTTGATGCAGATAAAATTGCAGATAAAAAAGTGAAAGTAGGAGTGGTAAAACCGGGAACGAAATTCACTACTTTAGATGGTGTTGAAAGAACATTGAATGGTTCTGAAATCATGATCAAAGATGGTAAAGATAAACCAATGTGTATTGCCGGAGTATTTGGTGGTGAGAATTCAGGAGTATCTGAAACAACTAAAACAATATTCCTTGAAAGTGCTTATTTCAACCCGATTGCCGTAAGAAAAGGAGCTAAAGCGCACAGCTTGA
This sequence comes from Chryseobacterium sp. IT-36CA2, assembly GCF_949767875.1. Taxonomy (NCBI): domain Bacteria; kingdom Pseudomonadati; phylum Bacteroidota; class Flavobacteriia; order Flavobacteriales; family Weeksellaceae; genus Chryseobacterium; species Chryseobacterium sp. IT-36CA2. Next base: position 877,820 of record NZ_CATKPG010000020.1, on the reverse strand, counting down.
ATACAGATGCTTCTTTCAGATTTGAAAGAGGAGTAGATCCAAATCTTACAAGAACGGCAATCACTCACGCTATTAAAATGATTCAGGAAATTGCTGAAGGAAAATTAGTAGGAGAGTTACTGGAAGAATATCCTAAGAAAATAGAAGATAACTATGTGATTATCAGATTCTCTAAAATTGAACAGATTTTAGGAACAAAAATTCACAGAGAAAAAGTAAAGGAAATCTTAAAAGCATTGGAAATTCAGGTTTTAAATGAAATTCCTAACGGTTTTGAAATCTCTGTTCCTGCGTACAGAGCAGATGTAACAAGAGAAATTGACGTAATTGAAGAGATCTTAAGAATCTACGGATACAATAAGATTGATGCTCCACAAAAGATTTCGTTTACCCCTGTTAAGCTGAGTGCTAGCGATCAGGACGAACTGGAAAACAGCTGGGCAAGAACTTTACAGAGCATTGGTTTCAATGAAGTAATGAACAATTCATTGACTTCTGTAAAAGATGAAACTGACGCTGTAAAACTATTAAACCCTTTAAGCGGTGATTTGGCATTCATGAGAAAGTCTTTATTAGAAGGACTTCTTCAGAATACAGTATATAACATCAACAGAAAGAATCAGGATATCAAGTTCTTCGAATTAGGAAAAATTTACCACAAAAAAGAAAAATACGAAGAAAGAAAACAATTGGCATTATTGGTTTCGGGAAGAGATGTTGCAGAAAACTGGCTTCAGTCAAAGTCTGCTGTAAGTTTCTATAACCTTAAAGCATATGTGAAAGTTTTATTGGAAAGACTTGCTGTAAACTATAAAGAAGTTGCTCTGTCTGATGAAAGATTCTCTGATGCATTGGTATACGAAGCAGATGGTAAAGCTTTGGTGAGAATAGGAAAAGTAGCTCCGGCTTTATTGAAAGATTTTGATATTGATCAGGATTGCTTCTATGCTGAAATTGAATTGGAGTATGCTCAGGAATTACGTTCTAAAAATGAACTGAAATTCAAAGATATTCCGAAATTCAACAAAATCAGAAGAGACTTAGCTTTATTGATTGATAAAACGGTAAACTATCAGGATTTATATCAAACTGCTAAAAAGAACAAATCTCCATTCATTAAGAATATTAATCTGTTCGATGTGTATGAAGGTAAAAATCTTCCTGAAGGTAAGAAGTCTTATGCCATGAGCTTCGAGTTATTAAACGAAGAAAAAACACTGGAAGAAAAAGAGATTACTGAAGTAATGGATTCTCTGATCAAAGCTTTCCAGAAAGAATTCAACGCAGAGTTGAGATCTTAATCATTGAAAATACATTTTCATTAATAAATAGAAACGGACTTTTTTAAGTCCGTTTTTTTGTTGTAATAGATTGACTGGTTTCTGGCTTAATCTATCCACAGCTTTTGTCACTCCGTAGGAGCGTCAATATATTTTATAAACCAATGGTAGTATAGATTTTTTCGGAATGACAAAGACATTGTGAAATTTTATCGAAGGTAAAATCCTTGCGCCTTAAACTCTCAACATATTAACAAATTTGCGTCTTTGCGTTTCCCCACTCTAATTTGAACAATCAAAAATGCATTTATCATTAAAAATTCAACCGGAAAAATATTCAAAATATCAAGTGTTAAAGAATAATAAAATTCGCTGTAACCCGTTTAGATAATATAATTTCCGTAAATTTGGATTAATTCAAAAAGTAAAAAATGAAAAATCTTTTTTTAAGTATATGTGCTGCTGCAGTTTTGGCTTCGTGTGGATCCATGACAAGCCCGTCTGCATCTAAAGTAGGAAAGGCTCAGCCCGCTCTTACCAATACAAAATGGTCTCTGGCTGAAACGGTAAAAGGTAAAGTTCCGACATTGAATATTGAAGGAGAAAAGATCACTGGAAATGCAGGTTGTAACAACTATTTCGGAACAGCTACAATAGATCCTTCTACAGGTGGTTTTACAGCAGGACAGATGGGATCTACAAAAATGATGTGCAACAACATCGGAGTAGAGCAGAACTTTATGGATATGATGGGAAAAGCAAACAAGTATGTGATTTCCGGAAATACTTTAGAATTGTATAAAGACAATCTTTTACTATTGAAATTCACTAAATCAGAATAAAAAACAAAAGGAACTCAATTGAGTTCCTTTTTTATGTTTAGAGTATTATTAATCTTCCTCTTCTTCGTCGTACTTAGCCAACTCTTCGTCGCACCATTTGAACGCTGCTTCTACTACTTTAGTAGCCTCGTCTGCCATCGTTTCTTCATCATCACCTTCAAGATCATCTAACCACTCAACTTCTTCTTCCTCAACGTTTAAGATAAATCTTGGATATTCTGTATGAACTACGAATAGATCCTCTGGAAATTCCGAATTATCTGCTAATAAAAACTTTGGTAATTTCATTTTTTTAATGTTTTAACTTTCTCAAAGATAAATAAAATTATTGACTTAAAATTACTTCAAAAACATTTTTGAAACTTTTTCAGCTTTTTTGCTTTCTGAATAATCGTAGAACCCTTCGCCTGATTTTACACCAAGTTTCCCCGCTGTCACCATATTTACAAGCAATGGGTTTGGAGCGTATTTAGGATTTTTGAAACCGTCATACATTACATTCAGGATGGCAAGGCATACATCAAGACCAATAAAGTCTGCCAGCTGAAGTGGACCCATCGGATGAGCCATTCCCAGTTTCATTACTGTATCAATTTCTTCTACACCAGCCACTCCGTTGTAAAGCGTTTCGATAGACTCATTAATCATTGGCATCAAAATTCTGTTCGCCACAAAACCTGGGTAGTCATTTACTTCTACAGGAACTTTCCCAAGCGTTTTACTCATGTCATAAATAGCATCAAAAGTCTCTTTAGATGTAGAATATCCTTTGATAATTTCTACCAGTTTCATGATGGGAACCGGGTTCATGAAGTGCATACCGATCACTTTATCAGCTCTTTTCGTAGATGCTGCAATTTTGGTGATAGATATCGATGAAGTATTGGTTGCAAGAATACAGTTGGCAGGAGCCAGTTCGTCCATCTGACCGAAGATCTTCAATTTAAGATCCATGTTTTCTGTAGCAGCCTCTACAATAAGATCAGCAGCTCCTACTGCATCATTCAATGCTGTAAAAGTAGTGATGTTGCCTAAAGTTTCTGCTTTTTGCTCCTCTGTAAGGTTTCCTTTTGCAATGATTCTGTCAAGATTGGTAGTAATGGTTTTTAAACCTCTGTCTAGAGCTTCCTGGGATACGTCTACAAGATTTACTTTAAAACCGCTTTGTGCGAAAGTATGTGCAATACCATTTCCCATGGTTCCCGCTCCGATAACTACAATGTTTTTGATCATTTTTCCTTTATTTTTTATAGATAGTTAAATTTTTTAGGTCTGTAAGCTCAGATTGAGTGACAACAGCTGTAGAATCAAAGAAAACGTTTCCGACATTTTGATTTTTCTTACTGTTATTCTGATTAGAAATAGCCGCTGTTAATCCTCTTACAAGTCGTTTTTTTTGATTCTTTGTAAGAAAATCAGTACCAACATATAATGTATATTCGCCTTCTCTGCCTCTTCCTTTTTCTATCAGGATCTCCATACTTTTTATTTGGCTTTTATTCTTAAATTCCTTCAGAAAGCTTATGACAGGTTTATCAGATGGCGGACCACAGCATACGCTTCCATAGCTGATTTGTAAATAATTCTGATTCTTCTGAGAATAAAAGAATGTGAAAGCAAATAGAGCTGTTGTTAATATTAATTTCTTCATGTTAAAATCGCTTTAAAAATAAGCTTAAAATTTTATTTATTAAAATATTCCCAGACTTCCCTGGAAATATCTGAAATCATCCTGCAGTTAACTGTATCCGTTTCCGTTGAGTTACTGACGAATACAGCTAATGCATAATGTTTGCCATTAGGTAAAGTAATGATCCCAATTTCATTTTCCGCACCTGTTAAGCCTGCATTATTCTTCCCGGAAGATCCCGTTTTTCTTGCCACGGGAGTACTTTTCGGAAGCTGCTCTACCATTTTATTCAATCCCGTTGAAGTAGAAAGCATTACTTTCATCAGATATTCTGTAGATTTTTTGGATAATAATTTTCCGTCATAGAATTTTTTAAGGACATCTACTGCTGATTTTGTCGTGCTGTAATTTTCATACTGAACATTCCAGTCTTTATGCATGGCCTCTTCATTGTATTTGATCTGAAAACCTTTTACCCCTTTGGAATTAATGAATTTTTGTACTGTCTGAGTTCCTCCCAATAGTTTAAGAAGAATATCACATCCATTGTTATCGCTTTTGGCAACTGTATATTCAATCACTTCACTTAACGGAATCTCAACATTTCCTGCGGGATACTTATCACGAAGCGGCGACCATGTGTTCTCCAATAAATTTGATTGATCCAATTTGATTTTCTGATCCAGAGAAAGTTTCCCCTGATCTACTGCATTCAAAACCGCAGCGGCAATGTGAAATTTAAATACACTTTGCATGGGAAGCTTTTTGTCGGCATTTTTATCATATTTAAAACCATTTTCAAAGCCTAAGACAGAAACACCTACGGTTGCCTTTTTGTTCTTAAGAATTGAGTTTATTTTTTGTTCTAATAGAGAAGTCTGAGCAAACGTGAATGCTGAAATCAGAAGAAAAAGAAGTGCTGTTTTTTTCATAATAGTATCATTAAAAAAGCTCTCTTCTGAAGACCAAAAGAGAGCTGCAATTTAAGACAATTATTACTATTTTAATTCAAAATAATTCAGATTGGCACCATCATTTTCAAAGACAATTCTGATTTTATTTTCTCCTTTCTGAAGGTTGATGTTTTTTGCTGAAACGGTCTTCCAGTTCTCATTCCCTCCAGTGGATGCCAGCGGTATCGTAGCTAAAACTTTTCCGGAAGCCGTTTCAATTCTTATTTTAGAGGCATTGGCAGCTGAGTATCTGATATCAGCTGTATAACTTCTGTCTCCTTTAGACTGAACTGTGTACTGAAGCCATTCTCCGGTTTCTGTTTTTCCTACATAATATTGATTGGTAACCTTGTCGTTACATTTATAAATATCAACACCATCATTTCTCATCTGCTGTCCGGAGTTCCATTCCGATCTTTTAGCCGGATCACTTACCCAAAGGTTAATGAAATCTTTATCCAGATAGGCAGAACCCATTCTTCCCAAATCATATTCTGAAACGAATATTCTTCCCGGAGCCTGATGATTTTTGAACGGTTTTGTGGAAGCCTCTGTAATCTGTCTGAACATGGCATCAATCACATCTCTCTTAATCTCAGTATTGTTCAGCTTATAATTGTCTGCAATCTGTAGTAAAGCTTTTTTCGCATACTCTTTAGATGGTTTTTCACCTCCGTTTTTCCAATAATCCAATAGCTTTTCATATTCAGGCGTGATTTTCACATTGTTAATTCCTGCAATATTGTCAATCTTTTTCATCGGCCAGAATGCATACCCGATATTGTGCTTACCCAAAAGCTGAATAAGTTCGGTAAACCAAACGTTTGAATTCTCACCCGTTTCTCCAAGCCAGATCGGCATATTGTGTTTCTCTCTTAAATCCAGTGCGAATTTCAGGGTTTGATCATCATTGTAATTCCAGTATTTATGAAAACTGAAAGCCATATTATTATCCCAGATAGCCGGTAATCCGTTATAATTATTTCCCCAACCGTTTCCTTCAATGAAAATAATATGTTTTTTATCAACTTCTCTAATTGCTGCCGTGATATCCTTCTGAAGCTTCCAAAGTGGAGCATTCGACATTTCATCCGTACCATTAGGATTCTTGCCTGTGAAATTGATATTAGGTTCATTAATCAGGTCATAACCACCAATCCATGGATTGTCTTTATATCTTTCAGCCAGTCTTTTCCACAGCGCTACGGTTTTTCTCTGATTCTCTTCATTAGCCCAAAGCGAAGGTTTAGACTTGTCATTATCAGAAATATTGGCATCATTTCCCTGTCCTCCCGGAGCTGCATGAAGATCCAGGATCAGGTATATTTTATGATCTGTACACCATTGAAGAAGATCATCAGTCATTTTAAAACCTTCTTCCAGCCATGTATCTTTTCCTTTTGCAGGTTCTTTTTCAATCGGCAGCGTATAAAGGTTGTAATGCATCGGAAGCCTTATAGAATTGAATCCTGCTTTAGCTAAAAAGTCGATATCCTGTTTTGTGATTCCGTTTTTAAGATAAGCTTTGTAGAACTCATTCATTCCGTCTTCGCCAATCAATTCTGCAATTTTCTCCTTAATTTTATACTGAGGGCCTGCGAAATCAGCAGTTTTCAGCATATATCCTTCCTGAAGCATCCAACCGCCCAGCCCAAGGCCTTTCAATTGAATATTTTCACCTTTATCATTAACGATTTTCTTTCCTGAAGTTTTTAATAATTGTGATGTCCCAAATTGAGACAATAAAACTGCGGATAATAGAATGGCTCTTTTCATAGTAGTTCAATGGTTTAAAATAATAGGGAAATATTAGAAATTATAATGAATGATGACATCATAAAATGAAACGGTTTTCAGATCATTGAGTGTGTCGGATATCCATATATGTAAAACAAAATCTTTCAATATTGTATTGAATTATTCTTCAAATATATTGTTTTTTTATTTTGAAAAGGATTTTTTATTGATAAATCAGTAATTATTAATGAAAAGTTTTTATTTGCTGATGTAAATTGCAAATTGATCAAATAAATCTACAGCTTCATCAAACCGATTTTTAATCGATTCAACCTTTGCCTACTCAATATAATTCATAGCCGAAAAGGAAACTTTGCATTGATAATAATAAAAAATGCCACCTCATAACCCATTATTCTGATTATAAGATAGCACTGTATCTATTGTTGCTTAAAAAACAGCGTATTTTTAACTAATTAGTCTCATAATTTCCAAAGCCACTTTTAAAGCTTCAGTACCATCCTCAAGAGAAACCTCTACATTTTTATTGCCAGTGATAGCATCTGCAAAAGAATTCAATTCATCCAGAATAGCATTGTTAGGCTGGATATTCGGATATTCAAAAAGGATCTGGTTCTTTTCTCCTTCTGCATTTTCAATAATCATATCAAATGGAGTAGGGTTTTCCGGAGCATCCTTCATTCTGATTACTTCAGCTTTTTTCTCAAGAAAATCAACGGAAATGTAAGCATCTTTTTGGAAGAATCTGCTCTTTCTCATTGCCTTCATGGAAATTCTGGAAGTCGTAAGGTTGGCAACACATCCATTTTCAAACTCTATTCTTGCATTGGCAATATCCGGAGTTTTGCTTACTACACAAACACCGCTTGCGTGGATGTTTTTCACTTTAGATTTCGCAATACTTAATAAAATATCAAGATCGTGAATCATAAGATCCAATACTACAGAAACATCTGTACCACGTGGATTAAACTCTGCCAGTCTGTGGATTTCAATAAACATCGGTGTGCTGATGTATTCCTTAGTGGCAATAAATGCCGGGTTGTATCGCTCAACGTGTCCTACCTGAGCTTTGATACCTTTTTCCTGGCACAAACGAAGAATTTCTTCTGCCTGCTCAAGCGTCTGGGTTACCGGTTTTTCAATAAAGAAATGAAGACCTTTTTCGATGGCTTTTAGCGCATAATCATAATGATAAACTGTGGGAGTGACAATGTCAAGCATGTCAACCTGCTCAAGCAATTCATCAAAATTTTCAAAATATTTATATCCGAATTCGGCTTCTAATTTCTTTCCGTTTTCAACATCTTTATCATGGAAACCTACAAATTCATATCTATCAGACTGATTAAGAAGTTTTAAATGTATTTTTCCCAAGTGTCCGGCACCTACCAAACCTGCTTTTAACATAGCTGTATTAAATTTTTGTAAAGATAAGAAAGAAGTTATATTGGAGAAGTAGTTTTTGTGGATAATTCTTTTCTCCAATTTATAAAATCTAATTTCTAATTTCTTACTTTTGTCAAATGCAGGATTCGTTTGTACATAAAGGAAAAAGAAAGATTTTAGTTGAATATCTTCGACACAGAATTGGAATTTCGGATGAAAATGTACTTCGGGCGATGAGTGAAGTTCCGAGACATCTTTTTATTGAAAGTATTTTTGAAGACTTTGCTTATGAAGACAGGGCATTTCCTATTCTGGCGCACCAGACTATTTCCCATCCTTCCACGGTAGCGGAACAGTCTGAACTGTTGAAGGTAAAACCAGGCGAAAAAATACTGGAGATTGGAACAGGATGTGGATACCAGACCGCTGTTTTGATGGCTATGAAGGCTCATGTATACACCGTTGAAAGACAGAAAGATCTGTTTGATTTTTCTAAAAAGAAACTCAGAGAACTTCATTTGTTTCCAAAATTCCAAAGCTTTGGAGATGGTTTTGCCGGACTTCCTACTTTTGCTCCTTTTGATAAAATAATTGTGACCTGTGGAGCCTCCACATTACCGACAGAACTTTTGAAACAACTGAATGTCGGAGGAATAATGGTGATTCCATTGGGGCCAACAGATGAACAGGTTTTATACCGATTTACAAAAGTAAGCCCTACAGAATTTGAAAAAGAAGAATTTGGAGCTTACAAATTTGTTCCGATGCTTGGTAATACAAATCAATAGAACGGAATTGGTAAACCAGCTGGTCTCAAACACCAGTGCCTTATGAGAATCCATTTTATCAATAGAAATGGGTATTAGTCCATTTTTTTATAAAGCCAATACTCATCTGATTTAATTAAAATTTAAAATTTTTAACTCTATTTCGGAATGAAAATTGATGGAATTAAAATCCCTCAATCTTAAAATTCCTTATCAGGAAAAAATAAAATAGATACTGAACATTCAGATGAAAAGAAATAAATTTTTAATATTAAAGTTCAATAACCTTACTTTTTGCAAGTGAGGTTTTTTTATTTAAAAATCATTAAACATCAGTACAATGAAAGTTTTTATCAATAAAAGAATTCCTGAAGCAGGAATTGAAATGCTGGAAGAAGCGGGACTGGAAATTATATTACCGGAAAAAGAAAACCTTTCTTACGACGAATGGATTAACTATTGTAAAAATACAGACACCATTCTGAATGTAGGCGGAGACTTTAAATATGATAAGAATTTTTTTGATGCCTGCCCGAATGTGAAAGCCATTGCGTTATATTCCGTAGGATTTGATCATGTGGATATTCGGGAAGCTACTCAAAAGAATATTCCGATAGGAAATACTCCGGATGTTTTGAGCAGGGCAACTTCAGATGTAGCCTTTTTACTGATGCAGTCTGTGGCAAGAAGAGCTAGCTATAACTTTCAGAAAGTAAAAGATGATAACTGGGGAGGATTTGATCCTTTACATGCGCTAGGACAAGAGCTGTACGGAAAAACATTGGGGATTTTTGGATTAGGACGTATCGGTTATGAAATGGCTGAAAAATCAAAGAATGCATTTGGAATGAATATCATCTATCACAACCGCCGACAAAATGAAGAAGCAGAAAAAGAGTTGGGAGCAACCTATGTTTCTTTTGATGAATTGATCAAAAACTCAGATGTATTGAGTGTACATGCCAATTTTACCCCTGAGCACAAAGAATTATTCAGTTACTCCATATTTGAACAGATGAAGCCGGATGCGATTTTCATCAATACCGCAAGAGGCGGTTTTCACAACCAAAAAGATCTGTATCAGGCACTCGTAAATAAGAAAATCTGGGGAGCCGGTCTGGATGTTACCAATCCGGAACCTATGTCTGCTGATGATCCTATTCTTGGACTATCCAGTGTCTGTATTCTTCCGCATATTGGATCTGCTACTGTTGAGGCCAGAAACGGAATGGCAAGACTGGCTGCAGGAAATATCATTGCTTTTTCAAAAAATGAAAAAATGCCATATTGTGCAAATCCTGACGTTTATTCTGATCATTTATCCTAACTTGGAATTATTTTTGTTCTGATTATATAAACCTAAAATCTTAAATATCATGGCACCAGAGAAAAATATTAATGAACAAAACAAGAGGTTAGAACAAATGGATTATAACCCAAACGAAGATATATTTAAGAGAGAAAAACATATTTCGCTTGATGGAGACGGAAATCCCATTTTAGAAGAAGATTTTGATGATGATAAAATTGATAAAGGCTTAGATATCCCAGGTGCGGAAGACGATGACGAAATGGAAGAAATAGGCGAGGAAGATGAAGAAAATAACTACTGGAGTCTCAGCGATAATGAAGATGATCATGAAGAAGAAAACGATGATGTTTTAACCTAAACTTTGACGATACAAAAACCAGCCTTATTGAATTTCAGTAAGGTTTTTTTATGTTGAATAATGACTTCTTTTGATAAGGGCAATTCCCCTCCTTTGGAGGGGTGGATTCAAAAATTAAAGAATTTTTGAAGACGGGGTGGTTCCATAGTGCAGCACAATAAAATTCTCCAATTCCTTCATCATAATACTCAGATTATTCTTTACATCAAAATCACTGATTCTGAAAACCAATAGTCCTAAAGATTTGAGATATTCTTCTCTTATCCCATCATAAACCTGCTTTTCATCATGGCTTGAACCATCTATTTCTATAATAAGCCCCAGTGTTTTTACATAAAAATCAACGATATAATTTCCAATAATTCTTTGTCTGTCAAAATCAATTGTATGAAATTTTTTTGCACGGACTTTCTTCCAGAATATAACCTCACCCAAAATCCGAGCTTTGCGTTTTTCTTTTAATAATACCTTTAAATGGGGATTGTAGGGCAGGTTCTCAACGAAATTCCTACGGATCGGAATTTCGTTGATGACGGTAAGGATTTCTTTCATGATTGTTTGTGTTTTTAACCACCCCGTCCTCCAAAGTTCTCAACTTTGGAATCCACCCCTCCGAGGGAGGGGAATTCAGGTGCATCTTTTCAAATATAGTATTTAATATCAAATGGCGGTTGATTTACAGGTTTGATAATTTTCCCTAAACCCTAAGCCATTCTTTCCTTTCCCCTTGCCTATATTTCCTATTTTGAATATCTTTAAGACTTCAAACATTGTTTAAAACATAGACCTTTAAATAGCAATATGACATTCCAAGAACAGATACAGCAGGGGATTCCTAGTCAACTGCCACAACCAAAACCATACGAGACCAATATCAACCATGCTCCGAAGCGTAAAGAAATTTTAGGGGAAGAAGAGAAAAAACTGGCATTAAAGAATGCTTTACGTTATTTTGATCCTCAATTTCATGCAGAGCTGATTCCTGAATTTAAGCAGGAATTGGAAGATTACGGAAGAATTTATATGTACCGTTTCCGTCCGGATTATGAAATGAAGGCGAGACCAATTACAGACTATCCCGGAAAATCTGAGCAGGCGAAAGCCATTATGCTGATGATTCAGAATAACCTGGATTATGCCGTAGCACAGCACCCTCACGAACTGATTACGTATGGTGGAAATGGAGCTGTATTCTCAAACTGGGCACAGTATCTGCTGACGATGAAATATTTGTCGGAAATGAATAATGATCAGACATTGGTCATGTATTCAGGACATCCGATGGGATTGTTTCCGTCCCATAAAGATGCGCCAAGAGTTGTTGTAACGAATGGAATGATGATCCCGAACTATTCAAAACCGGATGACTGGGAGAAATTCAATGCATTGGGTGTTACCCAATACGGGCAGATGACAGCGGGAAGTTATATGTATATCGGTCCTCAGGGGATTGTTCATGGAACAACGATTACGGTATTAAATGCTTTCAGAAAAATCAAAAAAGAACCGAAAGGAGGTCTTTTCGTAACTTCAGGATTGGGCGGAATGAGTGGAGCTCAGCCAAAAGCTGGGAATATCGCAGGTTGTGTTACCGTATGTGCAGAAGTAAATCCAAAGATCACAAAGATCCGTCACGATCAGAAATGGGTGAATGAAATTCATGAAGATCTTGATTCATTAGTAAAAAGAGTAAGAGAAGCGCAGGCTAACAAAGAAACCGTGTCTTTGGCTTACCTTGGAAATATTGTGGAAGTTTGGGAGAAATTTGATAAGGAAGATGTAAGAATTGACATCGGATCAGATCAGACTTCACTTCATAATCCTTGGGCGGGTGGTTACTATCCTGCAGGACAAAGTTTTGAAGAATCTAATACCATGATGGCTGAAAACCCTGAATTATTCAAAGAAAAAGTTCAGGAAACATTAAGAAGACATGCTGCAGCGATCAATAAACATACAGCAAAAGGAACCTATTTCTTCGATTACGGAAATGCCTTTTTATTGGAAGCTTCCAGAGCCGGAGCTGATGTAATGGCCGAAAACCCGACATTAGGAAGAGAATTTAAATATCCAAGTTATGTACAGGATATTATGGGACCTATGTGTTTTGATTATGGTTTCGGGCCATTCCGTTGGGTATGTTCAAGTGGAAATCCGGAAGACCTTCAGAAAACTGATGATATTGCATGTGCAGTATTAGAAGAAATGGTTAAAAACTCACCTGAAGAGATTCAGCAGCAGATGAAAGACAATATCCAGTGGATCAAAGGGGCACAGGAAAATAAACTGGTAGTAGGCTCGCAGGCAAGAATTCTTTATGCAGATGCAGAAGGAAGAATGAAAATTGCAGAAGCCTTCAACAAAGCCATCAAAAATGGTGAAATAGGACCTGTAGTGTTAGGTAGAGACCATCATGATGTTTCGGGAACCGATTCTCCTTACAGAGAGACTTCCAATATCTATGACGGATCAAGATTTACCGCAGATATGGCCATTCACAACGTAATTGGTGACAGTTTCCGTGGAGCTACATGGGTTTCTATCCACAATGGTGGTGGAGTAGGCTGGGGAGAAGTAATCAATGGAGGTTTCGGAATGCTTCTTGACGGTAGCGATGATGCCGACAGAAGACTAAAATCCATGCTTTTCTGGGATGTGAACAACGGAATCTCAAGAAGAAGCTGGGCAAGAAACGAAGGTGCCGTTTTCGCTATTAAAAGAGCGATGGAAGCAGAACCGAATTTGAAAGTGACTCTTCCAAATCTTGTAGACGAAAATTTATTATAATCCATAAAATTCAGCATTGGCAGCCATCAACAAAAAACTGTTTTCACACCTGAACGTAGAGGATAGTGATCCTGTATGGGAGAAGTTTGCTGAGGTCGAATTTTCAAAGAAAAACATATTTACAGACAACAAAGCCTATCTTGTAGAAGATGGGCTTGTCCGTAAATACTACATCAACAGCACATCGGATATTGATACCGAAATCTGTGCAGAATTCTATTTTCCCGGTGATATTTTTACTGTGGAAGAAAAAAGCTCTGATACCGTTTACGAATCCATCAACAGAGGGCTGGCATGGGAAATCACCTTGGATGAAGTGAAAAACTTATTCGCTGTAAATCCACACTGCCGTTTTGTGCAGAACTACTATCTGAGCAGAAAGCTTAATGCTGCGATGAAAAGAGAAATGCTCCTGCTAAAAAATACTCCACAAGACCTCTATGAATATCTCTTGAAGAACAAACCTCATTATATTCAGAATATTCCTTTGAAATATCTCGCTTCTTATATTGGTATTACGCCAATCTCTTTAAGCAGAATCAGAAAAAGGATTTTGTAAATAAGCTAGAAATTTGAAGATAATAAAAGAACTTACTAAGACTATATTATCTTGCAGAGTTTTTTTAACGCAAAGTTTCAATTTTAAATCCACATTATAACTGAGCAAAGGATGAATCGATTTTCAATCGATTTGATGAAGCGTGCTCTTATCATTAGCTTAGACAACGGCTTTGCCCCTTAGAATCTGCAGTTAATAAATAAAAACTTTACGTTTATAAAGTCCTTATTGTTAATTCAAAGAAAAGACAATAGAAACTGTAGAGAAATAATCAAGTTCCATCTTCCATCCCCCAGCTCCCAACCTCGAAACATCCTCATTTATTATCTTTTGTTTATTGTCTTGCCTTCCGTAAGTCTCTTCCTTTGCTGAAAAAAGAATATGGAAATACAAAAATTAAACTGGGCAGGCATCCGCATTACTTCTCACAACAAAACGATCTTAATAGATGCTGTAGAAGATTTCTCTTACTATAAACCTGTATTGGGCGATGCTGTAGAGAATCTTATAGAATTTTTAGAGCATGTGCAGGCAGATTATATCCTCTTTACGCATATGCATCTCGATCATTTTGATAAAGGAGTTATCCGGAAATGCTTAAAGAAAGAAGGAAAATTAATCGTCTACAAAGGATTGGAATCTATTGTGAAAAAAATACTAGATGACGTAGAAATCATTGTGTTGGATCTTGATGAAACCTTCACAGAAAACAACATCACCTTCAAACCTGTATTTGCTATGGATGGAGTAGGAGAAATACAGTCTTCCTGGATCGTAGATGATGAAACGACCAAAATATTTCATGGTGGAGATACCATCTGGCACAATCAATTCTGGAAGCTTGGAAAAGAAAACCCAAACATAGATTATGCCTTCTTACCCGTAAACGGAGTAGTGGTTAACTTTGAGATCATCGGCTTACAATACAGCCCCGTTCCCGCTTCCCTTAATCTGAAAGAAGCCTTTGCAACAGCTCATCTTCTACATGCCAAAAAGCTGGTGCCCATCCATTACGGGTTGTTTGCGCATGAGAAATGCTACATCCCTCAGGTTTTTGATGAGCAGGATTTGAAAAACATTTCTGAGGAAGTAGGACAGGAGTTTATGGTTTTGAAAGATGGAGCAGTGTTGGTAGAATCTTAATTGATATTAGTAAGGGAAATTGTCATTCTGAATGAAATGTAATGGAGTGAAGAATCTCAATATTAATAGAAACGGGCTTTAGCCCGTTTTTTTGTGCGTAGTATGATTGGCTTTAGCCGAAATTTAAAATTAAGTTTTGGCTAAAGCCTTTTGTATTTATCTTTTTATATCGGGCTAAAGCCCGATGCTATTGATGAGCTCGCTGGATTTTAATACTAATTCTTTAATATTTGGTGTACTTTTGTTTCTATAATATGTGCTAATGAAGTATGTGATTTATTTAGATATATTCGCCAAAAATTTCTGACATCTTTGTTTTCCAATTAGAAGGTAAATTATCCCAATTATTATCCCATTCCAATGTTTGCTTATACGCTTTGTATGGCTTTTCGGAATTAGCTTCATAACCTAATTCTTCTTCAACACTATTTTCCATTACAACAATTCTTCCATTTCCACCTAAAGCATCTGTAATTGGTTGATTGTATTTTGCAGCATTTGGTTCACCTAAATCTAAATCATGAACTACTATTGGTTTTATTCCCATTGAAGTTAAATATTTTATTAGGCCAATTATAGCAGCTTTTCCACGAGCTTTAACAATCTCAAAGTCAGATAAAATTTTAAAATATTTAGCTTTATCCAAAAGTTTTAAAGTTTCGCGTATTAAGATATCTTCTGTATCTCCTTCTACAATTATTACATTCTTTGTAAAAAATATTCTTGATACATAGTTGTCAATTTTCATTATCATTTTTACATAGGTTTTATCAACGCTTTGGAGTTCTTTAAATTTTTCGGTAACACTAAAGGTATTACATTCTACATGATTACCGCAATTATAAAGTCTATTTAATATTTGTTTTGGTTTACGAGATAAATCAATAATATATGGTGAATGTGTTGAAGCAATTATTTGGGATGTATTAGAACTTAATTCATAAATTGCTTCTCTCATTTGATTTGCTGCGCTTGGATGTAAATATGTTTCAGGTTCTTCAAAACAGACTATTAATGAACGAGCATGATCATCTTCTTTTTTTGATAGCCATAATTGTCTGTATCTCAACATTCCAAAAACAGCAGCTCTAATCATACCAGTACCTTGATTATCAATAGACGTCTTTATATTACTTGACATTTCAACAGTAAATGCTGGTTTAAGACTAGAAGGATCACTTAAACTTGTAGATGCATATAATTTAGAATCTGGAAAAACAGTTGATAAAACTGTGTTTAGCTCATTCATCATTTTTCCGAACTCAGATTCATCATCTTGTGGGTCCAATTCCTTTGCGAGGTTATTTAGGTGAACTTGGGCATTTTTAAAATGTTCAGAATTTTCTCTAACAGTTTGAAATAGTTCTCCAAGGGTTGTACTAAGAACTCCGTTACCAGACCCTTGAATTTCATGTAATCCAACATCAACAGGAATTAATAAGAACCTCGGTAACATCTTAAGTACATTTCCAGGAATTCCACCAGGATTTTGAAACCAAGTTTCCTCTTCAGAAATCTCCCAAATCTCATCAATTAAGTCTAATTTTTCTAATACAGCTTTACCTTTTCCTATATTAGATTGCAACTCAGGAAAATACTCTTCAATAGTTTCTTGAGACAGACCATTGTCAATGTAATCTTGAGGCTTTTTACAATCAGAGTAAATATCTTTTATGTTTCTAACTTTAGATTTAAATTCAATAATTACATCTTTACCTAATTCATATGTTTTTCTATAAATTACGGATAATCCAGTTTCTTCAGAATCATCAGGTATATCATAACTAAAAATTCTACCTTTAAAACCTCTCCATGTTTTAGCTTCAGCAGGAAGATTTCTAAATTCAGCTTCAAGAGTAATTGTATTAGTGTCAACTTTTACTTCATGCGTTTCATCATCTATTATTGAATGAAAGTCAACTGTTGACAACTGCTTTTTTGCAGAAAGCAAAATATCTATGGCTTTAATTATTGAGCTTTTCCCACAATTATTTTGTCCGATTAGAAATGTTGCATCTCCAAAAATGAGATTTACTTCTTTAAGTCTCTTATAACCTGATATTTTTAATGAATAGAGTTTCATGTATGTGTTAGTTTATTTATATTATGTTATTTTCAAATATAAAAATCTAACTTCATACATAATTACGGTTTTCCGTTTTTTATACACATTCCAACCTTTTCTCTTATCAATGCATCTTTATAAGAAAAGAACCCTATGAAAATAACCATACCAAAACCTTGTCATGAAAACTGGAACGCCATGACACCTGATGAGAAAGGAAGATTTTGTGCTGTTTGTTCCCAAACAGTGAGAGACTTCAGGAAAGATTCGGATGATGATATTATAGATTTTTTCGCAAATGCCCCACAAGAGATCTGCGGAAACTTTAATCCATCCCAGCTCAACAGAGACTTGAATTATTCTTATATGAATACACTGTTGGTAAAATTTGCTGTTGGTTTTATGCTGACAACAGGAGGAATTGTTACGGTGAATGCACAGCAAAAGTTTGCTAATGACACCTTAAAAACAAACGAAATGCAAGCCATATTCTTATCTGAATTCAATAACCGGCAACATCAGAAATTGTTTGGGGCGGTTTCAGTAATACCTGCTAATACTTTATTAGACAACAAAGAAAAGGAAAGAAAAGAAATTGTATCAAAATTATCAGGAGTAGTTGGCCAGCCTCCTAAAGAAAATAATAGTATACGTATTGGCAGGGCTCCATCAAGCGGAGTAGCATACCAGCCTATGTATGTTTTAAATGGAAAAATAAGCACTTATGAAAATATAAAAGATCTGAATCCCGATCAAATAAAAACAATGAATGTTCTGAAAGGAGCTTCTGCATCTGCAAAGTACGGTGAAAAAGCTAAAGATGGAGTAATAGTAATTACGACTAAAAGAAAAAAATATAAAATAAATTAAGGTTCTTTATTCTCCCGCAGATTTCACTGATCTCACAGATCTTTTCACATTCATTTGCTTCATTTGGCGCAATGTGGAAGAGAATATTAAAGTGTAGATTCCTTGCTTTGCTCGGAATGGCAAACGGAGTGTTGAAATTTTATCGGAGATAAAATCCTCGCGCCTTAAAAAAAGTATATTTTAAATACCATTTTGCGCCTTTGCATTTTCCAACACCAATAAAAAACTCAGCTGCACGCTGAGTTTTATTATTATTTTGAACCATTAAGAATATTGAAGTTATGAAGGTAAGTTAAGAGAAACATCAGGATGTTTTTAAAAGTTGTGCTTCATCTTATAATGAAATTATTTTTTGGAAAACGCAAAGGCGCAAGGCTTTTCTAAGCCATGCCTTATTGTAAGGCGCAAGAAAATCAAAGATTTTCAGCAAGTGGAATGTTATGAATTTTATCGGAGATAAAATCTTTGCGCCTTAAAAAAGTATATTTTAAATACCATTTTGCGCCTTTGCGTTTTCCAACATCAATAAAAAACTCAGCTGCATGCTGAGTTTTGTTATTTTGAACCATTAAGAATATTGAAGTTGTGAAGATAAGTTAAGAGAAACATCAGGATGTTTTTAAGCGTTGTGCTTCATCTTATAATGAAATTATTTTTTTGGAAACACGCAAAGGCGCAAGGCTTTTCTAAGCCATGCCTTATTTTAAGGCGCAAGAAAATCAAAGATTTTCAGCAGGTGGAATGTTGTGAATTTTATCGGAGATAAAATCTTTGCACCTTAAAAAGAGTATATTTTAAATACCATTTTGCGCCTTTGCGTTTTCCAACATCAATAAAAAACTCAGCTGCACGCTGAGTTTTATTATTATTTTGAACATTAAGAATATTGAAGTTGTGAAGGTAAGTTAAGAGAAACATCAAGATGTTCTTAAAAAGCTATGCGCTTATCTTAATAATCTTATATTTTTAAATGTTCTTAATGGTTTTAATGTGATTCACTATTTCACAGCCGCAATAGCTGCTTCATAATTTGGTTCTTGAGAAATATCAGGCACCTGTTCTTCATAGATGATCTTTCCTGAAGGATCTATCACTACAACGGCCCTGCTAAGAAGGCCTTTCATGGCAGAATCTACCAGTTCCACACCATAATTCCATCCGAAATCTGAACGGAAATCTGAAAGCATTACAACGTTTTTGATTCCTTCAGCACCACAAAATCTTTTCTGTGCAAAAGGTAAATCTTTAGAAATACAAAGTACTACTGTATTGGGTAGATTCCCCGCTTCTTCATTGAAATGATGTACAGATGCAGAGCAAACACCAGTATCTACACTAGGAAAGATATTCAGGATGACATACCTTCCTTTATATGAGTCTAGTGACTGATCATTCATATTCACATCGGTAAGGGTGAATTTGGGAGCCGGTTTATTAAGAGCCGGTAATTTGGCATAAGTATGAACTTCCTTTCCACCCATTAAAACAGTATTTGTAGCTTTAGATTTTTGAGCAAAGCCCATCGCAGAGAAGAATAGCAGTGTGCCGCAAACTAATTTTGAAAACATGAAATTTATTTTTAAGCTAAATTATTCTTTTTTTAGGAGCTAAGATTAATTTTAATTCAAATAGATCAAATCTATTGTCAGATTGTTTCTTTCAAAATATTTTACCTCTACCTTTATGTTATCAAACCTTCTTACAAAGAAGGATCTTATCACATAAAAAAATAGAAAGATTTATGAGTTCAGAAAATACGGCATCATTCCATCACATTTTTAAAGGAGAAAACGAAATTCCGGAAGAGTATAAAGTTCCGGTTATTCATCAGAGAACTTATCTTCTGAATGGAGAATTGGTAGAGTGGAAGGGAGACGTTACCGAAATTTATTCTCCGGTGTGCATCCCTACAGAAAACGGATTGGAAAGAAAGCTTTTGGGAAGCATCCCTAATATTGGCCCCAACGAAGCAATGGAAGTTCTTGAAGCCTGCGTAAAAGCTTATGATACCGGGCTGGGCGAATGGCCTACCATGTCTGTAGAAGGACGTATTAAGTGCATGCAGAAATTCGTGTACCTGATGATCCAGCAAAGAGATCTGATCATTAAACTGCTGATGTGGGAAATTGGAAAAACACTGGCAGATTCTACCAAAGAATTCGACCGTACTGTAGATTATATCAACCAAACCATTGATGCCCTGAAAGATCTGGATCGGGAATCTTCCCGTTTCCAACAGGCTGAGGGAACAATTGCCCAAATCAGGAGAGCACCGCTTGGAGTTGTCCTGAGTATGGGACCTTTTAATTATCCCCTGAATGAAATCTTTACCACGTTGATCCCTGCTTTGATCATGGGAAATACCATCCTGTTTAAGCTTCCAAAGCATGGCGTATTAGCTCATTATCCTTTATTAAATGCCTTTAAAGAAGCCTTCCCGAAAGGAACAGTAAATACATTATATGGGAAAGGATCAGAGATTATCACCCCGATTATGGAAAGCGGAAAAGTGAATGTACTGGCTTTCATCGGATCAAGTAAAGTAGCGAATGGATTGAAAAAACTCCATCCAAAAGTAAATCGTCTAAGAGCTATTCTGAGTCTTGATGCTAAAAATGCAGCTATTGTTACTAAAAATGCCAATCTGGATGTAGCGGTAAGCGAATGTATTTTAGGAGCACTTTCTTTCAACGGACAACGATGTACAGCACTGAAGTTGATATTTGTTCAGAAAGAAGTGGCTTTAGAGTTTACAGAAAAACTAAGTGCTGCCGTTTCTGCTTTGAAGGCTGGTCTGCCATGGGAAAAAGATGTAAAAGTAACCCCACTTCCGGAGGTGAACAAACCTGCATATCTAAAAGAATGTATTGAAGATGCTTTACAGAAAGGGGCTGCAGTTTTGAATAAAGACGGAGGTTATACGGATGAATCTTTTGTTTTCCCGGCGGTAGTGTATCCTGTAAACAGCGATATGAAACTGTATCATGAAGAGCAGTTTGGGCCGGTGATTCCTGTTGTTCCGTTTGAAGACATAGAGGAGCCAATAGAGTATCAGGTGAATGCTTCACATGGGATGCAGGTAAGTATTTTCAGTGAAGATGCACAGGAAGTAGCCCAACTTATTGATCCGTTTGTGAATCTTGTAAGCCGCGTGAATATCAATTGCCAGGCACAGCGTGGCCCCGATGTTTTTCCTTTTACAGGAAGAAAAGACAGTGCAGAAGGAACACTTTCTGTCTTTGATGCGCTCCGTTCATTCTCTATCCGGTCTCTGGTAGCTGCAAAACTGACAGAATCCAACAAAGAATTACTCAATACCATTGTCAGAGAACATGATTCCAATTTTTTAAGCACTGATTATATTTTCTGATTCTGACTGGTCTCGTATTTAACATAAATAAAAATCCTCAATAAACTGCTTTGTTTTTTGAGGATTTTTTTAACTTAATAGCGGAAATTAGAATTTTGTGTTATAATAAGATGATATTTTATTAATATTATCTAAGGATCAGTGTGTAAATCATGTCTTCACCGCAAAAAGAATTTTTAGAGAAAATTGAAAAGCACAAAGGTGTTGTTTTCAAGATCTCTAAAATGTATATGGAAAATAAGGACGATCAGAATGACCTCTATCAGGAGATCATTTACCAGGCCTGGAAATCATACGGTGATTTTCAAAAGAGAAGCGATTTCTCCACATGGCTGTACAGAACTGCGCTGAACACAGCAATTGTTTTCCTGAGAAGTGAAAAAAAACGTAGTTTTATACAGAATCAGAATGTAGATGTGCTAAGCGCCAGGCAGGAACCTTATAATGATACGGATGATATGAATATGAAGCGGATGTATGAAGCCATCCATCAGTTGAGCCCCATAGATAAAGCCCTTATATTTTTCTTTTTAGAGGGTTTTTCGGGTAAAGAAATAGCTGTTCAGCTCGGAATTACGGAAGTGAATACACGGGTAAAGCTGAAAAGGGCAAAAGAAAAGCTGAAAGAGATCATTACCAGACAGGAGACAGGTTCGAATTAAATAGATAAAACTATGGAGTTAGAAAACTTTAAAGAAATTTGGAATAAAGATACAGGACAGGAATCCCCTGAAATTTCTCTGGAAAAACAGAAGGAAATACATTCACCTTTGCAGATGCTGAAAGTGAATATGAAGACAGAGTTCTGGCTGATGATTGTGACATTACCATTGCTTTTAACCAGTTTTCCTTTTGCTTCTAAAGATTCTAATATTAAAACCATATCATTATTCGTTACGATCCTGACGGTTGCGATTATTGTCTATTTTTACTCCCGTTTTCTGAAATTGTATAAGCTTCTTCAAAAGAACAGCATCAATACCAATTATGATCTGTTTAATCTTAAAACGCAGCTTCTGATCTCGAAAGAAATTTACATCGCCTATTATATTTCTTATATTCCGCTTGGACTTCTATTGTCTTTGATCCAGATTAATTTCCATTTTGATCAGGAATATAATCTTGCCATCTTTGGAATCAGTCTTATGATCACTCTGCTGCTGATTGCTTTTATAATCAGATATTGGATCTACTATATGTATGGAAGATATATTGATGATGTAGTGCGCCTTGTGGATGAGCTTAACGGCATTGAAGTGAGCCCAAGACCGAAAAAAAGAAAAACATGGTTTGAGCGCTCACAAAAGTTTTTCATGAATACTATGGGACTTAAAGGAAATATCCTGAATACCGTTATCTGGTTTGTATCCATGTATATTTTCATCATTGTATTTTTGACACTCGTCCTTCTGATCATTATAGTAGTAGGGGCAAAACTGAATTTTATCGATATAGGATTACTACAAAGGGCCTTAAGTGAAATGAATTAGTATCTTAATTAAAAACATGATAAGAACTATTAAGTTTTTTATTATGAGTTGTAACATTTTTGATATTATTCTACTAACTGTGAGAAAATATCAAAAAATATGAAAAAAACTACTACTATTAGGGCCATATCTTTGGCTTTAGCTATTTCGATTTTATTATCTCCTGTGGCAAAAGCCCAAAAAAGGGATAATATCGAAATTTCAGTTAAAAATTTACCTGTAATTTCAGTTTCATCGGAAATGGGAATTTTTAATGCAGATTTTAGCAAGTTGAATGTCTCACCAGATTTTTTGGTTGGGCATCTTGGGGAATGGTTAGGTACAAATGGAGACCATTCCTATAAACTCATTAAAGAGAGTAAAGATGAGCTTGGAATCAGACATTCCTTTTATGAACATTACTATAAAAATATTAAAGTAATGGATGACATGGTTCTTATCCATGATAAAGGGGGAAAAATTACCTATGTAAATGGAGAAATTATTACTGACATTGATTTGTTAACAGTTGAAAAACAACCGGATATACAAAAAATCAAATCGGTAATCATCGCTGACCTCCATCCAGAAGGTAAAATAAAGGTTTCCGATATTGAAAACGTTATTACGAAAGTAAGTGAAGGAAGAAAAGCAGTTGTATATTATACATCCAAAGTAGAAGCTCTTTCTTTTAAACCCTTAAAAGCATTTACTTATTATATTAATAATGCTACAGGTCTTGTTGTAAAGAAAAACTCAAGAGTTCACGATACAGATACACCCTCTTTAAGTGCAACGTATTATAAAGGAAATCAATCTATAACTGTTGATTCCTATAATGGGGAATTCCGTTTGAAAGATAATGTCAGAAATATTCATACAATGAATGGAACTAATCTGGATGTAGATACAATCAATGGAGGAATTATTAATGTTGAAGAATATATAAATCCTATTGCAAACTATACAGCAGATGATACAAAACCTGCAGTAGAAGTACATTGGGGAATGAAAAATGCATATGATTATTATATTACAAGGCATAACAGAAATAGTTATGATGGAAACGGTGCTAAAATAGATAATTATTATAATATTGATTTTGGTGGTTTTACAGGAGGGGCAAATGCCGCTGCTTTGGATACCCCTTTATATGGAGGAATAGTTTGTATGCTTTATGGTAATGGGAAAATTTTTGGAGGTTTACTTACATTAATGAATCCTGTCGTAGGATTAGATGTTGCTGGTCATGAATATTCTCACTTAATCATCGGAAGAAATGGATTGGGAGGATTAAACTATGTAGCAGAATCTGGCGCTATCAACGAATCCATTGCAGACATGCTAGGAACAGCTATTGAATTTTATTCAGGAGCTTCTCCTAACTGGACAATAGGTGAGGGAATTCCTACCCCCAATTTTCTGAATCCTTCTCCAAGTCCTTACATGAGAAATATGTCTGATCCGAATAATGTAAATCCCAATCCTCAGCCCGATACTTATATGGGGACAAACTGGGTGAATACAGCAGATATAAGTGAGGCGAATGATCATGGAGGAGTTCATACAAACAGTGGGGTTGGAAATTATTGGTTCTATCTTCTTTCACAAGGAGGTTCCGGAACGAATGATATAGGAAATGCATACAATGTTTCTGGTATCACAATTGAAAAAGCTGAAAAGATTATCTATAGAGCTTTGATGAATTATATGACTCCCAATACTACATATTTAGATGCTTATAATGCAACAAAGCAGGCTATAACAGATTTGTATGGAGCAGGCAGTAATGAACAGCAGCAGAATGTAAATGCATGGTATGCTGTAGGAATAGGTACAGGTACATTATCAACATTAGAAACTGCAGGTTCAGATAATGAGCAATTGAAAATCTATCCTAACCCCATAAAAAATGGAGTATTTACAATCGAAAATAATAAAAATGATGCCACTATTGAAATCTTTGATGCTTCCGGAAGATTAATTAAATCTTTACAGAAACTAAATAAAGGGGTAAATAAAATTTATATCACTGAAGCTAAAAAAGGTATTTATATTTTGAAAATTACTTCAAATGGGGTGATGGTTGCTTCCAAGAAAATGATTGTTGAGTAAAATCAAAAATATAATACAACATAAATTAATACTATTATGAGAAAATAGTAACAATTAAAAAACACATAATGAGGCCTGGCAGTATATTTCTGTCGGGTTTTTTTATTTCTTTTGTAAAAATACTGTAACAATTTTTTTAAACGAAAACTAACTCTATAGAGTAACAGCCCATGACCTCATTAGAACAAGAGTTTATAAGCCAAATTGAGCAGCATAAAGGAATCCTATTTAAGATTTCTAAAATGTATATGACCGAAAAGGATGATCGTGATGATCTTTTTCAGGAGATCACGTATCAGCTCTGGAAAGCATTTCCCGGTTTCAGAGGGGAAAGCGAATTTTCGACATGGCTATACAGAATAGCGTTGAATACGGCCATTATTTTCCTGAAATCTGAGAAAAGAAGAAGCTTTATTGCCAATGAAGATTTCTCTAACCAAATCATTGTTCAGGAAGACTACGATTACCGTAAAGAAGAGCGTCTCACTGAAATGTATAAGGCCATTCACATGCTCAATCCCATTGATAAAGCCTTTATTTTCTATTATCTTGAAGATTTTTCAGGAAAAGAAATTGCAGAACAGATGGGAATTTCAGAAGTGAATGCCAGAGTAAAAATGAACCGGGCAAAAAATAAACTTAAAGATATCTTAAGCCAAATAAAAATCAACAACCTTTAAAAATCAGTAATCCGATGAATATAGATGAATTCAAAAATACCTGGAATGAAGATATTGTGGAGGAAACTCCTGAAATAAGCCTTGAACAAAGAAATAAACTGAATCTTCCCCTTGAAAAAATACGAAAAAATATGCGTGTGGAATTCTGGTGGATGATAGCAATCTTTGTTTTCGCCTTTCTGGTGTGCTCTGTTTGCAGACCGTTCAAACTTCAGTTGTATATAACGGTTTTGATTGCTTCCATGCTTATTGTTACCGTTTTCTTTTTCAGTAAGTTCTTTAAATTGTATAATGACATCAGTAATCCTGCTCCTAAAACCTATGATTCCCTGAAAGATCTGGTCATGCAGCTGAATCTTAATAAACAATATTATCTTTCATACTATATCAGTTTTGCACCGTTTCTGGTATGCGAGATTCTTATTGTCCTCGAATTTATCCCATGGCCGAAACCTTTGAGTGAGCTTAAAATTGCAGTCGTTTTAATTGGTACAGTGACCATAGGGTTATTTTTGCTTTATGTAGTTGGAAAGTTCTGGTATCAACGTTATTATGGAAGATATATACAACATATTGAAGATCTTTTGAGAGAATTAAAAAGATGAAAAAGAGTTCGGCGGGCTGAAAGCCCGCCGAACCTATATTCATTAATGTCCTTTATTTTCCTTTTCTTTGGCGATTTCGTTTTTTATCCAGTCCAGCTGTGGATCTTTTTTATCAATAATATCCTGCAGGCTTTCGGTAACAGTCACATCAGGAACAACGCCTTTCCGTGAATCCGAAAAATTGATATTGGGCTGTACCAGAAGTAATCCGATAGGAAATCTGATTTCAGAATTAGGAAGTTTCTGGTACGAATAGAAACCTGCAACTGTTCCGTCGTTGGCTCCACCAGTCTCTTCACCCACAAGAGTTGCTCTTTTATCATTCTTAAGCTTAGCCGTAATAATAGAAGATGCAGAGAAACTTCCACCGTTGATCAGTACAAAAACTTTTCCATGAAAGGCTGCTTTATTAGGTTTTGTTGGTTTGTCAGCTTTCATTTTATAGAAAACTTTTCCATCTTTTTTATAGGTACTGAAAGTCTGTGCGAAAAAGTAACTCGGGTAGGCAATACTTTTAAGAGCATATTCTAAAGGATTACTTTTTCTGAAATAATTTGTGCGTAGAGGAACATTCCTTGACGTCAACTGGGAAGGTTTAATCAGAGTAAATGGTGCTTCGGACAAATAGGAATACAGGTTGTTGATCTCATAAAGAGAGCCACCATAGTTGTTTCGTACATCTATGATGAGGTAAAGAGACTTTGCGTCATTGATCTTGGCAAATGTCTTCTTATAAAATTCATCCGAATATTCCCTTGAGAAACTTTTTACTTTAATATAAGCAATGGTACTGTCTTTATCCAGAAACTTAAAACTTCTGTTGTAAGAGTTGCTTGCAGCTACATAATCGTTCAGCTTTTTTTCCTCAGTCTTCTTCTTCATTTCCTTATCCTTTTCCAGATCAGAATCAGACTTGATTTCTCTGGTTAAAGTGTAGGTCTTTTTTTCACCCTGATAAAGAGTTTCAAGAGTAGCTTTGCTGCCAAAACCATTTTCTGCAGTATAAAAGCTGAAGAACAGATCCTTCAGGAAATAAGGATGAAAAGTAGTGTTGTCACCATCACTGCTGATCAGGCTTCTGTATTTTTTTATATAATCTGAAACTGGAACATTGTTAATGGATAAAATTTCAGTTCCGGGCTTTATATGTTGAATAGAATCTCTGTTTTGAACAATATACATCTGATCGCCTGAAATATAATATTCAAAACGGCTGAACATTCCTTTTTGATGTTCCAGTCTTTTAATTTCCCTTTTTGTAAATTTTTTTCTGGGAATCCTCAATGAAAGATGGCCTTCACGGATTCCTGCAATGACCGGCTGAAGTTTAAAATAAAATTGAAGAGGAGTGAGTGGCTCGGTGATTGTTTGTTTAAGACTGTCAAATTTACGTTCCAATTCCTTCTTGGGAATATACCAGTATAATTGAGGGTGCATTTGCTGTAATTTTGAATACGCAAAGTCTACATCCTCTTTAAGTTGCTCCGGTGGTATACATGAGGCCCGTTGTTCGTTGTGCTTTTTTATAGAGACACAGGACGAAAGAATAACGAGAAGAAATATGACCGAATAATTTTTCAATTGATCTGAGTTTTTTTAACGTGCTAAAATAGAAAGTTTAAAATTAATCCTGACTTAAATGAATAATAAATTTTTAAAAATACATGATAAATTTAGTTAAAAAATGCAGTAGAATGGAATATTTTTCAATTTCAATACAAAAGTCAATACCTTTGATAATTATTTTTTGCAGATGATTTATTGGATTATTACGAGTGTAGTTGTTTTGACGGTTACTTTTTTTATAGTGATGAACATGAAAGCGTTTGGTGCTATTCCAAAAGGAGAAAGGTTGAAACGTATTAAACAGTCAAAGCTTTATAAGAAAAAACAGTTTCAGAATATCAGTCATACGCCATCTATTACGGAAGGCTATAAAATGTCGAAAGTAACGTATGATTTCTTTTTGGGTAAAAAAGATCCGCTTTTGAAGCCTTTAAAAGAAATTCCTTCCATTCATACCGATTTAAAAAATATAGATAAAAATCAGGACGTATTTATCTGGTTAGGGCACTCATCTTACTATCTGCAGACAGACGGTGTTTCCTTCCTGATTGATCCTGTGTTGAGTAAATATGGTTCGCCTTTTAAATACTTTAATAAAGCATTTAAAGGGTCAGATATTTTTAAGCCTGAAGATATTCCCAATATTGATTATCTCGTGATAACCCACGATCATTTTGATCATCTGGATTACCCTACTGTACAATCTATCAGAGACAGAACAGGAATGGCTATTATACCTTTGGGAGTGGGAGCACATCTGGAAAGATGGGGATATGCTGAGAATGCACTTATTGAAGAAGAATGGGGAGCGGAAATTAATCTGAAAAATGATATAAAAATTATTTTTACCCCTGCCAGACACTTTTCCGGAAGGAGAATCAGGCAGAATGATACGCTTTGGAGCTCCTACGTTCTGATAACCCCTACAAAGAAAATTTTCTTAGGAGGAGACAGCGGCTATGATTCTCATTTTAAAACAATCGGTGAGCAATATGGTCCTTTCGATTATGCTGTTCTTGAGAATGGACAGTATGGAGAAGCATGGAGATACATTCATACATTACCGGAAGATGTTATTCAGGCTGCTGTTGATCTTAAAGCAGAGCGTATATTACCAGTTCATGCGGCTAAATTTGCATTGGCACTTCATCCATGGAATGAACCCCTACAAAAGATAACAGCCCTTGGAAAAGAAAAAAAAATGAACATTCTCACTCCGATGATCGGTGAGGTTGTAGAACTGAATCAGTCAGGACAGCAATTTACAGCCTGGTGGGAAAGCTGATCAGGCATGCCAGATTTCTTTATATCTTGCGGGGTGATTTTCAAATTGCTGTCTCACAAAATCACATTCCGGATCTACAAGCAAATCTTTTTCCTCTGCATAACGCACAAGCTCATCCAGCAATAGTTTAGCATAACCTTTTCCTTCACGCTCCTCATCCAATTTCGTATAAAATACGATAAGCAGTCTTCCGTCAACCTCTATGGACATATAACCTGCCTTTTTTCCATCTATAAGCAGCTGCAATTCATCTTGATATTGAGATACCTGAAACTTTATATTTTCCATGATAAT
Source organism: Chryseobacterium sp. IT-36CA2 (assembly GCF_949767875.1). Taxonomy (NCBI): domain Bacteria; kingdom Pseudomonadati; phylum Bacteroidota; class Flavobacteriia; order Flavobacteriales; family Weeksellaceae; genus Chryseobacterium; species Chryseobacterium sp. IT-36CA2. The sequence continues at coordinate 848,723 of NZ_CATKPG010000020.1, read as the reverse complement.
GTAAGATTTGGTTGATTAAAAATGATTGGAGAAAATTTCCTGAAAAACATTCTCTCCATTAAAATTACAAAATTAAATCATATGAAATAATAATTTTGGAGAATCTTAACGAATTTTATAACATAAATGGAGTAGTGAAAGATAAAAGATAAAAGATAAAAGATGTTGTTGATAAAATTCAATAGGGGTGGGTTTCAACCCACCTAACAATAAAATATTGATGCATTGGCTTTAGCCAAAACTTATAAATCCATCAATTTTAAAACTATTAAATTTTAATTTATTGATTATGAATATTTTGTATGGTTGCTTTTTATTGAAATTATAGGACTCTGATTATAATTTTAAAATAATTAACATTCAATGATTTTATAAAAATGAAGAAAATATTTCAAACATAATCAGTTGTTTATGGTTTTTCTTAACAAATATTAGTATTTGTGATTAAGAATTGGCACTTTAATTGACTAGGTCTTGATGTTTAATTTAAAGAGGAATGAAATGAAAAAGTTAATATTAACAGTATTTTTGATTGGAACATTCGGTTTAAGCTATGCCCAGTCAGATTATTACAATGATTATAGAAGGAGTATTTCTGATGTCAACTGGCAAAGGGTAGTTGCTGATCTGTTGTTGTCTACAACACAGGCCAACCAGATTTATGTTTTGAATGACAGATACCGTGATTATGATACCTGGAACAGGGTGTATGTGGTAGAGCCGGGAAGGTGGAGAGGTGACCGTTATTCGGAGCTTGAAAGAATCATGGGTAGAGAGAAGTATATTATCTTTAAAAAGAAATATTACAGAGGACAAAATCCGGTAATTGTATATGGCAGAAACAAAAACGATTATAAAAAATATCGTAAACAACAGGAAAAATACTATAAAAACCAGGAGAAATATTATAAAAAACAAAATAAACATCATGGTCATGATGATGATTGGGATTAGATTATTATCAACTCAATATTCACTTTTAAATGGCTGGCATCTTTGTCAGCCATTTTATTTTTTTAGTGATGATCATTATTTAATTTGTTTGAATTTTATAACTTTGATTCATGGAATCACACGAATCACTCAAAGGTTTTTATGAAAGAAATGCTCCCAATCTGGCATCACAATGTATTGGTGTGAATAAAATGGGGCACTTCAATGTATTTTCAAGAGAATATTGCTCCCCGCTTACGCCTTACAGCAGGAGAGATTATTATAAGATTTCACTCATTATAGGAAAAGGAAAGCTTCATTATGCAGATAAATGGATCAAAGTAGATCGTCCTGCATTATTGTTTTCCAATCCCATTATTCCTTATTCCTGGGAAGCGGATGATGAAGATCAGAAAGGCTGGTTCTGTCTGTTTACAGATCAGTTTCTGCATAATGGAAGCCGTATGGGAAACCTTCAGGATTCTCCGCTTTTTAAGATTGGAGGAACTCCGGTTTTCTTTGTAGATGAAGAACAGCAGAATATTCTTTCTGAGATTTATACCAAAATGATGACTGAAATTCAGTCAGAATATATTCATAAGTATGATATGCTGAGAGCTTACCTTCATCTGATGATTCATGAAACGATGAGAATGCAGCCCGCAGAAAGTTTTGAGCCTTATCAGAATGCCTCACAAAGAGTTGCTTCCTTATTTATGGAACTATTGGAAAGACAGTTTCCGATCGACAGTCCTGAAGCATTTTTGAAATTAAAAACCCCCAATGATTATGCTCAGAGTCTTTCCATTCATGTGAATTCTTTAAACCGCTCCGTAAAAGAGATTACAGGCAAAACAACCAGCCAGCAGATCACGGGAAGAATTATTCAGGAAGCCAATGCCTTACTGAAACATACAGATTGGAATGTTGCCGAAATCGCTTATGGATTGGGATTTGAAGAACCTGCCTATTTTACCAATTACTTTAAAAAACAGACCGGAGTTACTCCTAATGCCCTAAGAATGGATATTGTTTGATTTTTATAATTCTTAGTTTGAATTCTATATAGTGGCTGGTGCCCGGATGTTCTAATTTTGTCATATAAAATTAAATCATACCTATCATGAAATTTAAAAAATTAGGAAACACAGACGAACAGTTATCAGCAATCGGTTTAGGATGTATGGGAATGAGTTTTGCTTATGGTCCTACAGATGAGCAGGAAAGTATCAATACCCTGCACAGAGCATTAGATTTAGGAGTTAACTTTTGGGATACAGCAGATATGTATGCCAACGGAGAAAATGAAAAATTAATCTCAAAAGTTTTAGTACCAAACAGAGATAAGATTTTTATTGCGACTAAATTCGGATTCAGGTTTAAAGATGGTAAAGCAAGCCATAGCGGAGCTCCCGGAACTTATTTTGACGGTTCTCCGGAATGGATCAGAAAAGCAGTAGATTTAAGCCTTCAAAGATTAAAAATAGATACTATTGACTTATACTATGCACACAGAGTAGATCCGAATGTGCCTGTAGAAGAAACAGTAGGAGCTATGGCAGAGCTTGTGAAAGCTGGAAAGGTGAAATATATCGGATTATCTGAAGCTTCTGCAGAGTCTATCAGAAAAGCCAACAAAATTCATCCTATAACAGCGTTACAGTCAGAATATTCTATTCTTACGAAAGATGTTGAAAAAGAAATTTTACCAACCATCAGAGAACTGGGAATTTCTTTAGTCCCTTACTCACCATTGGCAAGAGGGCTTTTCACCAATATTTACGATGTGCAGAATCTGGGTGATGACGATTTCAGAAAATCACTGCCGCGTTATCAACAGGAGTACCTTGAAAATAACACCAAACTGGCTAACGAAATTAATGAACTGGCTGCTTCCAAAGGTGTAAAAGGAACCCAGCTGGCATTAGCATGGGTACTGAACCAGGGAGACGATATTATCCCGATTCCTGGAACAAAAAGGATTAAATATCTTGAAGAAAATATTGCAGCCGTCAATATTGAACTTTCCCAATCCGATCTGGATACCATTGATGCCATTCTGAAAAAATACCCGAATGTAGGAGAAAGATACACAGAAGGATCAATGAAGCTGGTCAACAACTAAAGACTATTCATATAAAAACTGAGTTCCTGATAATGAAAGGAACTCAGTTTTTTGTTTTTATATTTAAAATAAAAATAACTAAGCTATGAACAGAAGAGAATTATTAAAAAATGGATTATTGGCAGGAACATTAAGCATGATTCCTTTTTCTGGTGTATTGGCAGGTGTTCCCAAATTTCCTGAAAAAACAGGAGAAGATCTTTCCGGGTTTAAAAAAATAAAATTGGGAGAACTGGAACTTTTTGTGCTGACAGACGGCTATATTCATGAAGAAAATCTGAACTCATTTGCTCCCAGAGGAACCGTTTCAGAGCTGAAAGCAATCCTTAAAAATAATTTCAGGTCAGACCATTATATTGATATGGCAATGAATATTCTATTGGTTAAAACAAAGAATAAACTCATCTTATTCGATACCGGAATGGGTATTTTTGCCGATCAAAGAACCGGATTTTTATTAAAAAGTCTCCAAAAAGCAGGATTTTCTGCCAAAGATATTACAGGCGTTTTCATCTCTCATGCCCATCCGGATCACATCGGAGGAGTTGTAGATAAACAGAATCAACTTATTTTCCCCAATGCAGATATTTTTATCTCCAAAATAGAACATGATTTCTGGATGAAAGCCACCATCAAAGATTTCAGTAACAGTGCTTTGAAAACACAACCTGATTTTCTTAATCAGATTATCCCCTCAATTCAGAATATTCTTAAAACTATTCAGCCTAAACTGAAGTTTTATGACCTTAATAATCCATTGTATGATTATTTTAGTTTCCAGTTAGCTCCCGGTCATACCCCTGGTTTAACGGTTACAACCATTTCTTCAGGAAATGAAAAGTTGATCTACATTGCAGATTTGATTCATTCTGATGTTATTCTTTTCCCGCATCCTGAATGGGGCTATTTTGGTGACACCGATCTGGATATTGCAACAGTTTCAAGAAAAGAACTTCTGAAACAACTGGCAGATACTAAGACCAGAGCATTTGCCTATCACTTACCATGGCCAGGTCTTGGTTTTACGAAAACAAAAGCCGGAGCATTTGAATGGTTCCCTGAAAGTTTTATGAATTAGGGAGTAGGTGGCAGGTAGCAGGTGAGAGGTAGCAGAGATTAGGGATTAGGGATGCGCTGGCCTTGATAAGTAAATATGTGCTCAGTATTCCCCTCCTCCGGAGGGGTGGCAAAAATTCAAAGAATTTTTGACGGGGTGGTTAAAAGGAATAATCAATCATACTCATAACTCAATCAATAGAAGCCGGCTTTAGTCCGCTTTCATAAAGAACTTAGCTCAAAGATATAAAGAAACAGCTTCTCCCATTGCCTGGGAGAAGCTGTTTCAACATAAGAAAAGATTAGAGTTTTATAGTCATCAGGCCTTTCCAAAAACCAGCTCAGGAGAATAAAGCTTTCTGAACATCAGATATGTCACCATAAGCACAGAAAAAGCAATTATAGCATCTACTGTAGCCGGAAAACCAAGTACCGCAATTTTTGAGAAGAAGGCAAAAAGAATATCAAAAAACATTCCTGCAAATACCCATTCTTTCAGTCTCAATAGCTTATTGGGAAGCAGAAGAACCAGAACTCCCGAAATTTTAAAAACACCCAATATATAAATGAAATGAGGCGGATAGCCAAGCTGTTGGGTAATGTCCCAAACAACAGGATTTTTTGTCAGTTCAAAGAAACCGCTGGCCGCAAACCATAATGACATAAAAATAGCTCCAGCCCAATAGATGATTTTCGTTGTTTTTGTTTTCATTGTCGTAATTTTTAATGATTGATTGTATTAAATTTTATTTAAAAGCTGTTTTTGAAGACCCTGAGATCGTTCCTGTTTTTGTATTTTGAACAAAAGCTATAACTTCCCAGTTGTCAGGAGAAAAACCTTCCGGAAGTTTGAATGTTGTAATCCCTTCCTGTTGTTTATTCAAAGAAATTGGATTTTGTTGATGAACAATCTGCCAGTGATGCAGATGGCGTCCTTCGTTTTCACCTTTTCCCACCTGAGTAGAAGAATGTTTTTCAACCAGATTAACGAGAAGCGTATTCTTAGGATCTGAAGATGTTTTGTAATGAACATCAATTGTATTCTGAGAAACATTCGCTGATAATTCTATATTGTTTTTTTTAGAAATAAATAAGGCTTCCTGAACGGCATTTCTGATATTATTCTCATCAGAACCTACAAATTCTGTTTTTCCATTCACGACCAGCTGTGGAGTATAGACCTGTGAGTTCAAAATACGACTGTACTGCTGTTGTCGTTGAGAGTTTTCAGAACTGCTGAATCTGTCTTTCCATCCAAGGCGATTCCAGTAATCCACATGATAGGAGAGAAGATAAACGGGCTGATCTTTATATTCTTTTTCAATTTTTCCCATAAGCTCATCCGCGGGAGGACAGCTTGAACAACCTTCTGAAGTAAAAAGCTCCAACACTGCGAAACCATTGTTTTCATCAGTTGAATGCTGTATAATCTTTTGATCTTTATTTTGATAAATAAATGCTGAGGTAGCAAATAATAATGCGGTAAAAGCGCTTACTGTGATTAAGTTTTTTAGTATCATGTCTTTTAATTTGATTCAAAAGTAGATACTCTGCCAAGGCAAAAAAATGTAAAAAAGGTTCAACCGGACAAATTACAAGGTGAACCCGGAAATTGTGAGGGGAAGAATTTTTAAGGCTGGAAGCTGGAGGATAGAAGCTGGAAGTTTTTGGAGTGTGAAAAGGAATAGCGTTTTATTTTTTTAGATATAAGCAGGAAGAAGTTTAAGAAATTAATACAATCAAATAAGGAATAAAAAAGAAAACCCTGATCATATCAATCAGGGTTATAATGTATTTCAAAAGAGCTCTATATCTTAGAATGACTGAAAGTACTTCCTGCTTCGAGCATCCCACTTCCAGCCTTCTTACTCTTTATCTATCTTCCAGCCATGTAAAGAAACTATGCGTTTTTTCTTTATTAATCAAAAGCTTCTCAGGAGTTTCAATAGTGAGCTTCACCAGTATTTTGCGCTGGAAATAATGTTCCATCTCCTTAATCGCTTTAAAATTAACAAGATATTGCCGGTTAACTCTGAAGAATTGCTTGTCAGAAACCTGTTCCGCCACCTGGCCCAAAGGTTGGGTAAGAGGAAACTGCTCTTTGGCAAAGGTAACAAGATGGGTAATCTCATTATGGATATAAAAATAGGCAATATCTTCTGTAGGAATCGTTGTATATTTTTGATTTTTAAAAACTAAAAAACTGCTTTTACCCGCAGGCTGATTCATTTTTTGGATAATGGATTCCAAGTCCGGCAGATCATTTTTCTGAAAGAATTTTTTCAATTCATCAACCTTTCGTAAAGCTTCAGCAATATCTTCTTTTGAGAATGGTTTTAAAACATAATCAACACCTTTACTCTTAAAAGCATCCAGCATATACTGATCAAACGCAGTACAGAAAACCACAGGGCAGGTAATCTCCACCGATTTAAAAATTTCAAAGGAAAGCCCGTCCGAAAGATGGATATCCATAAAAATAAGATCGGGTTTGATTTCCTGTAAACCTTCAATACTTGTTTCAATACTGTCATAAACCCCCAGTATCCTGGAGTCTGGTTTTAAATCTGAAATTAAATTCTGAAGGGATTTTGCAGCCCTGAATTCGTCTTCAATAATGATGATATTCATGGATTAATGGTAGTTTTATCTGAAATGTTTTTTCGGATGAATTAATAATAATGTCTTTTTCCAACAAGTGTTTATAACGCATTTTAATGTTATCCAACCCAACTCCTAAAGAATCTTCTGGATTTACTTTTCGCTGAATAGGATTTTCAATCACAATATAATCGTCTGCAGTATAAATTGTAATATGTAAAGGTTTGCTTTGCGAAACGATATTGTGCTTGATGCAATTTTCCACCAGAAGCTGAAGTGTAAAAGGGGGAATAAGCGTAGAACCAATTTCTTTTCCAAGCTGATTGGTAAACATGATGCCGTCACCAAAACGGGCTTTTTGAAGAAAAAGATAAGCATCTACAATTTTCATTTCTTCCTGAATGCTGATCAGATCTAATTTTCTGCTTTCAAGAGTAAATCTGTAAAAATCGGAAAGTTTTACAACGAAATCTACTGTTTCATCATCACGCGTTTCTGCCATCATTTTTAAAGTATTCAGGCTGTTGAAAAGAAAGTGAGGATTAATCTGCTGCTTTAGCAATTCGTATTGAGCTCCAAGGTTATCACTTTTTACCTTTTCCAGTTCAAGCTGTACCTGCTGTCCTGTATAATTATTCTGAAGAAGGTTCAGGAACATGTAACACACCAGATTGATCAGAATTCCTCTTACCTCAATCATCAGCATAATCGGTCCGAAATTAATATGAGAAAGAATCAGCTGCTGGATCCAGGCCAGCCCAAACATAATCACCATCCCAAAAGCCAATACCACCATCAGTCTTGAATAGGAGATATGCTGTCTTCGCTTTTTCGTGCGATTCAGCATATAAATATTGATGTACCACATGATGACCGAAAATGCTGCTGTAATCCCCGAATTTACCAAGGCTTCTTTCCAGTCGAATTGATGGGAGGCAAGCTGAGGCACTGATGACAAAACGCCCAGGAAAATGGAGCTTATCCAGATAATGGCTTGTGAGATTTTTATTTTTTGCTGTTGCATGAAATCTGCTGATTTGAAAAGGTTAAATTAATGCTTTTTATTTAAAATATTATGATAAATAGTGAAGCGATAGTTTTTTATTAAGGCCTGCTTACAGGGCGGTAACTCATAAAATAGTGTACTCTTTCTTCTTTATCAGATGAGGCAGTCTGTGGCTGAGCATTTTTAATAGTATAAGAAATATTTCCAATATTGTCAGTCTGAACAGTTTCAATACTTACCAATTCTCCAGTGATGGTTCCGCCAATGTATTGAGGATTATCATGGTATTTCCAGGTAAGCAGTTTCATCACGGCTCCAGCTTCTGGTGTCTGATTTTGTTTGGATAAAGATTCCAGTGCTTTTTCATTTCCATATAAAGCGGACATTGTTTTTTTCTTAGGGTTTAAAGAATTGGAGATGAATGTAAGATTTCCCGGGTCAAAAACAACCCTTGAAAGTCCATTATCATTGTTTTCTTTGCTGCAAGCGGTAAGAGAAACAAGGCTTACTAATAAGATGAGGATTGTATTTTTCATTTTTTCTGTAAATTTTCGATTAATCTTTGGGTATTTACTTTCATTGGAACATCAAAAAGATATCCTGTTTTTTCTGCAAGCTGTCTGTGGCAGGCAATGCATGATTCTTTTGCAAAAGATGCTGTTTTTCCTGTAGGATGGAGATCATCTCCGGAGAATTTCGCAAATCCCCAGCCTTCAGTATCTTTATATTGTTTGGAATCCTTTACCATAAACTGCGCATTGATAAATTTTCCAGGTCTGATTTCGCCATTGGGCAGCTCTTGCTGCTTCCATACGGATTTTACTACAATGCTTCCGTCCGGCCAGGGATGAAAGTTTTCAGTTTCAACCGCTTTTACAGCTATGTCATTTCCGTAAATCACACGGATGGAATTGTCAAACAGCGTACTCATACTGATGACTTTCCAGTTTTTAAAATCAGGAGTGTATTGAACGCCATTGGGAGAAACCGGAAGTTTTGCTGATATCTGAATTGATGCAGCGGATGAGATTGGAGATGTTTCCAACTTTTTTTGAGTTGATGGGTTTACTGAAGATAATGAAAGCGTATATTTTCTAATGATTTCAATATCTTTTTGACTAATTTTCGCTGAAGGATGCAGAAGCGTATATTCATGAAGAGGCATTTTTCCACTTTGCATCATATTAAGAATGGCATACATTTTTCCCTGATGCTCAGCCGGAGAGTATGTTTCCCATTCTGAAAAATTCAGAACTTCTCTGGCTCTTTTAATGTCTTTATTCACAACCCAGGAAACAGGAGCAATTTGATCATACCAGCTTAGATTCTGCTGATTGGAATGACAGTTGAAACATGAGTTTTCAAGAATACTGATCACTTCCTTTGGGGCTTCAATTTTTCCTGTAACCTTTTTTCCTTCCAATGGTTGACTGAATAGCTGCAATCCTCCGAAAATTCCTAGTATAACCAGAAATATGAAGGCTATGGGATTTCTTTTTTTCTTTGTGGTGTCCATATGAGTATTGTTTTTTCTGATTCAAAAGTAGGAGAGTAGGTTACACTGTGAAACTGAAAAGAGGCTGACCCGGACAAATCAAAAGGTGAATCCGGAATTTTTTAGGCTAAAAAATACACATAAAAAATCCCGGTAATTGCGCTATCGGGATTTATTGGAATTGATTATTTATAACGTAATACCACCGTCTATCACAATTTCGGTTCCGGTGACATAACCTGAAGATTCATTATCTGATAAATAAGTAACCAGTTTTGCAACTTCTTCAGCGGTTCCCATTTTCTTCATGGGAATCTGATCTATAAGATAGCTGGAAAGATTCTTCAACGTTTCTTCATCCAGTCCGGCTTTGTTCATAATTTCGGTTTTTATGGGGCCAGGGCTTATCATATTCACTCTGATTTTCCTTGGAGCTAATTCTGCGGCTGCCGTTTTGGCAATTGAATTCAATGCAGCTTTGCTTGCCTGATATGCCGAACTATTAGGTTTATAGGTAGAAGCAACAATGGAAGATAAAAAGATAACAGAGGCTCCCTCATTCAATAAAGGAATGAACTTGCTTAAGGTAAAATAAGCTCCTCTGAAATTAATATCCATCACCTGATCAAAATTTTCCACATCCATATTTTCAATAGGTGTCAGAGTTCCTGTAATACCTGCATTGACGAACAGTATGTCTACTTTTCCAAACTGTTTCTCTACTTCCTTCTTCAATAAATCAATATCATCAAGATGAGCCTGATCTGCAATGAAAGGAATAGCTCCAAGTTCCTGAGCCGCTTTTTCTACAGCTTCTTTTCGTCTTCCGGTGATGATCACGGTTACTCCTTCTGAAATAAGTTCTTTTGCCGCAGCGAATCCGATTCCGCTGTTTCCTCCTGTCACAATAGCCAGTTTATTACTTAATTTTTTCATTGTAAATTTTTTTTGACAAAGTTATTTCAAATTGGTATACTTTTGTTATCAGTATTACAGAGTATACCAGTATAACGAATGATATCAATTAACTTTGCAACTATGGAAAGAGATCAGACAGAAGAACTTAGAGCCCTGCAGGATACCCTTTATTTCATTGGTGGGAAATGGCGAATTCCTGTTATCAACTCACTTTGTAACGGAAACAGGCGCTTCAGGGAAATTGAGCGAAGTATTCCCGGAATTACCACCAGAATGCTATCCAAAGAACTGAAAGATATGGAACTGAACAAACTGGTAAAACGCACCGTTTACCCGGAAACTCCTGTTTTAATAGAATATGAGCCCACAGAATATTGCCGCACTTTTGGAAATATCATCCAGGAAATGATCAATTGGGGTAGGGAGCATAGGAGAGTGATTGTGGAGGATAGGTGAGAGGTAGCAGATTTTAGGTTGCAGGGATTAGGAATTAGGGATTAGGGACGCACGTCGACCTATATGAGTAATTATGTGCTAAATTCCCCTCCTTTGGAGGGGTGGCAAAAATTCAAAGAATTTTTGACGGGGTGGTCTTAAATAGTATAGTATTAAAAAGACGGGGTAGTTTAGCAAAGTATTACCCACAAAAAAAGCCCCTTAGAAAAGGAGCTTTTATTTATATCAAAACGAACAATTAAATTCCGTCAATAATTTCATTTAAAACAGTGCTAGGTCTCATTGCTGCATACGTTTTGTATGTGTCAGTTTTGTAATACCCTTCAATGTTTTGAGGTTTACCCTGAGCACCAATTAATTCTGCATTGATTACCTCTTCATTTTCCTGCATTGCCTGAGCAATAGGAGCAAACTTAGCGGCCAATTCAGCATCAGCAGTCTGGTTAGCTAACGCTTCAGCCCAGTACATTGCTAAATAGAAGTGAGAACCTCTGTTGTCAATCTGACCTACTTTTCTTGCAGGAGATTTATCTGTAGCTAAGAATTTAGCATTCGCTTCATCCAATGCATCAGCTAAAACCTGAGATTTTGTATTCCCCTGAGTCTGTGCCAAGTGCTCTAAAGAAGCCTGAAGTGCCAAGAATTCACCTAGAGAATCCCATCTTAAATAACCTTCTTCTAAGAATTGCTCAACATGTTTTGGAGCAGAACCTCCGGCACCTGTTTCAAATAAACCACCACCGTTCATCAACGGAACGATAGAAAGCATTTTTGCAGAAGTACCAAGCTCAAGGATTGGGAAAAGGTCTGTTAAGTAATCTCTCAATACGTTTCCGGAAACAGAGATTGTATCTTTACCTTCTCTTGCTCTTTTCAGAGTTTCAGTCATAGCATCTTTTACATCAAGAATTCTGATGTCAAGACCTGTTGTATCATGATCTGCAAGATATTTTTCTACTTTTTTGATGATTTCTCTGTCGTGAGCTCTTCCTTTGTCTAACCAGAAGATAGCAGGAGTATCAGATAATCTTGATCTGTTTACTGCTAATTTTACCCAGTCCTGGATAGGAGCATCTTTAGTCTGGCACATTCTGAAGATATCATCTTTTTCTACTTTCTGAGAAAGAAGAATGTTTCCGGCTTCATCCTGAACTTCTACAGTTCCGTCAGCAGCTAATTGGAAAGTTTTATCGTGAGAACCATATTCTTCAGCTTTTTGAGCCATTAGACCAACGTTTGGAACAGATCCCATTGTAGTAGGGTCTAATTTTCCGTGCGCTTTCATATCGTCAATGACAGACTGATAGAAACCTGCATAAGAACGGTCTGGGATGATACAAACTGTATCTTCTTCGTTTCCGTCTTTGTTCCACATTTTACCTCCTCCTCTTACAAGAGCTGCCATAGATGCATCAACGATGATGTCAGAAGGTACGTGGAAGTTAGTAATTCCTTTGTCAGAATTTACCATTGCCACTCTAGGTCCGTTTGCCAAAGCAGTTTCAATATCAGCTTTGATATCAGCTTCCTGAGCATTTCCTTTGATTTTATCAAAAAGATCAGCAAGACCGTTATTTGGATTAATGTCTAAAGACTTGAAAGTCTCAGCATATTTTGTAAATACTTCTTTGAAGAAAGTCTCAACGATAGCCCCGAAAATGATTGGGTCAGAGATTTTCATCATGGTAGCTTTAAGGTGGGCAGAAAGAAGTACATTTCTTTTCTTAGCTTCCTCAATAGCTTCCTGAACGAATGCTTTTAATGCATTTAAATTCATTACAGAAGAATCAATAACCTCACCAGCCTGAAGACCTGCGAAATCTTTTAATACAGACTCAGAAACGTCATTTCCTTTGAAAACGATTCTGTATTTTGCAGCATTTTCTAATGTTGTAGAATTTTCTGTACCGTAGAAATCACCATTGTTCATGTGAGCTACGTCAGTTTTGCTGTCAGATGCCCAGTCACCCATTCTGTGAGGGTTTGCTTTTGCATAGTTTTTAACAGCTTTTGGAGCACGTCTGTCAGAGTTTCCTTCTCTTAATACAGGGTTTACAGCACTTCCTAATACTTTTGCATATTTAGCTTTGATTGCTTTTTCTTCGTCATTTTTAGGCTCTGCAGGATAGTTTGGAACTGCGAAACCTTTACCTTGTAGTTCAGCAATTGCAGCATCCAATTGAGGTACAGAAGCAGAAATGTTAGGTAACTTAATGATGTTAGCATCAGGTTGTGTAGCCAATTCTCCTAGTTCTGCCAAAGCATCACCAATTTTCTGGTCGTCTTTTAAAAACTCAGGGAAGTTAGCTAAAATTCTTCCTGCCAAAGAAATATCCGGAACAGCAATTTCGATATCTGCTGATTTTGTGAAAGCTTTTACAATTGGTAAAAACGAGTGAGTAGCCAGCATTGGAGCTTCATCAGTAAGAGTGTAATAGATTTTTGATTTTTCTGACATTATACTGTTATTTTTTATTTGAAATTTTAAGTCCCACAAATTTAGTAAATATCATTGTTTTATTTAAGATATTTCCAAAAAAAACAGAGGCTTTTGAATCTTTAATGGTGTATCTGTATAATTTATGCCCCGGTTCTGTTTACATTTATTTGAAAACAATTTTATAATTTTCATAGATTGAGCTTTTCTGTATAGAGATCTTCGTTTTTTCAGGGAATTAATCTGGAAAAATTTTTGTTCGGAAAACTGAATATCAGATGAATGATTTTTATTTTCACTTTAAGATTAATTTAACCATAATAAAACTGGGAAAATTTTCTTTTTTGATTAAATTTGAAAAACTTAAAAATAAATATTATGTCGACGACAATCACTTTAAAAGGAAACGAAGTACACACAATAGGAACATTGCCATCTGTAGGAACTACTGTAAAAGACTTTGCATTGGTAGACTCAGGTTTAGCAGTAAAGACTCTTGAAACTTTCGCAGGAAAGAAAAAAGTATTCAATATTTTCCCAAGCATCGATACTCCTACTTGTGCTGCTTCTTCCAGAAAATTCAATGAAGAGGCTTCAAAACTTGATAATACAGTAGTGATCAACGTTTCTAAAGACCTTCCATTCGCATTAGGAAGATTCTGTGCAGCTGAAGGATTGAATAATGTAGAAACACTTTCAGACTTCAGAAGCAGCTTTGGAGATGATTATGAAGTGACTATTACAGATTCTCCTTTGAAAGGGCTATTGAGCCGTGCAGTGATCGTTACGGACGAAAACAATCAGGTAATTTATACTGAGCAGGTTCCGGAAATTGCTAATGAGCCTAATTATGATGCTGCTCTTGCCGCATTAAAATAATAAAATAATTTTTGTAAAGAAGCCTTGTGAATCATTTTGCAAGGCTTTTTTTGAAAATAAAACCTAATCAAATCACACCAAATGACGTCAAATAATTATAAGCAATATGGAGAGCTGTTTCAGGTAGACTCAGAGCATTTTGAGGAATTCTATGCATTGCTTCACGATACAAAACTCTTAAAATCTGATTTTTTTCTGAAACAAGGAGAAAAATGCAAATATCTGGGATTCATAAAAAAAGGAACCATCAGGTCTTTTTATATCAATGATCAGGGACGAGAGATTAATTTCGGATTCTATTTTGAAAATGAATTTTTTACTGATTATGAAAGTATTCTTTGTGATACCGTATCCAATATGAATATTGAGGCTCTGGAAAATTGTGAAATTTTACTGCTGAGTAAAGATCATCTTCAGAATTTATATAAAAAAGAAGCATACTGGCAGCAATTCGGGAGAGTAATGAGTGAAAAAATTTATCTGGATGCCAAAAAACGAATTGATGATCTTCTGTGCTTTTCCCCTGAAAATAGATACCTCAATCTTGTTAAAAAACAACCTGCACTCTTTCAGAAAATAGCCCAGAAACATATCGCCAGTTACCTCGGTGTAACAGAACAGTCACTCAGCCGGATAAGAAGTCGTATTGTTAATTAACTTAAGTTAACGTCCACTGCTATTTTAAACTGTAGCTTTACCATCATCAAATTTTAACACAATCATTATGGAACAAAAAGATTTAACCATTATTTTGGTACACGGAGCATGGGGAGACGGTTCACACTGGCAGTATGTTATCCCTTCATTGACAAAAGCGGGATATAAAGTAAGAAGTGTTCAGAATCCATTAACTTCACTGCAGGACGATATTAATAAGACAAAAGATCTTATTGACGCCCAGGACGGGAAAGTGCTTTTAGTAGGGCATTCTTATGGAGGTGCAGTTATTTCAGGAGCCGGTCATCATGACAAAGTTGTAGGACTTGTTTATATTGCGGCTTTTGCACCGGATGCAGGAGACAGTCTGGGATCTCTGTTAGGAAGAAGAGAATCACCAGGTGGAGCAAGTATTTATCCTGATAACAAAGGTTTTTTATGGATTAAATATGATGAATTCAAATCTGCTTTCTGCCAGGATTTAGATGATGAAAAAGCACTGGTAATGTCATTATCACAAAAACCAATTCATGGTCAGTGTTTTGGAGATGTAGCAGGTGAACCAGCCTGGAAAACCCGCCCAAGTTGGTATCAGATCTCATTGCAGGACCGTATGATTCCTGCCGAAACAGAAAAAGAAATGGCAGAACGTCTTGAACCGAAGAAAATCATTTCTTTAGATGCAGGACACGCTTCACTGGCATCGCATCCTGAAGAAGTTACGCAACTGATTTTAGAAGCAGCCGCTTCCGTTTAATACCAGATACAGGACAATAATTTATTAAGCCTTGTGAAATTTTACGTAATTTCACAAGGCTTTTTTAATGAAAAATAGTACAAAATGGTAAAAAGAATTGTAGCCAATATTAAAACCGATGATCTTTCCAGAGCCAATCAGTTTTATCAGGATATTTTAGAACTGGATGTTTTGATGGATCATGGCTGGATAAAGACACTGGGTAACGCTGAAGAAGCAAAAATTCAGATCAGCTTTGCCGAACAGGGAGGAAATGATACCGAAGTTCCGGATCTTTCCATTGAAGTGGATAATGTAGATGAGGTCTACCACAAAATGAAAAATGCAGGTTTTGAAATCACTTACGAGCTCACTAATGAAGACTGGGGAGTCCGCCGATTTTTCGTTAAAGATCCGTTTAAGAAGTTGATCAATATATTGTCTCACCAATAAATACAAATACAATGAAAGCAGATAGAATTATTCCCGTATTAAGAATCTTCGATTATCAGAAAACAAAAGAATTTTATGTTGACTGGTTGGGGTTTGAAATCGTTTGGGAACATTATTTTGATGAAAACACTCCCGTTTACATGGAAGTGAAAAGAGAAAATATTATTTTCCATTTAAGCGAACACCACGGAGACGGAACACCCGGAACAAGGGTTGCGGTTTGGGGTGAAGGTGTTCCTGAATATCACAAAGAACTCATCGACAAAAAATACAAATACAACCGTCCCGGACTTGAAAAAACATTTTATGGAGCCGTATCTTTTACCGTAATTGATCCTTTTGGAAATAAAATTACTTTTGAAGAAGAATATAATGAAGAAAAACATAAAGATCTGCAGTTGTATTCCCACGATTGATTCTGATTAAACAACATAACAGATAGACATCACAGCACTATGTTTTCCAATATACATCAGGAATTTGAAGTTCCGGAAGAATTAAAAGATACCATCAAATGCTTTTGGTATAACAAAAGAAATTATGGAGAAGAACCGTCTGAATTTACAGTGCTTCCGGATGGTTATACAGAAATTATTTTTCATTTCGGCAGTGGATGCAGTATTTCTCATCACGGAACTTCACAGACTTTGCCTTCTCCGTTTATTATGGGACTACTCAATCAACCAGCTCTTTTTCATGCCCAAAATCAATTGGAAATTATTGGAATCAGATGTTTTCCCTGGGCTGTTTTTGATTTGCTGGGGCTTTCGTCAGAAAAAACAGAAAATGGTGTCCATACATTTGAACATCCTGTAGCAAACCTTCAAACTGTATTGAATGATCTGATTATCCAAGGAAAAATAGAGGAAGCGATTTCTAAGGTAGAGCACTATTTTATGAAATTACATGGAAGTATCAAATCAGACAGCCTTCTTTCCAAAGCCGGAGCTGCTATGAGAAAAAATAAAGGAGCCATCCCTGTCAATCAGGTGGCAGATTCAGCGCATACAACTGTCAGAACATTAGAAAGAAAATTTAAGCAGTCTTCCGGTCACACTGTAAAAGACGTCTCCGGAATTATGCGATTTGAACAGATAAGAAACCGTCTATGGAATACTCCTGAAGCTTCCATTGCTGAACTTGCACAGGAATTTGGATATACAGATCAATCCCATTTAAGCAGAGAATTTAAACGGTACAGTGGTACAACACCTGCCGTTTTTGCGCGAGAAGCCAAAAAAAGGAAGCAGACCTTAAGCAATGATTTTGTCGCATTTGTACAAGCATAAAAGAAACGCATTCCGAAATTTTGTACCATACTAAATACATTAAAAATTATGGTACTAAATCATAAAAAAGTCGCCATCATTGGCGCTGGCCCCGTTGGTTTAACAATGGCCGTTCTATTACAGCAAAAAGGTGTTGAAGTGAATGTTTATGAAAGAGATTTGAATGCCCAAACAAGAGTCTGGGGCGGTACACTGGATCTTCATAAAGAATCAGGGCAGAAAGCTATGAAAAAAGCAGGGTTACTAGATCAGTATTACGCTAGGGCTTTACCTATGGGAATCAAAATTGCTGATGAACAAGGAAATATTCTGTTTACAAAAGAAATCACACCCGAAAATCAATATGACAATCCTGAAATCAACAGAAATCATCTGAGAGAAATGCTGCTTGGCAGTTTGGCCGATGATACCGTAATCTGGGACATGAATTATATCGGAATGGAAGAGAATGATGGCCAATGGCTGCTTCACTTTAAAGATAAACCTGATGTGACAGCTGATCTTGTTATCGGTGCTAATGGAGGAATGTCCAAAGTAAGAAAATATGTAACAGATGCGGAAATAGAAGAAACCGGAACCTTTATCATTCAGGGAGATATTCCTCAGCCTGAAAAATCGTGCCCCGAATTTTTCAATTGGTGTGATGGGAAAAGACCAATGGTAGCTTTTGAAGGCAATTTGCTGGTTGTCAATCCGTATAACAATGGTGTCATGACTTACGGTGTCATATTCAAAAAGCCTGAGGAATGGGAAAATGGTTGTACTTTGGATTTTAGAAATACAGAACAGGTCCGCCAGTTTCTTTTCGAAAGATTTTCTTCATGGAGTGAGCTTTATCAACAGCTATTTAACTCAACTTCATTTTTTGTAGGGTTACCAACAAGAAAAATTCCATTAGACAAACCGTGGAAAAATAACCGTCCTTTGCCCGTAACATTGATTGGTGATGCAGCACATTTGATGCCTCCTTTTGCCGGACAGGGTGTAAATACCGGATTGCTGGATGCTTTGATTTTATCAGAAAACCTGACAGAAAGAAAATACGAAACCCTATCCGAAACCATTGAAGCTTACGAAAAAGAGATGTTTATTTATGCCAAAGAAGCTCAGCTTGAATCCTGCAAAAATGAGCTGGAAATGCGTGATGTCAACTTCTCTTTTACAAGCCTTATTCAATAATGATTGATTGAATGACAGAATTAATGATCCGGATCATTAAATAGTAAGATGAATAAACTTACCTTTACATTTTAATAATAGAATGAAACGTTCAGGAACAGCAGATTTACCCCTTCACTATGGCAAAGTACCGCCATGGCTGTATGAACGTATGTCTGTTCTGGGACTTTCCATTATTGAAGTCATTCTGATGGATTATGGTAAAGATGAAGTACTTCGCCGACTGGCAGATCCGTTCTGGTTTCAAAGCTTTGGAGCGGTGATGGGAATGGACTGGCATTCTTCAGGAATTACCACTTCCGTTATGGGTGCTTTGAAACGTTCTATTAATCCTAATTCTCAATCGCTGGGACTTTATATTTGTGGTGGAAAAGGAAAATTTTCCCGGGAAACTCCATCAGAGTTAATCAGAATTGCAGATAAAACTGGACTGAACGGAAACGATCTGGTACGAGCAAGCAAACTTTCCGCAAAAGTAGATAACACAGCGATTCAGGATGGATATCAGCTGTATTTGCACAATTTCATTCTTTCAGACAATGGAAACTGGAGCGTTATCCAGCAGGGAATGCATGAGTCTGATGGAACGGCAAGACGCTATCACTGGCATTCCGAAAATATCACCTCTTTTGTAGAAAAACCTCACACAGGAATCAATGGGATTTCAAGAGGAAAGATTCTTAACCTTACTGATACCGAAGCTTCGGAAAACAGAAGAGGAATTCTGGATATTTCCCATACCGATTCGGCAGAAGTGATGAAGGATTTTGCCAGGCTGATTCTTCCTGCTCATCATGACGTTCAGGCTTCTGACGTGGATCTGAAACGTCTGGGAGCACTTTTGTATGTTACCAGAGAACAGCAGCCTCAGAATTTCGAAGATTTACTGATGCTGGAAGGAGTAGGACCAAGAACTATGCAGTCATTAGCTTTGGTAAGCGAAGTGATTCACGGGGCGCCGTCAAGATTTGCAGATCCCGCAAGGTTTTCCTTTGCTCATGGAGGTAAAGACGGACACCCTTTCCCTGTCCCGATCAATACGTATGACGAAAGCATCAGCATTCTCAGAAAAGGAATTGAGAAGTCTAAACTGGGAAATTCTGATAAGCTGAATTCTTTGAACAAGCTTCACCAGATTGTTACTGATGCGGAGAAAGATTTTACTCCGGATTTTGATATTCAGCAGGTTATTGAAGAAGAAAGACAAAACTCATGGCGTTTTGGCGGGAAAACCGTATTTGGAGATGCCCAGAAACCTGATAAACCTCCCAAACCAATACAGCTTTCCTTATTTTAAAACAAAAATTACACAATTCTATTGCCATTAAATAAACGTTTTACCATTCCCATCCTTTGGAGGGGTGGCGAAAATTCAAAGAATTTTTGACGGGGTGGTTTTAAAAAATTATTTAGATGTGTTTGGTTTTAAAACACTTATTATTTTACTATGATATATGGTCTTTCTTAAAGATTAAATGACTTTGTTTAATGTTTTTAACATTAATTCAATTAAAAATTTTATTTTTAAAAACTTAAAAAAAATTGACCAAATGACGAACAAAGCCCTTGAAATATGTTACGATTTTCCCTTCTTTTTCCCTGAAGAGCTTGCTGAAATATTTCAGGCTCACGAAAAAAGATCCTTCCAGAAAGGAGACCTCATTCTTGAAGAAGGAAAAACTGCCAATGAATATTATATTCTTGAAAGCGGATTAGCACGTTCCTACGTTAATGATTTCAACGGTAATGAAGTAACCACCCATTTCTTCACAGAAAATGAAGTGATTATTGAAGTTTTATCGATGTTTCAGAGGGTTCCTTCTCAAGAAAATATTGTTTGTATTACAGATTGTGAATGCTGGAGGCTGGATTATGATACTTTTCAGGAGCTGTTCCATAAAATCCCCAATCTTAGAGAATGGGGCAGATCATGGATGTCTCAGGAACTTTTTGCCTACAAACAAAGATCTGTAGAAATGTTTACCCTTTCGGCAACCAAAAGATATCTCAATCTATTGGAACAGAAATCTAAAGTCATACAATTTGCTCCTCTCAAACAGATTGCTTCCTATCTGGGAGTTACAGACACTTCTTTGAGCCGTATTCGTAAGGAAATTGTTTCCCATCCTAAGAAAAATTAAATCTTGCCCTATGACAAGATGATTTTCATTACACCTTGGTAATTTTGGATAAGAAATTAACACTAAAATTACAAAAAATGAAAGTCAATCAAATTTATGTGAACCTTCCGGTAAAAGATGTACAGAAAACAAAAGACTTCTGGACAAAGTTAGGTTTTTCGATCAATGAGCAATTCTCAGATGACAGAGCTGCCTGTGTCGTTTTGAATGATACAAGTTATGTCATGTTTCTGCAGGAAGATTATTTTATGACCTTTACCAGTAAACCTGTGGCCAAAGAAAATACCAGTCAGGTAATTGTTGCAGTAGGAATGAATAGTCGTGAAGAAGTGGATAATGTAGTAAACACTGCTGTAGAAAACGGAGCGTGGCAGCATGAAGAGCCTGAAGATTACGGATGGATGTATCAGAACTCTTTCTGGGATCTGGATGGGCATGGCTGGAATATCACTTTTGCCGACATGTCTCAAATGCCGACAGAATAACGATTATCACATCAACACATCACTTATGGAAGCACAATCAAACGATATAGAAATTATAAAAAATCAGGTAGCAAGTACCTATTATGTGATTACTTCGAATATTGATGGCATAACCCATGAAGAATCTATGATTTTTCCCAATGGTGAAGCCAATTGTATGAACTGGATTCTTGGACATTTAATCTACATCAGAAATCCTTTACTGAATATTCTTGGTGAAGAATCCGTTTGGGATGGTGAGAAATTTTCATTCTACAACAGAGGAGAAATTGCTTTGGATCACAAAGATAAATTGATCAGCTTCGAGGATTTACAATCTTATCTGAAACAATCTCAGGATAAACTGGAAGCAAAACTCAATACGCTTGAAAGTTTCAAACCAGAAATGGTTAAAGATATATCCACTCTCAGTCTTCATGAAATCTATCACAGCGGGCAGTTGGGATATCTCCGCAGAATTTTAGGAAAACCGGGTGCTATAAAATAGATTCCTTGCTTTGCTCGGAATGACAAATGAACAATTGAAGTTTTCCATACTATTTTTAGAAGAGTACAATTTTATCGAAGATAAAATCCTCGCGCCTTAAAAACGTATAGTTTGTAAAATTCTTAGCGCCTTAGCGTTTCTCCAACCACTAATTTCTAACTTCTAATCTCTAATTAAAAATGGACACACCAAAATCAAAAAAAATGGAACTCGTTATTCCGGCTTACAGAATGCATTCCCAAAGTTTTATAAATGTTCTGGACGGTATTTCAGAAGAAGATGCTTTGAAAAGAATTGAAAATAAAACCAATCACATCGTATGGATGGCAGGAAACTTTGTCAACATGCGCTATGGCTTAGGCTGGGTACTTGGACTTCGGGAAGAAGATCCTTACAGCGATTTGTTTTTCCAGGGAAAAGCACTGGATGAAAGCTTTAAATATCCAACGTTGGCTGAATTGAAAGAAAACTTTCACGCAATTTCCGCCAAAGTATATGCAAAACTTTATGAAGTAACCGATGAAGAACTGGATGAAATATTTGAAATAGGAATGAACATCCCTTTCATCAAAGAAACAAAACTCAATTTTGTCGGAATGTGTATCGGCCGTGAAGACTATTTATGTGGTCAAATAGGCTTAATGCGCAGAATTCTGGACTATCCGGGAATGAAATATGATGTGGACGAAAATCTTAAATATTAATAATGAATCCAGTAGAAACAGGCTATAAAAAAGTCAATGGGATCCAATTGTATTACGAGATCTACGGATCAGGAAAGCCTTTGGTTCTGATTCATGGCGGTGGTTCTTCGATTCTATATGATTTTAAAGAGGTTATTACAAGGCTTGAGGATAAATTCCAACTTATAGGAGTTGACCTCCAAAATCACGGACGTAGCGAACATCGCGATATTCCGGAAACATTTGAACAGGACGCTGATGATGTTGCCGCTCTTTTAGCAGAGCTTAATATCAGGAAAGCTTCGTTCTGGGGATTCAGTAACGGTGGAAGTACCGTAATGCAGATTGGCCACCGTCACCCCGGAATTGTTGAAAAATTAGTGGTAGCCTCAGCATTTTATAAAAAAAATGGAATGATAGACGGCTTTTTCGAAGGAATGCAGGAAGCTACTTTTGATTCTATGCCGGAACCTTTCAAAATCAATTTTTTAAATCTTAACCCGGATTTTTCAAAACTGGAAAACCTCTTTGAGAAAGACTGCACAAGGATGCAGACGTTTGAAGATTGGGATGATGAGGTATTGTCTTCCATCAAATCTCCCACATTATTCATCTCCGGAGATCAGGATGTGATGAAACCGGAGCATACTGCAGCAATGTGGCGACTGGTAAAAGATTCACGATTAATGATACTTCCCGCTACTCATGGTACTTATATGATGCCTGATTTTGATGGAAGCATGGATGTTAACTTAATAGACTTTGCCGTCAGAGAAGTAGAAAAATTCTTAAACCATTAAGCATTTTTATTCATAGTAAATTAATTAATCCTTAATGGATCAGTAGTAGAAACTATATCTTATAATAATAACTTTAAAATTAAAAATCATGGCTAAATTAAATCCGTACCTAAATTTCGACGGAACAGCTGAAGAAGCGTTCAATTTTTACAAAACTGTTTTTGGTGGTGAATTCGTTGGAGGAATTCATAAAATGGGTAATGCTCCCGGTACTGAAAACCTTTCGGAAGAAGAAAAAAACAGAGTAATGCATATTGCTTTGCCTATTGGAGGGGATCTTTTAATGGCATCGGATATTGTACCTGGATTTGGGCAGACTCTTACCGTTGGAAACAACAATTATGTGTCTATTTTCCCTGATTCCAGAAACGAAGCAGACAGAATTTTTAAAGAACTTTCTGATGGAGGAAATGTAGAAATGCCGATTGAAGACCAATTCTGGGGAGACTATTTTGGCTGTTTTCAGGATAAATACGGTGTTCATTGGATGGTGAACTATAATGAAGAATATGCAAAATAATCTTATATTTAACTAATGATAAAAAAGAGGTGCCCATTTTTTTGGGCAGCTCTTTATTCAAACTTAAAAAAATAGAACTATGGATCCAATTAAAATAGACATTACAATTTTAGCTCCGGTTGAAAAGGTTTGGAATTATTTCAATGAGCCTAAACACATTACGAAATGGAATTTCGCCCACGAAAGCTGGCAATGTCCTAGTTCTGAAAATAACCTGAAGGTAGGAGGCAAATTCAAAAACAGAATGGAAGCCAGAGACAAAAGTTTCGGATTCGATTTTGAAGGCGTATATGATGAAATTATCCCTCATGAGATCATCAAATATCATATGGAGGACGGACGGAAAGTAGAAGTTGTTTTCGACAAAATAGATGAAAATACAACGAAAGTTATTGAAATTTTCGATCCGGAAAAACAAAATTCTGTGGAAATGCAGCGAGATGGCTGGTATGCTATCCTGAATAATTTCCACAAATATGTTGAGAATCATTAACTATATTTTTTGTAGCCATGATCAATCTAGTTATCATGTCAAAGAGTTTAAATTCTATGTATGCTTTTAATTATGACTCTGCAGAAGCATTCCTCCATGGAGTTATTGCAATGCGTGCAAGAAGAGCTTTAGAAAAAGAAAAAATAAATTCTTTGGAAAAACTTTCAGATTATTCCGAAAAAGAAATCATGCAGCTCCATGGTTTCGGTAAAAATACAATGATGAAACTGAAAAATTACATGGAAGAAAATCAGATGTGCTTTAAAGAAGCATAAAATAAATCTACAACTGGAAATTTTACAGTGTCACTGCAATAAAAGAGCAGTGTAATTTAAATGCATAGGCTTAGTATCTCTTTTGTTATTAAACCAAAAGAATCTGTGAAATTAACTTAATCTGAAACAGAAAAAATAAAATAAATCAATCCCCTGTTAAAATTTAAAATTATGAATAACGATATTTTCCCATGTCTCTGGTATGATGGAGATGCCAAACAATCTGCAGAATTTTACTGTAAAGTTTTTGGAGGTGAAATTACAGCAGATACCCCTGTTGTAATGAATGTTGACTTGTTTGGGCAAAGGCTTATGCTTCTGAATGGAGGTCCGCAGTTCAAGAAAAATGCGTCCATCTCTTTCATGGTAATCTGTGAAACTGAAGAAGAAGTGCAAAAATATTGGGACCAGTTATTGGAAGGCGGTATGGCCTTAATGGAACTGGGATCTTACTCATGGAGTCCGAAATACGGCTGGGTTCAGGATAAATATGGCGTAACGTGGCAGTTGTTCTTGGGAGAAAAAGCAAGCGAACAGAAAATAATTCCTACGTTGATGTTTATCCATCAGAATAATGGGAAAGCAAAAGAAGCAATGGAGCTTTACACAAAGACTTTCCCTAACTCAAGCATAGGAAATATACTGAACTATGGAGCAGGAAGCGAAGGTCATAACAGCCCGGAACCTGCAGAAAATGTACAGCATGCTCATTTTACGATTGACAATTACAGTCTGTTCTGCATGGATAATTCTTATGATCATCAGTTTGATTTTAATGAAGGAATTTCATTAGTTGTTATGACCGACGATCAGCAGCAGACCGATCACTACTGGAATACCTTTACAGCAGACGGGGGAAGAGAAAGTATGTGCGGCTGGCTGAAAGATAAATATGGAATGAGCTGGCAGATTGTTCCTAAAAGACTTATCCAGTTAATGAACGATGCTGATCGTGAAAAAGCTTACAAAGTAGTACAGGCAATGATGAAAATGCAGAAAATTATTATACAGGATCTGGAAGATGCTTATCATTCTTAAATATTTTCGGCGTATTGTTTGATGTTATTTAGAGAAAAGATTTGCTTATGAAAACACAGAACAAATCACAATCTAAATCAAAAGTCCCTAAAGAAGGGCTGTTTCCGGAAATTATCCGGAATGATTATCGCGGAAGCCGAAAGCTGCAGGGTAAAAAAGCGGTTATTTCTGGCGGAGACAGTGGCATAGGACAGGCCGTAGCCGTTCATTTTGCCAGAGAAGGAGCAGATGTTGCCATCATTTATAAAGAAAGCGATGATGATGCCAGAGAAACCAAAAAACTGGTTGAAAAAGAAGGGCAGAATTGCCTTCTGATCAGGGGAGATCTTACAAAAAAAGCTTTCAGAACAAAATGTGCAGATAAGATTAAAACAACTTGGAAAAAGCTTGATATTCTTGTCAATAATGCAGGAATCCATACTTCTAAAAGCAGTCTGGAAAAAATCTCTGATGAACAGATTCAGGAAACATTTGATACCAATATCATTTCTATGATTTCTTTCACCAGAAATTTTCTTCCAATGATGGGAAAAGGTGGCCGGATTATCTGCACAACCTCTGTCACAGCATATCGCGGAAGTGATCATTTAATTGATTATGCGGCAACCAAAGGAGCTGTTTTGTCCTTTATCCGCTCATTGGCTGATAATCTTGCAGAAAAAGAAATTCTGGTCAACGGAATTGCGCCGGGACCTATATGGACTCCACTTGTAAAAGAAGCTTTTGATGATCTTTCCAAGTTTGGAAAAGATACACCGCTGAAGCGTGCGGGCCAGCCATCAGAAGTAGCTCCAGCTTACGTTTTTCTTGCTTCCAAAGACGCAAGTTATATCACAGGAGAAATTATTCACATTAACGGAGGTGACTTTGTCGGAGGATAAGAAGCTGGAAGTTAGAAACTAGAAATTAGAATTTTCTCACCCTAAATCCTCAAAACACCAAGCCAGTCACCTGCAATCTATTATCTATAACCAAATACCTAAAATAAAAATGGAAAAATTATCATACGAAATAGAAATCAATGCTGAGCCAGAAAAAGTATGGAGCGTTCTTTGGGGAGATATTACCTACAGACAATGGACAACAGCATTTACAGAGGGTTCTTTTTATGAAGGAACTCTTGAAGTGAATAATATCGTCAAATTTCTTGATCCCAAAAATAATGGGATGTACAGCAGAGTGGAAAAAGTGATTCCTAATGAAGAAATAAAATTTCTACATCTCGGAGAGATTTATGATGGTATTGAAGTTCCTCAGGATTGGGGAGAAGCTACAGAAGCTTATTTTCTTGAGGAAAACGAAGAAGGAACTTTATTGAAAGCAGAGGTTCAAACTCCGGCAGAGTTCAAAGAATTCTTTGAAGAGAAATTTCCAAAAGCAATGACAATTGTGAAGCACCTTTCAGAAAATCAGCTGTAAATTATTCCACTCTAAAAAATAAAAAAATGGAAACCTTATCATACGAAACAGTAATTGATGCTCCCATGCAGAAAGTGTGGG
This sequence comes from Chryseobacterium sp. IT-36CA2, assembly GCF_949767875.1. Taxonomy (NCBI): domain Bacteria; kingdom Pseudomonadati; phylum Bacteroidota; class Flavobacteriia; order Flavobacteriales; family Weeksellaceae; genus Chryseobacterium; species Chryseobacterium sp. IT-36CA2. Next base: position 822,081 of record NZ_CATKPG010000020.1, on the reverse strand, counting down.
ACATCCTCTGGAATCCTGAAACATATAGTGAATGGACAAAATATTTCGGTGCAGGATCTGTCATGAAATCCGATTGGAAAGTAGGAGGGAAGACCTATTTTCTCAATGCTCATGGTGAAGGAATGGTTTCAACCATAGACAGTCTGGACGAGCCTAATCAGATCGTGTTCAAACATCTGGGAATGGTAGATAAAGAAGGTCATGAGGATACCCAGAGCAAAGAAGTTATGGAATGGAGTGGCAGCTTTGAAAAATATTTCCTGATAGATTTCGATGGGAAAACAAAGCTCCATACAGAAGTTCAGGTGGAAAAAGAATGGCAAGATCATCTCAATACAGGCTTTACGAAAGGATTAATGGTCGTAAAAAGTCTTGCAGAAGGAATAAGCCTTGGTTCAGTATAAAGAATTCAAAATTCAAAGTTTAGAACTGCTACCTGCCACCTAAAACCTAATCCCTAAAAAATGAAATTACTCGTTATACTTTTCGCAACATTTATTCTGGCTTTGCTGGGAACTTTTCTGTTTCAGGGAAAACCGGATTTTCTATTTTCAGGAAACCTGGGAATGGCTGTTTTTATCCTATTTACAGGCTTTTCTCATTTTAAGTTTCAAAAAGGAATGGCCATGATGATCCCGGATTTTATGCCTGGAAAAATGTTTTGGGTATACTTTACGGGAGTTCTGGAAATTGCAGCAGGAATTGGGCTTATGATTCCGGCTATTCGGGAACTGACAGCCATTTTCCTCATTATTTTTTATATTTTGGTTTTTATAGCCAATATCAATTCTTCCAGAAAAAAGATTAATATTTTTAAAGCCGATTACACGGGTCCGGGAATGAAATACCTTTACAATCAAAGGATTCCCATGCAGATTATCTTAATCGCCTGGACATGGTATTTTGGGATTTATTTGCATTAGATATAAAGACAGTCAATAAGACTGTCTTTTTTTATAAAATCATAAATTTTTCATTAATTGATAGAAATACTGTAACGTTTTAGGGGTATGGTATGTCTTATTATATAAATGCATTTGTTTTTTATTGTATAAAAATTAAATGCCTATATAACTTTAACCTTAAAAACAGAAGTTATGAACCTAAATCACAACATTTTTGGTACAGCTCTTATTGTACTATCTACCATTATGACCAACGCACAGAGCTCTACTGCCAAACTGCCGGGAGATCCTACTTTACCATCTTCCAAAGCCAATCTTGAGAAACTTATTTCTTATGATAAAGGGAACTTCAAATACAAAGTAGAAGATTACTTTGCAAGACCAAAAGCTTCAGCATTTAAAATTTCTCCTGACGGGAAATACCTTTCCTATAAAGAAAAAGATCAGGATAAAAAGAATCACGTATATGTAAAAGACCTTAGCACAGGGAAAATTACCAAAGCCATCGTAGAAAAAGATGACCTTGTGAGAGGCTATGGCTGGCTGAACAAAAAACGTCTTTTTTATACGCAGGATAGAGGCGGGAATGAGAATATTCATTTATACGCTACGGATATTGATGGAGGAAATCAGAAGGATCTGACCCCATTTGATGGAGTAAAAGTACAGTCAATCATTCCTATAAAAGATACAGATTTTGTTGTCGTTACCCTCAATAAAAATAATAAGCAGATTTTCGAACCTTTTAAGATCAATTATATTACGGGGGAAATGACCCAGTTATATGAAAATAAAGATGTTAATAGCCCTATTGACGACTATCTTTTTGATAAGGATGGAAATTTGAGAGGGTATAGTGTTCTCGAAAACGGATTAACTACAAAAACCTATTATAAAGACCTGCAGACAGGAAAATTCAATCTGATTAAATCTGCAGACTGGTCCGATACCTTCAGTATTATAGAATTTAATGAAAATTCTAAAAATAAGGATGAAGCTTATGTAGCAACTAATCTTGATAGTGATAAAGCAAGAATTGTACTCTATGATCTGAAGAAAAATGCAGTGATTAAAGAAGTGTATTCCAATCCTGTATATGATGTAAGTTCAATAAGCACTGCCGGTAAAAACAGAAATTATGAACTTGATTTCATCAGCTATGAAGGAGTAAAAGGAGAAACGGTTCCGGTAAGTGAATTTTATAAAGAAATTCATGACAAATTAAAATCTCAGTTTGGAGACAAAGAGTTCGGTATTGCTTCTTCTGATGATAATAATGATAAACTGTTGGTTGTTGTAGGAAGTGATAAACTCTACGGAACGTATTACGAATATGATACAAAAACCAAGCAGACCAAGCTTCTTTATAACCTGATGCCTCAGCTGAAAGAAGAAGATATGGCTGAAATGAGACCTATCGAATTTAAAAGTAGAGACGGCTTGACCATTCATGGATATATTACCTTGCCTAAAGCTGCACTGGAAGGTAAAAAAGTTCCTTTGATTGTAAATCCTCACGGAGGCCCTCAGGGAATCAGAGACCGATGGGGATTCAATCCGGAAACACAATTGTTTGCAAGTAGAGGGTATGCTACGCTTCAGGTTAACTTCAGAATTTCAGGAGGATATGGAAAATCATTCCAGAAAGCCGGCTACAAACAAATCGGAAGAAAAGCCATGGATGATGTGGAAGATGGTGTAAAATATGCCATTGAACAAGGATGGGTAGATAAAGATAAAGTTGCTATCTATGGAGGAAGCCACGGTGGATATGCAACATTGATGGGATTAATCAAAACTCCGGATCTGTATACCTGTGGAGTAGATTATGTAGGAGTTTCCAATATTTTCACCTTCTTTGCTTCCTTCCCGGAATACTGGAAGCCATACAAAGAAATGGTAAAACAGATCTGGTATGACCTGGACAATCCAGAAGAAGCTAAGATTGCTAAAGAAGTTTCTCCTGTGTTCCAGATTGACAAAATTAAGAAACCACTATTTGTGGTACAGGGAGCGAATGATCCAAGGGTAAATATCAATGAATCTGATCAGATCGTAAAAGCAATGCGTGCCAAAGGTTTTGAAGTTCCTTATCTTGTAAAATATGATGAAGGACACGGCTTTGGAAAAGAACCGAACAGAATAGAACTTTACAAGTCGATGTTAGGATTCTTTGCAGAAAATTTTAATAAGTAATTCTATCATAGAAAGCGGAAGACAAAGTCTTCCGCTTTTTTATTGGTGATAACATTGTTTAACACTGTGTAACACTATGATAACCTTTATTGAGTCTTTTATTCCAGATCTTTACCTGATGAAAAGTAAAGTTATGATCCATTTATTTTTTTCGATCCTTTTGAAAATTCTTATATTCATATTGTCATATATTGAAAACATGAGCAGTAATTTTTAAAATCTGAAATTTTGACGGAAAGCCGTCCTTCAATTCAGTAAAAACTATGTTATTATCAAACGATATCCTATGGCTCTAATATTGATGATGCTGATTCTAGGGTCATCAGCCAGCTGCTTCCGTAATTTTGATATGAAAACATCCAGACTTCTTCCGTTAAAAAAATTATCATCTCCCCAAAGATCGATAAGAGTTTCTTTTCTGGGTAGGATACCATTTTTATACGTGGCAAAACGATAAAGAATTTCTCCAGATCTGGGTGATAATTTATAAGATTGATCTTCCAGGGTTAATTCATAAGTATTAGGATTGTATAGGTAATTGCCTATAGCTACAGTATGTATAACCGGGCTGATAAGAGAAGCATCCTTTAACAATTTTTTCATTCTTACAATGAGCTCCTCCACACTGAATGGTTTTCTCATATAATCATCTGCTCCGATAGCAAACCCTTTTAAAACATCTTCTGTCAGAACGCGGGCAGAAAGTAAAATTAAAGGAATCGTATTTCCGTTCTCTCTTAAAGTCTGCAGAAAAGTATAACCGTCTAACTGAGGCATCATAATATCTGTGATCACAATATCAAAGGTTTGGCTGTTTATTGCTTCCAGACCTTCATGACCATTATTTACCCATTCCACTAAAAAACCTTCGCGAGTAAGAATATCCGTCGTGATTTCACCAAGGTCCGGATCATCCTCTAAATAGAGTACTTTAAGCTTATGATTCATATAATGGGAGATTGAGTTCTACAACAGTGCCTTCAGATTCCGGCTTTACAAAATGTATGTTTCCGTTTTGTTTTTTCAAAGAATTTTTGACGAAGCTCAGACCAAGCCCAAAACCTTTTACATCATGCAGATCTCCATTGGGAATTCTGAAATAAGCTTTGAAAACTTCCTGAAAATGCTTCTCAGGAATTCCAATTCCGTTATCTTCTATTCTTATCCTTAAACGGTTGTTAAGCTGTTTAATTGATATGATAATCACGGGCGGTTTTTCTGAATATTTTAATGAATTGTCCAGAAGATTCAGAAATACCTGTTTCATCTGGTCATAATTTCCTTTAATATGAATGCGGTTATCAACATTTTTTACGATTATTTTCGCCTCTTTTTTCAGAATAATCCCTGAAAGTATTTCTTGTACCTCTTCCAGTAAAGTTAATAAATTAACCTCCGTCAGGTCTACTTTTTCACTGCTGTTGTCAGCTCTTGCATTTTGGAGAATTGTTTCTACAAGGAAAGAAAGTTGAGTACTCGCTTTTTGAATACTTTTCGCATATTTTCTGGCTCCTTCCGGTTCATTGACAATGTTGTATTTTTCAAGCCCTTCTGCTGCAATCAGGAGTGTTGAGATGGGAATTTTCAGTTCATGGGTCATATTTCTTGTGAAAATTTCTTTGTTTATCAGCAATTTCTGATTTAAAGCCAGATTTCGGAAAAGGATAAGCATTGTTCCTAAAAAAAGAATAATATAAAATACTGAAAATATGATAAACCAAAGCATTTTGTGGACAATGATGATGCGGGATAAATGCTCAATATGTATACTGTAAGTACTTTTGTTATCTAATAATGCTACCGGTTCAGTTGTATCATTCTTTAGAACTGCACGGCCGATAGGATAAGTTCTTATAAGCTTTTTATTTTCATGAAAATAAACTGTTATATTCTCATTGGCAAGCTCAGGAATAGCAGATTTTATCTCTGTGTATAGGATATAATCCATTTTGTTTTTATAAGTAGCATCTACTTCTTTTTTATGAAATATAAGGCTGTCATTCTTTGTATTTGTTTTAGTTTTTGCCTTTACAGTTTGGGTTGTAGTAGTAAATATTCGGGTATTATTGATAGACCGGATTTCTTCATAATATCTTTTTTCTGATCCAAATATCGAATCTTTTTTCTTTGAAGAAAGAGGAAGGCTTTGAACAAGCCGGTTGACCAGTATCTGTGTCATTTCAAACTTTGTCTGATCCAGATATTCTTTCTTTTTATTCTTAAAATTATTCCATAGCCAGTATCCCTGAAATGTAACAACTACAATACTGGTCATTATAAATAATGCTTTCCCATATTGGGCAAATAATTTTTTCATAGGATTATTTAACAGATCGAAATTAAGATATTATGGAACATGAAAACATGATGATAACATTATTTAACACTATGTAACAGTCTGATAACCCATATCTGAATTTTTTAGGAAGAAATTTGCACTAATAAATTGAGTAATAAAGAATTGTTTAATAATAAAAATACAAATGATGATTATAAAATCTAAAATACTGACAGCTTTTCAGATCATATTCTGTGTAATAGCTATCAAAGCGCAAAACCAGGCAAAATTACCCGGAGATAACACTCTTCCGTCTTCCAGAGAGGAACTTGAAAAACTTATTTCTTTTGATAAAGGAAATTTTAAGTACAAAGTGGAAGATTACTTTGCAAGACCGAAAGCATCGGCATTTCAGCTTTCTCCAGACGGTCAGTATCTTTCTTATATGGAAAAGGATCAAACCAGTAAAAACCATGTCTATGTAAAAGATTTGAAAACAGGAAAAATTACAAAAGCAATTGTGGAAAAAGATGAACTTATTTTAGTTTATGGCTGGCTTAATAAAAACCGCCTTTTCTACGTTCAGGATAAGGCTGGTAATGAAAATCTTCACTTGTACGCTGTGGATACAGATGGAAATAATCTAAAAGATCTTACACCATTCGAGGGAGTTAAGATTGGTGGATCTGTCACAATAATAAAAGATACGGATTTTGTTATTGTTACCATGAATAAGAATAATAAACAAATTTATGAACCTTTTAGAATCAATTGCAAAACGGGAGAAATGACTCAACTATTTGAGAATAAAGATCCTAAAAATCCTATCAATGATTATATTTTTGATAAAAATGGTAACTTGAGAGGATATACTGTTCTTGAAAACGGGCTGACGACAAAAATCTATTATAAAAACCTGCAAACAGGTAAATTCAATCTTCTTAAATCAACAGATTGGAAAGATACTTTTGATATTATAAAGTTTAATAGTCATTCTAAAAATAAGGATGAAGCTTATGTAGCTATGGATTTAGATAGTGATAAATCAAGAATTGTTTTATTTGATCTGAAGAAAAATGCAGTAATCAAAGAAATTTATTCAAACCCTACCTTTGATGTAAGCTCAATACGTGTCGCTAGAAAAAACAGGAATTACGAATTAGATTATATCAGTTACAATGGAATTAAAGATGAAACAATTCCGGTAAGTGAATTTTATAAAGAAGTTTATGTTAGATTAAAATCTGAGTTTGGAGATAAGCAGTTCTCTGTGGTATCTTCCGATGATAATGAAGATAAGCTTCTTATTGAAGTTAGCAGCGATAGGTTATTTGGTAAGTATTATGAATATGACACTAAAACAAAAAAGATAAAGCTTCTTTATGATCTTATGCCTCAACTGAGAGAAGAAGATATGGCAGAGATGCGGCCAATCGAGTTCAAAAGCAGAGATGGTTTGACCATTTATGGTTATATTACTTTGCCAAAAGTCGGCTTGGAAGGCAAAAAAGTTCCTTTGATTGCTAATCCTCACGGTGGCCCTCAGGGAATCAGAGATAGCTGGGGATTCAGTCCCGAAGACCAGCTTTTTGCAAGTAGGGGATATGCCACACTTCATGTGAATTTCAGGATTTCCGGAGGATATGGAAAAGAATTTCAGAAATCAGGATATAAGCAAATCGGCAGACAGGTAATGGATGATATGGAAGACGGAGTAAAATATGCTATTGAACAAGGGTGGGTAGATAAAGATAAAGTCGCCATTTATGGAGCCAGTCATGGTGGTTATGCAACACTGATGGGACTTATCAAAACTCCAGATCTTTATGCCTGCGGTGTAGATTACGTAGGAGTATCCAATATTTTCACCTTCTTCAATTCATTTCCAGAATACTGGAAACCTTACAAAGAACAGGTGAAGCAAATCTGGTACGATCTGGATAATCCCGAAGAAGCTAAAATTGCAAAAGAAGTTTCTCCTGTTTTCCAGATTGATAAAATAAAGAAGCCATTGTTTGTAGTACAAGGAGCCAATGATCCGAGAGTCAATATTAATGAATCCGACCAAATAGTAAAGGCAATGCGTGCCAAAGGATTTGAAACACCTTATATGGTAAAATATGATGAAGGGCATGGATTTAGAAAAGAACAAAACAATATAGAACTGTATAAATATATGTTAGGATTCTTTGCTGAAAATTTTAATAAATAAACTATTAATCTTATAACGATGGAAACGGAGGGCAGAAGCCTTCCGTTTTTTTATTTGAGCCAATCCCGACAACACTATTTAATACTATTGTATATTGAAATGTCTCTTAGGTCAATACTTTCACCGTTTATCACTCATCACTCATCATTTATCAATTATCATTCATGACATAAAAAAACATTGATGGATAAAAGAAAAATTGAATTATGGGAAAAATATTTTAAATTTATTAAAGTAAAACTAAAAGATCAGCCGTCATAGCAATATGGAGGTTGTCGAAAAAATAACAATGCCACAGAAAGAGAAAGAAAGTATCATCTCGCAGACCGTTTCCAACTACGGAGGGAAGCTGATGTCTTATATCCGTCCGAAAGTGAAAAATACGGAGGATGCGGAAGATATTCTTCAGGAAGTGTGGTATCAGTTCAGTAGCCTTACGAATATTTCGGAGATCGTAAATGTTGGTGGGTGGCTATACCGAGTAACGGCGAATAAAATTACAGACCGTTACCGTAAAAAGAAAACAGAAAATCTTGAAGATTTTGTGTATGAAGATGAAGACGGCAGTTTTTCTATCAAGGATATTCTTTTGCTGGATGAGAGTGCAGGCCCTGAAGTGAAGATGTTTCAGGATGAGATCTGGAAAAAACTGTTTGAAGCATTGGATGAACTTCCCGAAAAACAAAGGCTGGTCTACGTAGAAAATGAACTGAACGACAAAACACTCCAGGAGATTGCTGATGAACAGGGAGAAAACATCAAAACGATCATCAGTAGAAAAAACTATGCTGTGAAGCACTTGAGAAACAGGCTGAGAAAGTTATACGAAGATTTAAAAAGTTAGAAAAAGAAATTATGAATCATAAACACAAAAAAGGTTGGATTTTTTTATTGTTATGTCCGCCATTAATTTTAGCCGCAGTTACATGGATTGTAATGCTGCTTTGGAATTGCCTTCTTCCGGAGATTTTAGGAGTGAAAACGATTAGTTTCTGGCAGGCAATGGGAATACTGATCCTAAGCAAAATTCTTTTTGGAGGTTTCCATTTTGGAAAAGGAATGAAAGACTTCAAAGAAAGAAAAATGAGAGAGAAAATGGAAAGCTGGTCACCGGAGGAAAGAGAAAAATTCAAAGAAGTATGGAGAAATAAATGCTCAGGGGGATTCTTCAACAGAAACAACGAATAATTTGAAATTTTTAAAGAAGTAGTAAAGTAAAATTAGAATTCATTCGTCTCTATAAAAAACAAGAAGTAGTAAAATTTAAAATTTTGAAAAAATGAAAAATTCAGCATTAAAAGGAGCTCTTGGAGCACTAGCCGTAGTAGGTGTAGCCTTAATCGCTAAAAAAGCAATACAAAGAAAAAGATTTATCAAAGGTATTTTTGATGAATATGGAATCAAAGAAAAGTCACCTTTCGGACTGGCAGATAAGATCAGAGACATGAATGATGAGGATTATCAGGAACTGAAAGGAAAATTCAAAAAAGAATTCCATTCAAGATGCTGCAAAAAGGATAATACCTGCGAAGCATAAGAAAAGTAAAAACTAAATTGAAATTGTTACATTCCGGCTCGGGAAGCTTTGCTTCCCGAGCCGGAATTTTTATTTAAAAATAAATGTCATCTGAAAAGACATTTATTTTTTTTCTTGTAGGCTGAGATTCCTTGCTTTGCCTGGAATGACAAGTATATATTGAGATTGCTTCATATTTGATTCGCTATGACTTTCACACCTGTTTTCCAGCTAAATTTTTGTAATAAATATCAGACACAAAGAAAAATAAATCCTTATTTTTGTAATGCTCAATGAAAGATTACTACTATTTTCTCGGTATTTCCCAGGATGCTTCTGAAGAAGACGTCAAAAAAGCGTATCGAAAACTGTCTTTAAAATATCACCCTGATAAAAATGACAATGACGATTTTTTTGCAGACCGTTTCCGTGAGATTCAGGAAGCTTATGAAACATTGAGTGATTCTGTCAGAAGACGTGCTTATGATCAAAATCTGGAAAATCATCAGCGAAGTTTCAGGTATAATATTCCACCTGCAATCAAAACTTTTACAGCGAATAAAATTCATGCGAAAAAAGGAGAGGAGATTATCATCAACTGGCAGACGAGTAATGCCGATGTGGTGAAAATATTGCCTTTCGGATTAGAAAAGCCTTATGGGGAGAGGATCTTTAAGATCACAGAATTTAAAGAAGGAAAATTCCAGCTTCTGCTTCATGTAACCAATTCACTTTTGCACAAAACCGTAGTTCAGGGAATTACTATTACAGAAGTTTTTGAAAATGATTCTGAAAAATTCAAAAATGCGGTGGAGGAAATGTTTAAACCACAACCGACAACAAGAATCAATAAAACAGGTCAGCCTAAAATAATGATGCTGATCTGGGGAATTATCATTATAGCAATTGCTATTTATATGCTGATCAGAAATTTCAGCTGATTATGCCATTTTCTTTCTTCCAGGGCACTTTTTACATCTTTTTCCTTTCTTGAACTTTTTGCAGCAAGACTTCTTTTCACAGAACATCTCTTCGTTATTGAATGAGTAAGGCGCCAAAGGCGGAACTTTAAATGGGACAATCATATTCATGCTGCAAATATATTAATTTAGAATAAATATAATTAATAATTTTTCATAAAAAATTGCAGGTCTGAAAATTAGACCTGCAATTGGGACATTATTTAAATGAAAATGAAGTTGAAAATTGCAACCTGAAGGCATTAGCTTTTATATCTCCAAAATTTTCAGTCATTGCATAATTTCCTTCCATACCCATTCTCAGATTTTTATAAGGCTTATAAATAAGATTGATTGCCGCATTCTGAAAACGTTTCGTCATGCTATTGGTAACCATCGAATTGGAACCTACCTGCGAATAACTATAATAAACGACTGAACTCCATTTAGGAGACCACCAATGTTCATAAATTCCTACTATATTGAAAAGGCTTAACGTTTCTGCTGTATTGCTCTGTGGATCTAAAACAGCATCATAACCTTCTCCGCTCAAAACAAGATTGTTCCTTGCAAATCCTTTTCCGTATGAAGTCTGAAATCTGAAATTATCAAAACTATTTACATATTTTCTAAGTGAAATAATTCCTCCAAATCCTATTTTCGTATACCCTTTTTCCTGATTCTCATAATTAACAGGAGATAGTGTACCTCCTAACTTTACATAATCTTTGGTATTTCCATAACGATACATACTCGTTACAATTGGGATCATGCTTTTTTTCTTCCATTCAGGATGATTACCTGGTATTGTCATACTTACTTTTCCCGGATCTTCCAATGAGAAAGATAAAGTCTCTTTATCAGAAAGTTTTTCAGTGTAACGAACTTGCATGGAACGGTTAAGTATTGCTCCGTTGGCTCCGTTGAAATCAAATATGTTGGGGAAAATCTCTGCATCACTGAAATTACTCCATGTTTGGCCTATTAACCATTTTTTCCATTGAACATATGCATGTCTTAATCTTGGAGAAGTAGTTCCGTTAGATCCGTATAAATCAACTTCTACATAAGCAGAAATCGGTGACCCTCCATCTTTATCTGTCTGTTTAAAACCTAGCCCCACTTGTGATTGTCTTATACTAAAATAGCTGGACATTGAATTGTGCTGGGGAATTACAATAGAAGGAGCAACTATACCGTCTTTAGCTCCCACTTGCTGAAAATCCAGCATAGCATCTGCCTGTACAAATCCTTTTAGATAAACTGACCATTTTCTTCCCGAAGAATCTGGTTCTGTATTTACTATAGCTATTTGGGCATTTGCCTTTGCCTGAAATAAAATCAAAACAATAGTGATCATTGCGGGCATGGTATGCCTGCTCATTTTTTTTTTCATCATCTGCGTAATCTATTGGTATGGTATATAAATTATGTTCTCATGTGAAATTGAATTTTTCAGTGATTAATTTTTAAATTTTCATAGTTTAAAACAATTTTTTCTCACCTTGCTGTGATTGTTTGAGCGAATGTACAAATGCTGCTGGAAATGGCTTAAGCGAAAATTTTAATGTTTTTAAGGGGTATTTAGAAGATAGAAACCAGAAAAATAGATAGAAAATAAAATGAATATTCTTTAAAAATTAATTTTTCTGAAATGAAATTCATCAAACAGTGATATAGTTATTTTTATTTTTTAACATTTAAAAAGACTTTATCCCAAAATTTTAAGAGTTTTTAAGAAAATATCTGACTTTTTTCTATGTTGTGAAATCGCTTAAAAAATCGTAATTTTACGAATCTTTTTTACAAACAAAATCTAATAAATAAAAATGAATACAGAACAGTTTGTGAGCCGTCACATTTCCCTTAATGAAGCCGATAAGCAGGCGATGTTGGAAAAACTTGGCGTTTCTAGTATTGAAGAGTTAATTTCTCAAACCATCCCATCTTCTATCCGTTTAGAGAAAGATCTTGAGATCTCGGAACCACTTTCTGAATACGAAATGTTGAACCATTCAAAAGAATTGGCATCAAAAAATACAGATTATACGAGTTATATCGGTTTTGGATACCATAATACACTTTTGCCTTCAGCAATCCAAAGAAATATTTTTGAAAATCCTAGCTGGTATACTGCTTATACACCTTATCAGGCAGAAATTGCACAGGGTAGACTTGAAGCTCTTCTTAATTTCCAGACTGTAGTATGCGATCTTACAGGTTTTGCATTAGCCAATGCATCACTTTTGGATGAATCTACTGCTGCAGCTGAAGCAATGCATATGTTCTTCAACAACAGAACGAAAGATCAGAAGAAAGCAGGAGCTAACAAATTCTTTATTTCTGACCTTGTACTTCCTCAAACAGTTTCTGTTTTAAAAACAAAAGCTGAAGGTTTAGAAATAGAAATCGTAGTAGGAGATCACAAAACACACCAGTTTGATGGATCTTATTATGGAGTTTTATTACAATATCCTGGTAAAAATGGAATCGTTCTGGATTATACTGAAGATATCGTAGAATACAAAAAACTTGATCTTCAGGTAGCAGTTGCTTGTGATCCAATGGCTTTGGTTAAACTAAAGTCTCCTGCAGAAATGGGAGCTGACTGTGCGGTAGGAACTAGCCAAAGATTTGGTATTCCATTAGGATACGGAGGTCCTCACGCAGCTTTCTTTGCTTGTAGAGAAGATTATAAAAGAGATATTCCTGGAAGAATTATCGGGGTTTCTCAGGATATGTACGGAAGACGTGCATTAAGAATGGCATTACAGACCAGAGAGCAGCACATCAAAAGAGAAAAAGCTACTTCAAATATCTGTACAGCTCAGGTTCTATTAGCTGTAATGGCAGGTATGTATGCTGTTTACCATGGTCCAAAAGGATTGAACTATATCGCAGATCAGATCCACTTTAAGGCAAATGCTTTGAAAAATGGTCTTAAAGCATTAGGATATCAGGTAGTAGAAGAGCCTATCTTCGATACAGTAAAGATCACGATGCCTGAAGAGGAGAAAGCAAAATTGGTAAGATTGATGCTTGATCACAGACTAAACCTTAACTATTTCACAGAAGGGGTAGTAAGTATTGCGATCAACGAAAGTACAACATTAGAGAAATTAAATTATCTGATGGCCTCTTTCGCTCAGTTTAAAGATAAGCAGACCTTCAAATTAGAAATCAAAGAAGGATACAGTATTCCTGAAGAAAACTTAAGAAAAGACGAAATTCTTACAGAATCTGTATTCAACAAATACCATACGGAAACAGAATTGATGCGTTATATCAAGCGTCTTGAGAGAAAAGATTTATCATTGACTCATTCAATGATTTCTTTAGGATCTTGTACGATGAAACTGAACGCAGCAACTCAAATGTTACCACTTTCATGGGAAAACTGGGGTGCAGTTCACCCATTTGTACCTGTAAACCAGGCTGAAGGATATCAGGAAATGATCCGAGAATTAGAAAAAGACTTAGCAGAAATTACAGGTTTTGCAGGAACTTCTCTTCAGCCAAATTCTGGAGCTCAGGGTGAATATGCAGGATTAATGGTAATCAGAGAATACCATATTTCAAGAGGAGACCACCACAGAAATGTAGTATTGATTCCTCAGTCTGCTCACGGAACAAATCCAGCTTCTGCCGCAATGGCAGGAATGAAAATCGTAGTCGTGAAAAACCTTGAAAACGGGGAAATCGACTTCGAAGATCTTAAAGCTAAAACAGAACTTCATTCAGCAAACTTATCAGCTGTAATGATCACTTATCCTTCTACTTACGGATTCTTTGATGCTAACATTAAAGAAATTACCAACCTTATCCACGAACACGGAGGACAAGTATATATGGATGGTGCAAACATGAACGCTCAGGTAGGATTTACAAGTCCTGGAAACATCGGAGCAGACGTTTGTCACCTTAACCTTCACAAGACTTTTGCAATTCCTCACGGAGGAGGAGGTCCTGGAGTAGGTCCAATCTGTGTTGCTAAACACTTAGTACCTTTCCTTCCTTCTAACGCAAATATCAGAATAGGGTCTAAAGAAGCTATCGAAGGTATTTCTGCTGCACCATACGGTTCAGGATTGATTCTTAACATTTCTTATTCTTATATTAAAATGTTAGGAACTGAAGGTCTTAAAAAAGCTACAGGACACGCAATCATGAATGCTAACTACCTGAAAGAAATTTTAGCAGAGCATTTCCCAATCTTATATTCAAACGAAAACGGAAGAGTAGCTCACGAATGTATCGTAGATTTCCGTCAGTTCAAATCTTTAGGAATTGAAGTGGCTGATGTGGCTAAGAGATTAATGGATTATGGTTTCCATGCTCCTACCGTTTCTTTCCCGGTTGCAGGTACATTGATGATTGAGCCTACAGAATCTGAAAGCAAGTCTGAAATTGACCGTTTTGCAGAAGCATTGATCTCTATCAAAAAAGAAATCGATGAAATTGCTAATGGAGAGGCAGATGCTGCAAACAACGTATTGAAAAACGCTCCTCATACAGAACAACTGGTAATCTCTGATTCTTGGGATAAACCATACAGCAGAGAAAAGGCAGCTTATCCGCTGGAGTGGGTAAGAGACCACAAATTCTTCGCTTCTGTATCAAGAGTAGATGAAGCTTACGGAGACAGAAACTTAGTATGTACTTGTGAGCCTATTGAAGCTTATATGTAATTCTTAGTTTTTTAGCTATAAAAAATCCCTTTCAGCAATGAGAGGGATTTTTGTTTTTTATAGTCATGCGAGCAAAAACTGTGGGTTTTTGAACGTAGCTCATGAAGCAATTTCAAATTATTTCCAATAATTATTGGCGGCAGCAATAGTAGCAAATTCAGTAGCAACAGTTTGTCCAATCGCAATCAGCATGGAGGCGTCTTCTGCATATACGGGGCGTAGTTTTTCACGAACCGCTGCATCGGGTTGTGTTGCTTTAATAATTAATCTGGCCATTTTTACGGCTAATTGTCGTCCCTCTTCAGGTGTTTTGGTTAGTAAAGAATTGTTTGGGACTAGTTGAACTGGTTCACTCATTGTATTATTTTTAATGTTTCTATTAGATTTGATTTTTATTCTATACCACAAATATAAAAGTCATCATTTTCAATATGAGTATCAAAAGTCACTGATCAGTAATTTTATTTTTCTATTCTCCTGTATTAATTTTTTATCCAGCTCAATTTTTTTCATCAGCCTTGATATTACTTCCCTTGTTGTACCAAGATCATCGGCAATACTTTGATGGGATAGGGCGAGTTCAGAAGTTCCGGAAATTTTTGCTTTTGTTTTTAAATAATCCCAAAGCCTGTCTTCAAGTTTGTAACAGATAATCTGTTTAGTGGTATGGAGCAGGTCATTGTAATGCTTTTGAAATTCAGCAATAATTAAATTGTTGAAGGATGGATAGCGGACGAGCCATTCTTTCGCCTTATCAATAGGAATAAGCAGAATGGTTGATTTACCTTCCGGAATAGCAGAAAAATCAATAGGATTTTGATTGAATAGATGGACAAAACTAAAAATACAGGACGATCCCGGCTGAATAAAATACAGCAAAAACTGTGTGCCGTCTTCTTCACTATATGCTTTTACATTCCCTTCCAAAACAATGGGCAAATAGCGGATCAACTGCCCTTGTTTTACGATAAAATCATCAGTGGAAAATGTTTTGATGATTCCGAATTTTTCAATTTCTGCAATCAGTTCTTTTCCAAAATCGGGCAGGCATTTTTCAAGGATATTGGTATGGGTCATAAATTGGGAAGCATTTTATATGTTGAATATAACAAATCCCTCTCAATATCGAGACTGAATTTTATTTTTTTATTGTCATTGCGAGCAAAAACTTAGGGTTTTCGAACGTAGTTCATGAAGCAATCTCTAGCTGGGGGCAATCAATTATATTCTTGTTTTTAAAATAAAAATCACCTCCCAAAAATTGAGAGGTGTCTTAGTATTTAAATTCCAGTTTGTTATCTTCTTTTAAAGCTATAAGCCAGCAAAATGGCTACGCCCAGGGTAACGCAGGTTATAATTGAAGTAGTTTCAATTGAAATTCCACTTTTTATCTGTGGGTTTTCTTTTTCACATGAAAAAAAGAATAATAATGTCATCAATAGACATACCGATAGTAATTTTTTATTCATAAATGCATTTGTTTGGTTATGAAATGTTTATATCAAAAAGTATACCGGATTTGTAGACTATAAAACGAAACTGTTTTACACCTTAATTCTCATTTAAGCTTTTGGAAATTTTATCCATTACTGAAAGATAATGGCAATAATTCATAATGATATTAATAAAGAAAAATAGAGAGGCAATAACGATTTCAATAACCTGATGTTGTACCAGAAAGTGTAGAATGAGAAAAAGTACAGTGGAATAGATCAAGGAAGACAGAATGGGATATAATGCTTCAATTTTGTAAGTAAGAATTCTTGTATTTTCGTTGTAGTTGAAGAATTCTTTACCTGGCGAGAAGATTAATGGTGATTTGCTTGAAAAATCAAGTTTAAAAAGTCTGTCTTTACCTATAATAATATTGTCAGCAAGGATAGTGTCCTCCAATTCTCTTTCCATTAATGAATTGCGTACTGCATCAGTAACATTTTTCAATGTTTTACCTTCTTTTATTTCTCTTTCAAAAGTATAAGTAAATTGAAGCATACAATTTTAAGCTTAGTTATTTGTTTTTCCTTCATCCCAATAATAGCTGTCCGGGTAGATTCTCGCTCCAAAAACAGCAGTTCCCACCCGTACAATGGTAGCACCTTCTTCAATAGCTGTTTCCAGATCGCCGCTCATTCCCATAGAAAGCTCTTTCATTTCTATGTTGGGAATATTTTCCTGGATAATGTCTTGCTGAAGATTTTTCAGTATCTTAAAACATCTTCTTACTTTCTCGTTCTCGGCACTGAATAAACCGATTGTCATTAGTCCTTTTATCTTCAAAGTAGAGTAGTGGGAGACTTTTCTGATAAGTTCAATGGCTTCACTGGGATCAACTCCGAATTTACTTTCTTCATTGGAAGTATTCACCTGAATTAAAACATCCATCGTTTTGTTTTCAGTTAAAAGCCTTTGATGAAGTTTCTCAGCCAGCTCAAGACGATCTAAAGACTGAACGCATGTAACATTATACTTTAGAATATCTTTGATCTTATTAGTCTGAAGATGGCCTATAAAATGATTTTCATGAGGAATATTCATCAGATCATCATATTTCTCCTTCAATTCCTGTACTTTGTTTTCAGCGATTAAGGTATGCCCATGTTCAAGTACGATTTTTATACGCTCTGCGGAGACGGTTTTTGTTGCCAGTAATAATTTTACTTCATCAGTGTTCCTTCCGGACTTTACACAGGCATTTTTTATCCGTTCGTGGATGACAGCGAGATTGTGGAGAATATCTTCTTTCATGATGGAATGATTTCCTTGGCTTCCAGTTTGTTAATTAAAGCAGCTTTCACAGCCGTTAAAGCATAATCTTTAGCTTCGGCAAAAGAAATAGAATATTTTCTTTCAACCGTTCTCATCTCTTCAGGAAACTTTGCCAGCAATTGATCGTAGAACGTATCCAGAATTTCGTCAGAAGGCATTTCGTAATTGATTTTCAACTGGAAACGTCTTAAAAGGGCTGTGTCAATAATCTCAGGATGGTTGGTAGCACAAAGCAAAAGTGAATGTTCAGGATAATAATCAATCAGTTGAATCAGAGTATTCACCAGTCTTCTCATTTCGCCCACATCCTTATCATCACTGCCTCTTGCTTTCCCAATCTGATCCAATTCATCAAGAAAAAGTACAGACCTTTCACGTCCTGCTTTGTCAAAGATCATTTTGATGTTTTGAGATGTTTCGCCGATTCGTGATGAAACAATATTGCTCAGATCCAGGATCATGATGTTTTTTCCTAAAGCGTTAGCAATAGCTTTTGCAGTCATTGTTTTTCCACATCCTGAACTTCCCTGTAATAAAATCTTATTATTAACCGGAAGACCGTATTCCTGCAGTTCTTTGATGTAGCTATGTTCCTTGATAAGCTGTACAAGCTGATCCCTGTTGTTTGTATTGAGAAATACCTCGTTAAGGCTTACCTGTTCTTTATCCTGAATAATGAGGTTGTACAGATTCATAATGACGTTTAAAAGGATTATTGAATAAGCAAAGATAAAGCTTTATTGAATGCCGGAGGAAATCCTGAATAATAATAAACATCTGGTCCAGCGGAAAGTGAATTATAAATGATGAATGAGAGATAGATGTTAATATTAGAAAACATCTGTGAAAATCTATGATCAAAACAATAAACTCTTTCAGAAAATACCCGATAAAAAAAGAAAAGCCAGACTTGCGACCGGCTTTTCTCATTTGGATATTAAAATTTGTTATGAAACTAAGATCTTTCTGCTTATGTTTTTGGGCTCTTTTACCCGATGGTAAAAGAGCAATCTGATCTCTCAGACTAAAAACATAAAACAATATAATTAGTATAGATATTCTATAGGCTTATTTATTTTAAAATTAGTTTCTTTCTCTTCTTACTGTCATGAAATAGGAAGCGATTACTACTAAACCTGTTGCGATACCGATATAAATTACCATTTTATATTATTTTTAATTATTTGACTTTTTTTTATCAATCTTTCAATTGCAATATTACTACTTTCAAATCACGTGCCAAAGTAAATAGTTATGATGTATATCAGTGTATTACGATGGTGGTTGTTCATTTATTGGTGAATTTTTATTTACATTAAATTAATACATTATTGAAAATTTATTAATACTTTTATTATTCTCTCTATAAAATTTTATTAAAACGTTAACCGTTTCTCGACTTCTATATTGGAGTTGATAAAACAAATAATAAATAATGCTTAGCATAATATTGCTGTAAAGTGTATTTTGTGAACTTTAATTTTAACCTGAAATGGATTTTTATGTTAAGAAAACTTATTTTTCATCCTGATTTTTACCTGGGAATTTTTGTCAGATGTCACATTTCATGACATGGGGAAATAGTGATTTTATGTCATGACAGAAAAATAAGTTGATACAAAGACCTGTTTTTTGGCACGCTTAAATGATCAATATAGTTGAAAATGAAGTGCTTAAATTATTCTAAGCACCTGTGTATAATAAAATCAGATTATTGAGATTAAAAAAAAGGTTTTTCACAAAGCATTAGAAAGGAGAGAAATTTCTGAATTCTTGAGAATAAAGAAACGATCATATTCGGTTCCTTTTTGGAAGTACCAATGTGCTTTCGTTACTTTTGTAGAAAGAATAAATTTATGGGACGCAGTTACATTTTTCTTGCTTTGGCTATCGTATTTGAGATCATCGCTACCACTTTCCTGAAGAAATCTGAGGAATTCTCCAAACTGTGGCCATCTGTAGTAACCGTCATCGGATATGTTTGTGCCTTTTATTTTCTGAGTCTTACCCTTCGCCAGATTCCGGTAGGAATTACCTATGCCATCTGGTCGGGAGTAGGCATTGTCTTTATAACGATGATTGGGGTAATAGCATTCAAACAGGTTCCTGATTTGCCTGCCATTATTGGTATTGCTTTGATTATTATCGGAGTGATTATTATTAATGTATTTTCAAAAATGGGTACTCATTAAAAAATAATCTCCTGATGTTTTTCCATCTTTTTCCAATGTTGAGACCTTGTTTTGTATAAAAAAAACTTTCCCAGTTTATATTTAAACTTCAAGAATCCACGAAATTCAATACCATTAAATAATCTAAAGGGAATTGCAGGATTTTCCTCTAATGACTGTCTGATTCCATTGCTAAATACAGTAGGACCTGTTGTAGCATGTATATTATGGGGATAGCGGTGGCTGTTTATATTATCCATCATCAATTCTAATGTTTTCTTGAGAAAAGGATGATTTTTACTGAAAATAAGTGCCCATTGAACATACAGATTTTCGTGTCTTTCTGCACTGATTACAGCTTCATCATTATCCTTAATCAATTGTCTGAACGGTCTGATAATACTGCTGTCAATATCCAGATATACACCTCCTTTCTTATATAAAACAGCATATCTGAAAAAATCAGCTTTTGAAGCACCGATTCTCAGTTTACGATACGTCTCAATATATTCGGGTGGAAATTCTTCTGTGAGAAACTTTTCTATATCCTGATCGTCATAAAAGTAATACTTGTATTCCGGATTCTTTCTTTTCATATTCCAGATATGATAACGCGTAATCAGAGGAAGTTTTTTCGTTATAAAAGTCTGAAATATCTGTTTAGGTACTGCCATATTCAATTTTATTCAATTCTTAGAGGGAAATCTCGAAATCATTTTCATAAGCCATCTTCATAAGTGGTAATAGATTCTTCATGAATGAGAATATTCTTAATTTATGTTTTCTGGGGTTTTGATTGTATTTTGGATGAATGGTTAAATCCCGATAGATAGAAATTTTTATTTTTTTTTAATATTTTTTTTCAGATCCTGATAATGAGTTAGAAAACTTTTAAATTGACTGACTGATTGATCTTATTTTACTCTTCGTCTTTCAAAAGGATTATAAGAAATCCCGACATTGAAATAGAAGGAAGGTTTATAAGTTCCTTTCCATATATAATCATTAAAGGATTCCTGCTTGTTAAAAGCCCTTGAATTAATATTGGCTCTGAGCCCAGTTTTAAAAGTCCCTATGAAATTCCCTCCAAGATTGTGCTCATAGATAACCCCTGAATTAAGAGCGACCTGCCGGAATTCATACGTATTATTATTTCGGTACGTATAAAAAGAAGTATTATCCATCTCCGTTCCCAAAGATATCCTTCCGTTTGCAGCAATATCTTTTCTTACCAAAACTTTTTTCGGAAGCAGGATATCCAGTACCCATCCGTTATTGAACCTGTTTTCATAAGTGAAAATAGGCAATATCGGAATTTGAGAGCTTGGGTCAATAATACCAGCCAGTCCGATACTCATTTTTGTTTTTGGAGTTGCTTTTAAAATCAATGAAGCCGTAACCAATCCTCTGATACGTTCAAAATGCTGATCACTTCCATCCGTAGAAATACTTGCTGAGTAAATAGCAGTCTTTTTAAACAATCTTGAAAAATAACTCAGGTTGATGGCTTCTGAATGATAATGGAAGTTTTCTTCACCTGCAGTTCCAGGGATGACTGAATTTTCATTTCTGATTGAAGTGTAGCGATAGCTCAAGGCTGTGCTCAAAAGCCAGCTTCTGTTCTTGATAAAGTAAACATTGGCATCTGCTTTCACTTGCTGAAAACTTTTCATCTTGTTATCCGGCAGATTCTTTCCCTGAAGTTGTGAAGAGAAAGAGGATGGAGTAACGAATGTATATTCAAGATTGAAATTTCGCGCCTGTGGAATTTTATCCGCAAAAAAAGCACGGACTTTCAACGGAATGCTGTCCTTTTTCTGGGCATAAATAATGTTTTTAAAAGGAAGGATTGCCAGCGGTACAAGCATTCTTCTCAATGTTTTCATGGGCAGTTTATTTTAAAGGTTGAATTACAGATTGGAAAAAACTGAATGTAAAAATCCTGTCATAGAAGATGTCCAGGCTGTTTTCAATAATAGCATCCGTATAGCCGGAAGTATCTGCTACAAAAGTTTCTTCTACAAAAACAAACCAGAGCTCTGAAAGGTTGTATCTTCTTCTGAACTCCTCAGAAGCATTGCTGTCAGGTACAGCAGAATGCTTGAGATCACAAAACAGAATTCCTTTTTTATCTCCGTTCTGCTCCACAATATTAATAGGATGATGGAGGTAGCTGAGAATTTTCATTCTCGGATCAAAACATTCTACGAAATGATGTAAATCAATGAGCTGTATTACTTTTTCTTCCTGTTGAGATTCTGTCATAAAAAAGCATTCTAGTGATATTTCCTGAGTCAGTTCGTGAAAAGCTGTTAATTCCATATGGGTTCATTTTACAGTACAAAGGAATAGAGAAAAGCAGCATGTGAATTTGTTTTTATACGAAACGGCTGGTATTTTATACAAAATCCGGGAAGCTGATAATTGGTATAAAAAAATGCAGGTTTTGTATAATAAAATAGTTGTAATTTACGTTATTGTCTATTTTTGTTAATCATAAAATGAGTCTATCACATGAAATACAGCCCGTGGAAATTTGAAGAAACCTTTGTAATGGATTTTCTGGTGGAAGCGAAGTATGGATTCCGAAGACATTTGCTGTTTCTGATCTTCTTTTTCGTCTTAATCTATAGTGCGAGGTTCTGGCATTGGTATGCAGGGATCTATCAGTATTATGTTTTATTCTTTGTATACACGGTTCTGATTACAATGGTTTACATTAATATATATGTATTGGTTCCGCGGTTTTTCTTTAAAACAAAATATGTCACCTATCTTGCTTTGCTTGTTCTGATGGGAATAATGGGGCTCAATTTTATCGGATATGGTTTTAAACTTTTCTTTGAAGAATTCAGAGTGAAGAATATTCTTAGAGAAAATGAAAAAGGGGGAATTTATGAAGGAGTTCTGATGTGTATTCCGATTATCATGACTACTACCACTATAAAACTGTTACAGAAATGGATCAGTGACAATAAAAGGATCAATGAACTGAGCAATCTTACGATGAGCATGGAACTAAATGAACTGAGAAACCAGATCAACCCTCATTTTTTGTTCAATATGCTCAATAATGTCAAAGCATTGATAAGAACAGATCCGGCAAAAGCTTCAGTAGTCATTGTAAAGCTTTCTGAATTTCTCAGATACCAGCTCTATGAAAACAGTGAAGAAAAAACGTTACTAACTTCAGAAATTGATTTTCTGTCCAACTTTTTAAACCTTGAAAAAATAAGACGTGATAATTTCTCTTTTGATATTCATGCAGATGTCGATAAAAGAATAATCAACAGTACTTTTGTTCCTCCCAATCTGTTTACCACTTTCGTGGAAAATGCGGTGAAGCACAGTGTAGATCTCAGTGGAGGAGAGTCTTATGTGAAAATAGAAATCAACATTGAAAACAAACAGCTTTATTTCAGATGTGTAAATTCCAGAAGTGCTGACTATATTGTTTCGGACAAGAAAAACAGCGGATTGGGACTTGCCAATATCACCAGAAGACTGGAACTTCTTTATAGTGATACTTTTGAGCTGAAGATAGAATCTGATGATAAAGAATATAGTGTAAATTTAAAAATTCCCGTTTGATGAATTGTATTATAATAGATGATGAACCTTTGGCAAGATCCGAAATGAGGTCGCTGATCGTTGAAATTTCCAGTATTGATATCCTTGGCGAATTTTCCAATGCGCCGTCTGCTCTCGAGTTTCTTAAAGATAATGATGTAGATCTTATTTTCCTTGATATAGAAATGCCAATGGTGACTGGTCTTGAGTTTGCAGAAATGCTTCCGAAAAAATCTCTGATTATTTTTACAACTGCCTATTCTCAATATGCATTGAAAAGCTATGAACTGGAAGCTGTTGATTATCTTCTGAAGCCTATTGATCCCCAAAGACTTGAAAAAGCAATTGAAAAGGCAGTACTTTACACCGAACTATTGTCTAAAGATACCGTGAAAAATACAGTAGAATCTAATACAGCGGACTTTTTATTCATTAAAGCAGAACGAAGATTCTATAAGATCAGTTTTTCAGATATTAAGTTTATAGAAGGACTTAAAGACTATGTGGTGATTCATACAAAGCAGCAGAAGCTGATCACGGCAATGAATTTAAAAACCATTCACCAGAAGATATCTGGTGAAACCTTTCTCAGAGTCAGTAAATCTTACGTTGTAAATATGAATTTTATAGATTCATTTGACAATCATAATATATACATTGAAGACTCCGAGATTCCTCTTGGAGAAGTATACAGAGCTGAGTTCTTTACAAAATTTGCCGGAGGACTCCTGAATTCGGATTGATTTATGAGTAATAATAAATATCACTCAATTGATCAAAAAAACTGTGAAAATCTGTGTAATGAGTGGGTGAAAATACAATATTATGATTCAATAGAAATGGGCTTCAGCCCGTTTAAATAAAATCTTTCAACGGCTTTAGCCCAAACTTAAAAATTATGCCTGCTTTTCTCCCACAAAACGAATCACAGAACCCGTTCCGTTGTGAAATAATCCCTCATTCAGCTCAATTTCTGTTTCTTCTAATTCAATAATGTGATAATCCGGAAAATCAGTCTTGATCTCTTCGATAGAAAATAATGATTCAATATCCTTTGGACCACCCACTTTTTCGTTCTTTGCAATATATTCAAGATGATTTTTACTGAAAGCTTCGAAAATAACAAAACCTCCTTTACGAAGATATTGATTCAGCATCTGATGAATAGAAGATTTGATAGCACCCGGAAAATGTGCATAGATAAGAGCAATGGCATCGAACTGCTCTTTCTGATAATTCAAAGCAGAAAGTTCTCCCACCTGATAATCAATGGTCGTTTGTTGTTGCTCAGCCAGCTGTAACGCTTTGCTTCTTCCATTAGCACTGATATCGAAAGCAGAAACCTGCCATCCCTTTGTTGCTGCAAAAACGGCATTTCGGCCTTCTCCTTCTGCAGGGAAAAGTATTTTTCCGGGATTTAATCGGGAGAGTTGTTCTTTCAGATAATTGTTGGGTTCTGTTCCATACGCAAACTCTTCGCTGCTGTACCTTTCGTCCCATCTGTTGAGCCATGTATTGTCTGTCATAGTTATAAAGATTTTAAAATTTGGAAGAAGAATCAAAAATATTCTTCAATGGTATTAGTTGTATCAAAAGTAGAATATTTACTCAAGCTTTCCGATCCCTAAAAAGCGTTTATTATAATAGATTTTTTGAATGACAGATCTGTTTAATAAAAATCTAAATACTATTCCATACAATTAAAATTTGGAGTAATTTTGAAAAATGATGAATTTAAACCAGATTTTCACCAATCAACGTACAGGAAACAATCCACAGACAAAGGCTTCACGAACTGATTTTCAAAGAGATTTCGACAGAATTATCTTCTCTTCTGCTTTCAGAAGACTGCAGAACAAAACGCAGGTTTTTCCTCTTCCCGGAAGTGTTTTTGTACACAACAGACTTACACATTCTTTGGAAGTATCATCCGTAGGAAGAAGTTTAGGAAGTATTATCGGTGAATTTATTGCTGAAGATTTTAAAAACGAACTGACTGAAGATTCAAAGAATTTTTATCTCTATAATTTAGGAAATGTAATTGCTGCAGCATGTTTGTGTCATGATGTGGGAAATCCTGCATTCGGACATTCTGGTGAAGATGCCATTGCAAGCTATTTTGAAAGAAATGAAAAAGATCTGAAATCAAAGTTCAATGAAAAAGAGTGGGCGGATCTGGTTAACTTTGAAGGAAATGCCAACGCCATCAGAGTATTGGCTCAACAGCAGCAAGGGAAAGACGCAGGAGGTATTCAGCTGACGTTCTCCACGTTGGCAAGTATTGCAAAATATCCGTGTGAAGCGGTAGCAAAGAAAAAAGGAATTATTCACAGAAAGAAATTCGGGTTTTTCCAGAATGAAAAAGATATATTCCTGGAAATTGCCAAAGGAACCCAGCTTATTTCTGAAAGTGAAGAACCTCATATTTTCAAAAGACATCCTTTTGTATGGCTGGTGGAAGCGGCTGACGATATCTGCTACAACATCATTGATATGGAAGATGCCCACAGATTGGGTATTGTTTCAACGGCCGACTGTAAAAACTTATTTTTTGAGCTGGTAAAATCTGAAACAGATGATGTTCAAAGAATTGAGACAAAACTAAGCTCTATCTCCAATGAAAACGAGCAGATCTCTTATTTAAGAGCAAAAGTAATCAATGCCTTAATCAATAAATCGATTGCGATGTACAAGCATAACTTCGAAACGATTCTTGAAGGAAATCTTGGCAACGGCTTACTTGATATTTATAAAAAAGAAAATAAAGCATTACAGGATATTGAAAGTTTCTCAGTAGAAAAAATTTACAATCATAAAGCTGTTGTTGAAATTGAAAATGCAGGCTATAACGTAATGTATGAATTGCTGGACCATTTTATTCCTTCTATTCTGAAGCCTGATGACCAAAGAAAATCCTATGATGAAAAAGCTTTGAAATTAATTCCAAAGCAATTTATTTATAAGGACGGAACTGATTATCAGAAAGTGCTGGGAGTCATTGATTTCGTTTCGGGAATGACTGATAATTACGCTACCGATTTGTATAGAAAAATTAAAGGAATAGACATCGGAATGACCGTGTAAATTCTATTTATTGTAATAAATCAGAAGCCTCTTCTATTAATGATTTCATTAAAGTGGAGGCTTTTTTATTCCAGATCTTACATTTATTTTTCCTATATTTAAGCAAACACGAATAAAAATGTTTTTAACAAAACAGGAATTATAACGACACATTAAAAAAATTAAAACTATGGGTATATATTTAGCGCCCGTTATTTTCT
The DNA here is from genome assembly GCF_949767875.1 of Chryseobacterium sp. IT-36CA2. Lineage (NCBI taxonomy): Bacteria > Pseudomonadati > Bacteroidota > Flavobacteriia > Flavobacteriales > Weeksellaceae > Chryseobacterium > Chryseobacterium sp. IT-36CA2. The sequence continues at coordinate 795,536 of NZ_CATKPG010000020.1, read as the reverse complement.
TCGGGCTTATTATTTTATTCGCTTCGTTTTTTGTGGTTAAACAGGAAACAGCAGCTATTATTGAACGCTTTGGGAAATTTCAGGCTGTAAAACATTCAGGTCTTCATCTTAAACTGCCAATCATAGATCAGATTGCAAAAAGATTGAATTTGAGAATTCAGCAGCTGGATGTAATGATTGATACGAAAACATTGGACAATGTTTTTATCAAAATGAAAATTTCAGTTCAGTATCAGGTCATCAGAAGTCAGGTTGGAGATGCTTATTATCGTTTGGAAAACCCTGAAAATCAAATCACTTCATTTGTTTTTGATGTGGTAAGAGCAGAAGTTCCAAAATTGAAGCTGGATGATGTATTTGTAAGAAAAGATGATGTGGCAATTGCTGTAAAAGGTGAGCTTCAGGAAGCTATGAACAGTTATGGTTATGATATTATCAAAGCTTTGGTAACAGATATTGATCCGGATGAGCAGGTAAAACATGCCATGAACAGAATTAATGCTGCAGAAAGAGAAAAAACAGCTGCAGAATATGAATCCGAAGCACAAAGAATCCGTATTGTAGCCGTTGCAAAAGCAGAAGCAGAATCTAAAAAATTGCAAGGACAGGGGATTGCTGATCAAAGGAGAGAAATTGCAAAAGGACTTGAAGAGTCTGTAAGAATGCTGAACAATGTGGATATCAACTCCCATGAAGCATCAGCACTTATTGTAGTGACCCAGCATTATGATACTTTACATTCGGTAGGAGCAAGCAGCAGAAGTAATCTTGTACTTCTTCCTAATTCACCTACTGCAGCAAGCGGAATGCTGAATGATCTTGTAGTCGCTATGACAACAGCAAATACGGTAGGAGAGGCTACAAAAGGGAAATATCCTGATCCTCCTCAAAAAGAAGCCGGATTTTAAGCCGAGAGAAGGTGTAAGTAAGAGTGAAATAAAAGCGTAAAAGAGAATCATTTGTTGGCTTTTCCCAGTTGACCAAAAGTAACTTCGAGCTTCATTCTTCCTGCTTCCATTCTAAATAATAAAAAGAGCTCCTGAAATTTCAGGAGCTCTTTTTATTATTTCTTCGTTTTAGAAACTTGTTTGATTAATGTATATTTTATGGAAGAGGCATCAGCCGGTGGATTCGCGATTTTTTCTGTTTTTACTTTTAAAACATATTCGTAACCCGGTTCATAAGTAAAGCCTTCAATATGGCTGTAGAAATTCGTCCAGTCTGCAGAAGCACTTTCTTTTACCTGCATGCATTGCATACGGCCTGCTCCAGCAGAACACTCTACGGTTTGTGGCCCTACGATAACTGTCTTTTCATTGGCTGCCAGTTCTTTCTTTTTTGTCTTAGAAACCTGTTTTACCAAGGTGTATTTTATGGAAGATGCATCGGCTGGTGGGTTGGCAATTTTTTCCGTTTTTACCTTTAAAACATATTCATATCCCGGTTCATAAGTAAATCCTTCGATATTGCTGTAGAAATTCGTCCAGTTTCCTGCAACATTTTCTTTTACCTGCAGACATTTCATAGGAGCTACGCCTGTACAATCTGCTGTCTGTGGTCCTACGATGAATGTTTTTTCATCACTTGCGGATGCATTGGCTGTGGTTGTACATTGCGTCATTGCGAATAATGCTAATGCGGGTGCTGCCCCTTTTAGAATTGTTGCTATACTTTTCATAAAACTTGATTTTTTCCCCATACCTCGCAATTACCATGCCGAAATTGTCTTATGAATTTGTAGTACTTCTGCTATTGCTTTTTATTTTTTTAATCATTTAATTTGAATTTCTTAAAAACTAACTACAAAATATAATTCTTATAATAAATATGGAAAATCAAATGCAAGTTGAAAATTACAGGATTCAAAAACCTGAAATGTGGGCAGGAAATATTGGAGATGAGGAGATAAAAAACCTGATCAAAGATTCCGAATTTGCCAAAAGACAAATAGATGAAGGCCGCGATTACTGCTACTTTTTAGATAAAAAATACTATACAAGCAATACCGAAAATAGTGAATATGTCTGCATGGCCTATACGCTGAACGAACCCGGAAACCTGGAAAGAGCTTCTGTGTCTGATGTCATTGTAGAGGAGAATGAGGTCTATCAGATTCATAGGATCAGCGTATTGAGAGATGGGGTACTGATTGATAAAATTCCTGATACGAAAATTAAGGTTCTTGATAGTGAAAACCAAAGCAGCGGAGGTGTTTTGAGCAGCAATAAGAAAATCAATATTACGATTAAAGATCTCAGGCTGTATGATGTTCTGATCCTGGAAGATTCAAGAATAAAAGAATTTACAGACCGGGATTTTTTAAGAAAAGAATTCTCAAAATATGTCTGGGTAAGTCCGGATAACTATTGGGCTTATGGTAGTTTTAAATTTACTTTTATCAACGAACGGGAGCAAACTATTGCCTACAAAAAAACATTTTTCAGAGATGAACATGGCAGTGTTCTTGAGCCTGAAATCAATCATCTTAAAAAAGGGGAAAAGTTCGTGATTGAAGAACAAAATTATATCAATCCTGTAGATTCCGGACGTGAAATTTTCCCTTATATAGATTTTGCTACAGAAAGTAACTGGAAAGACCTTTCCAATTACATCGTACCTCTCTATGATGAGATTTTCAATAAATCTTCTTTACAGGATTTCGCTCCGAATCTGATTGAAAAACTGGATGCTATTGCGGATCTGGACGAAAAGCTCCAATTTGCGATAGAATATGTTCAGAATCACATTTACTATGTCTTCAATGCTGATGAAATGAATGGGCATAAGCCACAGGAGCCCTCTGTAACTTATGAAAACAAGCAGGGAGATTGTAAGGCAAAATCAGTTTTGCTAAAAGTTATCCTTGATTATATAGGGGTAGATGCTTCTGTAGTACTGGTGAATTTTAATACAGATTATTATATTAAATATTATCTGCCTTCATTATTGAACTTCAACCATGTAGTGGTAAAAATAAATTATAAAGGTGAACAATATTTCATTGATGCTACCATTCGTGATGAATTCGGACTGATTGAAAACAGAGGGTTTATGTATTTTATGCATTATCTGGAAGTGAAAAAAGATCAGGAACTTCAGGTAAGAAAAGCTTATAAATATCCTTATTTCTGTATCGATGAAAAAGTAGATTTGAATGCAAAGGGCAATACCGGAAAACTTATTTTGTCAACGACTTATAAAGGAAATAGAGCTAATGCCATGAGAAGGTATTTTAAAAGTACCAATAAAAGAGAAATCATAGACAGCTGGAATGGTTTCCTTTTCTATGCCCTTAATTATTCAGGTGACAGGAATGGAACGGATGTCCGAAACGTATTCAAAGATGCTGTAATTGATGTAGTAAGTGATGATAAAAGATTGAACGAAGTGAAGATTCAGTATACCGCTATTGTTGAAAATCCTTATTTTGTAGATCCACAGAAAAACCGTTTCCTGATGTATTTTGACCGAAATGTTATCAAAGCAAGTGCTAGAGATTTCATCCATAAAGATTTGCCGTTCTGGCATAATTTCGATAGTGAGAAATACGAAATCAATCTGAATACGGATCAGAAAATTGATACTGAAGAAAAGTATACCATTCAGGAGAGCACCATAGCTAATCCATATTTTGACTATAAAAGCCGTAAAAAAATAAACAAGAATGGGGCAAGTGTGTCTATTGAATACAATCCTTTGGTAAATCTTGAAATTCCGCAAAGTGAGTTTGAACAGTTCAGAACAGATCATCATACCGTTGCAGACAGTAATTTCGGACTTGGAATTGATATCATTGAACCAGGATTGATGAATATGCTTAAATTTAGTTTTAAGAAAAAATTTAAATAGAATCTGGGTTTTAAATTTAAAGTTTAAAGTTTAAGGTTTAAGGTTTAGGGTTTCGGCGGGCGGCGAAGCCGCCCGCCGAAACTCTATATTATAATAATTATTCGTTTACCAACAGAAATAATGGTAAACAGTAAAATTTTTGAAGTATGAATTATGTAACGGTAATCTATCTCCTGAATATTGTTTTGTATGTCATGTATTTCTTTGGGAGAACTGGAGGTGAAACAGATATTTCCGGTGTAGACTTTTTTGTTTCAGGAGTTTTATCTCTTCTTCTTATTTTTGGAGGATATCTGAATGCAAAAAAAGGAATGATCTACAGAACTATTCTGTGGATATTTTTTGTGAATGTATTTTTATTTGCTTGTTCCGGTTTGTTTGATCAGTTTGGAGGTCATTTAAATATTCTTTCTACAAGTAATAGTGACAGTTTTCTTTTTTCATTGGCACTTCTTGTTTATAATGGATATCTTTTTCCTTTAACGATTATTCTTGACGGTTCTGGCTTGGCATTGGTGGTTCCTGTTGTATTGTCGTTTATTCTGCCTTCATTGGGATATCTGATAGGAAAGAAGCTTCATCAGAATAAACAGAACTCTACAACCATATAGTCATTGCGAACCGAAGGTGAAGCAATCTCAAATAGATGTAAGAATTTAAAAATTTAAAATATTCAAATAGGAAATTTTGGAAAACGCAAAGTGTCAAAAATTTTATTTCAAATAAAATTGTATACTAACAAACTTAATAAACACATTACTTGCTGAAAATCTTCGATTTTCCTGCGCCTTAAAATATAAGTGATGCATGAAACACTTGCGTCTTTGCGTTTCCCAACACTAAATAGTTTTGAACAAACAAAGAAAACTCAAAGGCTATTCCTGCTTCTGAGGTTGATTATTAGATGTAAAGAATTTCTGTTTACCGATCAAAAGTTCAAAAAACAATCTAAAATCTGAAATCAGAGACCATAGAGGATATTTAAAAGTAGCCGGTTTATTTCTTTCAATCACAGCATGACTGAACCATGCAAATCCATAGCCTACAATTGGGATATACCAAAGAAATCTTTCTTTTCCGGAGCTGATGACATACCATATAACGAAAAATACGAGAAATGTTCCGATAAAATGGAATATACGGGTTCCTGTTTTACTGTGTTCGGTAAGATAGAACTGATAAAACTCTCTATATGTTTTGATTCTTTCGGCCATGGTGATCTAGTTTATTGATTCTATTGAAGTTAAAGCAATAATTCTGCCGATTTTCATAAATGGGTAAAAAAGCAAAAAGGCAAAATAGCCAATCAGTCTTTCCATCAGGTTTAACCTCTTTGCTATTTTGCCTTTCCGCAATTTTATTGAGCGCTTATTCAGCTATTCTTTAATTCTTTTCCCAACTTACTGTTTTTGTATCCGTAGCAGAAGTAAATTACCATTCCAATCAGGAACCACATTCCGAACCAGAACCAGTTTTCATGGCTCATTCCTGTAAGAAGATACAGACATGAACTTAATCCAACCAATGGAATTAATGATAAATTTTTAACAAAAGCTACAACGCATAGGATAAGGTTGATGATAATAAAGAAGAAAATAGAAGCTCTGAATTCTCCCTCTTTAGGATCTGACCAGTTCATCAGATTGTCAAAAAACTCTGGCTGCCATTTGTAGAAAACCAGCAGACTGCCAATGAAAACAACAGGGAAAATGATTTTACCATTCACATAAGGAAGGTGAAATCTGCCTTTAATTTTTTCTTTAGCGGGAAGCATAAGCACTCCAGCACATACCAATACAAAGGCAAAAATAGTTCCGATACTTGTAAAATCAAGGATGAAAGTTTTATCTGTAAATAGAATAGGAATACCTACCACAATCCCCGTAATAATGGTTGCATAAGAAGGTGTTTTGTATTTAGGATGTACCTTTTGAAACCTTGCAGGCATCAGTCCGTCGCGGCTCATAGCGTACCAGATTCTCGGCTGCCCCATCTGGAAAACCAATAATACGGTAGTAATGGCAACAATAGCAACGAAGGAAACTACAAGCTCCATCCAGGCTACATTGGCATTTGTTTTTTCGAATATGAAGGAAAGCGGATCTCCTACACCATCAAATTTCTTGTAATCTACCATTCCAGTTAATACCAATGTCAAAGCAATATAGATCACTGTACACAATACAAGAGAGATAATCATTCCCTTTGGCAAGGTCTTCTGTGGATCTTTAGTTTCTTCAGAAAGTACACTTAAGGCATCAAATCCGATATAGGCAAAGAATACTCCGGATACAGCGCTCATTACCCCTGCAAAACCATTGGGCATGAAGGATGGCGTCCCCGTTGTAGGGCTTACAGGAGTCCAGTTTTCAGTATTGATATAAGCAAAACCAACAAGAATAACCAATATAATTACTCCAAGCTTTAAAATAACCAGAGAGTTGTTAAAGTTTTTACTTTCTTTTACTCCTACATAACAAAGCCATGTAATTAAGCCATTGATAACCAATGCCGGAATATCTACAATGAATTTCAAACTTCCGATTAACGGAGCGGTTTTCCATGCATTTAATAATTCTTGGTTTTCAGAACCATATTTAATGGCTTTTCTTGCTTCAGTATAGCTGCAGGTCAAATAATCTGGGATATGCATTCCGAGACGTCCTAAGAAACTGGTGAAGTAGTCTGACCAGGAAAAGGCTACGTAAATATTCCCGAAAGAATATTCCATGATCAGAGCCCATCCGATTACCCATGCAATCAATTCTCCAAAACTGGCATAGGCATACGTGTAAGCAGAACCTGCAGTAGGAATTCTGCTGGCAAATTCAGCATAACATAAAGCTGTAAATCCACAGGCAAAACCGCAAATCAAATATAGTAGAATAACACCGGGACCACCTCTGAAAACGGCTTCTCCCAAACTGCTGAAACTTCCGGCTCCAATAATGGCCGCAATACCAAAAAATACAATGTCCCATACACCTAAGACTCTCAAAAGTCCCGTTGAAGTATCTGTATCTGAATAGATTTTTCTTCTAAAAAGTTGACTCATTCAATAACTATATTTGATTTGAAAAAAAGCAAATGTAATGATTTTTTATTTTGATGTTAACAGTTGTTAAGAACATTTGGGTAAAAATGCTCAAACAAAAGTCTTTACTCCTTATAAACAGGGATTTCTACGTAGCTGTCGTTGTACCATTTTATCTCCAGAGGTTCCCCGGAATCTTTAATCGTTTCATCACTTACATCTTTGCCTGAACCATAATTGACCTGCCAGTTTTTATTTTTATTAACTCCTACCAATAATACCAGTTTGCTTCCCTTTTCTATTTTTTTGCTCATAAAAAATGAATTTGTGATAGGGATCTGCTCCTTGCTGCCAGGCTTAAGAAGTTGGCGTTTGGAATTGTCTTTTGCATAGCTGGCTCTTGTAAGATGTGTAGATAGTAAAAATGTCTTACCATCCGGTTGTACCTGATATAATGAAGTACTAGGGTCAAAATCTTTCTTATTAATAGAAACGTTGAATACTCCGGATAAATTTCCGCTTAGTATAATATCTCTGTCCAGAACTTCACTTTCAAAATGAACAGAATTGGTTACATATACACTGTCCTGTTTGCTTACTTTATGATAAAGATATTTTGGATTTCTGTCTTTAAAATCAATGGTCTGTTGGGTAAATTGTTCAGTTTTGGGTTTCTCAAAAACGGAAGAACCGTCTTTGCGATCCTGAAGATAAAATTTCAGAGTAGAAGAGTGCATTTTATCAAGGCTTGGAACATGTTTCCAAGTATTGCTGCTCATGATCTGAAAATTAACTTTATCCTTTAGAAGTTCCGGTTTTTTGCCATCTTTCAGAATATAATCGAACCATGAAAAAGCAAGCTCATCAATGCTTATCCTGGCTACAGGATCTATGAGGGTACTCCCGGTACCATAGACATAATTATATCCATAGCTTTGAGCTCCTGCGTGATCATAAGGACCTATTACTAAATAATGATTAGGGTTTTTGTTGTATTTGTGATGTTGTTTATAATAATACATAGCACCGATCTGATCAGCATCATAATAGCCGGTAGTCGTTAAAACCGGAATGTTGATTTTAGAAAAATCCTCTTTATATGGAACCATTTTCTGCCAGTATTTGTCATAACCAGGATGATCCAGCCATCTTTGAAAAATTTTATTAGGCTTTCCGCTGATGGAATCCAGAGCTCTGAATGACCTGCCACTTTTATACCATGCTGTATTGATAGAATCCCATTTTGGGTAATTGGTGAAGGTTGCTTCGTCGGTCAGCTTATTATTAGTGACATAGCGGATCCATTGCATCATATAGCTCATGAATACATTGTTTTGAGCAGGATAATCTATCCCGATTCCTACAGATACCTGAGGTACAATAGTCTTTAATGCCGGGTGCAGTTTTTTGACAGCTGCCCACTGGCTGAATCCTAAATAGCTTCCACCTATCATTCCTACTTTACCATTGCTCCACGGTTGTTTGCTTACCCAGTCTATCACTTCATAAAGATCCTGTGCTTCGTCTTCAAATGGATTATTGGGATCATTACTGTCCCTTTTTCCACGGGTGTTAACTACAGCTCCTACATAATTGTAGACGGCTGCTCTTTTCCCCATTCCTGCATCTACTAGTTCTCCGGCATAAATATTATTGGTAAGAATAACGGGCAGGGGAGATGTGTTTTCTTTTTTTCGTACAATAGTAATGGTAAGTTTTGTTCCGTTTTTTAAGGTAATGTTCTTGGTTTCGATGATGAATTTTTCCTGCTCCTTTACTTTGAACAGCTGCATAACCTGAGGCTTGATACTGGAATAGGTCTTATAATTGACATAATTTTTACATAAAGCCAGCGCGGAAGCATAATCTATAGTGTCCTTATCTTTTTGCTTGTCAAGAGCTGTTTTCAGAGATTTTTTATATTCCCTTACATCACCATCCAGAATGGTGCCTATCTTGGCTGTTAGTGGATCTGAGAAACTTTCATATTTTGTGGTAAAGGCTGTTTGAAGAGCATTGGAAAAAGAAGTTTTTTTATCCTTTTCCATCAGTTTGGCCATGCTGTAGATTTCATAAGCAAGAGATTTGTTCCCTGCCATATTATGATCTGCGTATTCTTTACGATAATCATTTAAGCTTGTAATAGAACTTTTGTAGTCTTTTGCGGCGAGCTGTAAACGAAACAGGTTGTCTAAAAATGTGACGGTAGATTTCGGTTTGTTTTTAGGTGACTGATGTTCAGTAATTACTTTTAGAGCGAGTTCCGGAATTTGTTTTTCCAAAATTACAGAATCTGTTGTTGCTGTTTTCGGAAAGTAAAACTTCTGAGCCTGCATTAGATTAACAAAAACTAATGCTACGAGTATTTTAAATTTCATTAATGGTGTGTTTTGAGCTGCTGATGAAAAAGTATCACATCAGAATGTGTTGTTGATCATTCATTACTCGGTTGGTTATCTTTTTTAGCCGACTAATTTAAGAATTTTTATCATTAAAGAATGAATGCTTTCATTGTTATTTTATCGTATAAAGTATGCTGAAAATTGTTTAAACAAAAGGTTTTATTCTTTATAAACAGGGATTTCCACGTAGCTGTCATTATACCATTTTATTTCCAGTGGTTTCCCGGAATCCTTTATGGTTTCATCACTTACATCTTTGCCAGAACCATAATTGATCTGCCAGTTAGGATTTTTATTAACTCCTACCAATAAAAGAAGTTTGCTTCCTTTTTCTATCTTTTTGCTCATAACATAAGAATTGTTAATTGGAATTTGCTCCATCTTATTAGGTTCCAGCAGCTGTCGTTTTTCATTGTTTTTTGCATAGCTGGCTCTCACAATATGAGTTGATAGTAACGAAGACTTTCCATCCGGCTGAATCTGATACAAATAAGTATCCGTATCAAAGTCCTTTTTATTAATGGAAACATTGAAAACTCCCGACAGATTTCCACTCATGATCATATCCTTATCAAGCTCCTCACTTTCAAAGGCAATAGAATTGGTTGTTTTTATACTATCTTTTTTGCTGACTTTGTAGTAGGTATCTTTCTGATCTCTGTTTTTTAAATCTACGATTTGAGTTGTAAAACTTTTAGTTTGGGGTTGATTAAATACAGACGATGTGTTTTTCTTGTCCTGAAGGTAAAATTTCAGGGTTGATGTATGCATTTTGTCAAGATCAGCCACATGTTTCCAGGTATTGGTGTTCATCACCTGGAAATTGATTCTGTCTTTTAAAATTTCCGGTTTTTTGCCTCCTTTAAGAATATAATCAAACCATGAGAAAGCAAGGTCATCAATACTTATTCTTGCCACAGGATCAATAGGATTTCCATTCACGTAAGTAAATCCGAAACTTTGCGCTCCTCCATGATTATAAGGACCTATTACCAGATAATGATTTGCATTTTTATTGTATAAATGATGTTGTTTAAAATAATACAGCGCGCCAATCTGATCATCATCATAATATCCCGTTGTAGTTAGAATAGGAATGTTGATTTTAGAAAAATCTTCTTTATAAGGAACCATTTTCTGCCAGTACTGATCATATCCCGGATGGTCCAGCCATCGTTGAAATATTTTGCTTGGCTTCCCGCTTATCGTGTCCAAAGATCTGAATGCTTTTCCGCTTTTGTACCATTTTGTATAAATAGAATCCCATTTTACAGCATTGGCAAAATCTGCTTCATCTGTTAATTTATTATTGGTCACGTATTGTATCCATTGCAGCATATAGCTCATGAAGATGTTATTCTGAGCAGGATAATCAATCCCGATGCCTACTGCAACCTGAGGAACGATGGTTTTTAATGCTGGATGAATTTTTTTTACAGCTGCCCACTGGCTGAAACCTAAATAACTTCCACCAATCATTCCTACTTTTCCATCGCACCAAGGCTGTTTGCTTACCCAGTCGATTACTTCATAAATATCTTCCGATTCATGTTCAAAAGGATTATTTACATTGTTACTGTTTCTCTTACCTCTGGTATTGACAACAACTCCTACATAATTATAAGTAGCCGCTCTTTTTCCGAAGAATTCATCAAATGAACCTGCATAAATATTGCTGGTAAGAATAACAGGAAGTGGTGACGTATTCTTCTTTTTCCGAACAATAGTGATCGTTAAGGTAGCTCCGTTTTTTATGGTAAGATCTTTGGTTTCAATAATGAATCTTTCCTTGTCTTTTGAAGCCAGAAGCTGCATCACCTGAGGTTTTATACCGGAATAGGTTTTATAACTTAAATAGCTTTTACATAGAGCAAGAGCTGTTCTGTAATCAATACTGTCTTTGCTTTTTTGTTTTTCCAGTACTTTGTTCAGCTGCTTTCTGGATTCTTTTACATCCCCGTCAAGAGCAAGCCTAAGTCTGGGAATCAATTTTTCCGGAAGATTTTCATATTTTTGATTAAACACTTTCTGAAGTGCATTGGAAAATGAAGTGTTGCTTTCTTTTTGTGCCATTTTCGAAAGGGCATACAGTTCAAATCCGATATACCTGTAGTCTCCCATATTGTTATCAGCGAACAGATTACGGTTTTCAGAAAGAGAAACCAGTGAATTTTTATAATCCTGGGCCACCATCTGTAAACGGAAAAGATTGTCCATAAGGTCAACAGTGTTTTCCGGTTTGTACTTTGCAGACTGAAGATGGGGAATCACTTGTTTTGCAAGTCCTGAAATCTGTTTTTCCAATATAACAGAGTCAGCTACAGCTGTCTTCGGAAAGTAAAATTTTTGTGCCTGCAGGAGGTTTACAAAAATTAATGCTAAAAGAATCTTAAATTTCATGGAATGGTGTGTTTATGGTATGTTTTTAGCTGTTGTTGAAAAAGTATCCAATTTAAATACGTTTTTGATAACAGTTAATTAAAATTGTTTACATTTTATTAGACGAAAGTAGTAAATTTTATCATTGTATAGTGAGAAAATTTTCATGGTTATGAAATAAGAATTAACATCCATTAACGCTGTTAAAACTTGCTTAAACAATAAGTTTTTAATATTTTCGTTAACTTATTTAGACTAATTTTCTTATATCAAGAAGAATGAAATCAAAAAAAATACTTTTAGCGGCTGCAGTAATTTATTTCGGAATCTCCGATGCTCAACAGTCCCAATATTTTACCCAGAAAGAAAATTACAGGTTCAATCTAGCCGAAAATCTTTATCAGACTAAAATTTACAACGCTTCACAATACGAATACGCAAGACAATACTTCTACAATCAGAATTTGTCACGTTCGAAGAAGGAAGCGGCGCAGTTTTTTGATAATGTAATTGGTGTGATTCTTCAGAAAAATCATGCTGAAGAAGGGTTAACAGCTTTCATGAAAGAATATCCAAATTCTGCTTATTTTGCCCAGGCTAATCTTCCGCTGGCAGATTACTATTTGGCAAAAAAAGACTTTGATAAAGCGCTGGAAACTTTGAAGAAGGTGAACCAGTATCAGCTTTCAAAAGAGGAGAATACCCAGTATATTCTGAAGCTTGGATATGCAAAATTCATGACGGGTGACTCCAAAGGAGCGATTGATGCACTGGAAGAAGCTTACAAAACAGCAGATCAGTCTCAAAAAGGAGATATTGCTTATATGCTGGGGCATTTATATTACAGCAACAGACAGAATGATAAAGCTTTCCAGTATTTTGATTCAATAAAAGATCAGGATAAATTTTCCAAGCTTGTACGTCCTTATTATGTACAGATGTATTACAACGATAAGAACTACGATCAGGCAATTACGGAAGGAAATGCTCTGTTAAAAGAAAATATTTCAGATTCTTATAAGGCAGAAGTTCATAAGATCATCGGTGAAAGTTATTTCATGAAGAATGATTACAGTTCTGCTTACCCACATTTAAAAGATTATCTGAGTGTACAGCAAAATCCATCTGAAAATGACTTGTATGAGATAGGATTTGTAGCTGCTCAGCTTAAAAAATACGATGAAGCGGTTTCTTATTACAATCAGCTTCTTAACAGCAATTCAGCTTTAGCACAAAATGCTTACTATCAGTTAGGGAATGCTTATCTGGCAGTAGATAAAAAGCAGGAAGCTCTATCTGCATTCCGTTCTTCTTATCAGATGGATTATGATGCGAAAGTGAAGAAATTGGCTCATGAGCAGTATGCTAAATTAAGCTACGATATCGGTAACCCGTTTGAAAGCCCTTCGGCGGTGATTCAAAGTTATATCAACGAAAATCAGAATGGAGCCAATGCCACAGAAATGAGATCTTTATTGGTGAAATCCTATCTGTATTCCGGAAACTATAAAGAAACGCTGAATGCAATTGATAGATTACAAAGTTCTACTCCTGACATCAACAAAGTAGACCAGGAGGTTTCTTATTTATTGGGAACTGAAGAATTCAACAAAGGAAACTACGACGAAGCTGAGAAATATTTCTTAAGAAGTCTTGGTTTCAATATCAATAAAGAATTCAACAGCAGAGCTTTATATTGGCTGGCACAGGTGTATTACCAAAAAGGAAATTATCCGTCTGCCATTGTTCGTTATGAAAAGCTTCTTAATGAAAACTTCCCTGAAAAGCAGCAGCTGCCATATGATTTAGGATATGCTTATTTTAAATCCAAGAAATTTGATCAGGCTGCTACTTATTTCAAACAATACCTTACCAATCCGAAACCGGAATTTAAAAATGATGCAGAACTTCGTCTTGCAGATATTCATTATGCAAACAATGACCTGAACGAAGCCATCGCTATTTATGATAAAAATGAAGATGCTACGGATTATACCTTGTACCAAAAAGCAATGGCTTTAGGATTCAAAGGAGATACACAGGCGAAGATTATCAACCTTAAAAACCTTTTATCAAAATATCCGGATTCCGAATATTATGATGATGCTCAATACGAAATCGGAACAGCGTATGCAGCTCAGGATGATTTTGCCAATTCCAATGATTATTTTGGAAAAGTAATTAAAGGATCTTCTGACAAAGATCTGATTGCTAATGCATCTATTTACAGAGCACAGAATTACATAGACCAAAATCAGAATGATAAAGCGCTTTCTGAACTGAAATCTCTGGGTGAGCAGTATAAAAATACAGCCTATGCTCAGAAAGTGGTGCAGGCAGCAAAACCTATCTTCACGAAAAACGGGGATGTTTCAGGATATGAAAATTTCGCAAGAAATATTGGTGTGAATGTAGATAATGCTGAAATAGATGAAATCAACCTTTCAACAGCTAAACAGTTCTTCGCGAAGAAAGATTATAAGAATGCAATTTCTTACTACGAAAAGTATCTGACACAGAACCCAACAGGTGAAGGACTGTACCAGGCGAAGTATGAATTGGGAGAAAGTTACTATCAAACTAATAATTCAACTAAAGCTTTACTTGTTCTTCAGGAAGTAGCTGGAATTCAGAATGATTACCAGGATGATGCACAAACTCGTTTAGCTCAAATCTTTATTGCACAAGGGAATACAGCGGAAGCGAAAAAGTACCTTGAAGGCATTAAAAATTCTTCAGATATTGGTATTAAAAATTATGCGAATGTGGAGCTGATGAAACTGTATGCAGAAGAAAATAATTTCTCTGAAGCTGAAAAATTAGCCAATGCAGTAATTGCTAATTCTAAAAACTCTGCAGCCGTTATTGAAACAGCGAAAGTGATCAAAGCAAGAAGTCTTATGAATTCAGGAAAGGATAAAGAGGCACAGGCTGCTTATGTTTCCCTTGAAAAATCATCCAATACTTCGGTAGCTGCGGAAGCTTTGTATGCTAAAGCATATTATCAGAACAAAGGAAAAGCTTTCAAATCTTCTAACGAAACGATTTTCAAGCTTGCCAATAATTATGCATCTGAAGAATTCTGGGGAGCAAAAGCGTTGGTATTGATGGCGAAAAACTATATCGGTCTGAAAGACAACTACCAGGCAAGTTATACATGTGATCAGATCATTGCGAACTACAAAGATTTCCCTGAGATCGTAGCTGAAGCTAAAGAAGTTAAAAAGCAGATTAAGAAATAGGAAATGAGGGTGTTTAAAATTGCCATATATTCTTTTTTAATCTCCGCTTCTCTCTGGAGCTGCATTCCTTCGTACAGTGCTTATCCAAGAGAGTATAACCATGCAAAAGCTGATTTCAAAAAGCAAAAAGCTTTTGTGGTGAATAAGGATCTTGAAAAAGAATTTAAAATTTTAAAACACTCTAATATTTATGAAATTGTAGAAGACAGTACCAATGCGGCTAAGATAACATTACATCCGATGTTGACACGTACTCCTTCTTGCGGAAACCCAATGATTGGAAGTATGCTTACAGTTGGTCTATTGCCTTCGGGATTTCCGTATGATATTTCTTACAGCTATGATGTAGCAGAGAACAGTGCAACGAAAAATTATCAATACAAATTACAAGTTTATCAAAGCCTTTGGCTGTTTAACATATTCAGACTAGGGAGAACTTTTTCAAAACAGTCAGGGAAAGCTTTATTAGGCAGCTATATGGCTTCCAATAAATAAAAACCCGTTATATATTTTTTTCAAATAAAGAAAATATGAACAAGAAGATTCAAATATTATCCATATTATTTTTAGGGGTTTCGTCGGTGGCGTTTTCCCAGATCAAGGAGGAAAAACTGGTTCTTAACAAAAAAAGAGAGCCGGAAGTGAAGAAGATCGAGAAGAAGAAAACTTCTGTGGAAACCATCAAGAATTATCCGCCGGAAGAGAAATCGCAGACTCCTGTGAAATATACCATCACAGATGTTCCTGCTGTTTCGGATTTCAAAACTTCAACCATTCAGGGAGAGGACGTAGCTCCAAAATTTGACGGAACTGCTCAGAATAACTATTTCCAGTTTGGAATGGGTAATTACGGAAAAGTTCTGGTAGACGGAAATGTTTCAAAAACCCTTGAAAATAAGCTTGAAGTAGGAGCAGATGTTCATGTTCTTTCCACAAATGGTCTTAAAAAAGATTACGACTGGAAATCCGGACAGACTTCAGCCAATGTTGGCGCTTTCTTAAACTCTTATGGTGAAAAAGGGAAGTTCAACCTTAATGCTGAATATGGTTTAGACAGCTATAATTATTACGGAATCTATGCCATGCAGCCTACGGGAGAGCTTGATCTGAAACAAAAAGTAAATCAGTTTAAAGTAAATGGGTACTACGATTTTTATTCCAATGAAATCTTAAATGATGTAAGGGTAAAATCATCATTCCTGAAAGATCATTTTGATGCTTCGGAGAACCAGGTTTCAATTTTGGCTAATTTCTCTAAACATGCTGTTGAATTAGGAAAATCAGGAATCAACCTGAATGCAGACCTTGGAGTAGGATTAGACGCGGTGAAGACAGATTTTGCGATCAGAGATAAAAACTCTTCCAATTTCTTCAATACCAGCCTGACTCCGAAAGTGACATTTAGAAAGGGAGACTCTTATTTGATGTTGGGATCTTCATTCTCATTCCTGAATGCTAAAAACTCCAATGATCAGTTAGAGCAACAAAAAAATAATAAAACCTATTGGTTCCCGCAGGCAGAGTTTCAGTTTGCTGCAGCTAAAGAATTTAAATTCTACGGAGGAGTAGATGGCGGCCTGAAGCTGAACACTTACGGAGATATGTTGCAGACGAATCCATTCATCCTTTCTGACCAGTTTTTAAAGCCAACAGAGACGAAATATCATTTTTATGTAGGATTGAGAGGAGATATCGATGAAACGCTGAAATACGACTTCTCTGCGGGTTATGGAAAGATGAGAGATATAATGTTCTTTAAGGCCAATGGTCTTTTTGATAACAACTCTGTTAGCCGTTCTGCCTATAATTTTGCGAATACATTCTCAGCAGTCTATGATGACGGGAATGTAAGTGATATCAAAGGTAGTGTACAGTATTTCCCATTAGCAAACCTTATTATTGATGGAGAATTGAGGTTTACGAAATATGATCTGAAGAACTACGACAATATTTATAACGTTCCTTTATTCAATGCGAGCATCGGGGCAAAATATACCATGCTTGATAAGAAGCTATTGCTAGGATTCAAAGGAATCTTTGCAAGTGACAGAACTACAAACTCTTATGCGATCGAAGGGATGGGAGCTCCGAATGTAATCTATCAGTCTACAGAGAACACCAACGATAAAGTAGGTGGTTATGCAGATTTAAATCTTTCAGCAGAGTATAAAATTCACAAAAATTTCAGTATTTTCGCACTCGGAAATAATCTTCTGAGCTCAAAATACCAGACATACAAAGGATATAAAGTCCTGGGTGCACAGATTCTGGGAGGGGTGAAAATTACTTTCTAAAAGTAGATTTGGAATAAAGTAAAAAGGCTCAGCAACTATTACCTGATTCCTGTCATCTGCTACCTGAAATAGGCTGCATAGTTTAATGGATAGAACTTCGGATTTCGGCTCCGACAGTGAGGGTTCGAATCCTTCTGCGGTCACAAATCGCCCCTGTTTTAGGGGCTTTTTTTATTTTACCCCCAAAAATACCCCCAAATGAAAGAGCTTAATTTATTTTACGAACCAAATAAAAAGTAATACTTTGTTTTATATCGTTCTCCAGGGGTTGATCTCCTCTTTAGAGTGGATAACCTAAATCCAACAATGCTAACTTGTGTGCTTGAAGTTGCTTGGTTTAAATCAAATCATGAACGTGCAAAAGTAATTGAGGAAATGGAAGCTTTTGCAAGAAAAGAAATAGAAAGCTTGAATAATAATTACTAAAAAATGCACCTAAAAAAATTTTAACTTTTAGGTGCATTTCATTATAAGGGGTCTAATTGGCTACGCAATTACTGTTTTGTTAGAATAATTTCTTTAGGAAGTGGCTCTGGTCTTTGATCTGCTGGTTTGCCACGATAAAAACATTCTGAATCTAAAAGCTGACTTCCTTCCATAAATTTGAACTTCATTTCTGTTTTAGCTGAATTTGTAAAACTTATTTTTATAAAGCCTGATTTAAGACATAAATCTGGATCTAAATAAGTTAACAGATATGCTCCATTAGAGTACATCTTACCTCCTTTGATTTTAGCCTCACTATCAGAAATTGTGAGGTTATCAAAGAGAATATTTCCTGATGAATCTTTTACTTGAAATTTTCCTACTAATTGATCATTATATATTTTTAGAACATTATTATATTGATTAGTCATTTTTTTAAAATTAATAAGGAAAGTTTTGCCATTCCATATTCCCTTCCAATTCCCTTCAAATACAGGTAATTCGTTATTGATATCTTTTCTGTAGGAATTTTCCGGCAACTCCGTTTCTGTTAAAGGGTAAGTCTGTGATTTACAGAATACTCCTATAAAGAATGTAGTCATTAAAAATAAATTTTTCATTGTTTTCTTTCTTTATTTGATTAATTATTTAGGACAAGGGTTAAAATCTGATTTTTTAGTGCCGGGATTATAATTCATTTTAGCGGCTGTATTTTCTGTTACTTTGAACACTTCTAAACCAGACTTATTTACAATATCTTTTAAGAATCTGTTAAATACATCCTCTACTTTATTCTGAGGAAAATCTCCATCCTCATTTATTATTTCTGACATTTTATCGTAATACCATTTATCCCAAGTTTGTGCTGTATAATAGTCTACTCCTCCTGGATGTGTTGCCCCTGTAAATTTGAGAGTATAGCTTCCCTGAGAGGTTACTACCGTAGAATAAGCGTTAGCATATCCACCACCATAAGTTCCTGCATTTTTTAAAATAGTATTAATAAACGTTCTTACATCGGTTGGAGAGAATATTTTAATACTTCCTTCAGTATTATTATGGGAGTGGAAGAGCCCCGATATTCCTGTTGTATTATCAGGAAGGTCTAAGCCTGTAGATCCAGGAGGTCCGTCAATTTGTACAAAACCAGCTTCAGCATTTACTCCAGCTGGAGGTTGTTTTTCATAATACCCCCTTTCTTTATCCATTTTAAAAATTTCTTCTCTATTAAGGGCATCAAATTTTTCTGCATATTTTGTGTTTTTCTGTTTTTCTGCAATCTTAGCACAGGGATCGGTATTCTGTGGATTTTCAGGTTGATTGGGTTTTGGAGGGATAATTACAACCCCTGGAATCGGAATAGTTGGAACTCCAGGATTAGGATCAAATGGTTTAGGACCTCCTCCCGGTGCTGGGATGTCAATATTATCAATTTGTCCATGGCATGGCTTACAAGCGGGAGAACTCATTGGCCCTGATCCACCTCTTGCCACTTCATCAATAAATGCGCCTTTTACAATTTTCTTTTCATACCTTATAGATCCCTCCAAAGAAACATAAGAAACTGTACCTGTCATTTTCTCCATAATTTGGTGAGCGGCAAGATTGTAATCTTCAGAACTAAAATCTTTATTGGATTGAAATTTCCAAAGATGCCCTGATACCATATTCTTATCTACTCTAAAAGAAAGTTCTTCAATGATATTGGAATTCTCATTTTTTATAGGAACGGTAATAAAGATAATATCTCCTTCATGTTTATACTCTCTTACTTTGTTCCATTCTATAATCTTTCCGGTTAGCATATCCTTTCCCCTCATGTAATCATTTTTAATAAATGAAATAGGGTTTTGCTGAGCATTAGTAATTTCCGTTTCCAGGCTCTCATGCATACAGGATTGAATAGTTGAAAAAAGAAAAAGCCCACCAGCAAAGGCGGATATGAAATGATTTTTTTTCATAAATACATTAAAAGTTGTTTTTTGTGATTACAAAAATAATATTTTATTTAAATTCCCTACTATGGGAATTTTTATTTGCTTAATTTTTTTATTATATAGAATACATGCTAGATGAAACAATGTTTTTGATTCGCTTTTCAACGTAACTTAAACTGTTAGGTTGAAAACCATTTTTTTTAACCGTTCAGATATTTCATACTGATTTAATCCTTCTTGAAGGTAATTAATAATCAATTTTTCTATTTCATTCATAAAGTAAAATTATATGATAATAATTTTTTCTCCTTACGGAATTCCTTACAAATTAATAAAGACTATTTTATAGTTTTACTTTTTAAATAGAGATGATCAACAAACTTGTATAGCATTACTGAAGGAAGAAAATAAGAGGCTAAAAAAAGAATCCCGAAACTAATCCTGAATAGAAAAAACTTCTCATTTTTTTAGTGGTCGAATTCGATCACGTTAGTTGGTTAATAATGCTTCGAACAATTTAGCATATCCGGCAATCAGATCCTTTCGATCTTCACCATTAATGCAACGTCTTGCTGCAACATAATTTTTAATTTCTTCAACTGTTTTTTTATCTGTATAGATATAATCTGAAATCTTTTTTCCGATAAAGGCTCCGGTTTTAAAACCATCTACTAAGATTTTGAATGCATATTTTGGGATCATTACGGGATTCGGATTCTTTTCAAAATTTTCTTCCAAAAGTAAAGTCTACCCTGATGTACTCAAGGTAGACCTTTATTATTGAGATAAGTGGATTTATTATTTTGGATATACTCCAGCAATGAATTGTTTGTCCGTAGATGATAACACTGTATTATTACCTACACTGAATCCATTTGTTGTCAGAGTTGAACTTATACTATAATGCATAATGGATTGTGTATCGTAGGCGCTATATTGTGTTTGTGAGGTTGAATATTTTGCAAAAAGGTTGTTATCTACCTGAGTTTGAGTCCAGTAATTAGGATATCCTGCATAATATGCATATACCTTTGGCTTATCCCACGGAATTGCAGCTAATGGATGTTGATGCTCATGAATCATACCAAGTGCATGACCGAATTCATGAATGGCAGTTCTACTGAATTCTGTATCACTTGTTGTATCATCAAACCAACCGAAGTTCATTGTTTCTTTATTAGCAGCTATACCTAGAGCATCTGTTCCTATATAAGAATAGGATCCGGCACCGGAGGTAAATGTAACACGGATCTGAGCCGTGCCGCTAGTAATGAAATTAAAGGTGATGTTGGCGTATTTAGACCATTCTTTAGCGTATTGCATTACTTTGTTTTGAACTTTGGTAGTGCCTCCATAAAGGCGTACAGTAATAACACTGCCATTTGGCCATTTTTTACTAGTAATGACAGATCCCTTTGATGTAGTTCCAGGAACTTTATCCTCTCCCGGGAGATATACATCTTTACACATTTGTGTTTTTTCAAAACCTGCTGGAATATCTCCTTTTGGTACAGATTGCAAATCCGAGAACGATTGTTGTTCTTGTGTTATTTTTTCTTCTACATTATCATTAGTAGTATTACATGATACCATAGCGATTGAAATAAATGATCCTAATAAGATCTTCTCGTGTAATTTCATAATATAATATTTGGTGTTTATGTTGATTAATGTTTTTATACTATAGAAGAAAATAAATTATCCATCCTGTGGGAATTAAAACTATAATAAAAAATATTATGCTCTCACCTTTTCTTTTGTAAATTAAAATCAAATCACGTCTACACGTATACTACATTTAACAGAACCTGTTTTAATAAAGGGATATAATTGATATGAAAATATGTGATTTAACATTTTAGTACATCATATAAGTATCTTTATTGGGTAGATTAAGCTGAATTGAGAGTTTTATTTTATGAAATTTTATTTAAATAAAGTCTTTCAATTGAATTTTTTTAAAAAAAACCAAAATTTATTGAGTTAAGTGTGTGGTTGTGATGTTATTTTTAATGTATTGTAAAAATGTAATACTTATGTCATGGGCTAAATTTTGGAAAGAAAAAAATATCTTATAATGAAATATTGCATATCGAATTTTATGGTCATTAATCAATGATATAAGACCATTTATAATAATGTAATACTTATGTCATATGTGAAATTTTGAAAAGAAAATATTTTATGATGTAGTTTTGCACACTAGATTTTTTGACAATGATATGACATCGCTATTAATCAATCTATAATTTTATAAAACACACAAGATGAAAAAATTATTATTTCCAGCAGCATTAGCTGCTTCTTTAAACATGTACTGTCAAGTAGGTATTAATACTCCATCACCCGCATCTACTTTTGACATCAAAGCAAAAAATGCAACAGGAACTTCAACCAATGTAGATGGGCTTATAATCCCAAGAGTAGATCGACAAAGAGCTCAAAGTATGACAAGTATTCCTAACTCTACACTGATTTATATAAATGACATTGCTACAGGATCACAAACCGGGAATGCTATTAATATAGATACTGTGGGATATTATTATTTTGATGCCACCAATGTATGGACGAAGCTGAATCCAGGCAGCAACCCAAAAAATATTTACAATGCAGATGGAGCACTTACAGGAAACAGAACTGTAAAGCAAAATGCTAATACATTGAGCTTTACCGGAACTGCAGTAAATGCTTTTTCAGTAGATGATGGATCCCTTTCTGTGGATGCTGCCAACAACAGGGTAGGAATAGCAACTATTGCCCCAACTAATCCACTGGACGTAAACGGAACGGCAAGAGTAAGAACTATAAATAGGGAGCCAGCAGGCTTGGGAGCTAGCATTATATCTCCTGTGTATGCACGGCCTGACGGAGTTCTGGTGAAACCATCTACTAATGACCATTTTGGGGAACTTAGATCTAATAGTGCTTATATAAAATCCAATACAGATGCAACTATGTTTATAGATATTGCTGGTGGAGGAATCTATAAAGTTATTATTACATCAGTTGATGGTTGTGGTGGTGGAATTGTAGCAGAATATTATTATTCTAATTTTGGGGGTAATAACTTTATTGCTATTAACGGTTTGGGAGGAATGACACATGCTGGTAGTGGGACACAAAAATCTCCTACATTTATCAATCCTTCAAGAGATGTTGTCCAAACTTCCTGGACGGGTATAGCTGGTTGTAGTGTAGGGGGTAATTCTACTTCTTTTAATTATACTTTAACAGCTGATGCAACTTCGTTGAATCTCAAGAACACAGGAAATGTCACACAAGAATTTTATATAACGCTTATTAGGATGTTCTAAAAAGTAATCTAAATGTTTTTTTATTATAAATGATTTGTACAAGGAAATAAATTGATTAAAAAACTTACTTAATACAGATCAATATATTATTTAGCAATAACTAAGAAAGGTGATTCAAATGAATTGCCTTTCTTAGTTATTTTTTTAGGTCGTGTTTTGTGGGTAGTATGTTTTTCAATTTTTCTTTTTTCATAATTTTTTATGCAAACAAAATCAATTTATCTATGAGATAATTATGGGATTCCGTAATCAGACAAAAAAATAGAAAACACGAAGACAAAAGCTGATTTGCAGATATTGAAAATAGAATCTTAAATTAGAGCCTAAAATAATAAGCCAATGAGAAAAATAGCATTTCTTATCACTACTTTGATAAGCGTGACGCTCACAAAAGCCCAAACCATAGAATCCAGCAGCCGCAGTACCATTGGCTATATAAAAAGTGACGGAACAATCGAAAATAGCAGCCGTTCAACGGTAGGATATATCAAGAGCGATGGTACTATTGAAAATAGTAGTCGATCAACCATTGGTTATATTAAAAGTGACGGGACTATTGAAAACAGCAGTCGTTCTACAGTAGGTTATGTGAAAAAAGACGGAACGGTAGAAAATAGCAGCCGTTCTACTTTAGGCTATATTAAAGATGATGGAACCGTTGAAAATGCAAGCCGCAGTACGATAGGCTATGCCAGAGGTATTCAAAAAGAATGGGCAGCAGTGGTTTATTTCTTTTTTAAGCTGTAGATGGAATTTTTATAAATCAAAGCCATTTTTTAGCTATGATTTTACTCTAAAGATTAAAATAACAAATAAAATAAGCTTTACATAGAAAATTTTCCTAAATGTGGTACGCCTTAAAGCCCTATTGGCGCATAAATTGATACTACAAACTGAATTGAATTTTGATGACTAATGACTAGAACGACTGTAACTCTGATTTTCTTTTTAAGTGGTTTTTCTTTTTTAAATGCGCAGGAAAAGAAAGACTCGCTGTATTACAAAATAGAAGAATTTTCGGATAAAAGGAAAGTAACCAAATTCATTCACCGCTTTATATTTCGTAGAGAGCCGGATTCCACTTCTGTCAGTTCCAGAACGGAGAAATTGTCGCAGGAGACTTACAACAAAAAACATATCAGAAATATCAAGATAGAAACCATCGACCCCTTTGGATATAACTCTAAAGACAGTAAAGAAAGGTCCAGATGGTATGATTGGGTAGCAGATCATCTTCACGCCAATACAAGAAATTCTACTGTTGATAATTATTTGCTTTTTAAGGAAGGGGAAGAATATAATGCTCAGAAATTGTATGAATCTGAGCGTTTACTGAGAACCATGCCTTTTGTAAACAGAGTGAATATAAGTGTTTCAGACAGTACTTCCAGCAAAGATTCTATTGATGTAGTAGTAAAAGTTCTTGATTCCTGGAGTTTGAAGCCGAGAATCAGTTATTCCGGAAGCAAGATCGGTTTGGGGGTTACCGAAGAAAATGTATTGGGATTAGGCCATACCTTTGATTTCCTTTATAGAAATGATTCCAAAGAACATCAGAACTATCTTATGGGAAGCTACACTTCTTATAACCTTTTTGGTACTTATATCAGTGCTCAGCTTCTCGGGGAAAGGGACTTTTCTAAAAATGAAAGAATCAATTTTAGTTTGAGAAGAGACTTTTTCTCTCCTTTGACGAAATGGGCAGGTGGCTTTACTTTCGAATATTTTATGCGGCATGTTTTACTTCCGGTAGAAACCAGCACTACTTTTCCGGAAGTTCAGATCAAAGTGTACAGCCAGGATGTATGGGGAGGATATCAAATTCCTGTTTCATCCGATCCAAGCGAAAAAGTATCCAGTAATATTGCTATCATAGGGAGGTTTCAGAACTACCAATACAAAGACAGCCCCGGAATTGATCAGTATAAATATTTCAGTTCTTACAACAGCTTTCTGATGTCTGTGGGCTATATCCAGAGAAACTTTTCTGTTCAAAGAAATATTTTCCAGTATGATCTTCCTGAAGATATAGCTTATGGTAATTCCGTGAACGTTATTGCAGGAGGACTGTCCAGAAATAAAGCAGTGAATCCTTATGTAGGAATTTCCGCATCGTATGGTACTTTTACAAAGTTGGGCTATTTTACTGTGAAAGGACAGTTTGGAAGATTTTTTAATGAAGATAACCAGAACAGAGAATCTTTCCGCTTTGATGCAACTTATTTTACGAATCTTATGGACTGGAAATTTGCCAAAGCAAGACATTTCTTTTCACCTACTTTAGCATTGGGAAATCCACAGCATAATTACTCTTATAAAGACAGAATCAATCTTTCTTCTGCAGATGAGTTTCCTGTGTATAATTCTGATTATATCGGGACTAAGAAATTGGTTTTAAGATATCAGCTTCAGCTGTTTGTGAACAAAACCTGGAAGAATTTCCATTTCAGCCCTTATCTAACTGCTGCAATGGGATGGCTGGGTATGCCAGACGATAAATTGTTTAAAACAAAAGCTAATACAAAAATTGGAATCGGAGTATTAATTAATAATCCATACCTGGTGTTCAACAGGATCCAAATTTCGTTTACTTATTATCCGCGTGTTCCTTTTGATAATAATTCGGTTTTTGATTTTAACAGTAACAGGAACAATCTTTTACCAATGAATAACTTCGCAACAGATGTTCCGCATTTTGTGAACTTTGGAAATTAATAATGGGAGCATTTTAAATAGCTCCCATTACAAACATATTTTCCATAGTAGGCACTTTGCTTCCGCCTTCTTTTTCGAGCGTAATGGCAAAAGCCTGAGCATTTGATATATTGGCCAAAGCAATACTGCTGTCTTTATCCTCGGTGTACATTCCTGCACTCACAGGTTTGCCATCTTCAATAGCCCAAAGCTGATACTGCATTCCTTCAGGAGCTTTTGGCAGTTTTTCAGCATTCAGATACACTTCTTTTGTTTTTTTATCCCAGAAAACCATTGCTTTTGCATCTGTATGCTTTTCTACGCCTTTTAGCATTACCATCTGCATATCAGGATTAGAGAACATATCAAGCTTCTGATTCATTCTTTTCATTTGCTGATTTTGCTGCTTTGTCTCTGCAGCCAATAGTGCCATTTGCTTTTTATCAGATGATTGCGTATTCATCATGAATAAATTTCCGGCAACACTGATCAGGAACAACACAGAAGCTGCTATTGCATAAGGTTTCCAGGAGGTATTTCCTTTAATCGTCTCTCTTTCGGTAACTTCTCTATGATCTTTTCTTTCAGGAATATCTGTAGAAAGAGCAGGTTTTATCTCTTCAACAATCTGCTCCTGCTGAATTTTATTCCAGATCTTAGATCTCAAATCACTTGGAGGTGTTACAGCCTGAGCTGTAGCTAGATGTTCCAAAGTATTTTGTGCTTCTTCAAAAGCCGCTTTTACTTCAGCATTATTTTTCATCACACACTCCAAAATCCCTGCTTCCTCAGGAGAAGCATGGCCAAGAATATAAGATTCTATAATTCCGGATGATATGTATTCTTTAGTGTTCAATTTATTTTATTGATAATCTTTTAGCAAATCTTTTAATTTCATCAGTGCGTTCCGCATTTTCGTTTTTACCGTTCCCAGCGGTATCTTCAGTTTTTCGGATATTTCATTTTGGGTATATCCCTGATAATAAGCAAGATCTATGAGTTCTTGCTTGTCTGTCTCCAAACCTTTCAGCACGTTATTAAATCCGATATAATCGGAAGAATTATTAGTGGTTGAAAGCTCTTTGGAATTATATACGAAATCTGGAAGTGATTGGTTTTTAAGTTCGTTCTGAAATCCTTTCGATTTTAAATAATCAATAGCGGTATTTCTTGCAATATTGATCATCCATGTATAAAATCTCCCTTTAGAAGCATCGTATTGATGAATAGAATTCCAGATTTTAACAAAGACATCCTGAATAACTTCTTCAGTATATTCTTTAGATTGAACGATTCGGAGAATAATTCCGTACAGCGCACCAGAATAGTGGTCATACAGATAATGAAAACCGTTTTCGTTTTTTTCTTTTAATAAAACGATAAGTTCTTCTTCCGAATAGGTTGTTTTAATAGCATTTATTTTTCTATCCAAATGTAGCAAAATAAAACATATTCCCAAAAAAATCTATATCAACTTTTATTTCGTACATGATTTTAAAGAAATAATTAAAAAATATTCAATATGAAAACATTAGCTTCAAAAACCATACTTGCTTTTTGCATTACACTATCTTTCGGAGCTTATAAAGCACAAAGCTCACTTTTTAAAAGTAAAAATCCTTATTACTCTCACACTGCAGAAAACACATTGAAAGTAAGCAATGCTGAATGGAAAAAGATTTTAAAACCGGAACTCTATCAGGTTGCCAGAGAAGGAGCTACAGAAACTGCTTTTACCGGAAAGTACTATGAATTTGATGAAAAAGGAACCTATTATTGCGCAGTATGTGGTAATCCACTTTTCATCTCAACCTCAAAATTTGCAACTACCTGCGGATGGCCGTCATTTTATCAACCTATTCGTAAAAACAGTGTCAGATACAGAAAAGATACCTCATATCACATGGAACGAACAGAAGTACTATGTGGAAGATGTGATTCTCATCTGGGACATGTTTTTGATGATGGTCCCAAACCGACAGGAAAACGGTTCTGTATGAATTCTATCTGTCTTGAATTTGTTCCGGAAAAAAATAATTACCTAAAAATCAATTAGTTGTGATAAATTTTATTTTTTTTCAATCTAAAATAAAACCAACCTCGTAAATGACATTAAAAGCACAATTAACTATAATTAATTAAAAGAATCAACACAATGAACACACAATCAAAAATCACAGTTTTAGCAATGGTAGCTTTATCATTTGCTTTCAGCGGGAAGGTAACTGCACAAACGATGAAAGAAAAAACAGTAATGGTAGGAGGAGCACCGATGTATCCATCCAAAAACATTGTTGAAAACGCAGTCAATTCAAAAGATCACAAAACCCTTGTTGCAGCAGTGAAAGCAGCTGGCTTGGTAGAAACTTTACAGAGTGCAGGACCATTTACTGTATTGGCACCTACAGATGCTGCCTTTGCAAAACTTCCGAAAGGAACAGTTGAGAACCTTGTAAAACCTGAAAATAAAGCAACGCTTACGAGCATATTGACTTATCATGTTCTACCAGGAAAATACAGTGCTAAAGAAATTTGGGCTGCTGTAAAAACCGGAAACGGAAAAAGTATGATGAAAACAGTACAAGGAGAGGATCTTACTTTCTGGACCAAAGGAAAAGACCTTTACATTAAAGATGCTAAAGGAAATAGTGCGAAAGTGACTATTGCAGATGTGAACCAGTCTAACGGAGTGATTCATGTAATAGATACGGTTTTAATGCCATAACAAATTATAAGATTTCAAACAGCATATTTCAGTATGCTGTTTTTCTTCTTTTATCCTAACACTAAAAAAATAATAATATGAAAAAGACAATTCAGGTTTCTAATCAGGGAGCAACCCTTGATACCAGCAGAAGAAACTTTTTAAAATTAGGTGGAGTAGGATTGGCTATTGCAGGCCTTACCATCATTGGGTGTAATGATGATGATGATTTCCAGATCATGGAAGAATCCAAATATGATTTGGGGACAGGAGATGTAGGCGTATTAAATTATGCCTATGCACTGGAACAGCTGGAAGCAGATTTCTATACTAAAGTAGTCAACAATTTTTATTCGGGGATTTCCAGTATTGAGAAAGAAGTTTTTACAGACCTCTATCATCATGAAGTGATTCACCGGGATTTCTTTAAAGCAGCGATCAGCGGTGCTACAGATCATGTACTTCCTAAACTTGAGTTTCAGTATCCTAATGTGAATTTTAATGATCGTAATTCCGTATTAGCCACAGCAAAAGCGTTGGAAGATACGGGTGTCGCAGCTTATAACGGAGCAGGAAAATACATTTCTAACCCTGCTTATCTTGTGATTGCCGGAAAAATAGTTTCTGTGGAAGCCAGACATGCCTCTGCAATCAGAAATTTGATCAATCCAGGATCTGCTGATTTTTCAGGAGATGATGTGATAGATGCTAACGGACTTGATCTTGCAAAAGAGCCTAAAGATATTGTAATGGCTGCCGGAGCATTCATCAAAACACCTTTTACCTGGAAAGAAAGAGGTATTAATTAATCATTCACCTTAAAAAATTGCATTATGAATATTCTTAGATTACTGGATAAGCTTTCCCATGATAAATTTTTCACCACGGAAGCTTCAAGACTGGAAACCATTACGAATATGTCATTATTCGGAAAAAAAGCAGCTACAGCGGCGGTACCTCTTGGATTGGGAGCTCTGATGGTGACTCCTGCCAAAGCAGAAACTACAGAAATGAAATTTACAGGTGCTGCCTTAAAAAGTACTTTGACAGATGCTCTACAGCTGGCACTCGTACTGGAATATCTTGAAAATGAATATTACAGCATTGGATTATCCACACCAGGATTGATTCCCAACGGAGACAGAACAGTTTTTATGCAGATCTCAAAACATGAATCAGCACACGTCGGCTTTCTGAAAAGTACACTTACTTCTTTAGGAACAACTCCTGGTAATAAACCTACATTCGACTTTACAGCCAGTGGAAACTTTATGCCTTTTACAGATTATAACCAATTTCTTGTTCTCGCTCAGGCATTTGAAGATACCGGAGTAAGAGCTTATAAAGGACAGGCCGGAAATGTAATGTCTAATAAAGTTGTGCTTCAGGCAGCATTACAGATTCACTCTGTAGAGGCCAGACATGCCTCACAGGTAAGAAGAATGAGAGCCAATAAAGGGTGGATTGAGCTTGCCAACGGAGGAAATATGCCTTCCCCAACCAATCCTGTTTACGCCGGAGAAGACAATGTCAATCAGGCAGGATATAACACAGGAACTTTATTTGGTGCAGCAGCTGGTTCTGCTGCGTATGACGAAATTTTAAGTGGCAGCGATGCTCAAGCTATTGCTTCATTGTTCATAGTTTAGTTGTGATTTGGATGATGATCAAGTGGTGCGCCCATTTTCGGAAAACCCGGAAATGGGCTTTTTATTGGCATCCAATTGACAAATAATCAGATTGTATTTGAATCTTTTGAGTATACAGAATTGATTTCTATAACTTTATTAAATGAAATTGAAGTAAATAAAAAAATCCCCAGTGGTCCTGGGGATAAAAACTAATAACCATGAAACTCAAATTAATGAGATAATCAAGCCGCAAATGTATTGAAAAAGATTCAAAATCCCATTAATTTGAATTATATTTTTTTGATTTTTCTACAAAATTTTTGCTTTTGTTACTTGGGAAATAGTAGGTAAGATTGAATTGTAATTTTATTTAAAGAATGAAAACCTCCCTCACCAAAGAGGCAAAGAAGGTTCTTAATCAAAATGTATAATCACATTTTGATAACTACACAACCACATCTATTTTCACATTAATATTCCCACGCATCGCTTTTGAATAAGGACATGTTGCATGTGCCATTTCCACAACTTTTTTCGCATCGTCTATTGACAAACCCGGTAAATGAATTTCCAAGTGAACCTGAAGAAAATATTCCCCATCATGAGTTCCCAGATCTACAGAGGTATTGACAAACAACTCTGTAGGAAGGGAGATTTTCATTTTAGACGCCCCTAATTGCATCGCTCCGATAAAACAAGCTGACCAACCTGCGGCCATTAATTGTTCGGGATTTGTTCCGTTTCCTTTTGCTCCGGGAGAAGTCAGTTCAATATCAAGCTTTTCGTCATTGCTTTTAGCTTTTCCGTCACGTCCCCCTGTTACTACAACTTTCCCGGAATAAAGTACTTTACTGATGTTTACTATAGACGTATTTTCTATCTCCTGAATGGTATTTGATTCCATAATTTTTTATTATTTAGGTTAAATGATATTTGTTGATATATTGTGTTAAAGCTTTTTTCTTATATCCTTGAATGCTGCTCTAAGTTCTTCCGTAAAGATTTGTGGTTGTTCCCAAGCCGCAAAATGTCCGCCTTTCGGAGCTTTATGATAATAATATAAAGTAGGGTAGGCTTGTTTAGACCAGCTTTCCGGAGCCTGATAGATCTCGTGAGGAAATACTGAAATGGCTACAGGGACTTTAATATCTTTTGTTTTCTGTGCTTCGGAACTGAAATTATTCTTGTTATTTTCCCAATAGAAACGAGAGGAAGACGCTCCTGTATTTGTAAGCCAGTAAAGTGTAATATCATCAAGAATGGCATCACGGCCAATTATATTTTCAGGATGAAAGTCGCTTTCACTCCACTCAGCAATTTTCTCATAAAGGAAAGCAGCTAAGGCACTTGGAGAATCTGACAGTAAATATCCTGTTGTCTGGGGACGCGTTACCATCATTCCTCCATAAGCTGCATTTCTGCCAAAAAAAGTACTCATGGCATTATAAGCCTTTGCTTCAGAGGCAGAAAGTCCGGATGGAGCAGGATCTCCTGCATTAATTGGCTTTACAAGCTCAGCTGGGATAGTGGCCGGCATCGTTAAATGAATTCCCAGAAGTCCTGAAGGAGCCTGTTTGGCCAAAGCATCAGAAATCACAGAACCATGGTCCCCGCCTTCAGAAACATATTTCTTGTAGCCAAGCCTTTTCATCAGTACATCCCAGGCATGGGCAACGCGGTCAGGGTTCCAGCCCAGTTCAGTTGGCACTTCTGAAAAGCCATAGCCTGGAATTGCTGGTATAATGAGATCAAAGGCATCACTTGCTTTCCCTCCGTATTTTACAGGATTTGTCAGAGGATCTATGGCATTAATAAACTCCAGCGGAGAACCTGGCCAGCCATGGGTAAGGATCACAGGTAATGCGTTAGACTCTTTTGAACGAACATGGATAAACTGAATATCAATGCCATCAATTTTTGTTACATACTGTGGAAGTGCATTCAGCTGAGTTTCTACTTTTCTCCAGTCATATCCATTGCCCCAATAAGTGATTAGTTCTTTTAGCTGAGCCAGTTGAATTCCCTGAGAAGCATTTTTTACCGTTTCTTTATCTGGAAAGCGGGTCTCGGAGATACGTCTTTTAAGCTCATCCAGCTGAGATTGTGGAATATTGATGTGGAAAGGACGGATACTGGTGTCAGAATTTACGGATATAGTATTAGTCCGATTAGTTTGAGCTTTAGAAATAGCTGGAATATTCAGTGTAAAAGCTGCTGCTAAAAATAAGGTTGAAATTGTTGTTTTCATTGCTTTGTTGTATTAGATTT
Source organism: Chryseobacterium sp. IT-36CA2 (assembly GCF_949767875.1). Taxonomy (NCBI): domain Bacteria; kingdom Pseudomonadati; phylum Bacteroidota; class Flavobacteriia; order Flavobacteriales; family Weeksellaceae; genus Chryseobacterium; species Chryseobacterium sp. IT-36CA2. Next base: position 763,359 of record NZ_CATKPG010000020.1, on the reverse strand, counting down.
TTGATCTGTTTTCTTTTTTGATGAGACAAAAGTATGTTCAGAAAAGCAACTGTTAAATGGGTATTTTGCTCAAGTAGTCATATTCATGAGTGAAGTAGACATTGCCGAGGATAAACAGGAAATTTGATAATTATGAAATAAATGCAGCGAAAAACAAACGATGATTCAGATTAAAAAACCACAAAAAAGCTCCGTTCTTTTTAAAAATGGAGCTTTTTTTGTGGTATATGGGTTTAAATATTATCCGTGAGCTTCTACGGATACATCATTCCATTCTTCCCAGACTTTTAGTCGCTGTTCGTAACTTTGTTTTACAAATGGAAGAGCTACTTTACCAAGCAATAAGCGTAAAGGAGGATTTTCAGTTTCTGCAAGTTTGATCAGTGCCGGTGCTGTAGCTTCTACCTCTCCGAAAGAAGTTTCAGATTCTGAAAAGGCCTTTTTAATATCATCATAAGCCGGATTACTTTGGGTATTAATTCCTGTATGCCAGATATTGGAGGCATAGCCATTAGGTTCTACCAAAGTAACATGAATACCAAATCCTTTCACTTCCGTAGCTAATGTTTCGCTTAGCCCTTCCAGAGCAAATTTAGAAGCATTATAAAGCCCCATAGTAGGCAAAGTTGCCAATCCTAAAATAGAAGAAACCTGAATGATATGACCGCTTTTCTGATTCCTCATAATAGGAAGTACAGCCTGTGAAAGCCACAGCGTTCCAAAGAAATTCGTTTCAAATTGTGCTCTTGCTTCCTGTTCGTTTGTTTCTTCAATTGCCCCTGTTAAAGCATAGCCTGCATTATTGATTAAAATATCAATACTGCCAAAATGCTGATGAACTTTCTGAACCACCGCTAGAGATTCTTCTCTTTTATCGACATCTAAAGTTAAAGTCAATACAGAATTTCCATATTTTTCTTTTAAATCATTTAGGGTTTCTACATTTCTGGCTGTTGCCGCTACTTTGTATCCTTTTGCTAAAAATGCTTCTGCCCAAGCTTTTCCGAAACCTTTTGATGCACCTGTAATTAAAACTGTTTTTGACATTGTTTTGTTTTTTAAATTGATTGTTATGATTATACTTTTTAAGAAATCTTATTTTAAAATTAAAATGACCGATCGGTCATATTTTGAATAAAAAAAATTAAACACGATTTTCCTCTATTATTTTTTTTAGATTGTTAACAATAACTTCCATTCTATCATTGTTACCCGACATTCTAGCCATCAGATGACCACCTTCAAGCATTGCAAACAAAACAGTTGCAAAATCTGACGGATTCCAGTCTGCTCTGAATTCTTTATTGGAAATTCCTTTTTCAATAATGCCGGAAAGCAACTCCTGGCCTTGTTTAATGGCACGGTTCACTTTTTCTTTTACAATAGGATTCGTATCATCAGCTTCTGTTCCAAAATTTAATAATGGACAGCCACCAGCAACCGGTGGATGATTAGGATCACTAAAGAAATCAATATAAGCGAATAATTGTTCTTTCGAAGTTTTGTATGGCATCAAAACTCTTTGAAGTTTCTCACTTAATATTTTCATATTGTGTTCCACAGCAGCACATGCAAGAACCTCCTTGTTTTCAAAATGAACGTACAGACTGCCTTTAGACAACCTGGTAGCCTCCATAATGTCACTCATAGAAGTAGCTGCAATCCCTTTCGTATTAAAAATAGGGGCTGCTTTTTCTATAATGAAATGTCTGGTTTCTTCTCCTTTTGCCATGATAATGCTAAATAGTGATGCAAATATATGACCGATTGGTCATAAAAACAAAAATTTATTTGCTTTTTTTGAATTTAAAATTTCAAATAATTGTAAATTAGGTAGTTATAATTAACTTTAATAATGTGAAAGCCTCTAATATAGAGGCTTTTTGTGTAAGAAAGTGTAAAAAAATCCCCAACTAAAAAAAATCAATTTCACTTGAGAACTTGAGGGACAAATTCATAAAAAAGAGTTGGGGATAAGAATAGAAAAGTGTTATTAAACTATCTATACATAAAATTTAGTGATTGTTTTGTGTCATATAAAGAACAAATCCTTTATTTATCATCCATTTAATAAATCAATTATTTTCATTGTGTTTATAGAATCGTAAGCTTATGAAAAAAGTGAAAAGGATAACATATATTTAGCAGAGGGAAATAAAACATATGCAACTCATTACTATTTTTTAATGTATGAAATATAGTCTTTGATCAGTATTTTTTAATCCATTTGTATAAAGTGGTTTTGGGAATTCTGTATTCTTCTATTATTTGTTTTTTTGTTTTTTCATTAGATTTTAAAAGGCTTAAAATAAATGTAATCATTTCTACAGTATAGATATTTTTTCTGAACTCAGGAAGCTGTGTTTTTTTCTCTTTTGTTTTTTGGTAATACTCTGAAGATGAAGGGGGTGAGTAAAGTACAAGATGCTGAGAATAGATTCTGAAAAAATCATAAGCCAGCAGCTTACTCCATTTAAGAAGAGTTTCCGCATCCAAAGATTTGCTTTTGTACATCTGTCTAAGTTCTTCATGACTACATTGCATAAAGTTCATAATTCTGTCTGAAGAAAAACCAGTTTCCTCTACTCGTTTTTGTATCAATTCGCCAGTATGGATATCTTTAAAAAGCATAATAAAAATGATTTTAATGAAAGCATCTTTTACAATATGACAAAAGATGCTTTTTGAAAATATTGATAATTTGTGTTTTTGTAGTTTGAGGTTAAAGCCAATATCCGTCCTAATATTCCTGCTAAACCTATTCTAGTAGTGTTCCTGCCTATCTTTAAAGAGCCATTGATATGTAAAGTTTTTTTGGTGGTCGTTGTGTTAATGCCAACCTGTGAGTACACATGTAAAAAAACTAGTAAAGTATCAGGCAATAATAATTTTTTCATTGATTTAAAGATTTTTTAATTATTCTTTGTCTTTTGTGTTATGTCACATCCATTGAATACTAATCTAAATATCAGATATCTTGTAAATCAATGGACATTTTGTTGATGCAATAATACATTCCAAGCTTTATATTATGCAAAAATTTGCATATTACATATCTATGACAGGATTTTAATTATCTGATAATCAGTATTTTAATTTTTTAAGAATTAAATTAAATCAAACGAAATGATTATGTTTAAAATATTCACATTTATGTGATGCTTGTGAAAATTAATTAATTTTTATCTTCTGGGTATAGGGGGGGGCTAATCTGAAAAAAAGAACTTAGATTTTATATTATAAGTTGGGTTTAGCCGGTAAGTAGAACCTTATTTTTAAGCGGTGAGAATTATGATTTGAAATATCATGAGCTGTTTTTTTGATTTGAATAATAATGAGGTAAAATTCCTGAAAATAACCTAAAAACATCAAAAATCTTCAATGTCATATGTGTGTCATACTTGTGCAGGGGGATTTTGTCTTCTAAATATTTTATCATTGCCCGCTGAAAGTAAGATTGGATATTTCTATTCGGATGTTTTGGAGATTAACTTTTTTATTATGAATATTTTTTTGAAACTTTATTTTTAAATTTAATATGAATAATTTTTTATACTTATTACATTCCTAAATGCTATACATATATTTAGTACATGATGAAATTTATTTTTTTGTTTTTTCCATTATTGCTGTTGGCACAATCTAAAATTACGACAGCCACTATTGATAAAAGGTTGGAGAAGTCTAATGCCTTACTGGTTGATGGTCAGACAGATGCTATGATTGAATTGAATCTTTCGATACTTGATGATGCTAAATATATTAATTATGCTGAAGGTAAACTATCTGCATGTTATAATTTGGCACTTGCTTTTTCTCTGCAGTACAAATATAATAAGAGCAATTACTATTTAAAGATGATGGAAACTGAATTTAAGAATTCAAATGCGGAGGATCAGGAAATATCCATGAATATATTATACAGCATTAATTACAGGGGAATTAAAATGTATGATGAAGCATTGAAAAAGCTAAAGAAGAATCTGGTGATGGCGGATGATTTAAAAAATGATTCTACAAGACATGCCATAAAGGGAATGCTTCTGGTACAGATAGGGAAAAATTATGCTGAGAAAAGAAACTATGACTCTGTTACCTATTATGGAAAGAGAATTGTTGATGAACTGAAGAAATCCAAAAAAATGGATGCAGGTATGAATACAAGTTTAAAAGTAGCATTGCTGCTTTTATCTGAAGCAAAGCTCAACCAAAATAAAATTGATTCTGCTGAGTTTTACATAAAAGCAGCCCGCGCTGTGCCCGTCAATTGGGGAAATAATGATTTTGCTACATTTAAGCTTTTAGGACAAATTTGTGATGCGAGAAAACAATATGATTCCGCTATTGTAGATTATGAAAAAGCAGTAGTGCTTGCCACAAAAGCTAGGAATTTCAAAAAATTATTAGAGCTGTACGGATTACTATCTCAATCATATGAAAAGACCGGGCAGATCGACCATAGAAATAAATATGAATTTGAATATAATAAACTTGAAGATAGTTTAAAGAAAATAGATAATGATAATCTGAAAGATACTGTGGGCATTCTTGTAGAAGAAAAACAAAAAAATCTGAAAGATGAAAATCACTTTTTACTCTACATTATCATTACAGGAATTGTTATTTCTGTTATTATTGTGTTTTTTATCAATAAAAGATTAAGAAATAAAAATAAGATATTAAATGTAAAAGAAGTTGAAACTAAGGAGCTTAGTCAAAAACTGAATATGGTTTTTGAAGAAGTAATACAATTGGCGAAAAATAATGATGTGGAATTTCTTGCCCGTTTTCAGGAAGTATATCCGGAATTTGTTCCGAAATTATTAAAAATTGAACCCCAACTATTGAACACAGAATTAAAATTTTGCGCTCTGCTATTTCTTAACTTTTCAACCAAAGATATTGCAACATATACTTTTGTTCAGCCACAATCTATACAAACCAGAAAAAACAGGCTGAGAAAAAGATTAAATATTCCTTCAGATGAGGATATTTATGTATGGATGAAGAATATATGATTTCTTTTCTGATAATCCATACTCTTATAAAACAAGAGGAACGTTATTTTGAAATATCGTTCTCCTTGTTTTATATTGATAATTACTTTATTGACTATCAAATAGTTAATATTTGGGTTTCTGTTTTATGAGATACTGGAATTTTGACTATTAAATAGTTTTTAAGTTATTATTATAAATCTTTATTTGTGTTAATAGAACCGAAAATTTATACTAAAATGAGTTAAGAGCATACACTCAATGGAGGGAAATTGAATGTATGCAGTAAAATGAAATTTTTAAATCATCATTATAAATCTTTTATTTGTGTTTATAGAACCGAAATTTATATAAAAATGAACTGAGCAGCATATACTCGATGGAGGGAAATTGAATATATGCAGCAAATTAGAATTTTTAATTTTGGGTATTGAAAAATGCAGATTAATATTTTCTAATCCATTTATATAAAGTAGTTTTGGGGATTCTGTATTCTTCTATTATTTGTTGTTTTGTTTTTTCATTTGTTTTTATAAGGTCCAAAATAAAATTAATCATTTCAATAGTATAGATATTTTTCCTGAACTCCGGAAGTTGTAGTTTTTTTTCTTTTGTCTTATTGTAATACTCTGATGATGAGGGTGGTGAGTATAACATAAGATGTTGAGAATAAATTCTGAAAAAATCATAAGTAAGGAGTTTGCTCCATTTAAGAAGAGTTTCTGTATCCAAAGACTTACTTTGGTATATATGTGCAAGTTCCTGATCACTGCATTTCATGGAGCTCATGAGTCTATCAGAAGAAAAATCGGTTTCCTGTACCCGTTTCTGTATCAGTTCACCAATATGGATATTTTTAAAAAGCATAATAAACGGTTTTTATAATTTGAAGATAAATTAATCTATAGACCAAAACAGGAAATTTTTAGGTACCATAATATACAATACTCAAAGAAGCTGTAGTTAATCTGTGAGGTCTTGTGTAGTTAGCTCTACAACTTATTTTGTCACCAACATTAAAATACGATGTTACTCCCATTGTATTTGTTCTTAAGGAGACATTATCAGTTAATCTATTCCTGTAACAATTCCTATATTAGATGGTATGATATATGATACATTTTCTATTTTAGTCGTTTGACAGTCATTTGAGTAATAGGTCCACTTCCAGTAGATCCAGAACTCTCAGCTTTGATGGTGGTACTAGCGGTATTACTAACTCTAAATGAATAGGTACGCCCAGCATACATCTGAACAGCGGAAATTAAGGTGTAAGTTTGTAAATCGGTGGCCGCTTTATCATTTACTCTTGCAATCCACTGGCCATTAGGATTAGTAGGAAGATCAGGTGTATTATCCCAAATCCCCACTACAGGGGAAGTGCCAACAGTAGTAGCAAGTTGGGTATTGATAATCACTTGGTACAGACCATCAGCAGAAACAGTAAATGAGTTCGATGTAGAAGTTCCTGTATAACGACTTTCATTATCTAAAATTTCATTATCCAGATTACCTATAGAAACTAATGTCGATGTAGTAAAGTCAGCTGACATTTGTACGTTAATTTCTTGAGCAACAACAAGTTGTCCATTTACGGCTATAACGGAACCATTAGAGCCAGGGACTACATTTGTACTTGATTGCCATGTAGGGGTTGCTCCGGGGCCATTAGAAGTAAGAACCTGTCCTGATGTGCCTGCATTTCCAGAAGTGGTAGCGTTACCTCCTAGATTGATCTCATTAGTTACTTGCAAGCTACCATTCACATGTAATGTCTTTTGTGGAGTTGGAGTATTAATTCCAACCTGCGAATTCGCATTGAAGAAAGCTAGCAAAAGAATTGGTAATAATAATTTTTTCATAACGTTAAAGATTTTTATTTTATTGTTTGATATTAAGTTATATATGTATAGAGTACATTTTCTATTTCAACAGTTGCACTGCCATTTAAGAAATACTCTCATCATTATTATTTTTACGGATGACAAATTAGAACGATGCTGTTATCAGGATATAATTTTATTTTTGTATCTCTAACAGGATAGTTACACCCTGTTAGAGATATTATTATACTAAGGAGCAGTATATGATATAACAACAGAGTTCACCATTGTTCTGTCATAGTTAATATTTTCAACATCCAAGGTATTGACAGTAGGGTCAATAAATCTTGTTAGAAATATTACTTTTTGACCAGCCACTAAATTAAGAGTTCCTGATGAAAATAGAGTAACAGGAGTAGAAGCATCTACTGTTACATAAGGCTGTGACAAAAATGCAAAAGAAGCATTTCCATTATAGGCAAAAGTCCCAGTATATGGTTTGGATACTCCCACCCTCGGGGTTCCTGTCATAGCCCCTTTTATTACAAAATTGATATTAAATGTAAAAAAACCGGACTTTAATATAGTTAATTCACCTGTTGCAGTGTTATAGGTAGCATAGCCTGAAGTTGTTATTATATTATCATAGTTAATTTTTCTGATACTTGCTCCTAAATCTGTCCCTAAAAAGCTTGTGTCATTTCCTGTTTTTTTGAATCCAAAAATATTTGACATTCCTACAGCTCCTGGAATAGGTGTATTTTCATCTAATAGCTTTTCCCACTTGCCTATTTTAGAATTAAATTTATAAAGGTTATCTGCTGTGACATTATTAGGAGAAACGCCCGCATCATTTAGGTTATAAATCATTAAAGAGTGTGTCGGATTGGGGATAGTCGTAATATCTGTTTTTCCGGTAAGTGCAACTCTGGGAATTAGAAGTCCTTTGTTTGAAGATTTAATATCCAGTACTGCAGATTGATCGGGTGCACTTGTATTAATCCCTACCTGAGAATATACATTTAATGAGGTTAATAAAAGAATGGGAAATAATAATTTTTTCATAAGTGTTTATTTTTTGCTATGTTTTTTAATCTTGAATATTGATTAGTAATTTGTGTTTGTTTTAACTTGGGATGCTATCTTGTTGTTGTAATATTAGATTCCAAACTCTAAATCTATAATGTTCTTGAGCAAGTATAATTTTAATCCCAACTTGTGAAAGTTAGGTAGTGATAATTTTTTCATAAGTGTTTATTTTTTTGTTATGTTTTTTAATCTTGAATATTGATTAGTAATTTGTGTTTGTTTTAACTTGGGATGCTATCTTGTTGTTGTAATATTAGATTCCAAACTTTACATCTATAATGTTTTTGAGCAAGTATAATTTTAATCCCAACTTGTGAACATTAGTCAGGAAGCTAACAGAAAGTTAGGTAATGTTAATTTTTCATTAGTGTTTAATTTTTCTTGATACTGATCTATAATACTTATAAAATTCAGATACTCATTTTTGTTGATGCAATATTACATTCCGGACTTTATTTTATACAAATTTTCACCTATGATTTAGCTATGAATTAATTGTAACTTACTGATAATTAGTATTTGTTTTTAGTATTTGAAAATAAAATTTATAACATATTCATTGTTTTATTCTTTATTATGGTGTTAGGCTTAATGCTATTTTTAATCTAAAGAAGGTTGAATAGCCTTGAAGAAAGTGGTCATATTTTATACTTTGCAGAAATATTGATTTATAAGTTAGAGTAAAAATAATGGCTATGAATAATAGTGATGTTGTGTTTCTTAAAATTAACTGAAAGGCTTAAAATCAGTTGTTTATTATATGTGTAGTATATAAGTAGTATTTAAATTTAGTCTGGTTCATATCTGAATCATATTTGAGGACTTTTGATATTTAGTGTATATTTTATTAAATATTATATCATTGCCAGAAAAATAGATAAAAAATTTATATGGATTGTTGATTCGTTGTTGATTTTTAATTATTGTTGTTGATTCTTAGAATTAATTTTTCTTATAGATATTTTTCTAACATTTATTTGCTATTATATTTGTTACATTTATAAATATTTTACACAAATTTTACACAATATGAAATTTTTATTTTTGTTTTTTCCATTTTTACTGTTAGCTCAGGATAAAATTACACCAAAAACTATTCAAAAAAGGCTTGATAAATCTAATAATCTCCTTATTAATGGTAAAACAGATGAGATGATCGCACTGAATCTTTCGATACTTGAAGATGCGAAGCATATTAATTATGCAGAAGGTAAACTATGTGTTTATTATAATTTAGCTCTTGCTTTTTCCTCGCAGTATAAGTATAATAAAAGTAATTATTATTTAAGGATGATGGAGCCTGAATTTAAAAACTCGGATGCTGAGGATCAGGAGATTTCCATGAATATATTATACAGTATTAATTACAGAGGAATTAAAATGTATGATGAAGCACTGAAAAAATTAAAGAAAAATTTAGTTGTTGCGAGTAAATTAAAAAATGATTCAATGAGACGTGCTTTAAAAGGTATGATCTTCATTCAGATAGGAAAAAATTATCTTGATAAAAAGCAGTATGACTCTGTTAGTTATTATGGAAAAAGAGTTGTTGAGGAACTGAAGGAGTCCAAAAAAATGGACTCAGGTATGAATACAAGTTTAAAAGCCGCCATGTTGCTTTTAACTGAAGCTAAAATCAATGAAAATAATATTGATTCCGCAAAGTTTTATATGAAATTAGCCCAATCTGTGCCTGTAGACTGGGGTAATAATGAGTTTGCTACATTTAAACTTGTAGGACAGATCTATGATGCGAGAAAACAACAAGATTCTGCTATTGTAAACTATCAAAAAGCAATTGTGCTTGCCACAAAGGTAAAGAATTTTAGAAAATTAGCTGAGTTATATGAACTCATTACCAATTCATATGAAAAAACCGGTCAAATAGATGATGAAAAGAAGTATAATCTTAAATATAATCGTCTTAACGATAGTTTAAAAAAAATTGATGAAGAAAATTTGAAAGATACCGTAGGTCTTCTTGTAGATGAAAAACAGGTGCCATTGAAACATAAAGCTAATCTTTTTTTATATATTATATTTATAATAGTTATAAGTACAGCTATTATTATCCTTTTTATATATAAGAAAATAAAAAACCAAAATCAGATTTTACATATAAAAGAAAAGGAAACCCATAAGCTTAATCAGAAATTGAATTTTGCTTTTGAAGAAGTTATAATGTTGGCAAAAGAAAATGATCCACAATTCCTTGCACGTTTTCAGGAAGTTTATCCTGAATTTACACCAAAGCTATTAAAAATTGAACCGCAACTGCTCAATTCGGAATTGAAGTTTTGCGCTCTGCTGTTTCTTAATTTTTCAACAAAAGAAATTGCCAATTATAGTTTTGTACAGCCACAATCTATACAAGCCCGGAAAAACAAACTGAGAAAAAGATTGAATATTCCTTCAGATGAGGATATTTATGTATGGATGAAGAATATGTGATTTATGTTCTTAATTGATTAACAAAACCAACAGACATGGCAAACTTCAATCTGCTATATCTGTTGTTTTTTTATAAGATTTGAGTTACCTGTATATATTGAAAACCTATGAGGTATAAGATGTTTTATAAAAGTATCATCATTTAAAATGTAATATCCTGTAAATTATGAATAATATTCGAAAATATAATGCACATAAATGAGTCATACCTAAGTCATATCTGTTTTTTTGGAGAATAATATAAAAAAACAAGATTTTTGAACCGGAATTTTAAAACACATATGAATTTGGAAAGAATTATTACCAGATTTTAGATCTGCGCTTATAGACCTATCAATAAAATTTACAAGTGAAATTAATATAATTCAGTCTATGAAAGGTTTTATATTGAAGAAAGTATCCATCTAAGCGAATGATATTTCTATTCATATTGCAACTTTAAAAATGGAAAAATTATACAATTGAAATTAATTCGGAAACAAAGTCTACTCATTCTTCGTACGCAATTTATAACCAATTTTTCACGTCCTGAAAATAAAATTTGAACCGTTTTATTTGAAGAAGAGAAACTATTAAAAGTGGAAATAAAGTTATATACACATTCAACATTAACAACAATTTTAACAGAATATGAGAATGAAGACTTTGATTTTCGAAATATCTTAATATGAACTTGTTGAGAAAGTTACAGGTTCAAAGTGAAGTTTTGTTCAAGTTTAAAATTTAAAAAAATTTATATGCAAAACCCTAATTATAAGAAAATATATGAAGATATTTTATTAAAGCATCCTGCTAAGAAAAAACAATGTGAGGCGATATTGTCTAAAACTACTTTTTCTGTGAAAGATGTTATTACCATTAATAATATTATTTTCCCAAAAGCTAATCAGGAAACCGAGTCTGCTAATCAGAGGCACCGTTCTTATGATAAGACATCCATTATAGAAATTTTGGATTATCAGAAAAAGAATAAACTGAATAATTCCGAATTGGCAAGGTATTATAAACTGAGTAGAAATACAGTTGCTAAGTGGAAAAAACAATTTTTAATTTAGTATGTTATCAGGCTGTTTCGATTTTGAAACAGCCTGATTTTTTTTAATTATTTGTGAATAACCTTAATATATTCCTTACGGTTGTTTTCATAAAGAATATTGATTATATAAGCTCCTTTACTGTAAGAAGAAAGATCTATTTCTGTATCATAAGCATGAAGATTTTTCCAATCAGCAAGTTGTCTTAGTGTCATATCGTAAAGGATGATGTTTTTTATTTTTTCTTTACTTTTTATATAACAGATTTCAGCAACAGGATTAGGATAAAATGTAAGTTCAGGTTGTACATTAAGATCTGTAGTTCCTAATGATCCGATATTAATTATTTTGGTAAATGTTTCTGAGCAGGCGTTCTTATTAACGGTAAGTGAAACTGTGTAATTTCCTGAAGCAGTATACTGATGAACCGGATTCAAAGAAGAATTTGTAATACCATCTCCAAAGTTCCATAATATGGAGGTGAAATTGGCAGAATGATTGGTGAAGTTTACTGTCATTCCATTGATTCCTGCAACAAAATCAGCATGGAGATGAAATACATTATTGTTCCACTGGGGAGGATTATTAAAAAAGACCAGGTCTGCAATATTTTGAAAATTTTCAGCAATATTCTGTGGCAGTCCATTATAAAAAGTGGACGGAAATACATGGTCCTGAAATATAGTTGAATACATCGATGCCGCCACAAGATAACTCCCTTTAGGCCCCGGATGAATGTCATTATAAGATCCGTGGAGAGCAAGATCCTGAGAGGTGTTATAATATTGTCTTGCAGATTCTCCAGCAGGAACTATTTCTACCTGCATTAGATTAGACATCTTAGTTATGGAATCCTTTATTTTTTGCTGAAAAGTAAAATAGGTGTTATATTCATTGGCAGATGGTACTCCATAGGGGATTTCGTAAAGAAATATTTTAGAGCACGGGCTGTATTTCCGAATAGAATCCCTGATTTTACGGCCACGCTCAGCTGTTAACGAAACAGGATAAGAATGACCCGCAGATTCCGCAGTACCAGGTTGCAGAATAACATATTTGTAGTTTTTAGATCTTATCTTTTGATACAGTGAAGGATCGTCTACATGGTTAACAAATCCGGTTCCTCCCGGAGTATGCGTTGTTATTGAAACGTTTTTTCCTTTTGAAGCTGCTATATTTTTAAAAATTTCTGGCATATCATTAAAATATGTCACACTATTTCCAATAAATAGAACCTCATCAGATTGACAAAAGGATAACACTGAAAAACCAGTACATAGAAGAAAAAGTAGTTTTTTTAGCATATAGTTTTTTTAGATTGTTATGTTAAAAAAGGTACCTGCAAAAAAACACTTATACTGCAGGTACTCTACTAGAATGATTAAAAACACATATAATGAGTGATTGTGGTCTTTATTTAATAAGGCTTAAAAAAGTACCTGTAGGGAGTATTATTTCTCCTACAGGTACACGGTACACTAATGATTAACTCTTTTTACTATTACAGTGAGTTGATGATAGTTTTTTTCAGTATTTCAAAAGTAATTGCTAATTTTTTAATTTTAATAATGTTTGATTGCTGTTTTGATATATGTAGTATGTAATATGTAGGTGTTTTACATGGTTTTAGGTAGATGTAGTAGTAATGTAGTATTTGTATTGTGTTTGGATTTTAGAGAATTTGTGATGAAAACCGGAATGTTTTTTTTATGTGATTGCTCAATCCATACAATATTAAGAAAGGAATTGAATACTCATCAAATAAAAAAGAGACTATTTCATTTCGAAATAGTCTCTGCTTTTAAATTAATATCCGTCAAACAGGATATTAATTTCTTATGGTTGAAATATGGATGTTTTTCTGACCGTTAGTATCAATAATTTCAATATTGCTAATCATTTCATTATAGACGAGGGTAGTTGTATCATTAAACTGATATCCTTCAATAAATACAGATCTGTCTTTTGGAAGATTATTTTGCTCATTCAACGTTTCCAGAGATAAGCTGTCAGGGTAACCTGCATTTTTCTTAAATCTGGTTTCTATTAAACCATTGTCAGCCAGATACTCAAACTTCTTTAAATGAGTAGGAAGACTGGTTTTGGTTTTAAAAACAGTCATCTTTTCAATGCTGTTTTTGTAAAGATCAAACATTGTGGCAGTTCCGATTGCATTATTGTAGACTGCAAACGTTACGTGGGTGTTCTTTTGAGCAAAAAGTACTCCTGAAAAAAACACAAGGAATATATATAGTAGCTTTTTCATGCTTAAAATAGGTATTTAAATATTGATATTAGTTTCTGTTTTTTACCATAATCCATCCCGTATATTTTATTGGAGTCTGTTTTTTGTTGGTCTCATTCCAGCCCATGTCAAACCAGTAGTTTCCGGTAGAAACTTTTTTACCGCCTATACTTCCTTCCCATTTGTATCCGTTCAATTTACTTCCTTCATGGATTTTACTTCCATACCTGTCATAAATACTGAATGTGAAATTAGGTTTGTCAGATAAAGCAGAGTAGTCCAGTACATCGTTTATTCCGTCACCATTAGGCGTGATGATGTTGATCAGATTCGGAACCGTAATTTCTACCTCTACGGGAGTACAGTTGTAAGCATCTTTTACATAAAAAGTATGGCTTCCGCGAGGAACATTGGTGAATATATTCTCATTTTGCCAGCTTACATTATCCATCGAATATTGATAAGGCGCAGTTCCTGCAATTACAGTCAGGGTAACGGTATTATTACTGATATTAATTTCCGAAATAACAGGGTTTTCAGAAGGATAAACCTTTACGGTCTGTCTGGTAGTACATTCTCTGGTTTTCAGATCTACCCAGTACGTTCCAACCCCCACATTTTTAATGGATTGTGTGGTTGCTCCGGTACTCCATAGATAAGAAGTAAATCCTGATCCAGCATCCAGTGTGATGGTATTTTCCATACAGATAATCTGATCCTTTAATACATCTGAGTAAGTAGGAGGGATCACAGTAAGCGTTACTTCTGCAATTCTGTAACATCCGTTGGCATTGCTTACCTTAATATAAACTACTCCGTCAGGAGCGATATAATTGGCGGGAGTCAGAATTTCATTGGTTCCATTTTGGGCATCAGCCGGAGAAGGGTAATATTGTTTAATGGTTCCCGGCTGCACATTCACTCCGGCAGAGGTTAAGTCAAATTTACCAAGTACCGGATTGGAAGGCTCAAAACATGATCTTAAGGCTGCATTTTTAACAATGGGACTTTCAGAAACTGTTAAGGTTAAAGTTACTTGCTCGCAATCTGTAAAGTCCGGATTGTTTCCACAGAATTTGTAAACAATAGTATCTGTACCCATATAACCGAAGTTAGGCGTATAATTAATAACTCCAGCGGGATCAACGGTTGCTGTACCGTTTACCGGAGGTGTCAGAATTGTTACTGTACTCGGAACATAGCTTTGAGTAGAATTGGAAAATTCAGGAACGATAGCCTGATATCCTTCACAAACCGTCATAGTCTTGGTAGATTCCTCAAGACATGTATACACTTTATATACCGGAGTGATTGCGGGAGTACATGAGCCTACAGCAATTTTTACCGTATAATTTCCTGAAACCAAAGGTGTAAAGGTATTCGAATTGGCCCCGGTGATAGGATTTCCATTCAGAAACCATTGGTAGGTATCGTAGCTGTCATCAACCTCCAGTACAATACCGGGAATACATTC
This sequence comes from Chryseobacterium sp. IT-36CA2, assembly GCF_949767875.1. Lineage (NCBI taxonomy): Bacteria > Pseudomonadati > Bacteroidota > Flavobacteriia > Flavobacteriales > Weeksellaceae > Chryseobacterium > Chryseobacterium sp. IT-36CA2. Next base: position 748,246 of record NZ_CATKPG010000020.1, on the reverse strand, counting down.
TCCTGTTTGTTTTGCAATTAATGGAATTGAAGAAAACCCAGCAAAATATCCTCCATATCCGGAAGTACTGTATCCTCCATTGATTCCCGCAGTTACTGCTTTGTCAGAAATAACTGTAACATTCCCTGTACTGGAAGGGATAGCATAGGTCACCCAGCTATTATTTCCTGTTAATGGAAAAGGGCCCTCCGATACGGCTGGCTGCACCCCGTTCACTGTTACATTGGCTCCGGCTTCAGTTAAAATATTCAATTTTACTATAGTTCCGTTCGGGACGGTACTTGTTGTTCCGGCTCCGGTTGGCATCTCGTTGATCTTTCCGATTTCGTCAATTTTTCTGGGTAGAAAACAGTTTAATGGCGGAATGTAGTTGTAACCACAGGTAGCACTGCTGTTTCCCACAGAAACCAACTGATACAAATACACATTTTTTGAAGTCGTTATAAACATATTAAAATGCCCCGAAGTTCCCTGCTGCACATAATTGCTTCCCGAAATTCTGTAAAAATCACCACTGTTGATGGTTGCAATTGGAGTGTTGGATCCATTGATAAATATTTGGGTATGATCTTCAGTTCCAATAATGATACCTCCTTCCAGATCATCATTGGTAGATCGGGTTCTTACCATGGCAAAAGTACTTCCAAGTCTTTCTGTAGGCACAGACTGATCGAGAATAGCATCCGAACCTGCACTGGTATTGCTTCCAAAATTTCCATTAACATTTCCATTAGTAAGCGTAATCGGTTTATTAGAAACAATTTTTGCTCCGATAAAAGCGGATTGATTTTGTCCACCTGTCCCTGGTCCACCTGCAAAAATAAAAGACTGCCCTTTATTAAGAGTAAACGTATGAGTATTGATCGCTGCAGGTGCTGCACCAAAGAATGCTACATTTCCACTCCATGTAGCAGTAATTATGGTATTGTTTTCTGTTGCCAATACCCCGGCTGTGAAGTTATTACCAGTGGATGTTGCTGTGGAAGGAGTTCCGGCCACATAAAATTCTTTTCCAATTCCGGCTTTTCCTTTACTTGTTATGATTTCAGCGTGAGTGGTACCACTTACAATTCTTAATGAACAATAGAATGGTTTGGTTCCCTGTACATGCAATCCTTTATTGATAATACTAAAGGCATCGGATGTAACATTTGCAGCGATAACAGCAATGGGGATAACAAATATCTGAGGGGCATTTTTACTGATTGTAACAGTGCCAATCGGAACATTATTGCTATTAACAGTAACTACAAAAGGTGTTGCAGAATCTGTAGAAAGGTATAATGCCTGCGTATAACTGGTTGAAGCATAATAAGGGGCAAACCAGTGATCCGTATCTCTTTGAGCCGAAATAGGGATGGCCAGTAATATAAATAATAAACTGAATATAATGTTTTTCATGAATTACAAAATTTTGATTCTAAAAATTGAAGTTTCATATCCAAAGGAGATTAAGATTCTTTTATAAATTTCTTCTGAACGATAACTCCTCCATCTTCTATTTCTATCATATACATTCCGTGGATAAGATTGCTGACATCAATAGCGTTGTTCAGGATAATCCCGGCTGATATTAATCTTCCGGCAGCACTGTAAATTTTATATTGAGCTTTGAAACTTATATTTTTTACATACAATACTGAACTTACCGGATTGGGGTAAATATGAATATCTGATTGGTTAAGCGAATTTGGTACTGGCAGTTTAGAAATTCTGACCGTATAATCTTCCACTTCACCATCCTTGAAATTCGTACAGTTCAGGGGAATACCATCCTTCTGTAAAGCGATTCTCATTACTACATATTTATAATCTGTCATGCTGATAAAGGCATTGTCAGGAACTGAGAAGGTAGTACTTGCCGTTGGGTTTCCATTAGGTCCGTCTGCCAGAATTCTTTCATTGATATCAAATTCTCCATTTCTGTTGAAGTCGATCCAGACTGCAACTCCTGCATTGATCCCCGAGCTTAGAGTCTTATCAATAGTAATTTGGTTACCTTTTGATCCCTGTGTTAATTCAATGAACTTTAAAGGATTTCCTGTGAAATTTGAATAGGTAGACGCCAGAGATTCATTGATCATTTCTTTATTACCATTAGGTTTTACCGTTACTTTTGAAATAAATTCTGTCGTAGAACTAGCTGCAGACATAGGGCAGTAGATTACTGTAGGAGTTGTGAAATAGTATAGTTTTGTGAAATTTCCCGGGACTCCGTTACAGATATTAGCCACCTGCATTTCATATTTCGTAAGTTCCAGTAAACCTGTGATGGTGTAAGTATTTGTGGGTACTACAACATCAGTCCAGCTTGGAATTCCTACTTTTCTGTACTTCAATATATAAGTTGCTCCTGGAAACGGATCCCATACAACCTCTGCAGTTGTCGGAAAGATCTGAGTAATCATCAATCCTGGAGGAGGAATTTCACAAATTCTCTCTGTCGTAAATACTTTTGGATTAGACCACGGATTGGCAGTTGTTTCTCCATTACAGATATTGGCTACCTGTACTTCATATGTTTTGAATGAATCAAGATTTTGAATCGTGTATGAATTAGCTGGTGGCTGAGGAACTGTCGGTGTGTTCCAAGGAGTACTGCCTACTTCTCGCCATCTTAAAATATAAGATGCACTCGGAACAATTGGGTTCCAGGTGATTAATGCTGAATTGGATGTTACGTTGCTTATGGTTACAAATGGAGGAGTAGGATCACATCTTGTTGTAAATGTTTTTATAGGAGTGTAAACTCCGATTCCGCCACTGCCACAAACTGCTGCAATTCTTACCTCGTAAGTCGTAGCAGGAGTTAAAGCATTGATTGTTACGGGTGGATTTCCCCCTAAAACAGACAGATTTAAAGGAGTCCATGCAGAAGCAGGAGTGGTAACAGGTCTGTATTCTAATATAAAGGCATTATTATTGGTTGCTGCAGTCCAGTTGATGTTTACAGAATTGTGTGTAATATTGGTGAATATTGGATTTCCCGGTGTCGCATTGCTGCAAGGTCTTAATCGTACAGCGTAATCTTCCACTTCTCCATTGGCAGCATCTGCGCACATGACAGGAGCACTGGTTCTTTTCAGTCCCACTCTCATGGTTGTCGTTAACGGACCTGTATAAACTCCCGTTGCCGGAACATCAAAATTGGCTGTGATTGGAGTTGTCGTACTCGCTGCAGAAGTCATTATTTTTTCAACATCGGTGAAAACTCCGTCTCTGTTCCAATCAATCCATGCATTTACTGCATCAGAATATTGAGTTCCTGCCCATTCTTTAGAAACTGATAATTGATTTCCCTGCGAACCTATTTCCAGATTAATAAGAGTAGCCGGTGTTGTATAGCTGATATAATTCGTCTGAACAGAAGTATTATCCATTACCGGGAAATTGACAGGTGTAACTTTTACATTTGAAATAAAGTCATTTGTACCTGTTCCGGTCATATTGCAATAAGTTAATGGTGTTGTTGTAAAGCTTACACTTGGAGAGAATGCTCCTTGACTTCCATTACATATGGTTGCAATTTGTACCTGATATCCTGTCTGTTCAGCAAGACCTGTAATCGTATAAAAACTTTGTCCTGCAGGCAGAGTTTGCCCTGCAGCACTTGGAAGCCACGCTCCTGTGCTTCCTTGTCTCCATCTGATAATATAAGTAGCATTGGATGCAGGGATCCATGATACATAAGCGGAATTATGAGTAAGGTTATTTACTGCAATATTCGTAGGGGCTGCAGTAGTACAAGACTGAAGATCTATGAATTTTACATAATAATCTTCCACCTCTCCATTACCTGTTAAAGGTCCGCAGGCATTGGCAGGAGTAGAAGAATATACAATGACACGCATTTTTATTTTACTTGTTCCTAAATAAGCATTGGCCGGAACCGCAAAAGCAGCAGTAACAGGTGTCGTGCTTGAATATCCAAGATTCATAATTCTTTCTCCGCCGGGAGTTGTCGTCGGATTATTATCAAAAATACCGTCACCATTAAAATCTATCCATGCATTGGTAGAATACGTTCCGGATATAATGGATCTTCCTACAGACAATGTATTATTGGCTGAATTTCTCAGAAGAGTAATTGTTTTTGTAGCATCTAAAGAATAGTCTGTGTAAGTTGTTGCTCCCGAATTGTTACTCGTTAAAGGCACATTGGTACCCATCATCGTTATATTGTTGATATAGCCGTTTGTAACGGTTGCTGTGGCAGCATTACAATAAGTCAATGCAGGTGTAGTAAAACTTATTGGTGCAGAAAAAGATCCCTGAGTTCCACAAATAGTTGCAATCTGTACTTCATACTGAGTTTGCTCAATCAGAGAGGTAAGCGTTATGCTATTGGTGAAAGGCGTCGTCACATTAATGGTTTGCCACGTAAGTGAAGGTGGTATTCTGTATCTTACAACATAAGTAGCGTTCGCAGTGGCAGTCCATGTAATATTTGCTGAGGTTGCGGTGATGTTGTTCACTGCAATATTAGCAGGAGGGGTATTCGTACAACTGGGCAATACTGTACCTGCTAACTGTACTCTTGGCAGAACGGCATATCTGCTTGTCCCAATAGGAGGGCTGGCAGGATCAGGATTTGTAGTAGCATTATAGTAAATTATACCACGGTTGTTTCCCGCAGAATAACTTCCCCAGTTTGCCGTACATGATGTTCCGGTAGAATTTTCGTCAACACCTATCACCACATTGCTTGTTCCGTCCCATAAAAAAGGTGTGGTTAAAGGTACTTCAACCCATGTACCAGGTGTCATTGTCGGCAAAGTACCGGAATATACCTGTGTTAGTGAAGATGAAGGGATCCAGCTTGTAGTGGTAGCAAAGTCTACTTGTGCGGTATTTCCCATATAGACTACCCATTGATTATAATTAGCTTGAGCAGTTCCAGTTGTAGAAACAAAAAACCGGATAGCTGTGATATAATTATTGGTTCCTACAGCAGCTCCGATTTCTGAAGCTAAATAAATTTGTTGAGAATAATTGAATGCAGAACAGGAGTAAACCGGTAAAAATGCATGGGTAGCAGTACCTCCTCCAATCTGTCCCGGCGTAAAAGGAGCACCTGGAATCCAAGGTGATTTGTCGGTAGGAGAGCACACAGATCTTACCCACCAATAATAAGTAGCTCCGGAAGTAAGTGATCCGATATTGGCACTTGTTCCCGGACTTCCTGTACCAACGGTTGTTGCTATAGGAGGAGTACTGTTGGTACTGTAATAATATTCATATCCATTGGCGGGTGCTGGTGCCGGAGCCATCGGTGGCGTCCAGTTGAGCGTAGCAGAAGCAGGCGCGATATTACTTGCAGGCAGCGTAGTAGGCTCAAAACAGGTGGGAGCTTGAATCATCTGAACCTCATCCAACAATACATCATCATAGAAATTCCCATTTCCTGCAACATCCTTATCTACAGTGAACTTTAACTGAATAGTTGCTCCCACATAGCTTGCAGCCAGAGGTACACCTACTGTTCTCCATTCAGGGGAATTGGTGTCGCTGGACCATACCTGTACCCACCCGGAACCGTCATTCACAGAGAGTTTTAATGCATTATTGTCAGCCGCAGGTACTGTTCCGTTAAGTGCGGTTAAGTGATCCTTAAGCCATTCAAATTTGATATAAGGATTTGTTAATCCCGCTAAATTGATCTGAGGACTTATAAGCTCCACTGTATGTTCATCCGCATAAGGGGTAGAAGCATCAACCCACGCAAAAGTTCCTGCAGGTTTTCCTCCGTTTCCGGTAACTCCATATCCGGCTGTTCCTGAAAATTTCCACTTAACATTCACGTTTGTAGAGGTTGAAGTGGGATTCTGACTGGTCCAGCAAGCCGGAAGTACCCCAGTACTGAATGACTGTAAAAAAGGCACCGGAACAGAAGTACAGGTCTGCCCCCTGGCATGGAATGTGAAAATCAGAAAAAATAAAATAATAGGTAGAATTTTTCTCATATAGTTTCATTTTAAGTTAAACTTCGAAATTCAATTGGTTTAAACGTTTCTTTAGACTGATATGCAGAGTTCTTCCACTGGATTTATTGGTAAATCCATAGAAAATACTCTCTGCTTTTAAGTTCACAGAGACGATAAACATATTAAAGTATAGTACTATGTTACCACCACACTTTTATAAAAGTGATGAATGGATAAACAGAAGTAGTAGGGTGTAAGTAAGTGAGAGTAGATTGACACGCAGATTAGTAGTCGTTTTTATATTTTTTAGATGATAAAAAACATTCACTTGGCTGCGTTGAAGTTTGAGATGATTTAATTTGTTTTAGTTTCTTTCATTTTTCTAAGAGATTTCTTAAATATTAATTTTGTTATTATGATTTGGGTAAAAATAATTTAATAAAAATTTAATATTACTATACTTTTGTATAGTTTTAACTCAATAGGTGATGAATTAAGTTGTAACGGAATTTAAAGAATTACTTTCAGAAGAGATAATACCCGGGTTTTTGTTTTGGAATACTTATTTTTTTTTAAAGCTATCTTTTAGTTTTATCTGTTTATTCAGTTTCTTCACTATTGAAGCATTGGAAAGTGCCTTTTATGGTATGTTAAAAATTCAACAAAATAATAAAGTTTAGATTTTTTTATTATTAAAATAAATGCTTTGTAGTTTTAAATTTAATTATAATTAAGTTTTAATAGATTTTTTATTTAGCCTAATTATGAATATGTTTGCAGAAAGTAGTCTAATAAAATAGTTTTTTACCCCAATTATCATGTCAAAAATATGAGTGATAAAATAAATTTATTGTATACCAGGAAAAGGTCTGGCAGTGTACCGATTTCTGAAGATAAGAGCGAAAATAAATACTTCAACGTACTGAAAGCTGTATCGAAAACCAGTTTAGGCTGTGTGTATGTTGCAGATCTCAAAACAAGAAAATTGGAATTCATATCTGAAAATCCTTTGCTTTTTTCAGGGCTGAGTTCTGCTGAGGTTGAAAAAATGGGTTATAATTTTTTCCGGAAATATACGAAGAAGGAGGATCTTGAAATTTTAAAAAAAGTAAACAGTAACGGGTTAAAGTTTTTCGAGTGTCTTTCACCGGAAGAAAAAAGAGTGCATACCATTACCTATGATTTCCATGTTAAATATGCTAATAGTGTGGATGTTCTTGTGAATCACAAAATCACACCCATAGAAATCTGTGATCAGGGCGAAATTTCTAAAGTAGTTTGTGTAGTATCTTATTCCCTAAGCCGGACTGCCGGAAATATCCGCATCATTTCCAATACATCTGATTCCTATTGGAAGTATAATATTTTTACCGGGAAATGGACGGAAGAGTGTAAAATCACTTTGAAAATAAGAGAAATAGAAATTATAAGACTCTATCTTCAGGGATTAACAATAGAAGAAATTGCAGAACAGTTGTTTGTGTCTCCCAGCACAATAAAGTTTCACAGGAGCAAATTGTTTGAAAGAATTGGGGTGAAAAATATTATTGAAGCAATTTCCTATGTAATATCGAATAATTTGATTTAAACTCTATTTTTTTAAAATTTTACCAGATATAATTTACAGTTTTCAAAATATTGAAAACCTGTCATATCCTGTGCGATAATATTTTTTTGAGAATTGCTCCTCTACAAGACATAATAAAGGAGCAATACCCGAAACAGCCTAATTAAGCTGGTAATTGGCAATCACTAAACTCAGGATGAAGTGCACATAGTTTTCTTCAACCTCCTTTCTATTGATCAGTTTGTTTTTGTATTCATAAGAACTAAGATCTCTGGATAATTTCTGATAAGTTTCAAAATCATCACCCTTAATCTTTACTCTTATATTACCGTCTCTTCTGTTGATAAGTACATCATCTAAAGTTCTCACTTTAAATAAAACTTCACATAATGTAGGACGAGCCTTCATGGACCCGATATATCTTTCAACTATATTAATCTTGAACGAATCAAATTTGACGTTATGAAAAACAATTTTAGAATTAGGCTCCTGAGTGTTGAGTTCAAGTTTATAGTTCATTACTTTATAAATTTTGGCAAATATAAGTTTAATTATGCCAAAAAACAGACAGTTTTAATAGATCATTACCATAATAATGATTGAATTTTATTCTGTAAAGATAAAATCATGTGAAAATGTGAATATTAGTGGCTTATAAATGAGGGACAAACGAGAATTTGTAGAACTTTTTCTTTCCTTTTATTTTTTTCATTATGCGCATTTGCGTAATTTTATTCTCTGTATAATAAAAATTCATATTAATACCAATAGAATGGAAAGATATAGTTATGGAATGGTTGGCCTTGGAGTAATGGGGCGGAATCTGCTTTATAATATCGCTGACAATGGGTTTTCAATCGCAGGATTTGACCTTGATCAGGAGAAAGTTAAAGAATTAGAGAGTGGAGCGACTCCGGAAATGAAAGTAAAAGGTACAGGCTCTTTGGAAGATTTTGTTTCCGCATTAGAAACCCCAAGGAAAATTATTCTGATGGTTCCTGCAGGAAAACCTGTAGATGCAGTGTTGGAAAACATTACTCCGCTTTTGAAAGAAGGTGATATTGTCATTGACGCAGGAAACTCTTATTTTGAAGATACCAACAGACGTGTTGCAGATCTGGCATCCAAAAAACTTCATTTTATGGGAATGGGAGTGTCAGGTGGCGAGAAAGGAGCAAGAAGAGGACCGAGTATAATGCCCGGAGGAGATCTTGAAGCTTTCAAACTTCTGAAGCCTATGTTGGAAGCCATTGCTGCAAAAGTAGATAACGAGGCATGTACAGCCTATATGGGCAAAGGATCTGCCGGGAACTATGTGAAAATGGTACACAATGGTATTGAATATGCCATTATGCAGCTTATCAGTGAAGCTTATGATTTGCTTAAAAGAGGAGCTGGCTTGAATAATGACCAGCTTTACCAGGTTTTCAGAGACTGGAATAATGGTGAAATGAACTCTTTCCTGATTGAGATCACAAGAGATATTTTTACGCAGAAAGATACATTCACAGACAATTATCTTGTAGATCAGATTTTGGATAAGGCAGGTGCAAAAGGAACCGGAAAATGGACTTCTGAGCAGGCTATGGAAATTGGAGTTTCTATTCCTACCATTGATATTGCGGTAACTTCAAGAATTTTATCAGCCTATAAAGAAGAGAGAGTTCAGGCTTCTAAAATATATTCTGAAACAGAAATCATCAAACCGGAAAACACGGAATTGTTTATTCAGGAAGTAGGTGATGCGCTTTTCCTTTCTACATTAATCAGCTATGCGCAAGGTTTATCTTTATTGGTAAAAGCATCTGAAGAATATGGCTTTGAAATTCCGTTGAAAGATGTTGTGAAAATCTGGAGAGGAGGATGTATCATCCGTTCTGTATTGCTGGAGAAATTCTATGCTGCATACACTCAAAACCCTAATCTTTCTAATATTCTCCTTGATCACGATATTTCTGAGCTGGTAAAATCAAGAATCAAAGCTTTAAGAAAAACTGCAGGATATGCTGCTACAAACGGAATCTCAAGTTTAGGAATTCAGACTGCTTTAGGATATTTTGATGCCTATACTACAGAATCCCTTCCTGTAAATCTGATTCAGGCTCAGCGTGATTATTTCGGAGCTCATACTTATCAACGTATTGACAGAGAAGGCGTTTTTCATACTTCTTGGCAAACAGCAAACAACTAAAATTCGGAAAAAAAATGAATCAAAATAGAATCTTGCAGCCAACATCTATCGTTATTTTTGGTGCTACAGGAGATCTGGCAAAAAGAAAACTTTTTCCGGCATTTTATAACTTATATATTGATGGCAGAATGCCCAAAGGCTTTAATATTGTAGCATTGGGAAGAGCCGAAAATACTAACGAAAATTTCAGAAATTATATCAAAGAAAACCTCGAAAGTTTTTCCAGAAAAAAAGTAACTTCTGAGGATTGGGCTGGCTTTCAGGCTCATATTACTTATTTTCAGCATCAATTGGATGAAGAAAGCTCTTATCAGAATCTACAGCAGAAGCTTCAGGATTTTGATTCCGTTTACGGAATAAGAGCCAACAGATTATTTTACCTGTCAATAGGTCCTAATTTTATTACTACGATTTCCAATCACATCAAAACGACATCTTTAGCTTCAGATCCGAAAAAAGACCACATTATTATAGAAAAACCTTTTGGACATAATAAACAGTCGGCGATCGAGTTGAACAGTCTTCTAGCAAAAACATTTGAAGAAGAACAAATTTATCGTATTGATCACTATCTTGGAAAAGAAACAGTACAGAATATATTGGCGTTCAGATTCGGGAATTCTATTTTTGAACCTTTATGGAAGCATAAATATATAGAATCTGTGCAAATTACCGTAGCTGAAGAAGTAGGAGTTGAAACCAGAGGTGCTTTTTATGAACAGACGGGAGCTTTGAGGGATATGATTCAGAATCACTTGTTACAAATTCTTTGTATGGTGGCAATGGAACCGCCTGCTTCATTGCAGTCTGGGGAAATCAGAGACCGTAAAGTAGATGTTTTAAAATCTATCCGCAGAATTTCTGCCGATCAGGTAGATCATTATGCTGTACGAGGTCAATATGGAAAAGGTACCATCAATGGAGTGGAAGTGAAAGGTTATCGTCAGGAAGACGGAATTGCTTCAGATTCCAATACAGAAACGTTTGCAGCAATTAAGTTTTATCTGGATAACGAAAGATGGCAGGATGTTCCTTTCTACGTTCGTACTGGAAAGAAAATGAAAGAAAAGCACTCTTATATTACCATCCAGTTTAAGCCGCTTCCTCATTCTACATTTTCAGACGGTCCGCATCTTTTGTCAGCTAACAGGTTGATTATTAATATTCAGCCGATGATGGATATCAGACTGCAGTTTATGACGAAAAAACCGGGACTTACATTGGATCTGAAACCTGCAGAAATGATTTTTGATAATTTTGCTTGTCAGGATGATACTCCGGAAGCTTATGAAACCCTTTTACAGGATGCTCTTTTAGGAGATCTTACTTTATTTATGCGTTCCGATCAGGTGGAAGAAGCATGGGATGTTGTTACCACGATTCAGGAAGCATGGGAAAATAATAAAGATTTATCTTTCCCAAATTATAAAGCAGGAAGCTGGGGCCCGGAAGATGGTAATGCTTTGGTTGAAAGACAGGGACACAGCTGGGTATAATACAATAAAAATTTAAACAGAAAAAAAATGAATATTACAGTATTTGACGATCTGGAAAAACTGTACAAAAAGGCTGCAGATGCATTTGTAGACCTTTCGAAAAAATCTATTCAGAAAAATGACCGTTTTGTAGTTGCTTTGAGTGGAGGATCTTCTCCTAAAGCCATTTTCAAACTATTGGCAACTGAAAAGTATGCAGAACAAATTGAATGGAATAAAGTTTACTTTTTTTGGGTAGACGAACGATGGGTACCTTTAAATGATGACAAAAGCAACTTCCGAATGACGGATGAAGCGCTTCTAAGCCAGGTTCCTGTTGATAAAAACAATGTTTTTCCTATGTATGCTGATGGAATTCTTCCGGAAGACTATGCAAAAACTTACGAACAAAATATCAGAAATGTTCTTAGTGATGAAGGTATATTTGATTTTATCCTTTTAGGAATGGGAGATGATGGTCATACTGCTTCTTTATTCCCGGGTGAAGAAGTTTTAAATGAAAAGGAAAAATGGGTATCTGTCTACTACCTTAAGCCTCAGGAAATGTTTAGAATCACATTAACTGCACCATTGATCAACAAAGCTGAAAATATTCTTGTTGTAGCATTTGGTGAGTCGAAAAAACATGCGCTGAATGAAGTGCTGAACGGTGATTATAATCCGGCATTATACCCAATGCAGCTTATTGAAAGAAAAGAAGGATTCCAGTTTTTCACAGACGAAAAAGCGAAAGGCTGATTTGATTTACTTTAATCTTTAAAATATAAGAGACTGTCGTGAGACAGTCTCTTTTCATATCAACTATTTTAAAACCGAATCATCGGTATATACAGTCTTCTGTAGTTTAGAAAAACAGTATCATTAAATGGTTAACGATACTGTTACATTTAGTGTTTTTACCCTAGTTGCTTGTCTTTGAAAACTTTTCATTTTTCTCAAATCAATAGTGCTTCTATGTAAAATGGTTATTAGTTTGAAGCAAATATACAAAATAAGACACTTCAAAGTGTCTAAAATGTGAAAAAAATCAAAAAAATAGTGTTAAAGTTTTTTTTTAATCAATAAAACCCTTTGATATAGGGCGTTTTAAGCAGAAGTAAAATTCAAAAAAATAGATTTAATTGTATAAAAACTGAAATATGACATTTTTTATGATCATTTAAAGCTAAAAAATACATCCATTCATAAAAACAGCACCTTTAGTAGACTAATGATGCTGTTTGAGTAATGTTTTACCTCAGTTACTAAGATGCAAAAGTATTTAAACTGAGGGAACTAACGGTACAATCTGATCTCTCTTAATCTCACAACTTAGATTGTCTGTTTATAAAAAATGGTTATTAGTTTCTGCAAATATATACATTTAGACACTAAAAAGTGTCTAAAATGAAAAAAAATTCTTAAACTTGTACGATTGAAAGTTTACCATGGAAAGAAAATCAGCGGCAGGAAGTATCCGGAACACGGAACGCAGTAAAAAAAAGTTTTTAGATGCAGTTGGAAAAATATTGAGAACAAAAGGGTACACTGCGTTGAAGGTGAGTAGTATTGCCGCTACTGCCGGGGTAGATAAAAAAATGATTTATTCTTATTTTGGGGGAATTGATGGTTTGATTGATGAATATATCCGGTTACAGGATTTTTGGAGCAAAGTGACCACTGAAGAAGTAGAAAAAATAAAACCCAAATCAGATGATGGAGGAAGATCTTTTATGGAGGAAATGTTATTGAATCAATTTGATTATGTTTATACTCATAAGGAAGCGCAAAAACTGCTTTTATGGCGGATATCAGAACCACGTAAAGCATTAAGAAAATTAACCGATACCCAGGAGGAAAATGGGGAATATATTTTTAAACTGTTGATGGATCCTCATTTTAAAGAAAATGCTGAGGATTTCCGATCCATAATGGCCATCATGGTTTCAGGATTGTATTATATCAATATGTACGCTGCAATGAATGGGAGTATTTTCTGTGGGATAGACGTTAACAGTACTGTGGGAAGAGATAAAATAAAGAAAGCTATTTCTTTTCTGTTGCATCAAACCTATGAAAATTTGTAATTTACAGATTGATTTTTGGAATTATTGATTTCTTAAAAAAACAAAACCATTAGAAATCTAATGGCCAGTTTGTTTGTTGTGTTTCTACCTTAGTTGTTTCGAATTCGAAATTGTCTTAAAGTAAGGGAACTGAAATAATACAATCTAAATTGTTTTATTTTTCAACCTAAAGTGTTTTTAAATATATAGATGGTTTTAGTTTGTACAAATATATAAAATAAGACACTGTGAAGTGTGTAAAAATGTTAAATTTTCATTAAATTTATTTAATGTTTTGATTATCAGGTTATTTATTTTTTTAACGTTTAAAAATATTGTACCTTTTTTATTGGAATTATAATTCATTTTGTACTATTAACAGTTTAAAGGAGATTTCAGTAATGAGTAAAAACATACATTGTGGAGGGAAAAATTGGGAGCAGGGTAAAGTATCAGTAAAAAAGTATTTCGTGGAAGATTGCCAATGTCTATAGAAAATAAAAAAAACAGCATTATTATGGAAAATAATACTGTTTGGTTGTGTTTTTACCTCAGTCGTTTTATGTCGAAATATTTTAAACTGAGGGAACTAACGATACAATCTGAATAATTTTTAATTTTTCAATCTCGGTAGTGTTTTATATATAGAATGGTTTTAGTTTGTGCAAATATATACAAATAGTTGATATTAGACACCGATTAGTGTCTAAAATAAAAAAAAATTTCTTAAACTTGTATTTTGAATGTTTAGTCATGGAAAGAAAGTCAGCATCAGGAAGTATTAGAAACAAAGAACGCAGTAAGAAAAAATTCTTAGATGCGGTTGGGAAAATCCTGAAAACGAAAGGTTATGGAGGATTGAAGATTAATGATATCGCTGCAACTGCCGGAGTAGATAAGAAAATGATCTATACTTATTTTGGCGGAATGGATGGGCTTATGGACGAATATGTTCGTACACAGGATTTCTGGGTAAAAGTAACCAGCGAGGAAGTGGAAAAGATGAAACCGAGTCTTGAAGATGGAGGGAGAGAATTTATCGAGCATATGCTTCTTTCACAGTTTGATTACGTGTATGCCAATAAAGAAGCTCAAAAATTATTATTGTGGACTATTTCTGAGCCCAGGAAATCATTAAAAAAACTGATTGATACCCAGGAAGAAAATGGAGAATATATTTTCAAATTATTGATGGAATCTCATTTTAAAGATAAAATGGATACCTACCGTTCTATTATGGCCATCATGGTTTCCGGATTATATTACCTGAATATGTTTGCTTCTCAAAATGGCAGCATTTTCTGCGGTATAGATACCAATACTCCTGAAGGACGGGAAAAAATCAAAAAAGCGATATCTTTTATGGTAGAGCAGACCCACGATAATCTTTAATCTATTATAAAGAACAAAAAAAAGAGGCAATAATTTGCCTCTTTTTTTGTATCATACTTATAACAAGCCTAACCTTTATGGTAAGGACATCCTGAAGCAGCATCAGAACTTCCGACAGTATTATAAAACTGCTCCTCAATTACTTTTCTCTGCTCCTCAGGGATATCCTGTATCTTACGAAGCGTGTTGACCTGGATGTGAGGCCAGCTTGTAGTACCTCCATCATTTCCAAAATCAAATTCGAAGAATACAATTTGCTCGTACTGAAGCTGAAGAATTTCTTTTCCGTCTTCAATAACTGTTTCAATCCACATGTCCATATCCACTTCCACAGTTGGAACAAAACGGTTAACAAAAGGAACATTTAAAACACCTCCCTGCGCTCCGGTTTTCATCTTGGAAGACATTCTTACATGAACATAATTGCTGACCTTCTGACCTCTTAATGTATCCCTAAGTCTCAGATCCGGTCGTACAGAATAGGGATATAGATCGTCTGCAAGTATTCTCTGAGTATAAATTTTATTTGAGCCCGGATCATTATCATCATCGAGTTTTTCATATACCCAAGCCGGTGCCGGTTTATCAAGATCAATGATTTCCTCAGGCGTTACTCCTGCATTACCCATTGTACGTGAAATAGAAAGGTGATTGGTTTCCCAAGCTTCTTTACCGTAAGGGAATTGAGGCGAGCCTTCAATTAAATAAAACGTTGTTTTGTCTTTATTTTGAGGAATAATATCTCCCAATAAAGTAATAGTACTTCCATGAGGGATCACACCGCTTCGCGAGATAGAGTAGTCCGGAATAAAATAAGGGCCGTCAAGTCCTGCTCCCGGTTTTATTTCCTGAGCCGGAATAATCTCGTAATAAGGCTGTCCCGGCTGCAGCTGGCTTTGAAGGATATATTGAGGATTTTCTACTCCGTCTGGTGTAATTCTTAACAAAGGCTCATCTCTGTATTCTCCTGTATATCCATATTTCGCATCTTCTGTGGAAACAGCATGAATACCACGGTCTCTTTCAATAGATTCTTTAGTTGCTGCATGGTTGTAGACATCACTCAGCCAAAGATACATTCCATT
Source organism: Chryseobacterium sp. IT-36CA2 (assembly GCF_949767875.1). Classification (NCBI taxonomy): domain Bacteria; kingdom Pseudomonadati; phylum Bacteroidota; class Flavobacteriia; order Flavobacteriales; family Weeksellaceae; genus Chryseobacterium; species Chryseobacterium sp. IT-36CA2. The sequence goes on along the minus strand of NZ_CATKPG010000020.1, from coordinate 732,546 downwards.
TTCTTCATGAATAGGCGTATATTTTAAAGCGTCCTGCCCCTGAACGGCATTTACACTTTTAATGCTCTGCTCATATTTCACAGCTCCACAGAAAAGCTCACTTGCACCACCACGGTTACGAACTCCGCCCGGAACAATGGAGAATGTTAGTTTCTCAATATATTCTTCACTGTCAAAAGCAAATTTTCCGGGTATCGTTCCTGAATTTGTTCCCGGAGAAGGCATAATCGTAGTATGTACCCCGCTTGCTAATGAAGGTTTGGTAATGTCTTTATTGTAGTTTACATTATAGCTTACCCATGTACCGTCTAATGCAGCAAGGATTCCATAATCTACATTATTCTCGATAGCCTGAAGGTTGTCTTCTCTGAAAGGTCTTACCGGATCATCAATAAGAAGCTTTGAATATCCGTCCATAATCTCAGCCAAATTAGTTTCCTGTTTGCCCGGCATTTTACGGAATAATTGTTCACCTCCTGCCTGGATACTTTCTTTTTTTCTTTTTAACATGATATATCGTTTTTATGGTTATAAATTGATGTATTCGAAAGTTGGGCCCGCATTGGTTTGGGCATCCAACGGTTGTTTCATTAGATTGACAGCCTGTTCTTTCAGGGCATACATATACATGATGGACTTTTCAAGCTCCCTTTGATTACCTTCTACAGCACTTTGTATAGCATCTAATAATCTTCTGTAGGTTTTATTAAACTCAACAGCCTGGGTATGTAATTCTTTGTTTTTTACATAGTCTTCCATTTTCGGATTGGGTTTCATAGGATAAGCCTCATCCCAGTCTACCGGAAGATCTTTTCCTGTAGGTGGAGTGGTTACAGGCATCATTCCGTCTTCATCCATGAAAGGTTCATAATTTCCTCCCAGGTAAAAATGCTCATGGAAAACCTCTTTAAATCTAAAATAATGAGCCAGTTCCACACCTTCTTCAAACTGAGACGGATCAACATCGAAAATAGAATCATCAGCCCCTTCACCCTGTCCTTTGATCTCCTGGAAAACTGCAATTACTCCTGCTAAAGCTTCTACAGAGTGTAATTTTCCGCCACTTCCGTAGTATTGCTCAGGACGGATCTGTTTAGATGGATTTCCTGTGAAAATTCCTCCGGTATTCAATTCTTCAAATGTTTTCGGAAATGTTCCGTGCTCTTTGTAATAAGCAATGATTTGGAAAATAACGATATAGAAGAATAAAACATCATAATATTCACCGATGGTATGTACATTTTCCATAATGAAGCCCTTCATATTTTCAAGCGTCCAGAAGTTGTTTTCCTGTACAGCTGCTCTTTGGGAATATAATGCCGAAGTGTCGGTTTCGTGATCATATTTCGGAGCTTTTACCAAGGGTTTGCTTGGACTTTCAATAGCAATAAATGTCGCAATACTGTTGCTTGAGAATGTCTCCAGTCCTACATAGAAATCAACATTCATAGGTAATTTCATCGGGTAAGTAGGATAGTTCTCTTTTTGATTGACAGAAGGTTGAATATCAATGGCATTCAGAACATTACAAACCATAATCAGGTGAAGCATTTCTTCTACTGCAACGCTTCGGATAATTTGTGAAGCCAAAGCATTAGTTCCATCCTTTATAGAATACAAAGCGGTAAGATAGGGTGGAATAGTAGAGTGCTCAATAAGAATAGCTGTCTGTAAAAGATCCTGTAAAACCGGTTTATAATCAATTTCGGTTAATCCTTTTCTGGATTCAGAAGTTTCAGAACCGAACTGAGATTCCAGATAAGCATTAAAATCTTTGATCTGATCATTGAGCAAAAGATTAGTTAAGGTTTTGCTGTGATGCTTTAAACCTTCAATCCAGTCTTCTTTGCTAAGTGTTGAATCAAATAATAAAGAAGGCAATGAAGGGGCATCTGCAACAACAGCGCTTCTGCCTGCCATTCCGGCTCCTTTTAATAATGTCTCTTGTGGTTGTGCTGTTTTATTGATAAGTTTTTGTCTCATGTTGTTATTTTTTAAGTTGAATTTCAAGATCAGCAAGGATAGATTCTACAGAACGGATCGTGAATGCTGATAAGGTTAAAGTAGGGTTTGAAGTTCCCAGAGTCGTCATATTTCCGGCTCCTACGATGTATAAATTAGGATGATCCCAGGCTTTACAATAGCTGTTGGTAACAGAATCTTCCGCTGTAGAACCCATTCTGTGCGTTCCCACAATGTGTCCGGCTCCGTTGTAAGAATATCTCACACCATTGTAGATTACGGAATTCTTATCTGCTGCTGTATATTTTGTGAAATCTTCGATATTTAATCTTTTGAACATCTGATCAGAAGCATGTTTGGCCTGTTCCATCGCCTTCATCTCATATTCTGTCAGTTCATAATGAATAACAGGTCGCGGAATTCCAAGAACATCCAGATATTGATCATTGATTGTAACTCTGTTGTTGGGATTAGGGAGCTGTTCAATTTCAAAATGGAATAATACCTGTTTTGAAAGTCTGTTTGTAAGTTCTTTTCTCAAGTCAGCCCCGAAAAGTCCTTGACCAACAAATTCTGACACATCAGATCCCGGAGAAAATGCAGGCCAGCCCCATCCCCAATTGTCAAGAGGAGAGATCCAAGCTGAAAATTCACCTCTGAAGTTTCCATCACGGAAAGACGAAATATTGGTAGTAGAACCAGGTCCTCTGTAAGGATAAACCGGCTCAGGGAAAAGTCCCCAGGTAAGCATTACCATGTGATCCATTAAGTTTCTTCCTACCTGATCACTGCTGTTGGCAACTGTTTTTGTTACATTATTGGCTGTATATTTAGAATTCAGAAGGATTTTTGGATTTTCAAAAGCATTTGCAGCCAGAATTACAATCGCATCAGAAGTATCAATGGATTCTTCAATAAAATCTGTTTTCTCTCTTGAAGTATATCTTCTCAGGTGTACTTTGGAGATTTTATCTTGATCATTCTGATCAACACTCAATCTGTAAACCACACTCTGAGCCTGAACCTGCATAAACGGATTACGGCTTAGATTTTCATTATCATTAATTTTATACAAAGCTTTTTTCAATGTTTTTAAAGCATTGTATTTGGCCTGTACAGGGCAGATTGGAACACAGGAAGCATTTCCTTCACAACGTTCCCCCATATAAGGATTCCATACGGAGCCAAGAGCTTTGTATTCTTCTTTTTCAGAGCTGTCTAAAATCAGTTTATATCTGGAATCTTTAGGTTCAGCTTTAATGATTTTCGTTTTTCCGTATTTTGGATTCGGAATAGAATTTCTTCCCTGTGGAGAAGGCACCATCATCAATGGAATCTCTCCGGAACTTAGCTTTACGCTGGTACCTTTAAGCCCTTCGACGATTTTATGATCCATATAACTCTGAGGAATTTCTTCCATAGGGAATACATAATTTCCGTAATATTCTTCCATATTCTCAGCAATTGGATACTCCTGCCTTGAAACATCTCCGGAAACCCCGATTTCAAATTCTGCCATTTCATAATAAGGCTTCAGCTCATCATAATTTACCGGCCAGTTGACCGGAGTAGGTTCATTAGAATTTGGTTTAGGGATTGTAATGCCATACTTTTCTGTAAGTTTGAAATCGTTCGGAAGCATTCTTGGAGTGGTTCCCAACCAGTGAAGTGTTGTTCCGCCACCTACTCTGATAGCATCACTTGCAAATGGCATTGGCCCAAACTGAACCAGATATCCCTTTTTATCAGGAAATGGCTGTACAATGTGTTCCATATCCAAAACATTGGGTGAAGGAGCTTGCTTCAGGTTTGGATAAGGGGAATTAGGAACCTTGGCTTCTTCTCTGTAAAAAGTACGGATATACTCATTATAATTGGTCATTGAAGATACCGAATCCAGTTCCAGACCAGCTTCTAATCCGGCTTCATACATCAGTATTGATATTTCACGGATATTGTCAGATTTATTGGCATCTGCACGGTGAATCATTTTTCCTTTTGTGGCATCAAATACATGATCCGACAGTAGTTTTGCGATCAATGATCCTGCGATTCCCGTTCCTACGATAATCACATCTTTTTTAGGGTTGTTCTGATTCATGAGTGGTTGTTTACAGGTTTAATATTCCAAGATTTGTAGCCAGGTTGTTTGGCTCCCGGCGGGTGAGAATACATAAGATTCCAGACAAGTCCTTCTTTGTAAGAAAGATCATTGATATAAGCACCTTCCCAGGTTCCTAAATACCACATAGTGATCACTTTTCCTGAAATATCAGTCATCCCCGGGTTTTTAATAATTTCAGATTGAATGGCTTTTTTCAATTCCTCTCCAGGGGGATATTTTTCGAGAATATTTTTCGAAACGGTCAGAAATTCTACGAAAGTAGCTGCATCTAAGCTTTTGAGGATATAAGTGTAATAGGTTTCTGCCAGGCCGGTAGACTGCAATTCGTTGACTGTGAATCCGGTGAGATTTTCCGAGATAGACATAAACACGTCGAAATAATAATCGTCGACGTTGAGGATTTTGTTAATGATGTTCATTTCGTTAAAAATTTAGGTTAGATATCTTCAACTCCTTTTTACAGGAGCTAATCATGCCGATTGATCTATAGCTGCCGATTTTTCAGATACCACCTCTTTTTCAGAAATGAATGTCCAGGTTTCAAGCTATCCATAGTTTGTCAGTTTTTGTTTATCCGAAATTAATCAGATCCCTGCAGATTAGATTCAGTATTTCTACGTAATTTGTAGTAGAGGTTATTTTAATTTTTGTTAACAAACCCTTTATTCAAGGGTGTTTCAAGGTGTTTTGTTTTCACCTAGTTTAGAATTAATTTAAATAGTGTGGTATTGAATTCAGGATAAGATTTTGAAACCGGAAAGATTCAGTGACTTAAAAAAATAATAATAAATTGATGATCAGGATGTAACGAAAGTGAAACAGCGAATGTCTAATCTCTATAAATGAATTTTTGATTCAGTAATTACCAATTATAAAACCAATTATCACTGACCATGAAACAACTTACTTTAACTTTATTGTGTTTTGCTTCCTCTGTTTTGACAGCTCAAGGTGTAAACAGCAAAAAAGAAACAAATATTCCTTCCAAAAGTTTGAATGAACAAACAGTTCATCAATCTGTTCAAGAGGAGACGGACAGAATATTCAATAAATTGGTGAATGTAAGAAGACAGTTTCATGAAAATCCGGAATTGGCAGGTCAGGAAAAACATACTCAGGAAAAAATTAAACAATATTTGCTGGATTTGGGGCTGGAAGTTCAGACAAATAACTATGGACACAGCGTTGTAGGAATTCTGAAAGGTGATAAAAAAGGGAAAAAGATAGCCTGGAGATCAGATATGGATGCGTTACCCAATGATTATCCCGATCCTGAAACTTTCAAATCAAAAATAAAGGGCATTCAACATGGTTGTGGTCATGATGTACACATGGCGATTGGGCTGGGGATTGCAGAGGTTCTTTCTAAAAATAAAAAGTCTTTGAAAGGAACCGTATATTTTATATTCCAGCCTGAAGAAGAAACCTTCAAAGGAGCAAAAGAAATGGTTAACAAAGGATTGCTTTCCAAAATAAATCCTGACGAAATCTACGGATTACATGTAACAGCTACACCTGTAGGGCAAATTATGGTGAAACCTAATGAAATGTTTGCTTATCAGAAGAGAATACGAATTCAGCTGAAAAACGGATTATCTGAAGAACAACTCAACGGATTGACAAAGAAAATCGGCAATGCTTTATTCCGAACATCTAACGGAAGTAAGCCTTGGGAAATACAATCTATTGTTGATCCTAAAATCGGGTTGACCAATCCTGATACTATTTTCAAAGATTACCTGTTCACGGACGGAAAATTTAATATTTATTCCAAAAATAATCAGTCTTTTCTTGAAGCCTATCTGTATGAAACGAATGCTTCTCGTTTAGATAAAATAATTCCTGCAGTTCATAAAGTGATTGAAGACAGCGGATATCAAAATCAGCTTGTTTCTGTTTCATTTGTTCAGGAAAATCCAACGGTTATCAATAATGAAAAACTGACGCATTCAGCAATGGAGATTCTTCAGAACATCTATGGAAAAAATGCAGTTGCTGCAGACTATGGCCAGGTTCCGTTTTTCAATGATGATTTTGCCTATTTTCAACAAAAAATTCCGGGAGTTTATTTCTTTCTCGGTGGTTCCAACTTTGAAAAAGGTGTGATCGCAATGAATCATTCTCCCAATTTTCAGGTGGATGAAGAAAGCATCAGAACCGGAGTGAAAAGCTTTTCATCATTAATCATTGAACGTCTTAACAAAAATTAATTTTTCACTGCAATCGCATCAATCTCAAACAACATCCCAGGCAAAGCAAGCTGGCTCACCGGAATAAGTGTACTGGTTGGCAGGAATGATTCTTTCCAAACTTTTTTCGCTTCTTGAGCCCATATTTCAAGTTTTTTCTGATTATGGTCTACAATGAGAAGAGTAATTTTAACAATATGATCAAATGTCATAGAATGACTCTGTAAAATGATTTCCATATTTTTCAAAGCATCCTGAACCTGAGTTTTAAAGTCATCAGCCAATACATGATTTTCTCCGACACCGCCGCTCTGCCCAGATATAAAGCATATTTTGGAAGGATTTTCCACAGAAATGCTATGTGAAAAACCATAAGGGCTGGGATTAAATAATGCCGTTGGATTGATCAATTGAGGTTGTTGAGTTTTTTCCATAATTTTGATTAGGTAAAAATGAGAGATAAAAACAATAAAAGTCTTTACATATGTTGAGAAAAATATTCTTTTAATTGCGTAAAGATTCTCTTTAGTAGTAATGAAATCCTGATATAAAAAAATGCTGTTTCCTAAAGAGAAATAGTTGGGTTTTTGTCATTCTGACACAGAATGAAGTTCTGCGAACATTGTTCAAAGAATCTCGTTAACAATCAGTCACATGAGATTATTTATTACATTTTATTTCATTCAGAATAACAGTTTTGAAACAGCATTTTTTGATTTTTTATTCTACAACTATACTTTCAATCCCTTTTTGCAGAGCTGTTTCCTGAATGACCGGAACGGAAAGTCCTTCTGCGCGGACAACAGAAATATCCGTCATTCCCATAAATCCTAACGTTTTTTCTAAGTAAGGTACTACAAAATCATAAGCCTGTCTTTCTCCTTCAGAATACACTCCGCCACTTGAAAAGGCAAGATATACTTTCTTGTTCTTTACCAGCCCTTCAGGACCATTTTCACTGTAGCTGAATGTTTTTCCCACTCTTGCAATGTGATCAAGCCATGATTTCAAGGTAGAAGTGATGCTGAAATTGTACAATGGAGCTTCAATAACGATAATATCCGCTTCATGCAGTTCATCAATTACTGTATCCGAAAGTTTTACAGTTTCCAGCTGCTCAGCAGTACGGTGTTCCGCCGGAGTGAAAAATGCATTGATGTGTGCTTCTTCCAGATGAGGAAAAAGAGGATTGGCCAAATCACGTTTTTTAAAAACACTGTCCGGATATTTGGCTGTAATTTTTTCTACAACAGCATTTCCCAGTTTTTTACTGATGGATGACTCGCTTCTTGGGCTTGAGATAATATGAAGTACTCGTTTCATTTTTGATTTTTTTTAAAATTGATGTTTCAAAATTATCTATATTTACTAATAAAAAGATAGTAGTTACCAAAAGGTTAGTAATAACATTTAGGTTAGTAATCAATGAAAACAGGAACAATGGAAGAAGAAAAAATAGTGTATTCAAGACCGCAGTGCAGTACTCATCTTGCTGCGACTGAGGATGCTTTGTATGTTTTAGGAGGCAGATGGACCATCAGAGTGATGATTGCAATTTTGGGCGGACATACCCGTTTCAACGAATTACAGCGAACCATCAAAGGGATTTCAGCAAGAGTATTATCCAGCGAACTGAAGAAGCTGGAAGTGAATCACTTGGTGGAAAGAACTGTTATTACCGATCAGAAACCAGTGTTGGTAGAATATGTCCCTACAGAATACAGTGAATCCCTGAAAGATGTGATTGCCGCTCTTGCGGATTGGGGTTCAAAACATAAAAAGAAAATCACAGCATAATAAGATAAAAGAAGAGAGTATTGATATCGAAAGAACCCCTTTATGTGGTATTTAATAGGTTGCAATATTGCTCATACTTTAAGTATTTTTACTCAATTTAATAATAGCAAGATGATCATATGTGAAGACTTATTATTCTCCCATGAAGCCACTCTGGAAAATTATGAGGCAGGAAGTTCTGTTTTTCAGGAAGGTACCATGGCTAAATATTATTTTCAGATCAGAAGTGGTACTGTTAAACTGAATACTTTTTTGGAAGACGGAAAAGAATTTGTTCATGGACTGCCTTTTGACGGTCATTGTATTGGGGAAAGTTATTTGTTTACAGATCATCCATATGCTATCAATGCTATAGCAGTTACCAACTGTGAAATTATTAAGATTTCCAAAGCCAAATTTCTGCAGATACTGGTAGAACAACCTGATCTTATGCTGGAAATCAATAGATATATAGCAGACAGAATGCATTTCAGGTACATGATCTCCAGCTTTCTGGCTATTTCAGACCCTATCGTAAAGCTCATGAAGCTGTTTGATCATATCAAAAAATATTTCGGATTTGAAGATGCTTATTCCTTTCTGATTCCCTACACCCGGCAGCAAATAGCAACTTTAACCGGTCTTCGGGTAGAGACGGTAATCAGATATGTCAAAAAAATGGAGGAACAAAAAATGGTTAAAATTGAAAGTACTAAAATTTATTACTAGCTTTCAGTCATTCACTTTAATTTTTTGAAACATTAAGATTAGATTAAGGTGTTTAGAATATTAAGATGAGCTTCGCTTTAAGCAAAAAAACTTAACTATACTTTATTTCTTAAATTTATTCTTAATGGTTTATACAGAACATTTTTAGATTCAAATGTTTCTATTTTAAAATTAAAACAGGTTGGTGCGTGTTCTGGTAAATTCCCTCGGAAATACTTCTGCTCGCCAGATAATACAGAAAGCTGTGCTTGCCTGGTAAAGCAATAATAAGATCTGCTTCGTTGGAAGAAGCAAAATTAAGGATCCCATTAATTACATTCTCTTCATAAGAATAATGGATACTGCTCGGAATTTCAGTTAAATGTTCGCGAATATAATCTTCCAGTTCTCTTTTTTTGTTGTCATCCTCCTTTTCACCTTTGTTGATATTCAAAAACATCAAACGTACGTCCTGCTTATGAATAACAGACTTGTGATGAAACAGTCTTTCCAGTCTTTTAATCCCATTGATATCACAAGGAATAAAGATATTTTTAATAGGAGTGTAGTGATAGCTGTTAGGAACAATTAAAGTCTTCACAGGACTCGTTCTTGCAATACTAATGATGTTGTCGGAAACAAAACTTTCAGTAGAAGAAGTCTGATCATCACTTCCCAGAATAATCAGTTCTACAGACGGCTGATTTTTTAAAAGTTCGTTGATACTTCTGGTAAGAGCCCAGTCACTTAATACCTTAGAAACTTTTATTTCAGGTGATTTTTCCTTTATGATTCCAATTAACTGATCAAATAGTAACTCCGTTCTCTGTAACAGATTATTGACACTTTCTTCATTCACAAATGAATGCCCTTCTGCGATATGCAGATAATCAAATTCAGACTCTCCCGCGGTTTTTAGTAAGATAATGTTTTGATATTCATAAGTTTTTGCCCAGTCTGCGGCAATTCTTACTGCATTTTCCGTAGTTGATGTAAAATCAATAGGTACAAGGATTGTTCTCATATTGTATCATTTTTTGATCCCGGCTCTTCCAGGTTTGCTGTCATTTTTTTTACCAATAGCAGCGCTTTGCTGATCTCTTCCACATTAATATCGCCAGCTGCTTTTTTATAAAGATCCAATGCCCATGGGTAAACGGTTTCTACAATCTGCTTGCCCTTTGGAGTCAAAAAGATCTGCTTATTTCTTCTGTCATTTTGATAGGCTATCCGTTCTACCAAATCCCTTTTTACAAGGCTGTTGATGAGATATGTAATGCTTGATTTGTTTTTACTTACTTTATTTCCTATTTCCTGCTGGTTGATACCGTCATTTCGTGAAAGCAATCCCAGAATTTCGATCAGTTCAAAAGAAAGATCCGGATTATATTCGTTAACCGTAGTCTGAATCTTCTGCCGAAGGCGGCTTTTCATTTCACTCATTGCAAGGCCAAGTTCAAGAGCCAGTTCTGATATGTTATTCTGTTTTGCAGGCATACTTTGATAATAATAATTGAGCAGGATAAGGTGCGTATCTTAAAGAATCTTGTTCATAACTTATCATATCAAATATACGGAAAATTAGTTTTAATTAAAACTAATTGATAGTAAAATATTATTTATTTGAAATGAAATATAGAAAATATAAATCTGCAGGAATGGATTTTACTGTCTGATGGCTAAGAATTTAAAAAGTACAAAACAGAAAAAAAAAGCAGAGATTAATTCCCTGCTTTTTCTTTTTTTACTGCCTGATGCATGATAAGAATAATTCCTAAAAGGAAACATGCAATAATCAGATAGCGCCAGGAAAGGTCTTTTTGTTCACTTACAGCGCCACTTACAGAAATGATAAAGCTTGTTATCGAAGTGATCACATACACCAATCCACCCATCAGTCCTCCGGCAGTTCCTGCATTTTTAGGAAAGTAAAGCATACTTGTCGTAAAAAATGAAGTAAATAAAATTCCGGAACAGATATGAATAAAAAAGGCAAAAGGGATCATAATGAAAAGGCTTTCTGCAAAATAACTGGTTGTGATTAGTCCTGCAATCAAAATAAGCTGCAGTAAGATAGGCTGTAAGATTCTGGGTTTAAAATCCAGAGTCAGTCTGCGCTTCCCGATAAATCCTCCAATCATCCAGGAGAAACCTAAGATCAGTGTACAATATCCAATGACTACCGGGGTAAAATGAAACGTGTTTTCAATAATAAAAGGTCCGGTAATATTAAACAGCATCACAATAGAGTAGCTCAGTCCTAAAATGAAAATTCCCAGCATAAAAATCCTGTTCTTCAGCATCATTTTATAAAGGCTGATGTTCTCAGACAGATCCAGTTTCTTTTTCTGGGGAAGGCTCTCCCCACTGAAGAACCATTCAAATAAGAATATAAATCCTGCATAGGCTGCCAAAAAGTAAAAATTCGCATGCCAGTTAAACATTTTCTCAAGATAACCACCCAGGAAAGGTGCCAGAATAGGTCCACAAGACCATACAATGGTGAAATAACTCAAATAATGTTTCACCCTCTCTGCATCATAAATGTCCACAAAAATAGCACGTGTAGCTACAACAAGCACCGAAACCGCAGCTCCCTGAAGAATACGAAGCAGACAGATTAGTAAAATACTGTTGGTCATCGTAATTAAAAAACTGGTCAGGATCAATAAGAACAATGCAATTAGCTTGGGACGATAACGGCCGATACTATCTAAAATTCCCCCTACAAATAACTGGGAAATTCCATAGCTTAACAGATATGAAGTCAGGGTTATCTGAATATCTTTTTCTGAAACCATCATTTCTTTGGCCATAGAAGGGAACGATGGTAAATAAATGTCCGTGACAAATCCTGACAGCGGAATCGACACGAAAGCCATAATGGTAATTAATCTGATTCTTTTCTCAGATGCTTCTCTCAACATATTCATTCATTTTTTACCCTGCAAAAATAAGTCAAGAAATATAAAATTGGATTTTAAAAGACAAAGTAAAAATTACAAAAATCAAATATTAAGATAAATTCTTGAATTTTAGGGGTGAAGTTTGAGCGTGTTTTTTGAAAAAGTTATTAAAATGAGCAGGTTGATCAAATCCCAAAGTATACCCAATCTGGGCAATATCCCAATTCGTATACTTTAGAAGGTTTTTAGACTCTTCGAACATTTTTTCTTTAATGATCTGTGTTGTAGTAAGATTGGTTACAGATTTTACAGAAGAATTCAAATGATTCACATGTACATTCAGATGATCTGCAAAATCGGAAGGGGTCTTTAATGCCAACGGATAAGCAGGGGAGTCCAGAGGAAACTGCTTGTTGAGTAATTCATCAAACAGTTTATACAAACGTACATTCGCGGGAAGTTCATGAGGATTGATATCTTCCACCCGGTTTTCCAGTGCCAGATGCATTACAGAGGCAAGGTTGCTTTTGATACTGCTGCATCGGAAAGGATATGTTGAATTATTCATCCTGTAAATCTGATCAAAATACAAAGTGGCAAGCTGGGTCTGTTCCTCATTGAGAAAGACAACCGGTTTGCTCCATTCTTTGAACATGGAAGTTTTTTTAAACAGATTAAATTCTGAATTTCCATTAAAAAACTCCTGATTGAACAGACAGAAATAGCCCTCCTGTATATCGCTTTCGCACTCCCAGGAATACGGAATACTGGGAGAAGGAAAGAATAAAGCCGGACCATCAATAAACAACTGATGTGCTCCATAATGAATCGTACCTTTTCCAATGATAAAGCTAATTTTATAATAATCACGGCGGTTGTAAGGGCTCTTGAAACTGCAATACCTCCGCATGGAAATATTGAAATGAGATTTTCCCATCTCAAAATCCTCAGAATCAAACATCTTGACCTCATCCTTGCGGATGCGTCTGTAATAATCTTCTATTGTTTCCAGCTGATCACTCATAGGTAAAAATTATAAAAATCAAAGATAAGGAAACTATTCTTACCTAAAATAATTTTAAGTGATATAATAAAAATGAGAATAATAGCTTCGCTCAATATCATCAATGTTAAGATAACGAACCATTTATTATAAGCCATCCGTACAAATCTGTAAAATCTGTGGTTGAAAATAATCGAATTAACCTTTATTAATTTCCAGTTCTAAAATATGAGATGGCAGTTGAAAAGCTCCGGCCTTTGAACTCAATACAGGAATAAATCCAACCTCTTTTAGAAATTGAGATAGCGGATCATGATCCAGCATATTGATCCATATTATATCTGTAAAACTCACTGCTGACCTGCATTTTTTCCAAAGGGATTGTCTTATTTCAGGAGAGTCAAATTCGGAAAGAATCACAAAACTGATTTCGGTGGCTCTTTTTCCTTCAGAAATTCCGGGATGTAAAGAACCGCTTTTGATAATGCTGTATCCTATAGGTTTCTGATCAGCATAGGTCATAATAAGCTGGTTGGAAAGATCGTTCAGATCATTGATCATCTTTCTCGGATCTATTTCTTTTTGAATATATCTTTTAATATCTTCTTCACTTATAAACTCTTTGTGTAGCGTATAAATGGAAGAATCAATAATGGCTATAAGATCAGAAATTCCCTCTTCAGAACCTACTGTAAATTTTGAAATGATATCCATGGGATTTTTTTTATTCAAAATTATAAGATTAATCCATTCTTCAGGGATACAGTTCGTTAAAATATAATCGGTACAGATGAATGTTTTTGTAAATTTGTTCAGTACAGTTGATCCATATTATGAAGCCTTTTAAATACGAAGTTTTTACAACCATCATAGAAAAACAGATCCGAAGTGGAATTTTACAGGAAAAAGATAAGCTTCCTTCTGTCCGGGAGATCAAAGAAAAATACAATCTGAGTACAAGTTCAGTACAGAGTGGGTTTGAATATCTTATGATTAAAGGTTTGATCACCAGCCGTCCGCGGTCTGGTTACTTTGTAGCTGGTATTCAGGAAGAAAATATTCCGGAAGTGAGGACAGAGCTTCCAGTAGTAGTGCGGGATGAAGCATTTATGAAAAATATGATGCTTACTTCCAAAAGAACCTCAGAGTCAAGCTCGTTTAATACGGCTGTGCCGGGAGATCTCCTGATCCCACAGAAACTTATTCTCAGGACAATGCAGGAGGTAATTCGTGAAAAAGGAGCGTCATTACTGAGATATTACCCTTCAAACGGTCTGGAAGCATTAAGGAAACATATCGCAAGACAAATGAATATGTATGGCTGTACCATGAATTATGATGAGATCATTATTACAGATGGCGCCCTCCAGGCACTTACAATTGCTTTAAAATCGGTTACAAAAGCCGGAGATGGAGTTGCTGTTGACAGTCCCTGTGTATTTTCCGTACTGGAAGTGATGGCACATCTTGAATTAAAAGTAATCGAAATTCCTGTGCATTACAGAAATGGTTTTGATATAGAATATTTCAGGGCAGCCTGTGAAGAAAACAATATTAAAGCTCTTGTGGTTACCCCAAATTTTCATAATCCTACAGGAATTGTAATGAAAGATGAAACGAAAAAGGAAATTCTGAGGATTGCAGAGATCCATCAGTTGTGCATTATTGAAAATGATATGTACTCTGATCTTTATTTTGAAGAACAGAGGCCGCAAAGTATAAAAAGCTTTGATAAAAAAGGAATGGTAATGACCTATTCATCATTTGCAAAAACACTGGCGCCAGGAATCCGTTTAGGCTGGCTGTATGCAGGGAAATTTTTTGCTAAATCGGAAAGAATAAGGTTTACTTTAGGGCGGTCTGTTTCTCCCATTTATCAGGAGCTTGTTCTGAAATTATTGCAGGGAAACAGCTATGAAAGGCATCTTCGGACATTTCGGAAGAAACTTAATCAACAGGCTGTACAGATATTGGATGCTTTAAGAAATTCGTTTCCTGAAGGTTCTTATTTTCACAGACCTCAGGGTGGTTACAGTATCTGGGGGCAGCTTCCCGAACATACGGATATGAATAAATTCTATGAATATTGTGAAAAGCATCAGATTTTATTTACTCCAGGAGACACTTTTTCGTTCACCAATACGTATCATTATCATTTCCGGATCGTTTTTGCGGAACGTATTACATCCGAAAGCTTTGTTTTATTGGAAAATGCAGGCAGGAAGGCAAAACAACTACAGTTGTAAGCCGTTAAGAGCTATAAAGTTATTAAAGAAGGCTAAATGATTTTATAAGTAATCCTTTTTAAGGCATAGAGGTCATTGTTTTCTTCGATTCTTATTGATCCTGAGTGATTTATTTAAATATGAACCTATATATTAGATAAAATCCAATTACATGGCTGTTTTTCTGTAATAATTTGATTTTATTTTAAAAATTAAATTGAATTTAAGAAAGACTCAAAAAAAATAATTAAATCAACCATTTTTTTTCAACACAATTAGGCTGGAATCACCATAAAACCTATATTTGCAGCCTAAATTTTTAAATAAATGAAAGAACTAATTGAAAAAATCAACGCAGAATTTGAAGCGTTCACAACAGAAGCAAACCAACAAGCGGAAAAAGGAAACAAAGCAGCTGGTACAAGAGCTCGTAAAGCAGCTTTAGAACTAAGCAAATTGTTCAAAGATTTCAGAAAAGTTTCTGTAGAAGAAGCTAAGAAATAATTCAACTTTTAGCCGGCTTTTGAAGCCGGCTTTTTTTATGCTTTTTTTCAAGACATAATCGTCTGCTTTTTTATATTTTCTAATGATAGTAGATTTTGATCATACAATGAATTTGCTTTGAAGATTTTTTTAATTCAAATATTCATTTTTTTCTTTGTAAAACATCTATAATGTGTATTTTTAGAAATATCAATAACTAATATATCATGAAGTATTCTTTTCTACTGTTGCTGTTTTTCAACTTTTTTTCAGCACAAAAACTAAAAGTTATAGATGTGGAAAACGGAAAACCTGTTTCTAATGCAAGAGTTCTTTTGCAGAATCAGATTGTTTATACCAATGAAGATGGTTTCGCACCAGTGGAACAAGGTTCTGCCAACTTTGAAATTTCAGCTTCTGGTTTTCAAAAAGCAAAACTTCAGGAGTTTCGTTCTGTTGTAAAGCTGAAGCGGGTTTATAAAAGTATTGATGAGGTGAAACTTGAAAAAGTAGATATCAGAAAGCTATTTGAAGATGTAAATAATAATTATAAAAAAAGATATTATAGCGAACCATCACTCTATGATGTAGTTTACAAAGAAAAAAAGAGTGATAATAACAAGCTTTATTTTTTAGTCATTGCAGAGACCAAATTATGGAGCAAGACTAATTATTATAATCATAATAGATCTCATGATAAGAATCTTCAAATGCAGCTGAATAATGTGAAAACCTTTAAAAATATAAAGTCAGATAGTATTTTTACAGCAGGAATAAAAGATTTCTCTGATGAATATATGGGGAATTATTTTTTCAATTTTGAATTGAAAAGAGTGGTTTCACATTTAAAAGATGAAGGATCAAAATATTCTGGGTGGATGATTTTCGAAGAGGGTAATGAACAGCTGGTAACATTTACCATTAAATCAGGATTGGGAATTGAAATGGAAGGTGAGTTTAAGTTTAATAAAGAGGATAAAGTGATCACCTATTTTGAGATCCATTATTTACAGGATCAATATCCAATGATGAAAAGAAAAACTGGAGAAGGTGAAGAATATGATTATCAACTAGGAAATGCAATACTTGTTTTTGATTTTTATAAAAATGATGGAGTATATGTTCCTGCAATGAGCAGACTTGAAGGAAACAGATATATTGCCTATTATAAAGGTGTTAGACATGAAAGAAGGAGCAGCAGGGAACTTATCTATAATACCTTTAAAAAATCTGATGAAAAAGGACTTAATCCTAAAATGGATTTTAGTAAAAATATTTGGGATAATATTCAAGTGAAAGAAGATAAAAATAATACCATTTTACTTTCCGGGGATGAGCAGGCTTTTATCAATAGAAGATTACCAGATTTTGGATCGAAATAACATCAGTATTCTTGATATTTACCATTGATGGGATAATTTGTGACGTAAAAAATATTTTTTTGAATAGAAATGGTTTAAATTATACTATTTAAAGCCTTTTTTTGTTTTCTTTTCTCTAATTTCCTTTATCTTTAAAGCAATCAATAAATAGTATGAGGATAAATAGATTTTTTGCAGTACCTGCAGTAGTGCTGGCTGCCCAGTTTTCATGGGCTCAGGTAAAGGTTGACCCAAAAGAAAGGCTTAGCCCTATCGTAAAAAGTTTTGTAGATGAAGTAAATAATAATTCCCAACTGGAAAACCTCGCATCTGAGCTGCTTGACGGGATTGGTCCCCGCCTTGTAGGAACACCTGAAATGCTTGCTGCAAACGAATGGAGTGCTAATAAGCTTCGTTCCTGGGGTGTGGATGCCAATCTTCAACAATTTGGAACATGGAAAGGCTGGCAAAGAGGGACAACTCATGTAGATATGACGTATCCGCGTGTGAAATCTCTTTCTGCAACACAGCTTGCATGGAGTCCTGCTACAAAAAAAGCAATTGAAGCAGAAGTGATTATTCTTCCAAAAGTAGCTTCTAAAGCAGAATTTGATCAATGGCTTCCTTCCGCAAAAGGGAAAATAGTATTGATGGCACAATATCAGAAAATTGGACGTTCTGATGAGCAGATCAAAGAATTTGCTACTCCGGAGCTGTATGAAAAACTTAAAGCAGAAAAAGAACAGGCTGCCAAAGATTTTGCTGCTTATATCAAGAATATTGGATATGATAATAACAGTCTTCCTGATGCTTTGGAGAAAGCAGGAGCAGCAGGGATTGCTATTTCAAACTGGACTGGAATTATGGGCGCCAACAGAATTTTTGGCGCGAAAACAACCAAAATTCCAATGATTGATATCGATGTGGAAGATTATGGAATGCTTTACAGAATGGCAGAAAAAGGGACTCAGCCAAAAATCAAAATTGATGCTCAGTCTAAAATACTTCCTGAAGCCAAAAGTTTTAATACGATCGGAATGATCAAAGGAAAAGAAAAACCTGATGAATATGTGATTCTTTCAGCTCACCTTGATTCGTGGGACGGAGCTCAGGGTGCTACAGATAACGGAACCGGAACAATCACTATGTTGGAAACCATGAGGATTCTGAAGAAATATTATCCTAATAACAAGAGAACGATCGTAATCGGGCTTTGGGGAAGTGAAGAGCAGGGATTAAATGGTTCGAGAGGTTTTGTCGCAGATAATCCTCAGATTATTAAAGGAGTACAGGCCGCTTTTAATCAGGATAACGGAACCGGACGTGTTGTGAACATCAGCGGTCAGGGGTTTGTAAAAGCTTATGATTATGTCGGAAGATGGCTGGACGGAGTTCCAAAAGCAGTAAGAGGCCATATTAAAACAGATTTCCCAGGAATGCCTGGAGGAGGAGGTTCTGATCATGCTTCATTTGTAGCTGCAGGAGTACCCGGAATTTCTTTAGGTTCCCTGAACTGGGGCTATTTCGGATATACATGGCATACAACGAAAGATACTTATGATAAGATCGTTTTTGATGAGGTGAAGAATAATGTGATATTAACGGCAGCATTAGCTTATATGGCTTCCGAAGACCCTGAGTTCAGTAACAGAGAAAAGAGGGTAATGCCTCAGGATGAAAAGGGAGAGACAGCAAAATGGCCGGAAATAAAAGAGCCAAGAAGAAGTTCAAAAGATTATAAGTAAATGATTTTATTGCAGAAATAGTTATTTTTTTAGTGTTTAGATATAATTCGACAAGACATAAAAAATATAAATAAATGAATTATTTTTGCAATAAATATACTTAGATGGAAAAAAAACCAAGGAATATATTAGTTAAAATCATATTTATTCCGGTTTTTGTTATTTTATTAACTTCGAATATCAAAGCTACCTCAGGAAATACCAAGGAGGTAGATTCTTTGTTAAACTTAGCTAAAAAAGCATCGGATACTCAAAGTCCTACTCAAACTATTTTTTTTGCTAGAAAAGCCTTATTGTATTCAGAGAAGATAAGGGATAAAGAAGGAATGGCAGAAAGCAATTTTTTGATAGCATTCGGATTGTGTAATGCCGGGAATTATTCTGAAAGCTTTGTCTATATTAATAAATTAATAAAAGATTATAGTGATTATATTGCGGACAATTTAGATTTCAGGTTTAAATTGACAGATCTTGCCGGAAGAAATTATCTCGCTTTAGGTTTTAGAAAGCAGGCAATAGCCGAGTTTAAAAAAGAACTTACTATTGCCGATTTAGGAAGTATCCAAAATGAAAAACTAGAAAAGTTGTACAATGCAAATATACAGCTTTCAGCATGTTATGAGAATTATAAATCAGATAGCGTCATTTATTATCTTAATAAAGTAAAGGCAATACATAAAAATTATCATGCGCCTCGTCATATCTCTAAAGAGGTTCTATATTTTAATTTAGCAAACTATTATTTTTATAATGGAAAAAGACTTGACTCAGCATCGTATTATAATGAGCAGCTTCTTAAGATAGTCAAAACAAATCCTTTTGATTATTTTGAATGTTCAGGTTTTAGACAAAAGGCTGAGATTTTGTATACCCAAAAAAAATATGAAGAATCATTAGAATATAGTCTTAAAGTTTTGGCTCTTGCAAAAAAGAAAAGTAATCTTGAAGATAGAATATCTATATATAAATTATTGGCAGATAATTACCGGGCATTAAAAAGAAATGAAGATGAACTATTCTATGTAAACAAATATGTAAGTATCAAAGATAGTGTGGCTAAAGCTAGTGCTATGGGGATCCAAATTTCTGCTGATAGAATTTCTGATGAGATTGCAAATTCAAAAAATAAAAGTCTGAATCGCAAGTTGGGATTTGTATTTTTATTTTTAGCAGCTATTATAGGAATTGCTATAATCGGAATAAAAAGAATAAAGAAAAGAAATAATAATATTATTGATCTGAAAGAAAACCAGATTAATAAACTACAGGACACAAGGCTGGATAAGGCCAGAGAAGAACTTATCAATTTAGCCAAAGAAGATGCGCCTGAAATTACGATGAAATTCAAGGAAGCATATCCTGAACTCAATGAAAAGCTTTTACAAATTCAGCCTAATCTGGTGAATACTGAAATTGCGTTTTGTGCTTATTTAAAACTTAATTTCACTACAAAAGAAATAGCTACGTTCATTGGAGTTACCCCAAGAGCTGTTCAGATCAGAAAAAACAGGCTCCGAAAAAAATTAAATATCCCTTCTGATGAGGATATCTATCTGTGGATGGATGGGCTGTGAATCAATTATTGATTTTCAGTTTTTTATTTTTTATTCTGTAATTAAGAATTCTTTTTTGTAAACTTTTTTTGCTTTTCAAGATTTTAAAAACAATTGGATTGGTAACTTATTGATTGTTAATGCATGTGTATTTAGAGATATCTATGTGATAGTATGTTTTTCGTTATGCTTTATGAAAAAAAATAAATTTGCTACACAAAAATATCATATGTGATTTTTTAACTGATTGATATTTCGCTTAAAAAAACATAAAAAGGAAGAAAATAGTGAAAAGGAAAAACAAAAAAACACTATCTGCTGGCAAGGTATCTTATAAACCCGATCTAAAGTATAAAGAAGTTTGGTATAGTATATTGTTAGGAGCTGTAGTTGTAGGGATTGCTATGGAAAGAATATGGAGAATAAATAAAAAGAATAATAATATTTCAGATCTTAAGCAAATTGCTAATCATCATGACATAAGCATGTATAAGGCTAAAGAAGAACTTATCATTTTAGGCAAAAAAGATGCACCCGAATTTACAATGAAATTCAAAGAAGCATATCCAGAACTCAATGAAAAGCTTATACAAATTCAGCCTAATCTGGTGAATACTGAAATTGCGTTTTGTGCTTATTTAAAACTTAATTTCACTACAAAAGAAATAGCTAGGTTCATTGGAGTTACCCCCAGAGCTGTTCAGATCAGAAAAAACAGGCTCCGAAAAAAATTAAATATTCCTTCTGATGAGGATATCTATCTGTGGATGGATGGGTTGTGAATCAATTATTGATTTCAGTTTTTTACTTGTTATTCTGTAATTAAGCATTCTTTTGTATAAAATTTTCTTTTTGCTTTTCAAGGTTTTAAAAATAAATGGTATTTGCAGAAGTACCTTTCTTAGTAGTATTAAAAATAGTAAATACAATTTTACCTATTTTCTTTATAAACTTTAATGGATAATTTGCTAATTATCAGAATATTATATCTTTAGAGATATCTATGTGATAGTATGTTTTTCGTTATAATTTATGAAAAAAAATAAATTTGCTACACAAAAATATCAGATGTGATTTTTTAACAGCTTGATATCTCGCTTAGAAAAACATAAAAAGGAAGAAAATAGTGAAAAGGAAAAACAAAGAAACACTATCTGCTGATATGGTATCTTATAAACCCGATCTAAAGGATAAAAAAGTTTGGTATGGTATATTATTAGGGGTTGCAGTTGTAGGAATTGCTATGGAAAGAATATGGAGATTAAATAAAAAGAATAATATTACGGATCTTAAGCAAGTTACTAATAATCAGTACATAAACCTGTATAAGGCTAAAGAAGAGCTTATCATTTTAAGCAAAAATAATACTTCAGGATTTTTTTTGAAATTTAAAGAAATGTATCCTGAGTTTTGTGAAAAACTACTACAGATAAAACCTGATCTTATTAATTCTGAGCTCAAGTTTTGTGCTTATTTAAAACTTAATTTCAGCACAAACGAAATTGCTAAATGTAATAAAGTAACAGCAGGAGCTATTCAAATCAGAAAGAACAGGTTGCGGAAGAAATTAAATATTCCTGCGGGAAAAGATATTTATCTGTGGATTGATAGTTTATAAATAAATGTGTTTTTTTTGATGTTTTGTTAAGCCTGAGATGTATATTATATCTCAGGCATTTTATTTGAAAGTTAGATAAATGAAATTAATTTTGGTTTGCTGAATATAAAAAAATACTTACTTAATGATCTTCTTACTTATTTTAAATTTCTGTATAGAAAATTAAATGCTAAAAGATACAGGTTTGAAGATAACCTTATTATTAAGCCCATAATGCTAATTATTTTTTCACAATTATTCTTCGAAAATTTAATTTAATTATTTGATTTTGAGTTTATTGTGTGATTGAGATACGAGTGTGATACCTTGTTTTTTGCTTGGTTTGTTTAGCTGAAATACATTTGCCAAATAAAAAACAATTAGTATTTGCTGATATATCGAAATTGTTTTTACAAAGAACAAATGAATGTTAAAATAAAACATTAATATATACACAATGATGAAAAAAACTGTTACATTATCACCTAAGTTATTGATTAAAAAATTATCCAAATACTTTTTGGGAGATTTTTAGATACTTATATTAATTAAAATACTTGCTTTTACCTCCCTTTTATGATTCCCTCGTTCGTTCGTTCGTTCTTAGTTTTGATGGTTAAAATTTATTTACCAGGGAGGTTAAGAGCTTGTAAGATTCATAATTTTTATAACGATTAGGTTTAACAAGTACATACGTTTTTAAACTTCATTTCTAAAATAAAATAATTGTGAGAAAATATAACAGATTGTTTTATTATTAAAAAAATTCCACCAATAAAGAATTAGAAAACACAGATATAAATTTAAATTTTTAATACGATGAAAAAGAAACTAATTATTTTAACAGCAATGGTCTCTTCGACTTTTGCATTTTCGCAGATGGGAATTAATACGGCAACTCCCAATGCAGCACTGGATATTGTAAGTAAGGGTAATACTAATGCAACGAAAGCACTAAAAATAAATGATAATACCAATAAAGAACTGGTAAGTGTTTCAGATAATGGAAGTGTACGCCTTGAAAATTATAAGAATATTAATTTATTGGGAACAGATGCTAATGGTAACCTTATGAGTGCACAAACACTCAATATTCCTAGCTTGTCAGCCATTGGCAGTGCAGTTGTACAATCTACATTTAATACTGCTAATTTTTGGTATACAGTACCATTTACGGCTAATAAAATTGATCCATCCTGTTTGACCTATGATGCTGCCAATAAGCGTTTTATAGTACAAAAAGCAGGATACTATGCCATTACTACATATATAAAACTTAAGTTAGACGGTACCACTGGTACTGGAGGTTCATCTGGATTTAATATAGGAAAAGTAGCAACAAATGGGACGACAAAATCAATTATTTCTTATAGTAATGGGGCCTATGGAGACGGAACACAGGGAGTTGGAGGACACCTCGGCACTACTACTTATTTTAATGCTGGTGAAGCTATATATATAGAAGCAATCTATACACTAAAATTTTATATAGAGCAGGGATCTATTAACATTATATACTATGGAGCTTAAATGATCAAATAAACCTCGGGTCAATTAACGTGAAGCTTAAAATTATTGTCGTTGAAGTTTTTTAGCGCATCATTTTTTCCAAAAAACATTTCTATAAGAATGACAGCCTCTTCTTGTTTGAAAGAAAGATGTATGAAATAAATTCTGGTTTTGCTGAGTTATGACGTATTAGCTTGTAGTACTATAGGGGGAGCGGACCTAATCTTTGTACGATAAACAATCCAGCAGGTGGAACAATGGGTCTTGATATTGGTACTGCTCCGGGATTTACGATAAATTTAATTAATAATGTTACAAATGGTGTATATTCCAACTTGTACTATATTGCAGAATACTCCAAATATTAATGAGTTAATATAATGGCTTTTACCTCCCTATTTCCTCCTTTATTCATCCCCTTATTCAATATTGTTAAAAGGTTTATTTACCTATAGGGAGGTTAAAAGCTTAATAGAGTTTTGTTTATTAATATAAGAGATTATTGACCTGCAACTTTTAAATTTCACTATAGAAAATACATCTTAATAGATTACTGTTGACCGTAAAAGATTGAGTTTTGGATATTTTCTTCTTTAACTTGTTTAGTTTGAAATAATTAAAATATATTGATAATCAATCATTTATGTATGTGTGATACGATTGTGATATGTCATTTTTTGTTTAATATGACCAGAAGAAAATACTTTTGACCCAAGATAATTTTCAATTGTTATGTATTGATTTTTAATGTATAAATAAAAATGTTATCTGGTGATTTAATAAATAATTAAAATTTTTAAAGTGATGAAAAAGAAACTTATTATTTTAACAGCAATTGTCTCTTCGGCTTTTGTATTTTCACAGGTTGGAATTAATACCACAAACCCTCAAGGAACTCTGCACGTTGACGGAGCTAAAGATAATCCTGCTACAGGAACTCCAACAGCAGCTCAGCAGCTTAATGATTTTACTGTAACTAATACAGGAAACGTAGGGATTGGAACGACTACTCCAAATAGTAATGCCGCTTTAGATGTTACAAGTCCGAATAAAGGAGTAAAGCTTCCATCAGTAGCTTTAGTAGCAACTAATAATTCTTCTCCCTTAAGTGCACATATTGGTGGAATGATTGTTTATAATACTGCTACAGCTGGAACTGTACCTAATAATGTAATTCCCGGTTTATATGTAAACGATGGTACGAAATGGGTTAATTTAGGAACTCAGGGAGAAGGAGTTCCTCCAGGAAGCGTGTTTTATCGTGCAAGCAGCACCATACCTACAGGATATTTAGAATGTAATGGTTCTGCTGTAAGCCGTACTGCTTATGCCGACTTATTTTCTGTTATAGGAATTACATACGGTACAGGAGATGGAAGTACAACTTTTAACCTTCCGGATTTAAGAGGGGAATTTATAAGAGGATGGGATAATACCAGGGGAATTGATAACGGAAGAACGTTGGGAAGCTGGCAAAAAGGATCTTTTCTTGCTGGAGGAGCAGGTCCAAATGCTGATAGTGTAATTCCATTTGTTAATTCTTCATCAACTATGCCTACCTTAACAGCTGCTTTAGGATGGGATTTACCTACAACTGCACAATTTAATTCTATTTATGGTGCTACTGTGAGAGCTAATAATAGCCAAAGTGCCGGTGCAACAATAACTTTGTCAACTCCATCTGATACGGCTAATGATTATACAAATGGTGTTTCTCGTCCACGTAATACAGCTTTAATGCCTATTATAAAATATTAATTAAGTATAATGATTTTATATATAAGCCAAAAACAATATTGTTTTTGGCTTATATATTTTAAAAATTTAAAATATTCTGATATTCTATTTTGTAACAGCAGAAATAAGAGTTCTCAAGTCTGAAAATGCAAGAATTGATGGCTCGTATAGTGAATCAGAAAGTTTTCCGAATCCATATGTACAGAAAATAAATGGCAATCCATTCGCCTTTGCGGAATCATAATCGGTTTGAGTATCGCCAATGTATACGGAATCATCAGTGGATAGCTGATTTCTTTCCATGAGGAGCTGTATATTTTTAGATTTTGGTTTTTGGGTTCGTCCGTGAGATTCAAAATCGGCAAACAGATCATTGAATTGATAATACTCTAAAAATGATTCAATATAACCATTCTGACAGTTACTTACAATAAAAAGAGAGTGGGTGCTAGCCAGACTTTTCAGGGTATTTTCAACACCATCGTATAAAATACCTCCCTGTTTGTGTAATGTTTTATTTTCTTCAGCAACAATTTCAGAAAGAAGGGCCTGAGCCTGTAAATCTGAAATGCCTGGAATAATATCTTTTACAATATCATGAGCCAATAATCCCATATATTGATTCATATCTTCGGGTTTCAGTTCTCTTTGGATCAACTGATGTCTGCCCAATACTTCATTCCATATTTTGATGATCGTAGCTCTGGAATCCCATAGTGTTCCATCCAGATCGAAAATTAAATGTTTTGTGCTCAAAATAAATATTTTGTGTTTATCTTTTGATTAATCTGTAAATAAAAAATTACAAAATCATACTCAATTGTACTCTTTTTCTTGCTTCATCCACTTCCGTTACTTTTACACGGACATGCTGGTGAAGTTTTACCACTTCGTTCACATCGGATACAAATCCGTCTTTCAACTGAGAAATATGAACCAGTCCGCTTTCTTTGATTCCAAGATCAACGAAACATCCAAAAGCTGTAATATTATTGACAATTCCCGGAAGAATCATGCCTGCTTTCAGATCTTTAATGCTTTTAACATTCGGATCGAATTCAAATACTTTTGCCACTTTTCTTGGATCCAATCCAGGTTTCTCAAGTTCTTTTAAAATATCTTTAATTCCTAAAATTCCAATTTCCCCTGTAATATAGCTTTCCGGTTTTACCATAGCTATTTTATCCTTATTGGCAATCAGTTCATCGGTTTTAATACCTAAATCTTTTGCCATTTTCTCTACAATTCCGTAAGCTTCCGGATGTACCGCAGAATTATCCAGTGGATTTTTAGCATGGGCTATTCTTACAAAAGCGGCTGCCTGCTGAAATGCTTTTTCCCCAAGTCTTGGAACTTTTTTAAGCTGTTTTCTGTCTTCAAAAGCTCCATTTTCAGCACGATAATTAACGATGTTTTCAGCCATTTTTTCTCCGATTCCGGAAACATAACTTAGTAGTGATTTGCTTGCTGTATTGAGATTAATTCCAACAGAGTTTACGCATTTCATTACTGTAGAATCAAGTTCATTTTTTAATTGAGTCTGATCTACATCATGCTGATACTGCCCGACACCAATAGATTTGGCATCAATTTTCACCAATTCTGCTAACGGGTCAGAAAGTCTTCTTCCGATAGAAACTGCTCCACGCACTGTTACATCATATGTGGGAAACTCTTCTCTTGCAATCTTGCTTGCAGAATAGACTGATGCTCCCGCTTCCGACACTACAAATACCTGCAAAGGCTTATCAAAAGCAATCTTTTTAATGAAAAATTCGGTTTCACGGCTTGCAGTTCCGTTACCAATAGAAATGGCTTCAATATTATAAGCATTCACCATAGAACGGATTTTTTTCATAGCCATTCCGCTTTCATTCTGTGGAGCGTGAGGGTAGAGGGTTTCGTTATGGAGTAAATCTCCTTTTTCATCCAGGCATACTACTTTACATCCGCTTCGGTACCCCGGGTCTATTGCAAGAATCCTTTTCTCTCCTAAAGGGGGAGCCAGTAGAAGCTGACTTAAGTTTTCAGAGAAAATTTCAATGGCTTTTTTATCTGCTTTTTCTTTGGCTTCCTGCAATGCTTCATTGGAAATAGCAGGCTCCAGAAGTCTTTTATAACTGTCTTTTATGGCCAATGAAATTTGTTCAGAACTTTCATTATTAGATTTGATAATAGCCTTTTCAATGAAGTCAATGGCTTCTTCTTTGTCTATTCCTACATTTGTTTTTACAAAGCCTTCTGCTTCTGCCCTTAACATCGCCAAAAGTCTGTGAGAAGGAGTTCTGCTAAGACTTTCTTCCCATTCAAAATATTGAGAGAATTTCTGTGCGTCTTCTTCATCTTTTTTAGCCTTTACAACCTTTGAGGTAATCATTGCCTTGCGTTGAAAAAGTCTTCTGAGGTTCTTACGAACGTACATGTTTTCATTAACCCATTCTGCCATGATGTCTCTCGCTCCCTGAAGCGCTTCTTCTTCAGAGGAAACTTCATTGTTAAGATATTTTGAAGCCAAAAACTGAATGTCATTATTTTTCTGGCTCATAATGATCCTGGCTAAAGGTTCAAGTCCTTTTTCCTTCGCTGTATCAGCTTTTGTTTTTTTACGTTTTTTGAAAGGAAGATAAAGGTCTTCCAGTTCCTGAATGTCGAAACTGTCTTCAATTCTTTGTTGAAGCTCAGGAGTCAGGACATTTTGTTCTTCTATCGATTTTAAAATAGATTCTTTTCTCTTGACAATGTCTTCAAACTGCTTGCTGATCTTGGAGATCTGTTCGATCTGTATTTCATCAAGATTTCCGGTTTTATCTTTTCGGTAACGGGAAATAAAAGGAATTGTGCAGTCTTCTGCTAATAATTGTAAAGTATTGTTGATGCTCTTTTCAGAAATATTGAGCTGTTTCTGTATAAATTCTACGGTCGTCATTGTTCTGTTTTCGGATAGCTAAAATAAGGTTTTAAAACGAAAAAAGGCGAGTTACCCCGCCTTGAATGTTTTCACAACGGAATAATCCTTATTGTGAATTGCTTTCAAAATTTATATGACAAATATAGAAGAAAAAATATTTAATACAATTATGGGAATCCGTAATTTGAATGCTTTTTTTATTTATATTTTTAGGTGATATTCAAAACATAACTGTGATGATTAAAAATAAACTTGGCTTAGATTTGGGAACGAACTCCATAGGATGGGCATTGATAAGACAGGATTTTGAAAACAAATACGGAGAAATTCTTGGGATGGGAAGCAGAATTATTCCAATGTCACAAGATATTCTGGGCGATTTTGGAAAAGGGAATTCTGTTTCGCAAACCGCAGAACGAACAAAATACAGAAGCGTACGAAGACTACGGGAACGATTCCTTCTAAGAAGAGAGAGGCTTCACAGGGTTTTACATATTCTGAACTTTCTTCCGGAACACTATTCTTCACAAATTGATTTTGAAAAAAGATTCGGAAAGTTTAAAGTAGAAACCGAACCAAAACTGGCTTGGAAAAATATTGAAGGAAAATTTTCATTCCTTTTCCAAAACTCTTTCAATGAAATGCTTGAAGATTTTAAGGCAAATGGACAGGATTTAAAAATTCCTTACGACTGGACAATTTATTTTCTCCGAAAAAAAGCACTTTCTCAAAAAATTGAAAAGGAAGAATTGGCATGGATTCTTTTAAACTTTAATCAGAAACGAGGATATTATCAATTGCGTGGCGAGGAAGAAGAAGAAAATCCTAACAAATTGGTTGAGTTTTATTCTTTAAAAGTTGTGGATGTTTTGGCAGATGAACCGCAAAAAGACAAATCAGAAATTTGGTATTCTTTGGTTTTAGAAAATGGATGGATTTACAGACGGGCAAGCAAAATACCCTTATTTGAATGGAAAGATAAAACAAGAGATTTTATTGTAACCACGGATTTGAATGATGATGGAAGCATTAAAAAAGATAAAGACGGAAATGAAAAAAGAAGTTTCCGTGCACCGGGTGAGAACGATTGGACTTTGGTAAAAAAGAAAACCGAGCAGGAAATTGAGCAATCTCATAAAACCGTTGGAACTTATATCTACGAAATACTTCTTCTAGATCCGAAACAAAAAATTAAAGGAAAATTGGTTCGGACTATTGAAAGAAAATTTTATAAAGATGAGCTAAAACAAATTTTAGAAAAGCAAAAGGAGTTTCATCAGGAATTACAAAATTATGATTTGTATAATGACTGCATTCGTGAGTTGTACAGAAACAACGAATTACATCAGCTGACTTTGAGCAAGAAAGATTTTGTTCATCTTTTGATGGATGACCTTATTTTCTACCAAAGACCTTTGAGAAGCCAGAAATCATCTATTTCCAATTGTACTTTAGAGTTTAGAAAATATAAAGATGAAAATAGAATAGAGCATACACAATATTTAAAAGCCATTCCAAAATCAAATCCTTATTATCAGGAATTCCGCCTTTGGCAATGGATATATAATCTGAATATTTACAGAAAGGACGATGAAGCGAATGTTACCAAAGAATTTTTAAATACGAACAAAGATTTTGAAAATCTGTTTGAATTTTTAAATAATAGAAAAGAAATTGAGCAAAAGCCATTGATTAAATTTCTTTTGGAACAAAAAGAGATCAATAAAAAATTGCTTAACGCTGAAGCAGAAAAATATCGCTGGAACTATGTGGAAGACAAGAAATATCCTTGCAACGAAACTAAAACGATGATTTCTTCTCGATTGGATAAAGTGGATAATATTTCTGATGATTTCCTGACAAGGGACATTGAGCAGAAAATTTGGCACATCATTTACTCCGTTAATGATAAAGTAGAGTACGAGAAAGCCTTAAAATCTTTTGCGAAAAAGCATCATCTGGATGGAAGTTCTTTTTTTGAGGCTTTCAGAAAATTTCCTCCATTTAAAAGTGAATATGGTTCCTTTTCGGAAAAAGCAGTTAAGAAATTGTTGCCTTTGATGCGATTAGGAAAATATTGGAACTATGCAGATATTGATAAATTTTCAAAAGACAGAATTCAGAAAATCATTAATGGAGAATATGATGAAAATATTAAAGATAAAGTGAGAGAAAAAGCAATAAATCTCACATCAGAAAATGATTTTCAGGGGTTACAATTGTGGTTGGCTCAATATATAATATATGGAAGGCATTCAGAAGCATCTATGATTGGAAAATGGAATTCTGCGGATGATTTAGAAATGTTTTTAAAAGATTTTAAACAACATTCGCTTCGCAATCCGATTGTAGAACAGGTGATTACAGAAACTCTTCGTGTGGTAAAAGATATTTGGTTAAAATATGGAAATGGAGCAAAAGATTTCTTCAATGAAATTCATATTGAGTTGGGAAGAGAAATGAAGCTTCCTGCGGATGATCGAAAAAAACTCACGAATCAAATTACCGAAAACGAAAACACCAATCTCCGCATCAAAGCTCTTTTGGCTGAAATGATGAATGACGGTTCGGTAGAAAATGTTCGTCCGTTTTCGCCGATGCAACAAGAAATTTTAAAAATTTATGAAGATGGCGTTTTGAATTCGGACATGGAAATTGAAGATGATATTCTGAAAATTAGTAAAACCGCTCAACCTTCTCCGTCAGATTTAAAAAGGTATAAACTCTGGCTGGAACAGAAATACAAATCGCCTTACACAGGACAAATTATTCCTTTGAATAAACTATTCACGCCAGAATATGAAATTGAACATATCATTCCGCAAAGCCGCTATTTTGATGACAGTTTTAGCAATAAAGTGATTTGTGAATCGGCGGTCAATAAACTGAAAGATAATTACATCGGTTTAGAATTTATTAAAAAATTAGGCGGAACCGTTGTAGAATGTGGAAACGGGAAATCGGTAACGGTTTTAAAAGAAGATCAATACGAAGATTTTGTTAAAAAACATTATGCGAACAATCGCAGTAAAAGAAATAAGCTTTTATTAGAAGATATTCCTGAGAAAATGATTGAACGGCAATTGAATGATACCCGCTATATCAGTAAATATATTTCCGGTATACTTTCTAATATTGTCCGTGTTCAAGATGGTTCAGATGAAGGTGTAAACTCTAAAAACATTGTTCCTGGAAACGGAAAAATCACTACTCAACTGAAGCAAGATTGGGGATTGAATGATGTTTGGAACGATATAATTTTACCACGTTTTGAAAGAATGAATCAACTTACTAATTCAAAAGATTTTACCGCCTGGAATGAAAATCATCAAAAGTTTTTACCTACCGTTCCAATTGAGTTTTCCAAAGGATTTTCAAAGAAAAGAATTGACCATCGTCATCATGCTTTAGATGCTTTGGTGATTGCCTGTGCCACAAAAGATCACGTGAATTTATTAAATAATCAATCGGCAAAATCGGATACCAAACGATACGATTTAAAAAAGAAATTGATGAAGTTTGAAAAAATTGTTTATCATCATACGCAAACAGGGGAGAAAATAGAAAGGGAAATACCAAAACAATTTTTAAAACCCTGGGAAAACTTTACAGTTGATGCAAAGCATAATCTGGAGTCCATTATTGTAAGTTTTAAGCAAAACCTTCGTGTTATTAATAAAGCAACTAATTATTACGAAAAGTATGTTGAGAAAGACGGTACAAAAAATAAGGAAAGAGTAGAGCAGACCGGAACAAACTGGGCGATTAGAAAGCCAATGCATAAGGATACGGTTTCCGGAAAAGTAGATTTACCTTGGGTGAAAGTTCCAAAAGGAAAAATTTTAACAGCAACGAGGAAAAGCCTTGATACTTCATTTGATTTAAAATCAATAGCATCTATTACTGATACAGGGATTCAGAAAATTCTCAGAAATTATCTGGAATTCAAAGGCAGTCCGGAACTTGCATTTTCACCAGAAGGAATCGAAGATCTGAATAAGAATATTCAGAAGTACAATGATGGAAAATCTCATCAACCGATCAATAAAGTAAGAGTTTTTGAACTGGGAAGTAAATTTCAGGTAGGACAAACCGGAAATAAAAAAGAAAAATATGTAGAAGCTGCAAAAGGAACCAATCTGTTTTTTGCTGTTTATGAAAATGAAAATAGAAACAGAAGTTATGAAACCATTCCTTTGAATGAGGTTATAGAAAGACAAAAGCAAGGTTTATCTGTGGTTGATTTAAAAGGAACAATTGATTTTTTTCTTTGCCCGAATGATTTAGTTTATATTCCTTCAGAAGATGAACTTGAAAATAGTAGCAACATTGACTTCAAAAATTTTAAAGAAGAACAAAACAAAAAAATTTATAAAGTAGTTAGTTTTAGTGGAAGCCAGTTGTTTTTTATAAGACAAGAAATTGCCATATCAATTGTAAATAAAGCAGAATTTTCCACCTTGAATAAAATGGAGCGTAGTATTGAGGGGGTAATGATTAAGGAAAATTGTATCAAATTACAAGTAGACCGTTTGGGAAATATTTCTAAAGCATAATATTATGATTACCCGCTCCATCTACATCGGCAATCCCGCTTATCTCAAACTCAAAGATGAGCAGATGAAAATCCTCTGTCCGGATACCAAAACGGAAAAGGGGAGTGTTCCTGTGGAAGATTTGGGATTACTCATGTTGGATCATTATCAGATTACCATTTCGCACAATCTGATTCAGAAAATGATGGGGAATAATGTGGTGGTGATTAGTTGTGATGCACATCATTTACCCCACGGAATTATGCTTCCGCTGTATGGTCATACGGAACATTCTGACAGGGTAAAAGATCAGCTGGAAGCCAGTGAGCCGCTTAAAAAACAGCTTTGGAAACAAACGGTGGAATGTAAAATTGAAAACCAGAAAAATGTTTTGATGAAACTGGGAAACTATTATGAGCCTATGATTCAATATCAAAAAAATGTACTGTCCGGAGATACAACCAATATGGAAGGCATTGCAGCTCAGCATTACTGGAAGTATCTCATCAGCCTGGATTTTTTAAGACAGCGTTTTGGAGATTCTCCCAATCAGTTTTTCAATTTCGGTTATGCTGTTCTCAGAAGTATTGTGGCAAGAGCTATTGTAGAAACCGGACTATTGCCGGTTATGGGAATTTTTCATAAAAACAAATACAATCCCTATTGTCTGGCTGATGATCTGATGGAACCTTACCGTCCGTTTATCGATTTGCTTGTCATGCAATGGCTAAAAATACATCCGGATATAGACGAACTGACTAAAGAATTTAAGGCGCATATTCTACAGATTGCTACCAAAGATGTGAATATTGATAGTAAAATAAGACCGTTGCTCGTTGCTGTTAAAACAACAGCTTCGTCACTTTATAAATGTTATACAGGAGAAAAGCGGCTGATCTCTTATCCTCAACTGTTATGAATTCCGAAAGGTTTAATGCATACCGAATTATGTGGGTTTTAGTATTATATGATCTCCCGACTGAGACCAAAGCTAATATGAAAGATGCCAACCGCTTCCGGAAAGGACTCATGGATGATGGTTTTATCCTGTTTCAGTTCTCTATGTATGTACGTCATTGTCCGAGCCGCGAAAATGCTGAAGTTCATATTAAAAGAGTGAAATTCATGCTTCCAAAAGCCGGGAAAGTTGCTATTATGTGCATTACAGACAAACAATTTGGAGATATTGAAATTTTCTTTGCCAGAAATAAAGAAGAGCCTCCTCCAACCTTTCAGCAGCTCGAATTATTCTAAATTGCAAATTCTAATTATAAA
Organism: Chryseobacterium sp. IT-36CA2; assembly: GCF_949767875.1. Classification (NCBI taxonomy): domain Bacteria; kingdom Pseudomonadati; phylum Bacteroidota; class Flavobacteriia; order Flavobacteriales; family Weeksellaceae; genus Chryseobacterium; species Chryseobacterium sp. IT-36CA2. Next base: position 698,949 of record NZ_CATKPG010000020.1, on the reverse strand, counting down.
AATAATCTACTGAAAATCAGTAGATTATTTTTTGAGGTTGTGACTAATCACGAAGATAATAAATTTTGAAAGCAATTCACAACTGTGGAAATAAAGAGGATAATAGCTGTACCGTTGTGACTAATCACGAAGATAATAAATTTTGAAAGCAATTCACAACGATATTGATGGTGCAGATTTGGAGTATTCCGTTGTGACTAATCACGAAGATAATAAATTTTGAAAGCAATTCACAACAGGTGGTGGTATGTCTCCAATGTTAATTAGGTTGTGACTAATCACGAAGATAATAAATTTTGAAAGCAATTCACAACTATATGGTCAAGGTAGTAACGGGAATTCATGTTGTGACTAATCACGAAGATAATAAATTTTGAAAGCAATTCACAACATCCATGATTTGATATATTAATTCCTACTGGTTGTGACTAATCACGAAGATAATAAATTTTGAAAGCAATTCACAACACCTCTCAGCGCCGCAAGATCCATCTTTGTGTTGTGACTAATCACGAAGATAATAAATTTTGAAAGCAATTCACAACACTACGGATGTTATAAAATGGCTGATAGTAGTTGTGACTAATCACGAAGATAATAAATTTTGAAAGCAATTCACAACCTCGTTAATGGCTAGTCCTCTACTTACATAGTTGTGACTAATCACGAAGATAATAAATTTTGAAAGCAATTCACAACGTCAGCAAGTTCCTTGCGGTAAATGCCTTGGTTGTGACTAATCACGAAGATAATAAATTTTGAAAGCAATTCACAACGGTAGAGTTCTTGATGAATCTGGTATTACTGTTGTGACTAATCACGAAGATAATAAATTTTGAAAGCAATTCACAACGTGTTGGTGAGTATGGTTCCCAGACCCACCGTTGTGACTAATCACGAAGATAATAAATTTTGAAAGCAATTCACAACGTAAAAACCATTCATTTAGTCGATTCTTTGGTTGTGACTAATCACGAAGATAATAAATTTTGAAAGCAATTCACAACTTACGTTTACGTACGATGAAAATTCGTTATGTTGTGACTAATCACGAAGATAATAAATTTTGAAAGCAATTCACAACTGCGATTGGAAAATAGTATAACTTTTTGCTGTTGTGACTAATCACGAAGATAATAAATTTTGAAAGCAATTCACAACTGTTTTTATTCAGTTTAGAATTTTTGATTAGTTGTGACTAATCACGAAGATAATAAATTTTGAAAGCAATTCACAACAAGGTAAAAGACATTTACTCTACTAAAGTAGTTGTGACTAATCACGAAGATAGTAAATTTTTTTATTTTTGCCTTGAAACAGTATTTCTGAAATTTTAAATGTATAAGATTCAGGCTGTTTTGATTCTCAATACAGATAGAGTTTATACCGCAATTTGGAAGTATGATTGCAAATAATTGAAGATTTTTATATTTCTTGATATATGATAAGATCATACAAATCTGGTTTTTCTATTTTTGTACCCGAAAACAACAAAATTTCAATAAACTTTTTAAAACAGTTCAATATGAAAAAAATTAGCGTAATTGCATTAGTAGGAGTAGGATTGCTTTTGGCATCATGTGATAAAGGAAAATCTGCAGAGACTGCAGCTACCGCTCAGGAACAAACCGTAGCAGAAAGCAAAGGTGAAACGCTGGCAGTAGATACAGTAGGTTCAGTAGTAAACTGGAAGGCTACCCACAAAGGAGGTATGGCTCCACGTTGGGGAACACTTACTATAAAGTCTGGAGATCTTAGTGTAGATGCAGGTCAGGTTTCAGCAGGAAACTTTGTTATTGATATGAACTCTATCAAAGTAGATCCGGCTTCAGTAACAGAAAAAGATAAAAAACCGGCAGATCTTGAAAAACACCTTAAAACTCCTGATTTCTTTGATGTAGCGAAAAACCCTACTTCAGATTTCAAAATTACAAGTGTTGCAGATTTGAAAGAAGCACCAAAAGATGCTGTAGCAGGAGCTAATAAAACAGTAAGCGGAAACCTTACCTTATCAGGAAAAACAATGAATGTTACTTTCCCTGCTAAAGTAGAGGTAGCTGAAAACTCAGCGGCTATTCAGGCTAAATTTACAGTGAACAGAGCAGACTGGGGACTTAAATTCGGTACTTCTGAAGCAGATCCTGCAGAATGGATGATTAGCAAAGATATCGAGATTGCTATCGACGTAAAAGCTAAAAAATAAGTTATTTAAAATCTTAATAACTACTGAGCTGCCTTCATGAAGGCAGCTTTTTTATTTAATCCAAAAGAAATTAATTCAAAATCTTTGAATTCTGAATTCTTACACCATATTCACTTCCAAGATACAAAGGATTTCCATGCTTTTCAGACCAGAATCCATCCAATATGTCTTTGCTTAAGCATCTGTATACCGCAACTCCTTTATAAATTGTATGATCTTCACCTTCATAGTTGAAATTGATCACTAAAATTTGATCCTTATAAAACCCTGTTCCGTTTTGCTGGTGTTCACCAATCATCCACTGAGCAATAATGCGGTTATTTTCATCAACAGATAAGGTTAATATACCATGATAAGTTGGCAGGGAAGATTCCTCCTGGTTGCTTCCTTCAATAGAGTAGCTTCCCACCAGATCGTGTACTGTCATTGATTTATTTTTAAGAGAACAAATTTAAAGCATTAAGTTTATATTAAAATAGTCTTTATTTAAGCTTAAAAAATCAGAATGATTAATCTTAACTATAGTCTACTTCTTAATGGTCTAAAAAGATTAAACATTTGAGCATATTCTATAAATTATGCCTTATTTTTGCCCAAATTAAATGAAGAATGATTCCTTTTTTGTTGATAATGAACGTGCTTACATTAGGGGTGTTTGGTTTTGATAAATGGCAGGCCAAAAAACATCAGTGGCGGATATCAGAAAATACCCTTTTGGGAATTTCTTTGCTAGGTGGAATCATTGGAGCTGCTTCAGGAATGATTCTCTTCAATCATAAAGTTTCCAAAAAAACCTTTCTAATGAAATTTGTATTGGTTGTTTTGGTAGACCTGTTTGTGTTTTATAGATTGTTAAGACATTGATATTGAGTGTTAAATGTTTTAATAATATACTTTGTTATTGTATTTTTTTATATTTTTATCAGGCTAATAACAAATAAACAAAAACAACATGAGAAATCTTAGAAAAATTTCCAGAACAGAGATGAAATCAGTTCAGGGAGGAATCGTTAAAGGAATGGTAAGATGTAAAGATGCTGATACATGTACTGTAAGATGGGGTTGGGGGACCGGATTCTCCAGTAATTGTGGGGAGTTTGACATTATATGTGGAGAACCGCCTGCAGTAGATCCATGCGAAGTACAGATCTGCATATAGATAGTTTAAAGAGTGTTTTTTGAACACTCTTTTTTTATGATTCTGGCAATAAGTATTTTAAACAAAATATTAAATATTTGTATAACTAAATATTTTTTCATTAAAATTCACTACTTTTGCACCCGTAAAAATCTTTTATGCAAAACATTAGAAATATTGCGATTATCGCACACGTTGACCACGGAAAAACGACTTTGGTTGATAAGATCATTCACGCTACCAACATTTTCAGAGAAAATCAGGAGAGTGGGGAGTTAATTATGGATAACAACGATCTTGAAAGAGAAAGAGGGATCACTATCTTATCCAAGAATATTTCTGTTACTTATAAAGACACAAAAATTAACGTAATTGATACTCCTGGTCACGCCGATTTTGGTGGAGAGGTAGAAAGAGTATTGAAAATGGCTGATGGGGTTATTTTGTTGGTGGATGCGTTCGAAGGACCAATGCCACAAACAAGATTCGTACTACAGAAAGCATTGGAATTAGGATTGAGACCATTAGTGGTTATCAATAAAGTAGATAAACCAAACTGTCGTCCGGACGAAGTTCATGATAAAGTATTTGACTTGTTCTTCAACCTTGAGGCTACAGAAGAGCAATTGGATTTCCCTACATTCTACGGATCTTCAAAACAAGGATGGTTCAATACTTCATTAGAGCAAACTGAAGATATTTTACCACTATTAGATGGTATTTTACAATATGTTCCTGAACCGAAAGTAACGGAAGGAAATCTTCAGATGCAGATTACTTCTCTTGACTTCTCTTCTTTCTTAGGAAGAATTGCAATCGGGAAAGTAACAAGAGGTGAGATCAAAGAATCTCAGTGGATTGGTCTTGCTCAGGCAGAAGGTAAAATTGTAAAAGGAAAAGTAAAAGAACTTTACGTTTTCGAAGGATTAGGAAAGAAAAAAGTAACTGAAGTAAAAGCAGGAGATATCTGTGCTGTAGTAGGTTTCGATGCTTTCCAGATCGGTGATTCTTTCGTAGATCTTGAAAATCCTGAACCATTGGAAAGAACAGCAATTGATGAGCCTACGCTGAACATGACGTTCTCTATCAACAACTCACCTTTCTTCGGTAAAGACGGTAAATATGTTACTTCTAACCACCTGAAAGAAAGATTAACTAAAGAATTAGAGAAAAACCTTGCATTAAGAGTTCAACAGACTGACGATGCAAACACATTCTTGGTATTCGGTAGAGGTATTCTTCACTTATCAGTTTTGATCGAAACAATGAGAAGAGAAGGGTACGAAATGACAATCGGTCAGCCGCAGGTTATCTTCAAAGAAATTGACGGTGAGAAATGTGAGCCTTACGAATCTTTGGTTGTAGACGTTCCTGAAGAATTTGCTTCAAGAGTAATCGACTTGGCAACTCAGAGAAAAGGTGATCTTCACATTATGGAAACTAAAGGTGAAATGCAGCACATGGAGTTTGAAATTCCTTCAAGAGGTTTGATCGGACTACGTTCTCAAATGTTAACAGCTACTGCAGGTGAAGCTATTATGGCACACCGTTTCACAGAATATAAGCCTTTCAAAGGAACTATCCCTGGAAGAAATAATGGTGTTTTGATTAGCAAAACTACAGGTCCTGCTACAGAATATTCTATTGCTAAACTACAGGATAGAGGTAAGTTCTTCGTTGATCCAGGTGAGGAAATCTACACAGGGATGATCATCGGTGAACAAAACAAACCTGGAGACCTGGTAGTAAACATCGTAGAAGCAAAACAGTTGAACAACATGAGAGCTTCAGGAAAAGATAAAGATACAGGGGTTGCTCCAAAAATCTTATTCTCTCTTGAAGAGTGTATGGAATACATCCAGGGTGATGAAGCGATTGAGGTAACTCCAAACTTCATCAGAATGAGAAAGAAAATCCTTTCTGAAGAAGAAAGGAAAAGAGTAGAAAGATCTGGAAAAGCATAATAATTTTCTGATTTAAGATAATAAAAATAGCCTGGGAAAACTCTCAGGCTATTTTTTGTGAATAATATTCTAGTATATTGGATTTTATCATATTTCACTATGTTTTGATGTATTTTTAAACGTAATTTAAATGCTTGAAAAGATTATTAACAATCATTTATAATATGTAAGAAAACTTTAAAACCAAATCCAATTATGAAAAACAAACTCATTCAGTCACAAATGAAAAGTAAATTATTTTTCACAATTCTTTTTTTTTCAATTGCTTTAAAATTGCAGGCTACACTTAGCATTGTTGGTGTAGATCCTGCAACAGGTAAAGTAGGAACTGCAGGTTTTACCTGCATTTGTAATTTTGATTTAAGAAATAATATTGCAATGCTGGTTCCGGGAAAAGGAGCATTCAATACTCAAGCTTCTACAGGCATACTCTCTTTTCCAAATGCAAAAAATTATCTTGAATCTGGATATAATGCTTTCGAAGCTATTAATGCTAATATAGCTGATAAACAAGATATCAATGTTTCTCAGTTACTGGCCGCGACTTTAAACCCAGGAACAGGATTAAACGTTAACGGTTCTCCAAATGCATTTGCTTTTACGGGAAAGGGAAATGGTAATGTAAATTATTATCGCTATGGGCAAAATTTTGCTATTGCTGGAAATATTTTAATAAGTAAGGCTGTTTTGGATGATGCTTACAATGCATTTTTAAACAACCCTGGAGAGTTGGAAGATAAGTTAATGGCTGCTCTTTTGGCAGCTAAAAGACCTGGAGCTGATTCTCGCTGTCTTCCGAACGGAACTTCTTCTAGTGTTGCCTATATTGCAGTGGCTAAACCAATGGATCCATTTAATAAAGGTTTCTTAGAACTACAATACATAAATCCTTGTGGCGTTAATAAAGAGCCTATTGATATTTTATACAGAATGTTTAAAAACTGGAAAAATATAAATGCCGGACTTCCTGCTAATAATCTTCCAATACTAAACATTACCAGTATAAGTAATAACAGACAACCTTCCGGGGACAGAGGATATACTTTTGATGGTGATAAAATGGAAAATTCACGGGCTAAAGTTTTAAATGCAGATAATTTTGGTGTTTATGGTTATTCTGGGTTTAAAACTAACATTACAGACGCGTTTGATAATCAAGGATCAATTACTCAAACAGTACTTAATAACTTATCAACAGATCTTTTTTTTATTGGAACATTTAATAAAGCAGCAATGGGGCCTTCAAAAAATTTTACGATAGGTGAGATCAATGAAGCTTATAACTGGTCTTTAACGCCAAATAAAACCGTGTTTTTATTTGAAAGTGGGGGTGATGGAAATTCCTTTTTTTCAAAATGGGGATATCAGCTTACTCAGGAAATAGCCAATCCAAATAAATCTTTTATTGATAACAGTAGTTTACCAATAAGTAAAAAAATTTTTAGCGGACCTTTTGGGAATATTACAAGTTTTCAACAAGGAGGAGGTACACAAAGTTATTTTTCAAAAATGCCTTTGAATGCTGTAGTATTAGGTGTGAATGCTAATAATAAGCCTGTCTTGGTATATGATTGTACTACACGTGACATTCTTTGTGCAGATACGGATATTTTTACCAGTTTGGGAACCGTAAGTACTGGTTTATTGATTAATAATGATAATGATCGAATTTTGAGTAATTTGATTAATCTGGCATATGAAATGAAAGAAAATCTCGTTAATCTACCCGCTTGTAATAATGTATTGAATAGGATATCAGTTGATTATAATAAAATAGGTGTTTCCGAAACTGAACGGAAAATAGACACAGAAATAAACATTTATCCCAATCCTGTAAGGGATAATTTTACTATTGATTTAAATTCTTTTAAGAATCAAAATTTAAAAATTTCAATTTATAATCAAAGTCAAAACCTTTTGTTTGAAAAAACTGTATCTAAAACAAACGTTCAGAAGGTAACTGAAATAGATGGAAGTTCACTTCCTGAAGGTGTTTTATATGTTGTAGTTACTGATAGTGAAGAAAATAAAAAAATTAAAAAGATAATAATTAAACATTAATATCTTATCTATATACTGAAGACTAATTAAATATAAGCATATTTGTAAATGGTTGTAAGAGCTTTAGATAAAGCTCTTTTTTTATGACTTCTTTATAAAATATCTCTGTAGATTTTAAATTGTAAATTTACAAACTATCTAAATAATTAAAGTTTCAATTAAATAAAAAGTATGAATTTTAAACCTGTCAGATTTATTGTATTATTAGGAACTCTTACTTCTCTGGCTAACTGTTCAGTACAGAATAATATTGTAAAAACAATTCCACCTACAAAAAATGCTGCAAAACCCACAAACAATACAGCTCCACCAAAAGTACCTGTCGTAACAACAAAACCGACTACAGGAACTACTGCCTCAACTGATGAAAATTTCAGAACCAACCTTCCGGAAATCAAAAGAGAGTTTCGTGGTGCATGGATTGCGAGTGTAGCCAATATCAACTGGCCTTCAAGAAATGACCTTACGGTGGATCAACAAAAAGCAGAAGCTATCAATATGCTTGATATGTTGAAAGACAATAATTTCAACGCTGCTATTTTCCAGATCAGACCTTCCGCAGATGCACTTTATACCAGTAATATAGAGCCATGGTCTTACTTCCTGACCGGAGAAACAGGAACTGCTCCTTCTCCAAATTATGACCCGCTTCAGTTTTGGATTCAGGAAGCTCATAAAAGAGGCTTGGAACTCCATGTCTGGTTAAACCCTTACCGTGCACACCACACGAATGGAGGTGCTGTAAATAACCTGTCAATGGCCAATAAGCTGTCTGATATCGTTGTAAGGTTAAAGAACGGAATGTACTGGTTTGATCCGGCTAATCCGAAAACACAAGGCCACGTATCCAATGTGGTGAAAGATATTGTAAAAAGATACGATATTGATGCCGTTCACTTTGATGACTATTTCTATCCCTATGCTACCTACAATAAAGGAGCAGATTTTCCTGATAATGCTACGTGGAATGCTTATGTAAGCAGCGGAGGAACATTATCCAGAGCAGACTGGAGAAGAGATAACGTGAATAAATTTGTAGAAAGAATCTATAAAGAAATTCATGCAGAAAAAAATAATGTAAGATTCGGGATCAGCCCATTCGGAATCTGGAAACCCGGATATCCGGCAGGAATTGTAGGTTCCTCTCAATATGACGAATTATATGCAGATGCAAAACTATGGTTAAATAAAGGCTGGGTAGATTATTTCTCACCACAGCTTTACTGGCCTATTGATTCCAAGGGACAAAGTTTTGAAGCCCTGTTGAGCTGGTGGCAGTCTGAAAATACAATGAACCGTCACTTATGGCCGGGATTGAATACCGTTGAGATTAAAGTATCAGACCGTCCTACAGAAATCAAAAACCAGATTGCTATTTCCAGAAATATCCTGAAAAATGATGCCGGAGAAATTCACTGGAGCATTGGTGGGCTTACCAAGAATCCAAATATGCTTCCTGCTTTGAAAAGCGGACCATACAATGAAAAAGCATTAGTTCCGAAATCCCCATGGATCAAAGCTGTACCATTGCAGACTCCTACCTTATTCATTACGGATAATGGGAGCTTTGCACAGACAAGCTGGAGTACAAAAAATGCTACTGATGTCTTTCTGTGGGCTCTTTTTACACAATACAACGGAGTTTGGCAGACTGAAATTTTAACACTTGATACTCTTTCTAAAGACATTCCTAAATTTAAAGACGGTAAAAAACTAAATGCTGTTGCCATTAAAGCCATTGACAGATTAGGAAACGAAAGCGATTATACAGCCAGAAAGATTAAGTAGATAAAGAAAAATCCTAAGTCATTGCGAACCTTTAGGTGAAGCAATCTCAATAATAAAATAAAAACCAGTTCTCAAAAAGAGCTGGTTTTTATTTTAGAATAACTATAAATTATTAATTTAAATAACTGAAAATCAGTTTATTTTGAGGTTGATTATTGATTTTAATATAAAATAACAATCTTATCGGAACCGTTTTTGCATGATTCATTCCATAATCACCAAAATATAAAATTATGAATACTAAAAGACTTTCCGCAACTGTGGAAAAAGCACTTAGTGATCAGATGAATAAAGAGATTCATGCATCACACGTTTTTTTATCTTATGGAATTTGGGCTGATGATAAAGGCTATCAGGGAATAGCTAATTTCCTTTACCGCCATGCTCAGGAGGAGAGAAATCACTCCATCAAATTCATGGAATATATTCTGAACAGAGGCGGAAAACCAAAAGTGACAGCCATTCCAGCCCCTCCAGCTGATCCTAAATCACTCACAGCCTGTTTTGACGGTGTTTTTAAACATGAAGTAGACAATACAACTGCCATTTATAAAATTGTAGATCTTTCTATGGAAGAAAAAGACTGGGCAACCTGGAACTTTATGCAGTGGTTTGTACAGGAACAGATTGAAGAAGAAACTTTAGCTCAGAATCTAATTGATAAATTGAAAATTGCCGGAGGAGACAGAGCTACTGATGAATCTTTATTTACTTTAGATAAAACTTTACAGGAAGCACCAAATGATGTTCCGTTAGCTCAAAATGCTACAGGAGCCAATCCATAAAATATCCGGTGAATACAAACCTTTTTAAAATCTGTCAGAATATCGGCAGATTTTTTTATTATGAAACTCCCCCAAAAATCACTATCTTTGCACACTCGTAATTCAAGGTTCTAAGTTCAATGTTTAAAGTTGAGAATACCTTGGGTTGCTCCTAAACCTTAAACTTTGAATTTTACAATATGAAATGTGGAATCGTAGGCCTGCCGAATGTAGGTAAATCAACACTTTTTAACTGTCTGAGTAACGCAAAAGCTCAATCAGCAAACTATCCTTTCTGTACTATTGAACCGAACCTTGGAACAGTATCTGTACCGGATCAGAGATTGTTTGAACTGGAGAAAATCGTAAAACCTGAGAGAGTTTTACCAGCTGTAGTTGAGATTGTTGATATTGCAGGTCTTGTAAAAGGAGCCAGTAAAGGAGAAGGATTGGGGAACCAGTTCCTGGCTAATATCCGTGAGTGTGAAGCAATTATTCACGTTTTAAGATGTTTTGACAATGGAAACATCATTCACGTAGAAGGTTCTGTAGATCCGCTAAGAGATAAAGAAATTATTGATATAGAGCTTCAGCTGAAAGACCTTGAAACCGTAGGAAAAGCAGTAGAGAAAGCTAAAAAATTCATTAAGTCAGGGAAGAAAGAAGATCTCCTTACGTATGAAACCCTTCAGAATTTACAGAAATTCTTAGAAGATGGTAAAAATGCAAGAGAATTTGCTGTCGATGATTTTGCGAAATCAGTTATCGGAGAAGTGCAGTTGTTGACCAATAAGCCGGTTCTTTACGTTTGTAATGTAGACGAGAATTCTATCAAAAACGGAAATGAGTGGATTGCTAAGATTGAAGAAATGGCTAAAGGTGAAGGTGCTGAAGTAGTAGTATTAGCAGCACAGATCGAAGCAGATATCAATGAGCTTGAAACTTTTGAAGAAAGAGAAATTTTCCTTGATGAGTTAGGTCTTACTGAGCCGGGAGTTAACCGTTTGATCAGAAAAGCATATGATCTTTTAAAACTTCAGACCTATTTCACTGCAGGAGTAAAAGAAGTAAGAGCATGGACTATCGGTCAAGGATGGACTGCACCACAGGCTGCTGGAGTAATCCACACAGACTTCGAAAAAGGATTTATCCGTGCAGAAGTAATCAAATATGATGATTATATCACTTACGGTTCTGAAGTAAAGATAAAAGAAGCCGGAAAGCTATCTGTAGAAGGTAAAGAATATATTGTACAGGATGGGGACATCATGCACTTCAGATTCAACGTATAAGAAAATATTAAAGTTCGTTATAATAAAAAGCGCTTCCATGTATTTGGGAGCGCTTTTTGCGTAGAATATAAGAATAAAACCGCTTCCTTGAGGGGAAGCGGTTTATATTATTGAATTGGTGGCTCTAAGTTTGGCCAGCATGGTGGCTCTACACAACTGAAAGACTTTTTTATACATGTATTTGATAAAGGCATACATACTTCTGTTACCCCAGGTCTGCATTGTGGCTCTATACACCCAGTATTAATTTGGGCACATCCACCACCACTTGTGGAACAAACTATTTTTCCTCCTGTAATGGATTTCAACTTTTTTTTATTGAGTTTCTTCCCATTGTTTACATGTTGATTTTTCATTCGTTATAGTTTTATGGTTTAGCTTTTTTGTATATCTTACAATTCAATACCCGGTTGGCATTGTAGTTCTCCACAAGCAAAAGAAATCTTCTTGTATGTCATATCCGGAAGCAGACACATTTCTTTTCCTCCAGTAATAACTTTTAATTCTTTTTTGTTCAGTTTTTTTCCGATTTGATTGATTTGATTTTTCATAGGTTTGATTTTTAATGAGTTGGTTTTGACGAAAATAATAAAAACAAATGAATTATATCACTTTGTTTGGATTAAATAAAGAAATACTTTAACAATATCTGGTGATATTGATAATTAATTTCAAATTAAATTAATATTTTATTGAACGTCTCAACACAATTAAAATGGACTTTTCAGCATAGTAGCGTAATGTTTTATTTTGGAAATTTGTCTTACTAATATTTCAGAAAATGGAAAATAAAGAAACGGTTTTGGTAACAGGAGGTTCAGGTTTCATAGCCTGCTATTGCATGATTGCCCTGCTTAACAATGGATATAAAGCAAAAGCGACCCTTTGTTCTTTGGAGAAAAGCGAACTGGTAAAACAGATGTTGAAAGAAGGAGGAATATTGTCTTTTGAAGATTTATCATTTGCAAAAGCAGATTTAGAAGACGAAAAAAGTTGGGAAAAAGCAGCTGATGGCTGCTAGTATGTTATTCACACTGCTTCACCCACTCCTCATACCAACGCCAAAACAGAAGATGATTTTGTAGTTCCTGCCAAAAACGGAGTTTTGTTTGTATTGAGAGCAGCAAAAAAAGCAGGGGTGAAAAGAGTAGTGCTCACTTCAGCATTTGGAGCAGTAAGCTATGGAATTTGGAAAAACACACCCTATACAGAAGAAGATTGGACTGTGCTTAATGATTCAGTAGCTCCTTATCAAAGTTCTAAGACGATTTCAGAAAGAACGGCGTGGGATTTTATCCAAAATGAAGGCTATGGAATGGAATTATCTGTAGTGAACCCAACAACGGTGATGGGACCTGTTTTATCGAATGATTATGCGTATTCTATTCAACTCATAAACACATGTTTAATGCAGAAATGTTATTATTATAAAAGGGAAGGTTTTATATTTTATAGAATGAAGTTGTTTAAAGTTCATAAAAATCCGGAAAATAACATCTTCCGGATTGGTATTTTAATCGAATAACTTATCTATAAACTTATTTTTCAGGATTAGTCAATAGTAAAAAGGGATGTCTCTTGGAGGCAGTCTCTTCTAAATTTTAAATCTCTATAATGGTGTATAAATAATATGTAAAAAAGCTTTCCCTTGTTGATAATTAGTTGAACTTCCCGTATTGGTTGTGCAATAAATTATATCGTTTGCTTCTAGCACTTTCACATATGTGCCATTTGCAGAAAACAAATTACCAGCAAGACCTATCCCGCCAACCTGCAGCAGATTTGCTGGTGTTGGACCTGTTCCCGCATATATCCTTAGAGAAGTATTTGATCCAGCATTATTTAGCAAGACACCTGCTACGATATGGTATATTCCAGCCTTAGTAACAGTATAGATATTAGTATTGCTATTCCATGTCCCTGCATTAGTATCAATAAGATTAATCGTTCCAAATTGTACTTTATTGACAGTGTTATTTCCACTCAGGTTATCGGTTAAATTTGTTGTTTGCTCAGCATTAAAGATATTAGCCGGGGTTTTTAGATCTTTCAAAAAGTTCTGTGTAGTAATCCTAGAAACAACACCAGTGTTATTAGACATTAAAACATCCAAATTGTTTGTGCTGGTATTTGTTACAGTAGAACGAACCCTAAGGTCACCATTTATATCAAGTGTATTAGTTGGTGTTGGAGTATTTATTCCTATCTGACCATATGTTATTGTAGACAGAGTAAAGATTAGGAGGGAAATTTGTTTTTTCATTTTAGTATTCATTTATTTTACAAATATAGGAAAATAATTTTATTAAACTTATTTAAACTTTTATTTTTTTATCTTAAAAACAAAATAAAAAAAGCCATATAATGTACTCTGAATTTTTTACTGTCAAAACCTGGATCCGCATTCATAAACAATCCTTTTATGCTCTATATCAGCATCATTTAGAAGACCGAGAATCCCATATAAACTTTAATATTATATAAATCATGATGCTCACCGCTTATTGGATTCCCCATTGAAAGCATTTGCCCTGGTTATCACAAAGGAAAATACAGTTACTGGTACTAGATGATTCTCTTTCTGTTTGCTATGGGTATGACTTCCATCCAATTGTATGCTGGAAAGATCCAGTTTCCTTTTATTGTTATACAAATATACAAAGAGAAATCCAAATTCTTTTGAAAGAACTGTCTTTCCACTATTTATTAAAGTAATATATAAAGCAATTGCCAGTTTATTGTTTCTTTTGAAAAATATTCTTTCAGGCTTAATACACGCTATTGACAGCTTGTTTTCAAGCGTTTAATAATGAGTATAAAGATTTTCCCTAAATCAAATCTCGTAGAAAATCCTCGTTTGCCTTTGCTTAAATGAGGTAAAATCCATTTTCCCAGTTTATATTTGTTTATGAGTTCCAGATTAATCTGGAACTTTTTGCATTCCTTACTGGACGTAATTTGTCTGCTTTTGAAAGAGATTTAAAAAAAATATTTAATGAAACACCTAATCGCTGGCTGGTCAAAAGGCGTTTACAGGAAGTCAGGTTTTTGATTGAAGAAAAAAAACAGAGGCCTTCAGATATTTATATTGATTTAGGATTTGAGGATCTATCACATTTTTCATTTGCTTTTAAGAAAGAGTTTGGAATCCTGGCGAGTAATCTGTAAGATATTTAAGCAGTCTGTTTCATAAGTTCGTATATTTGAATTTTACAAATCATCTGCAATGGAAAAAGTAGCACATACCTCACTGGAAGATTTCTATAAAGAGATGGCTGCCAAACTGGGCAAAGATCTTGAAAGTATTTTTCCAAAAGGACTTCATAAAGATATCGGACACTTTAATGTTTTTGATATAAAGCAGACCATTGAAAGAGTGAGAACTACTTCAGAAATGCCTTATAACAGGAGGAAATACTACAAAATAAGCCTTATAAGAGGGAAAAACAGAGCGGAATATGCAGATAAAATCATTACCGTTGAAAAAAATGCTTTATTGTTTGCTACTCCAAAAGTTCCTTATCACTGGGTGCCGGAAGATCCTGACCAGTCGGGAAGTTTCTGTGTGTTTACAGAAGATTTTTTTATCAAGGCGCAATCCCGGTTTTCATTAGAAGATCTGCCCATTTTTCAGCCGGGTAATATTCCTGTGTTTGAAATTGAGGATGAACTGGCAGATGAAATAGAAATTCTGTTTGCAAAAATAAAAAATGAAATAGCTTCCGATTATATTTTTAAATATGATTTGATCAGGAATTATGTGCTGGAACTGATTCATTATGGACAGAAATTGCAGCCAGCCGCAAAACTTTCAGCCTCCAACGATGCTTCACTAAGAGTGGTTTCATTATTTATAGAACTGCTGGAAAGACAGTTTCCAATCGAATCCTCAGATCAGAGATTACAGCTGAAAACAGCAAAAGATTATGCTGACAGATTAGCAGTTCATGTCAATTATTTGAATAAAAAATTAAAGGAGAGCACAGGAAAAACAACTACTGAATTTATTTCTGACCGTATTATTCAGGAAGCTAAGATTCTCTTAAGGCAAACAAAATGGAATGTTTCAGAAGTTTCTTATGCCCTGGGTTTTGAAGAAATAGCCCATTTCTCCAACTTTTTTAAAAGAAAGACTTCATTTACTCCCATGGAATTTCGATCGTGATTTGAATTTTGCAAATTTCAGATTGATTCAAGCAAACGATCCAGTCTGAAAATATCCCAACTTTGTACCATCAAAATAATCAAAATACAATGAACACAAAAACAAATATCGCACTGGTAACCGGAGGAAGCCGTGGATTGGGAAAAAACTCCGCGCTTAAAATAGCTCAAAAAGGATTGGATGTTATCATTACTTATAGAAGCAACAAAGAAGAGGCTGATGCTGTAGTGAATGAAATCAAATCAATGGGAAGGAATGCTGTTGCCTTCCAGTTGGATACAAAAGATTTAAAAAGTTTTGATGCTTTTGTAAAAGAAGTGACGGATCATCTACAGCAAAATACAGGGAGCACTCACATTGATTATCTTATCAATAATGCAGGAACTGCTTTATATTCACCGATTACGGAAGTGACGGAAGAACAATTGGATGATGTGGTAGATATTCACTTTAAAGGAGTATTTTTCCTGACTCAAAAGTTATTACCATTCATTAATGATGGAGGTGGAATCATCAATGTATCTTCAGGATTGGCAAGGTTTGCAACGCCGGGATCCTCTGTTTACGGATCAATCAAAGCTGGAGTAGAAATGCTTACTAAATATATGGCTAAAGAATTAGGTTCAAGAAAGATTAAAGCCAATGTGGTAGCTCCGGGAGCTATTGAAACTGATTTCGGAGGAGGAAGAGTAAGAGATAATGAAGAGATCAATGCAGTGGTAGCAGGTGCCACAGCTCTTGGAAGAGTGGGGCTGCCCGATGATATCGGTGGAGTGGTAGCTTTCCTATGTACAGAAGATGCAAGATGGATCAACGGACAAAGAATCGAAGTTTCAGGAGGAATGTTTTTATAACATATAATAGCAGTAAGTAATCTGAGGATAAAAAAAGAACGTATCATAATTGATGCGTTCTTTTTTATTGTAATAATTCTGCAATATTTCATTTAAAAATAAACAATACAAACAATGAAAACAGCTGAATATTTTTTAAAAGAATTTTCGTCATGGGCAGTTGAGAACACCAACTAAAATTGCATAAACGGTTTTATATTATGTTTTAGAGTTTATCATCATTTAAAATGATAAGAACTCGATTTTCTTCTATAGGCATTTTTAATGAAATATTACATAAGATGTAGATTTTGCACATTGTAAATCAGTGTGTTATTTAAATGTTGTGCCGGTGTTGTATGGTGGTTTTTCAGCGTGATGTGTATTTGATGTAGTGTGTTTTTTCTATGTATTGAGTGGTAATTTTCACCTTTGTCAAAATTTTTCAATCAACAAACTATCTTTTCTCTGATGTATTATCGAGATATATAAAGTTGATTAATTATAGAATGCTTTACTCTATCCGATCTTTTTACTATAACAAATAAAAGATAGTTGAGAAGAATAACAATAATAATTAAAAACACATTTAAAAGATGAAAAAGAAAAACACAGTTTCTCTACTGGCCTTGGTATTACTATCACCGGCATTCATGTATTCACAAATCGGCGTTCAGACTTCAAATCCACAAGGAACGTTTCACGTAGATGGAGCAAAGGATAATCCGGCTTCCGGAGCACCTTCAGCAACTCAGCAAAATAATGATTTGGTTCTGCAGCAAAACGGAAACTTTGGTTTAGGTACTACAGCTCCTGAGAATAAGTTTCAGGTTATAACGACAAAGTCTGTAAATAACCGATATACTTTAATAGATGCTCCTAATGCTGGTATTAAACACCCTATACTAGCATTGAGGAATACATCACCTGTAGCAGCGAATAATTTTTCTCTTATCGGTTTTACAAATAATGGACCTGGAGGAGGGGGGGCATCCTGGGGAATAGGATCCATACGTAATCAAACTAATACGAATGAAGATTTCTATTTTGGAAACTCTCCGGTTAATAATGAATATGCCGAGCGTATGAGAATAAGAGCTAATGGGTATGTAGGTATCAATACCAGTACTCCTGAAAACAGATTTCATGTTGTAACATCGGAAGCTGTTAACAATAGATATACCTTAATAGATGCTCCTAACGGTACTAACCAATATCCTATACTGGCGGTTAGAAATACTTCAGCAACAGCAGCAAATAATTTAGCGCTTATAGGTTTTACAAACGATGGAACAAATATTGGCGGAGCAAACTGGGGGATTGGTTCTATACGTAGTGGTGCTGATGACGAAGATTTTTATGTTGGATACTCTGTAGGGGGATACTATCAAGAACGTTTAAGGGTTAAGGGTAACGGATCTCTTGGTCTTGGAACAAGTGCACCAACAAGCTTACTTTCTGTAAACGGTACAGCAGATAAACCGGGAGGAGGAAGCTGGGGAACTTTCTCAGATAGAAGAGTTAAAAAAGATATTGAAAGCTTTAAAGATGGTTTAAATGTTATTAATCAATTAAAGCCTGTCACTTACAGATATAATGAAAAGTCAGGATATGAAGACCAAAATAAGCAGTACGTAGGTTTTATTGCTCAGGATGTTGAAAAAGTAGCTCCTTATATGGTAAATACTATAGATGATAGTGCGAAAAGTGGTCTTAAGGACAAAAGAGAGTTTGATGAAAGCGCACTTACAAAGATCTTAGTGAATGCGGTGCAGCAGCAACAGCAGGAAATTAATCTGCTTAAAAAAGAGATTGCAGAGCTTAAAAAACATAATTAAGAACTAATCAAAAGATATTTAGTGTTTGATAGATATATTTTGTGAAAGGCTGAGGAAATTATTCCTCAGCCTTTTTTAATGGAAATATTTTTATATTTTTTTTTCTTAAATTTTTGATAAGTTTTCAATCGCCCTTTCTAAAGTTTCCTGTTTCTTGGCAAAACATAATCTGATTACATTTTCATTCAGTTTATTGTTATAAAATGAAGAAAAAGGAACACTGGCCACCTTATGATTGATAGTAAGCTCAGAAGCGAAATCAAAATCATTTTTATCTGATATTTTATCATATTTTACAGCCTGAAAATAAGTTCCTTCACAATCCAGCAGCTCAAAAGAAGTTCCGGCCAGACCTTTTCTCAGAAAATCTCTTTTTTCCTGAAAAAACTGATTCAGGTAGGTGTAATGATCTTCATCTTTCATATATTCTGCCAAAGCAAGCTGAATAGGTGTGTTTACACAGAACACATTGAACTGATGTACTTTCCTGAATTCATTAGTTAAACTTTTAGGCGCAGCGCAATAACCCACTTTCCAACCGGTAACATGGAAAAGTTTCCCAAAAGAGGCAACAAGAAGACTTCTTTCTTTCAATTCAGGATATTTGCAGATGCTTAAATGCTGCTTTCCGTCAAAAACAATATTTTCATACACTTCATCACTTAAAATAAGAATGGAAGTCCCTTTTACCAGCTGAATAAGTTCTTGGATATCATTTTCTTTCAGGATTTTTCCTGAAGGATTATTGGGATTATTAAGAATGATCATTCTGGTCTTGTCACTGACCATATTTTTTACAGCTGTCCAGTCGATTTCATAATCCGGAGCTTTCATTTCAAAACGTTTTACAATACCTCCGAAAAGTTCTACAGTAGGCTCATAACAGTCATATGCTGGTTCAAAAATAATCACTTCATCGTCTTTCTTGATAAAAGAAGCGATAGCGGTGAAAATAGCCTGAGTTCCGCCTGCTGTAACTGTTATTTCAGCGTCGGGGTGGTAGACTGCCTGATGACTGTTCTCAATTTTTCTGGCAATTTCTTCCTTCAGACCAATCATTCCTCCAAGTGGAGCGTACTGGTTAAATCCTTTTTTAATAAAATGATCTACGTGATTTAGTAATTCCGGATCCGGCATAAAGTCTGGAAATCCCTGAGACAGATTGATGGCTTCATTTTCATTGGCAAGCTGAGTCATCTGACTGAAAATAGTAGTTCCTACATTGGAAAGTTTAGACAAAGGAAGTTGTATCATAAAAAAGTTTTGTTGACCGAAATTAATGAAATATTTAAAATGGTTTGAACTTAAAAAAATAAAATTAGATAAAACATAGATTTAAATCCGAAATTCAGAGATTTCACGACTCGAATATTGGATTTTATGGATATAATGATTTTAAACATATATTGGATTTTTTTACCCGTTTATTCTTTTCATAAGCTTATTATTCCTGCTATACTCAAAAATATCATACATGAACTGGAAAATATAAAATAAAATACTTTTTGGTATGTAAAAAGCAATATTTTTACAATATGTTATATATTAACGAAAATTTTGAGATTTAGAATGGACTCTGATTGTTTTTGTGCTGTTACAAATTTAATTGACTTAAAATTCTATTGGTATTCTCCCGACTGAACGATAAAAGTTAGGAAAAAATGATTTTTAAAATTCGGATAATTTTAGACAATTTTGTACTTTTGTATGTTTGCTGAAATCTATATGTCACAAGAAATAAATCCAACCTACTCCGAAGATAATATCAGAACCCTCGATTGGCAGGAACATATCCGTCTGCGACCCGGCATGTACATCGGGAAGCTCGGTGATGGTTCTTCTGCTGATGATGGTATTTATATCCTGCTTAAAGAAATCCTAGACAACTCTATTGATGAGTTCAGGATGCGATCGGGGAAAAGAATCGAAATAAAACTGGACGACGGAAAAGTTACCATCCGTGACTTTGGACGTGGAATTCCTCTAGGGAAAGTTGTAGACGCTGTATCCAAAATGAATACCGGTGGTAAATACGACAGTAAAGCGTTTAAAAAATCTGTAGGATTGAACGGGGTCGGTACCAAAGCGGTAAATGCTCTTTCGGATTACTTCCGGGTGCGTTCTTTCCGTGACGGAAAAATGAAAGTTGCCGAATTTTCCCGTGGAATGATTACAGAAAACCTTGAGGAGAAGGATACTTCGGACAGAAATGGTACTGAAATATCTTTTATCCCAGATGGGGAAATATTCCTGCATTTCAAATACAGAAAAGAGTATATCGAGAGAATGCTCCGCAATTATGCCTATCTGAATCCAGGATTAAAAATTCTTTTCAACGGAGAAACCTATTTTTCTGAAAATGGTCTTAAAGATTTATTGGAAGAAGAACTGGAAAGTGATATTCTTTATCCGATTGTTCATTTGAAAGATGAGGATATTGAACTGGCTATTACCCATTCTGATAAATCACAGACCGAAACTTATTTTTCATTCGTTAACGGACAGAATACAACCCAGGGTGGAACACACCTTAATGCATTCCGTGAAGCGTATGTGAAAACCATTCGTGAATTTTTCAATAAAAGTTTTGATGCATCAGACATCAGAAAATCTATTATTGCTGCAATCTCGATCAATGTAGAAGAACCTGTTTTCGAATCTCAGACTAAAACAAAGTTAGGATCTAATGATATGGGGCCAAATGGACCTACTGTAAGAACATTTATCATTGATTTCCTTAAAAACAAACTGGATAACTTCTTACATAAGAATCCGGAAATAGCTGAAGCGATCCAAAGAAAAATATTGATTTCCGAGAGAGAAAGAAAAGAACTTTCCGGAATCCAGAAACTGGCAAGAGAGAGAGCTAAAAAAGTTTCTCTTCACAATAAAAAGCTTCGTGACTGCAGACAGCACTACAATGATCAGAAAGCGGAGAGAAAAGGAGATTCTCAGATCTTCATCACCGAGGGAGATTCTGCATCAGGATCTATCACAAAATCAAGGGATGTAGAAACTCAGGCTGTATTTTCACTGAAAGGTAAACCATTGAACTGCTATGGTCTTACTAAGAAAGTAGTATACGAAAATGAAGAATTTAACCTTCTTCAGGCCGCTTTAAATATTGAAGAA
Organism: Chryseobacterium sp. IT-36CA2; assembly: GCF_949767875.1. Lineage (NCBI taxonomy): Bacteria > Pseudomonadati > Bacteroidota > Flavobacteriia > Flavobacteriales > Weeksellaceae > Chryseobacterium > Chryseobacterium sp. IT-36CA2. Next base: position 677,771 of record NZ_CATKPG010000020.1, on the reverse strand, counting down.
AGTCTGGAAGACTTGAGATACAATCAGGTGATTATTGCTACCGATGCCGATGTAGATGGGATGCATATCCGTCTCCTGATGATTACTTTCTTCCTGCAGTTCTTCCCGGATCTGATTAAAAATGGACACCTTTATATTCTTCAGACCCCTTTATTCAGGGTGAGAAATAAGAAGGAAACAAGATACTGTTATTCAGAAGCCGAAAGAGTAAAAGCATTAAATGATTTGGGAAAAAATCCTGAAATCACACGATTTAAAGGATTAGGAGAGATTTCTCCTGACGAATTTAAACATTTCATCGGGAAAGACATACGATTGGAACCTGTAGTGATAGGAAAAGATCAGACCATTGACCAGCTTTTGGAGTTTTATATGGGAAAGAATACTCCAGACAGGCAGGTTTTTATTCTTGAAAATCTTGTCGTAGAAGATGATACTGATATTGATAAAAAACAATTGTTGGATGAAGTAGAAAATTAAAAAATCACTTAAAAAAATAGCACGTTAAAACCGATGTATAGACTGAAAAAAAACACAATTTTGGATGAAGTAGGAAATTATAGAACTTACACACCCAAAAATTAAAATGAGACTGAGTAACCGTAATAAATTATCAATTTATAATTCTTTAAGCACGCTGCTTTTGATGACAACAATATTCGGAATAATCACATTTGCAGCCAATGAATACAGATTTAATGCACTAGGTAAAGAAAGTTATTTATTGATTATTGTTCCTGTTCTGCTGCTGATGATCTTTTATATCAGCGGAAGGCAGATTTTTGAATATGACAGCGATGGAGAAGCTCTGAATTTTAAAAACAGAAATATTATTCCTTTTTTAGACAAGCCTCTTCACGATGAGTTTCCAAAATACAAACTGATAAAATATGATGTGGTAAGTATTTTCTTTTTCAAAAGATTATATATTACCGTTTCCAGTAAGAATAATGGTTCTACAATACTTAAATACCAGATTTCTTATCTGACCCAGAAAGAAGTAAATGATTTGAGACTCTCGCTGAACAAAGTAGTGAAAGCTAATAAAGAGAAAAAAGATTAAAAACAGATGACGACAGAAGAACATTCGCATGAGGGTGAAAGCCTAAAAAAAGTTTCTGGTCTATACAAAGACTGGTTTCTGGATTATGCTTCCTATGTAATTTTGGATAGAGCTATCCCTTCGGTGTATGATGGTTTAAAACCTGTTCAGCGAAGAATCATGCACTCTATGCGTGAACTGGAAGACGGCCGTTATAATAAAGTGGCCAATATCGTGGGGAATACGATGAAATATCACCCACACGGAGATGCCTCCATTACAGATGCTATGGTACAGGTCGGACAGAAAGAACTGTTGATAGATACTCAGGGAAACTGGGGAAATATCTATACAGGAGACTCTGCAGCGGCGGCAAGATATATTGAAGCAAGACTTACTCCTTTTGCTCTGGAAGTGGTTTTTAATCCTAAAACTACAGAATGGACCAAGTCTTATGACGGAAGAAATAATGAACCTATCGATTTACCTGTAAAATTTCCTTTGCTTCTTGCACAGGGAGTAGAAGGTATTGGAGTGGGGCTTTCTACGAAAATACTTCCCCATAACTTTAATGAGCTTATCAATGCATCTGTAGCCTATTTGAAAGGAAAGAAATTTGAGCTGTATCCGGACTTCTTAACAGCCGGTTATCTCGATGTTTCTGAATATAATGACGGTCACAGAGGTGGAAAAGTAAGGGCAAGAGCAAGAATTACCCAAACGGATAAACATACATTGGTAATTTCCGAACTTCCTTATTCTAAAACAACGACTGATCTTATTGACTCTATCTTAAAAGCCAATGAGAAAGGGAAAATCAAAATCAAAAAAATTGAGGATAATACTTCAGATAAAGTAGAAATCCTGATTCATATTCATAATGATGTATCTCCTGATAAGACGATAGATGCTTTGTATGCATTCACAGACTGTCAGGTAACTATTTCTCCGAATGCCTGTGTAATCGTAGGTGACAAGCCTATGTTTATGAATGTTTCAGATATTCTGAAAATGAATACGGATCATACCGTATCATTATTGAAGAAGGAACTTGAAATTGAACTTCATGAGCTTCAGGAAAGCTGGCATTTTTCTTCATTGGAAAGAATTTTCATCGAGAACAGAATCTATCACGATATCGAAGAGGTGAAAACCTGGGAAGACGTAATAAAAACCATTGATGCCGGATTAAAACCTCATACCAAACATCTTTTAAGAGCTGTTACGGAAGAAGATATTTTAAAACTGACAGAGATCAGAATCAAAAGAATTTCAAGATTCGATTTAGATAAATTTAAAGAAAATATTGCATCGCTGGAAGGTAAAATAGAGCAGGTGAAATACCACTTGGCTAACCTGATTGCTTATGCTATTGATTATTATTTAAATATTCAGAAAAAATACGGTAAAGACAAACAGAGAAAAACAGAACTTAGAATCTTTGATACCATTGATGCTACAAAAGTAGCAGTAGCCAACGAAAAATTCTATGCTAATTTTGAAGAAGGTTTCATTGGAACATCTTTGAAGAAAGACCAGTATCTGTTTGATTGCTCTGATATTGATGACATCATCATTTTCAGAAAAGACGGAAGTATGAAAGTGGTAAAAGTAGAAGCTAAAACGTTCGTCGGAAAAGATATTCTGCATGTTGCCATATGGAAGAAAAATGATAAAAGAACCGTGTATAATATGATCTACCGTGAAGGCAGAGAAGGACCATATTATATGAAACGATTCTCTGTAACCGGAGTGACCAGGAATACAGATTATCCGTTAGCTTCAGATAAAAAAGGCTCAGAAACCCTTTATTTTTCTGCAAATCCCAATGGTGAAGCAGAAACTGTAACGGTATTGTTAAAACCCAATCCAAGAATCAGAAAGAACAAAATGGAGATCAATTTCTCCGATCTTGCCATCAAAGGGCGTGATTCCAAAGGGAATCTGGTTACCAAATACTCGGTAAAGAAAGTGGATATGAAGGAAGAAGGAGTTTCTACCCTGGCACCTAGAAAAATCTGGTTTGATGATACTGTAAGAAGACTGAATGCAGATGTAAGAGGAACATTACTGGGAAATTTTAAAGGTGATGATAAAATTCTTACAATCAATACCAATGGTGAAGTAAAACTGGTTTCTTTTGACCTTGGCAACCGTTTTGATGATGAATATCTGGTTCTTGAAAAATGGAGACCTGCACAGCCAATTACTTGTATCTATTATGATGGAGAAAAAGACATTTATTTCATCAAGAGATTCTTACTGGAAAATACGGTCAATGTACAGACTTTCATGCCATCTGAACACCCGAAATCATTCATTGAGAACGTAATTGTTGCCAATGATGTAACAGCAGAAATCATTTTTGCAAAAGATAAAGGAAAAGAACGTGAGCCGGAAACGATAAACATTGATGAATTTATTGCCGTAAAAGGAATAAAAGCAATCGGAAACCAGTTTACAAAGTTCAAAGTAAAAGCAATTAATATTACGATTCCTGAACCTATAGAAGAAGAACCTGAAGTATATGAAGATCCGGAGCCAACCGGAGATATGGATGAAGACGGTGGAGTTATTGGTGACCTGTTTCAGGAGGATGGGAATAATGAAAATGAATAGACTTTAGAATTGAATGTCTGTTCAGGTATAACATAAAAAAATACGATGGATACAGTTGTTTTAATTATCATTGCAGTCACATGTATTTTCAGTTACATGGGATTCAACAATATAGCGTTGTTTGAAAAATATAAATTCAATGTAGGGGCTATTGCGAATCGTAAAGAATATATAAGGCTTATCAGTTCTGCATTTTTACATGCAGACTTTATGCACTTATTTTTTAATATGCTTTCTCTGTACTTTTTCCAGGGAGTTGTTGTGAGTTTCTTTGGTGAAATAGGATTTGTAATTCTTTATTTTGGATCTATGATTCTTGGGAATTTATTCAGTTTGCTGATTTATAAAAATCAACCTTGGTATTCAGCTATCGGGGCATCTGGAGCCGTTTCGGGAATCATTTTTGCTTCCATTGCGATGGCACCAAACGAGATCAGTGTAAACTTCTTACCGGGATGGCTGTTTGGAACATTATATTTTGGGTATTCTGTTTATATGATGCTGAATCCAAAACAATGGGATAATCTGGGACATGCAGCTCACCTTGGAGGTGCCTTTTTCGGGCTGGTTTACTCCATTGTAATGCATCCGCAGCTGGCCATGAGTAATATTGTTTTCTTAGGAATCATGTCGCTTCCGTTAATTTATTTAGGATATGAAATTTTTGTAAGGAAACGAATAGGATAAAAGACTATTTTTAATCAAAATATCAAAACCAATGAACACATCAGAGTTAAACAGTTTCATCGTGATACTTATCTATGGTTCATTGGTTTTGCTTTCTCTGCTGAAGCTGGCCAATCCTTTACAAGTAAATCATAAAGCTAATTTCTGGTTCGGAATATTTCTTTTTCTGTGGTCTACCTTTTGGCTGGATGAAGTTTTGTTTCTCATTACAGGCTCCATCATTGATTTTCATTCCCTGTTTTGGGTTAAGTTTATTCAGTTTTTTACCCCTATTGTTTTTTACTTTAGTGTACTGTTCTATACCAATCCTTCTTTTACCTTTAAAATCACCGATGCAAAGTTTTTAATACTCCCGGCAGCTTTTCTTGCCTGCCTTGTATTGATCAAATTGGGATATGCAAAACCATTTGACTATCTGAGTGTTATTCTCATTCTGATTCAGGCGCTTTTCTATACTGGCCTTTCTTATATTACCATCAGAAAGCATCAGCGGAAGATTCAGCAGTTTTCGTCCAATACAGAAGGAATAAATCTGAATTGGTTGGAGTATATCATACTGGTACTTCTTATGGTGAACATCATTTATGTGATCTATAACTTGTTCTATGACCCAAAATCACTGAATTTCTTTATCAATGCTGTCTTTTTATCCGTTATTTATTGGGTGGGATATTATTCTCTGAAACAGAAAGAAATTTATCCTTTAGAAGAAAAACAAAGACAGGAACTTATTTCTATTGATGAAGATTCCGATCTGGAAGAAGTAAAGAAAAAACTAATTTCAGATGAAGAATTAGTAAAAATTAAAACCTCACTAGAAAGCATTATGGAATTGCGAAAACCCTACCTTGACAGCGAACTTAACCTGATCAGGCTGGCTGAAATGTTATCCGTTTCAACGCATCATCTTTCCTATGTGATTAATACAGGCTTTGGAAAAAATTTCTTCCAATACGTGAATGAGTACAGAGTAGATTATGCCAAAAAGCTTTTGAAAGAACCGAACAGCAAATTGTCAATTCTGGGAATTGCTTACGAGTCAGGATTCAATTCTAAAACCTCTTTCAATACTACCTTTAAAAAAGTGACCGGACAAACGCCTTCTGAGTTTAAAAAATAAGTTCCGGTTTATAAAGTTTTACTTTTAATTGAATTTAAATTATTGATTTTTAAAACTTTATGTGTTTGTTGGTTTTCGTTTGGAAATCAGTTCGTTCAGATAATCCGGAACATTTAAACCTGCTTTTCGAGATAGCTTTGTACCATAAAATGTAAACTTATGGACACCAAAGAATCATATGCAGTGGTCACGGGGGCAAGTCAAGGGCTCGGTAAATCATTCGCTGAAAATCTGGCCAGGAAAAAGATCAATGTTATTCTTGTAAGCCTTCCGGATCAGAATCTCAAAGAATTTTCTAAGGATTTAAAGGAGCTGTATGATGTAAAAGTTCATTACTACGAAACAGATCTCTCTGTTCATGAAAATGTAATGAAGCTTACAGAATGGCTTAACCGGTCTTTTGATATTCATATCCTGATCAATAATGCAGGGCTTGGCGGAACTAAAAAATTCACAGAAGCTTCTTCGGATTATATCAACACTATTTTACAGGTGAATGTAACGGCCACTTCACTGATTACCCATCAGCTTCTTCCCAATCTTTTAAAACAACCCAAAGCCTATATTCTGAATGTCTCAAGTATGGCTGCCTTTTCTCCTATTGGTTTTAAAACGGTATATCCTGCCTCTAAAAGCTTTATTCATTCATTTTCAAGAGGACTTCATGAAGAACTGAAAGATACCAACGTCTTTGTAAGTGTCGTGAATCCGGGGGCGATGAAAACCAACAAAGATGTATGTAAAAGAATAGAAAAACAAGGTTTTATGGGCAGGTTAACCCTTTTAAATCCTGATAAAGTAGCTTCCTACTGTATTCGCCAATTGTTTAAAAAAGATTCCGTAATTATGGTGAATCCAATCAGCTGGCTGGTGATGAAAATTTTACCCATATGGATCAAACTTCCATTAATGACCCAGGCTATAAAAAGAGAAATCGAAGCATGAAAAAAGTGTGTGTAACAGGAGCTACAGGGCTTCTTGGAACTAATGTTATCATTAAATTATTACAAAATGGTTATTCTGTTATTGCTCTGGTGCGCAAGAAAAGCAACTGGCTGGGTGAAGAAAACGAAAATCTGAAACTGCTGGAAGTGAATCTATCATCCGATATCTCAACACTTCTTACTGATATCGACTGTATCATTCATATTGCGGCAGAAACACGCCAGCATTTCATTAATTATGATGAATATAGAAAAGTGAATTATGATACCGTTGTGAATCTGTTTACCCATGCAGAACTGATGGGGGTAAAAAAGTTTTTGTTTGTGAGCACAGCAAATACCCTGGGATTTGGAAATACGGCGTTCTGGGGAAGTGAAAAAGCACCACAAATTTATCCTTTTACCCATTCATTCTATGCCCAAAGTAAGCTGGCAGCGGAAGATTATCTTTTAAAAAACAATAAAAATACAGAGGTTACTATCGTTAATCCAACCTTTATGATTGGTGCTTATGACAGTAAGCCAAGCTCCGGAAAAATCATCTTCTGGGCGTGGAAGAAGAAACTGCTTTTTTATCCGAAAGGAGGGAAAAATTTTGTACATGTAGAAGATGCAGCCACCGGAATAGTAAATGCTGTTGAAAACGGAAAAGCTGGCGAAAAATACCTCTTAGCCAATGAAAACTTAAGTTATAAAGATTTTTTTAAAAAAGTAAACCGGATTACCAGTCAAAACCCAATAATGATAGCTATTCCCAATAAAGTGTTAAGCTTTCTGGGATTGATAGGCGATGGTTTAAGAAGATTCAAAATAAAAACAAATCTCAGTACCTCTAATATGAAAGCATTGCAGATCTGCAATTATTATTCTAATCAGAAATCGGTAGAGGAGTTGGGTATTCAATACCAGCCTGTTGACAAAGCGATTGAAGATGCTATTCAGTATTTTATTAAAAATCCTGTTAATCATAAAAAAACCAGCTCTTAAAAGCTGGTTTTTATTAATTTATCTTATGATTTTCTGAGTTACATTTTTGTTGGAAACAACGCAGGCTTTGCTGCAGTTATTCGCACTTGAAATATTAACCTGTACCAATGCAGGTAATGATCTGTATTCCTCCTTATTGTAGGGAGCTTCAGTACCATTACTTCCACCGCCTTTAATATCATACTGTACCTGGGCAACTCCTGTGAATCCAACCGCAGGTCTGAAAGAAAGCGCTCCGGTAGTAGGATAATAGGTCCACGTTCCCTGGCTGTTGGTATAAACACCTCCAGTAATATTAGGAATCACCGCTCCATTGTTATCTAAAAAACGGAATGAATTAAAATCAAGGTTATTATAGGAAAGCGTTGGCGGGTTTTGACCGCTTGCTGAAGAATAAGCTGCATCATTAAGCAAAGGATAATACGTTGATTTTATCCCCGGACATCCTGCAAACAGATCATCTGTTACTTCCGCTGCATAAGGTCTGGTAACTCCTAAGTTTCTCAATAAATGGATGTTTTTAGCGGCTCCTGTAGAAGCTGCAAACCCAATTCTGAAAGTAGAAGGTGCTGAAGTATCCAAAGTTCTTACTGTAGTGTTGGATATCGTAGTCTCAGTATATTTCAGTGAAGTAGGATAATAATAATTATCAATTACTTTTTCTTTCACGGTTCCGTGCTGAATTTCCAGGGTTATATTGTAACCACCGGCAGGATTGGGCACTAATGTGACAAATGCTTTACGGAATCTCGCATCGTTTTCATTAAGTGGAAAAGTTGTTCCACCACTTTCAATGCTGAATTGCTGAAGAGTCGTATTTTTAATACCAATATATTTTCCCGTTGCAGGATCCAGATAAGCAGACCTGTTATTGCTGGAAGGGGAGGCGTTCGTAGCTGTACTGTAAAGCAGCGGGTAACCATTGTATCCCGCAGGCTCAGCTGATGACAGAGACTGATTTCCGCGTTTAGCCCTTAAAGAAACATTACTTCTTCCATCGGCTAATCCAACACCAAAAATTCCATTTCTAACCCTTTCACCCTGATTAAAGCTTGTTTTAAAATTTCCGTATTCATCAAGACCTATCCCTAGATAGGCTCCTCTAAGTCCTTCTGTAGATTCACCACCGCGTATAAAACTATATCCTAATCCCCCACCAAAATATCCTAGATTAAGCTGGGCTTTAGGAATAGATCCATCTACTAAGAATATAGAAATACCATCTCCTCCGTTTGTATTTCCTCCATATATGGCGAATTCAAATTCGAATTTAATTCCCTGATCACTTTTGAATATTTTATCAGCAAGGATTACTCCCCCTGAAATATTATTTACACTGCGGGTAAGTCGTAATCCGTCTGTGGTAAAAGTAGCATCATTCTGGACTCCGCTTGTCGCCACTTTATAAGCTTCCTGAGGTTGTAGCCCCTGGGTGAAGTTCACGAAATACGGATATCCTGTTCCCTGTTCATTCTGTGCCTTTATATTTTGGGACAGCATAAACAGCGGAAATGCAAGTAGAAGTCTTTTGTATCGTACAATTGAGGTACTTTTTATCATAACTCAATTATTTAACAACGAAAACAATATTAATAAAAGAACAGTCTGTAGCGGCTGCTTTTACATCATACTTCATTACGCCATCGTCTGAAATAGTTATATTACTGAATACATTAGTGTCCGCATCAGTTACATAATAATAAAGATCTTTACTGGACGGGAAAAAAGGAATAGATGCAGGAGCGCTGGTGCTCTTTGCTCTTGGAGACCCGAACTGAGTTTTATATAAAGTATATAAGTCTTTGGTTCTACCTATTGCGGTAGTGGAAGTATCGAAAGAAACACTTGGCATGTAAAACATTTTTACAGCATTGTTGCTGATGCATAACCAATCTGGACTGGTAGGTGTTCCCACATTCTGACTAAGACACTTTTTATCAGTATCATAGATAAGAAGGGAGCTCGCCGGATTAACAATAGCATTTCTTTGTGCTGTAGTAAGCCTAGGCATTAACATTCCCTTACTTTGACTGTAAACATCAAGTGCTGCACTGGCATCAGGTGTGGGTAAGTTTATCCCTATCTGTGCAAATGAAAATGAACTTACTAAAACGATTGGTAGAAATAATTTTTTAATCATGATGTTCTTAATAATTTTTATCTGTGTATGTTTTTTTATGTTTTTTTGAAAGGCATTTTTTCAGCCAGATCAGTTCCATCAAAGGAATAAGTATCAAAAACAGTTCATTTCAATAATGAATTGTGTCCATAGAATGACATGAAGAAACCTTTGGGTTCCTAAAAGCCAATAACAGATAATAACATAATGCCCTATAGAGGACAACTTCATGCCTTATCTGAAATAGTCGGAAAAATAAATTGAATTATGTAGCCGTATAAGCTCTTAAATAAGTAAGATTCATATTCCCTCGTGTTTTTTTGCAAATATACAAAGAAATATCAATAGGTTGATGTTTATAGAATTAATTCTAAATTCTCCTTAATGATTAACATATTTTGGCTTAAAATTTTACGTATTTCACAAATAAATGAGATTGTTTTTACTATGCAAATCTTTATATTTTAGTGAAAAATCTTAAAAAATAGATTTTATGGAGGCATTGATATTGGAAAATGAAGAAAAATTTTCCCTTTTTTACTATAAAGAATTGAAAAAGAGTCTATTTTGGAAAATTATTTAACGCATCTTCCAGAGTGCTTACAAAATTGATATGTTTTGTTTTATTACTTTCAAAAATAAAGTCCTTCATACTTTTGCTTTCGTATTTGCTGAAATTACCTACAATAGCCAGCCCGATACGATAGTTCGAGAATTTCTGAAGAATTTCTCCTGCAATTCTGGTTTTTAAGTCAAAGAATTCGGGAGTAATATTTTTTTCGTAAAGAATTACTTTATCAAAACCCTGATAATAAATGTTTCCCATAAGATCTAACCCGTCCTGAACAGATTGAATAATCATATCATCGGAAATGATTTCTGCAATTTTTATCGTATTAATTTCGTGAGATTGAATGGTCATTGTGTTATTGTATTGTTTTTTTGATATCCTGTAAAAATTGATCTAAAGGAAATGTATCTCCTTGATTCGTAAAGGCGATGATACAGCTGTTATGTTTAAGATCTCTCCAGAATAAAGCTTTGAAACTATTGAGTCCACCTGTATGCATTGCGATTTTTTCACTCTTATTTTCCTCCAAAAACCAGGCAAATCCGTAGTTTGAAACCTGACCATCAGATAGTTTTGATGGAGTAAACATGAGCGTTGTATTTTCTTTATTGATAAGAGTATTATTCCTCAAAGCCTGATCAAACTTATAAAGATCTTCAGGGGTAGAGTAGATCCCGCCATCGCCAGTGGTTAATATGGAGTAGTCATCAGGGGTCTTCTCTTTATTATATCCCAACGCTTTATTTTGGATCATGGTGTCAGGTTCATAAACATAAGTATTACGCATTTTTAAAGGCATCATAATCTGTTCATTAATGAAAGCCGGATAAGATTTTCCGGAAACCTTCTCTATAATCTGGGAAAGAATGATATACCCACTGTTACTGTATTTAAACTGACTATCTGGAAGAAAGTCAAGTTTTTTAAGTTGAAATAACCAATTGATTACCTCCAGATTGGTCAATCCTTTTTTCGAAAATAAATTCTCATAATCTTTAATTCCGGAAGTATGATGCAAAAGTTGCCTTACAGTGATATCTTTGGCGTAGTCAGGAAGTGAGATGAATTGAGAAGCTCTGTCATCAAGTTTCAATAGGTCTTTTTGCTCTAACATTAAAATTGCTGCAGCAGTGAATGATTTACTGAGAGAGGCAATATAAAATGAAGTGTTTTTATCCGCTTTTAACCCTTTTTCAATATTACGGAAACCCAAGGCGGTATCACAAACAATCTGACCGTTTTTAACGATCAGAACAGAGCCGTTGAATTCTCCTTTACTATAATATTCATTCACAACATCTCCGGGATGCTGTTTGCAGGATACCAGTTGTATGATCAGTGAAATACCAATGAGGAAATTCCATAGCAAAGTTTTCATAGGTTAGGTGTATGGAAGCAAAATTACTTATTTCCTTCCATAAATAAACCTGTCATTTTCAGATAAATCCTTCAATAATTGAGCGTTAGAAAAATTTTGGTACAATTCCAGGGTTTCGGGTCCTAATTTTTGATTAATTTCTAAAAATAAAAAACCGTCCTTATTCAAATGCTTTTGGGCATCATCAGCAATTTTTCTGTAAAATATTAAAGCATCATCTGTAGGAGAGAAGAGAGCCATTTTAGGTTCAAACCCTTTCACAGAATCTGCGATTTCAATTTCTTCTTCAATCCCAATATAAGGTGGATTTGAAATAATGATATCATAACTTTCAGTTGGTTCGAAATGAAGATAATCAGCGTGAATGAACTGTATTTCCAACTGATGGTAATCTGCATTTCTTCGGGCTGTTTCCAGTGCTTTTTCAGAAAAATCTATTGAGGAAACTTCAGCTTCGGGAAAATGCTTTTTTAAAACCAAAGGAATTACTCCGCTTCCGGTTCCTATATCCAGAATCTTTAAACCTTGAATCTTAAACTTCGAATTTTGAATTTCCCGAATAGCAATTTCCAACAGTTCTTCCGTTTCAGGACGGGGAATCAGTACATTTTCATCTACGAAGAATTTCATTCCATAAAATTCAGTTTCACCAAGAATCTGCTGATAAGGTCTTCCTGTTTTAAGTTCTGAAACCAGTTGACAAAGTTTTTCTTCATCATCAGTCAGAAGTTCCTGTTCAGAAAACCTTCTTTGCTGAAAATGGTCAAAGCCTACGATCTGATGAATGAAAAGTGATGATAAAAACATACTTTCCGACTCAGTATAAAGGTCGGAAAGTTCTGCTTTGAAATATTTTTTAAATGCTGAAATTGTCATTTATCTTGTAAAAACCAGTTTTGTATCCGTAGATTTTTCTTCATCAATTCTGTAACCTTCATAGTTGAATGCTTTTACATCTTCCAGTGTTTTGGCATTGGTCTCAGCACAGAATCGTACCACAAGACCTCTTGCATGCTTGGTGTACACTACGATGGTTTTCAGTTTTCCATCTTTTAGTTCATAAAAATCGAAGTCAATTACTTTATGATTTAGTTTTTTTCTGTCGATTACTTTTCCATACTCATTGCTGGCAAGATGAAGAAGAATTTCTCCTTTTTTCATTTCAGAATTCAGTTGTTCTGTAATCTTTTCTCTCCAGAATTCATACAGGTTTTTGTATTGTTCAAACTGAAAAGGACGTCCCATTTCCAATCTGTAAAGCATTACTTTATCAGAAGGCTTCAGTAAGCCATACAATCCGGAAAGCATTCTGTAATTTTTCTGCAGATAATCTACTGCACTTTTATTAAGTGTTTTGGCGTCCAGACCTCTGTAAACTTCTCCTGCAAAGGCAAACATAGCCGGAGCGGATTCTTTTGCGGTAGGTTTGGATTTCCATTTTTGATTTCTTTCCCAGTTTTCATCAGCCAGTTTTGGAGATATTTCCATCAGCTCGGAAAGATATTTTGGTGATTTTTCTTTTAAATAAGACTGTATCAATGCTGCGTCTTCAATGAATTTTGGAGTAGAAGATTTCAACAGATCTGTTGCGTTTTCTACGTTCATTAATTTGGCAGGTGATGTTATAATTTTCATAATGTTAAAATAAAGATAAGTGTTTAATATCCATAAAATTCATAGCCATCAGAGAGATAAAATCAATCAGAAAATGACAGATGATCAGGATCTTAATATTTGAATAAATTTTATAAAACATAGCAAAAACGACTCCAATAAAGAAAGGAATAATAACCTGACCTATGGTTCCGTAAGTGCTGTGCAGAATTCCAAAGAGAATAGCTGAAACGAAAACTCCGAGAAGAGGACTGTTATACATTTTTTCAATCCTTGGCTGTACATAGCCTCTCATCAGGAATTCTTCTACAGCTCCTGCTGTAAAGCAGGTAAAAATAAGTAAAAAATAATTGTTTTTAAAAATGGGTGTGAGTTCAAAAAGTTTATCACTTATCTTTTCCTGGATCAGAAGATGAATCATTACATTCAATAATGCTCCGCCAATACTGCAGATAAAATATAAACAGATCACTGCTTTTATATAAAATAATATTGAACATTGTGTTTCTTTTTTTAATAGGAACGATCCTTTTTCGATAAAAAAGGTGTAGAGAAATACCATAAGAAAAATCCCCCAAATGATAAATCTGGTAAGAAGAAAATTGGTTTCTGTAATCCCCCGCACTCCCGTCATCAATGTAACAATAGGAAAAGCGTAAAGCATTGCAGCCGCCAAAAGCACAAAAGTGAGTAAAATTCCTATAGAATATTTCCCATTAATCCCCATAACCTATATCTCTCAACCGTAAACTTCGAACTTTAAACCTTAAACTAAATAATCCCTTTTCCCTGACGGATAATCTCCGGTTCACCTGAAGTAAGATCCACAATAGTAGAAGCCACATTATCTCCATATCCGGAATCAATCACAATATCTACCAAATGATCATATTTTTCAGCAATAAGCTCAGGGTCGGTAGAATATTCAATGATTTCATCATCGTCTTTAATGGAAGTGGAAGCAATAGGGTGTCCCAATTTTTCCACAATAAGCTGTGGAATCGGATGGTCAGGCACACGGATACCAATTGTTTTGTGACCTTTATAGGCTAATGGTAAACTTTTGTTGGCATCAAGGATAAATGTAAATGGTCCTGGGAGATGACTTTTCAGAAATCTGAAAACTGAAGTTTCAATAGGTCTTGTAAAGTCGGAAAGATGACTCAGATCATTACAGATAATCGAGAATTTTGACTTCTCAAGCTTCATTTTTTTGAGCTGTGCCAGCTTTTCCATGGCTTTTATATCAAAAATATTACATCCTAATGCATAAATCGTATCCGAAGGATAGATAATCAGCCCTCCATTATTTAGAGTTTTAATAACCTCATTCACAAGATTTTCCTGTGGGTTGTCTGGGTAAATTTTTAATATTTTTGCCATAAAACAAAGATACAAATAATAAAATAGTTTTCATAAAAGTCCTTTATTTAAAAGAAAAATTAGGATTTGTAAAAAATATTCGTACCTTTGCAATCCAATATCGCGGGATGGAGCAGTAGGTAGCTCGTCGGGCTCATAACCCGAAGGTCATCGGTTCGAGTCCGGTTCCCGCTACTAAGCAAGTGTTTTCGGTAAGCACTCTAAAAATACACCGCGGGATGGAGCAGTAGGTAGCTCGTCGGGCTCATAACCCGAAGGTCATCGGTTCGAGTCCGGTTCCCGCTACTAAGCAAGTGTTTTCGGTAAACACTCTAAAAATATACCGCGGGATGGAGCAGTAGGTAGCTCGTCGGGCTCATAACCCGAAGGTCATCGGTTCGAGTCCGGTTCCCGCTACTAAACAAAAAATCGATATGACTTATTGTTATATCGATTTTTTTATATTGTCAATATCTGTTAAAAGATATTTTTCCAAATAATATAGTAATTCTAATAAATACTTAATTCAATAGGATTATAATCTTTTGCAGCAGCTTCTGTGTTTCTCCTTATCATTTCAAGATCATCCTTATTTTCAATAAACTGTTGGTGTACTTGCATTCTACCTGCCACTTTATTTTTTAAAAGATCCCATACCTTATCTTTTGTTGTTTTTTTGGAGTTATTTGCAACATTAGCAGATTTACAAGTGTATTTTCTTTTTCTAAAGGAATAAAGCGCATAGTGGTAGTCATCTTTGGAATCATATAATTCTGTGATTAACCCAGGTAAACCATTAAATTTATAAGGCCCATATTGGAAAGGAATATCAGTTGTAAACCAAGCTGTCCAGGTTCTTCCGTATTTTGTTGTTTCTGCTTTCTGACATTTAAAGCCAAGAACAGTTTTAAATTCATTTTTTATTTTCCAAGCAATATTATTTGGTTCTTCATATGAATAATCTACATAATTAATTTCTGTAGTTACGTAAAGTTTAGCAGATGTTGTACCAATTGTCTCTCGAAAATCTGTTACATATTTCATAGATTCTTCCATTGGAATGGTAATTTTTTCAACTTCTAGAGAGTCGGCAATATATTTATTCATGTTCTTAAAAAAGGAGGCCTCTTGATTTATCAACAAAGCAAAAGTTGTTGTTTTTTTATAATTGCTTGATTTTGATAATTTAGAATTTAATTTATAATCTGCTTCATAAACTACATCAAATTTTTTCTGGCAAAAAGCAGATGTTATTATTAATAAATTAATTAGCAGGATAATCTTTTTCATAAAACTTCTATTAAAAAAGACCGCCAAAATTATGACGGTCTTCGTTGCAATTTTTTTAATTTTTTAGTGGCTGTAAATTACAGTTACAACAGTGGAATTTGCATGTTGTGGACATGTTTCACCGTTAAGATCTGTAAGATAATTTGATAATTGATTTTGCGTCATGTTGTTAGCGATAGTTTGGCTAACCTGAAGAACTGTTCCACAAGAAGTCCTGAATGGAAATGCACTAACTACACTAGCAACAAATAGACCTGCTACTAATAATGTTTTTTTCATAATTTTTTGTTTTGATGATTAATAATTATTCTAATTCAAACCAAATATAAAAAATAAATCCAATCAAGTGAGAATTATTTTTTTATGTTAAGTGACTTTATCACTTATATTTACATAGATATTAATAATGTATTATTTTAAAAAATGGTTTTCCGTAATACTTTGATATTAAAGAATAAATTTTAAATTTGGTAGCAAAATAATTATAATAAAAGACTAAATGAATCAAGAATCAGCAGATAAAATAATAAAGGAATTAGATCAAGCAATATCTGAACTTGAGTATAAAATTGTTGAACTTAAAACGTTAAAGATTGAACCTGATTTGAGCTACATAAATTCATTCTATAAAGAAAAAACTGAAGAAAATATTAATAGACTTAATTCCCAAATTAAAATCCCAAAACTAAGCCTTTATTTATGGGGCTCATCTTTTGCAATGCTTATTATTAGTTTTATGGTTTTCTTTTTTGTTTTCTCCAAACTAGAAGAGACAAAGGAAAATTCAATAAAAGAATATAAAAATCAACTTTCTAAAAATAGTGTGATCATGTCAAAAGAAAACGCAGAGCTTTTAAAAGACATGGATTTGTGGTTTAAAAGCGATCCCCAATCAACAAGTAAATTTATTCATTGGCGACAAAATCAAAAATAATAATTCTAAAGAATATCTTTTGTATTATCTTTCTATATTAATATTATACAATTCTTGGTCATTTTTGCCTAATCTTCATAAAAACTAGATTTGTCAGTTGTAGATCAGTCTTTTTTTCCATAATAACGTTTTTACATTCCTATTCATAACAATGAGTTTTTTTAACTGTCGGATCTGATTTTCTAAAAAAATTTGCAGAGGCCTACATTTTACCAATTGAGATAAAAATATTTTTTTTCTTACTGATTCTCCGAAGACTAAGGTAAACACAAAATGAATATAGAACGAATGTTTTTATGTTTATGAAAAAAGCTCTATATTTGCACCACAATATCGCGGGATGGAGCAGTAGGTAGCTCGTCGGGCTCATAACCCGAAGGTCATCGGTTCGAGTCCGGTTCCCGCTACTAAACGAAAGAGAAGCAATACTATTGCTTCTCTTTTTTCATTTATAAGCCAGTCATTCCGAACAAGGTGTAGATTAGCTTTGGAATCAATGAAGTTGATTCCATCTTTGTTCCCTTAAGAATTTAACATCAATTATTGAATCTTTGCGCTTAATGAATATAAATATTCATTTCTTCCACTTTTTATAAGCTTCCCTCATACAATGTCCACAAGGCCGGAATTTATTTTCCAGTGCTTCTTTTTCATCTGTGAAGAAAACTCTGTTTTCCTTTTTCATTCTTTTCCCTGAGCGGCAACTGAGCAATCCGTAGATCTTTAATTTTTTATTTCCTCCAAAATGAATTTCTTTGCTGTGAATTTTGCACTTTAGATTTTCACTTGATATTTGAGAATGCTGAATCATTGTAATATATAATTTACGGTTGTTGATACATAACTAACTTATTGCATCATGGAAGATAATTCCTAAGGCATAGCGGCTGCCTTCTTTTACTTCACTTATTCCATGTTTCATATTCACTCTGTAATATCCTTTAGTTCCTTTTTCAGGTTTAAACTGCGTTGTAAAAATAAGAACATCTCCTTTTTTAGGCTTTAAAACAATGGCCTTTGACTGTGCTCTTGGAATCTGCTGGGTAAGGACAAATTCTCCTCCTGTAAAATCATGATCAGGCTCACTAAGCATTAATACAATCTGGATAGGAAAGTACACATCACCGTACAAATCCTGATGCAAAGTATTAAAACCTCCTTCTTTATATTTCAGAATCAAAACAGTTGCTTTCTGCTGACCGTTGAGATGGCATTGCTGTAGAAACTCCTGATGATTCAATGGAAACTGAGTGTCGATATGTAAAGCGTTGAACCATGAATTGGCTATAGAAGCCAGATGTGGATAGATATTGGCTCGTATGGTCTGAATGATTTCAGGAAGCGGATAATTAAAATATTTATATTCACCCAATCCAAAACGATGTCTGGCCATGACAACTGTTTTTCGGAAAAGAGCGGAATGGTCGTAGTCGGATTTTAATTGTTCACATTCATTATCTGATAACAGATTAGAAATTACAGCATATCCGTTTTTATGCATTGTTTCCGTAAGGTGCTGCCAATCTGTATTTTCTATTTTTTGGATGATATCTTTCATTGTCTTGATTTAATACTGCAAAATTCTGAAGATGTTTATTATGATAAAATCCGAAACATGTGGTATTTATCTTCTAATGATTAAGAATTAAAACTATTGGACTACCTGTATAATCCTAATCTGGAATATAAAACCAGTCCTGTTTAAGGCTATTTTTGCCCTGTTAATTAAAATACATAACTATGAATTACAGCATTAAAAAAGCAAGTCTTGAGGATCTTAATGAAACGGCAGAATTATTCAATCTTTACCGTATTTTTTACAGACAGGAATCAGATATTGAAAAAGGAAAGGCTTTTCTCAAAGAACGGTTTTTAAACAGTGAATCGGATATTTTTCTTGCAGTGGCTGATGGCAAAGCAGTTGGCTTTGTACAACTTTATAAGCTCTTTCACTATACAAAATTACAAAAACAATGGCTGCTAAGTGACCTGTTTGTTCATCCTGATTATAGAGGAAAAGGACTTTCTGTAGCATTGATTGACCGTAGCAAACAATGGTGTGAAGAAACAGGAGCATGCGGACTGATGCTGGAAACAGAAAAAACGAATGATATTGGAAATGTATTATATCCACGCTGTGGATTTGAATATGATGGACTTCATAATTATTACCATTGGTGGAAATAAAAGTGACAGAAGATTTTAGGTTGGAAGCTGGAAGTATAAAGTAATATACTTTCAGCTTTTTTCTTAAAAAGTAGTATTAGTTCTACAATTCTGAACGTTTAATTCTACAGGGATTTTCAGCCAGCAGAAGGGGATAGTTCTATTTTTGTAAAGCTCTTACAGATCATGGGTAGGACAGTTGATCTGTAGAGTGTATGCAAAAAAATCTCCGCCTAATTTTCTACTTTTTCCCCAAGGGTTTTATGATTAGTACCACAAAACTGCTTTTTCCGGCGGAGATTTTTTGCTTTTAAATAAAAAGAGAACCGCAATTGCAGTTCTCTTTTTTATTTTTTAATATGATTTAAATATTATTGTGCCAGTTGAGCGTAAGCAGTAAGCTTGTTATCATCAGACATTGTTTGTCCTAAAAAGTCTCTTTTCTGATCAGCCTTCATTCTTCCAGCAGCTTCGTTTGCATTCAGATAAGCTTCACCTAGTTTTGCAGCGATATCAGCAGGTTTAAATTCGAATTTTGTATCTCCTTCAACACCCAGATATCCATTTTTTCTTGTAAGATTGGTAATATAATTGTTGTAGTTGATCATTGTACCTCTGAACATGTTGTTATGGTATTCCATACATTTTTTAGCTTTTTTGGAAGAATTGTTCAGGATACAGTTTTTCATATTATTTCGGTATAAATACCATTCAGATTCTAAAATGCCGTATTGTTTACCTACCGCTATTTTTCCGTTGTTGACAATATTGTTATCTCCTTCTTTAGTTGCAATCGTCTGAAGATGTTGAATTACCAATGGAACGGTAGCTTCTATTTTTGATTTCGTATCTTTTAATATGCTAAGATCGGCAGCAGGAGAACCCTTCTTTTGTGCTGTAGTAACATTGAAAATAAGCAGTAATAGTACAATCAATAAATTATATCTTTTCATGAGAAATTTTTAAAGCACTAAAATAAATATAATTTTCCGGTTAAAACAAATACATTTTAATATTTATTTAATAAATTTTAACAAATTTATAATGTATCGTATTCATTGTTGTATAAATGATGCGTTTAGAGTCTTTATTGAGGTGATTTTTGTAATTTAAAAATGTTAATAAAACTCAATGTATCGGTCTGATTTGCTTTTTCTTGTGGAATATTATTCTCTGCTTTGGTGATTATGGTTTAAGAATAATAGTAAGGATGAGGGCATATAAATAAAAAAACACTACTATGATCATGATAGTAGTGTTTTTTAAGAATTATTTATTTAAAATAATGAGTGATTTTTTCACTTTCAGGAACTACTTTAGAATCAAAATATTCCAGTAATTTTCCTTCCGGGCTGATCAGAAACTTGTTGAAATTCCAGCTTATTTTCGCATCCATTACTCCATTTTGAGACTTATGGGTAAGATAATCAAATACCGGAGTGATTTTTGCCCCTTTTACATCCACTGAAGTGGTAAGAGGAAAGGTTACTCCATAATTTTTTTCACAAAAAGATTTGATTTCCACATTGTCATGAAATTCCTGATCTGCAAAATTATCAGATGGGAAACCTACAACAACCAGTTTGTCACCATACTCTTTGTAAAGCTGCTCCAATCCTTTGTATTGAGGAGTATATCCGCACTTGGATGCTGTGTTTACAATAAGAATGTATTTCCCTTTGTAATCAGAAAAATCAATTTTTCCGCCGTCTATGGATTCAATCTTAAAATCATAAATTGATTTTGCAGGTTTTGGACCTGTAGAATCATCTGATTTAATAAATGATGAAAGGCTTATGATTCCTATAAGCACCATTCCGATAAAAAGTATTTTTTTCATTTAAAAAAGATTTTACTATTAATTTATATGTTGAATTATTTATTTAATGGAATAAGCATTTGATCTGCTAATACTATTTTCCCTTCTTCATCTTTAAAGATTTTCCCTTCATTTTCTATTTTTTTCAGGACTCTGCTGACTACTTCCCTTGAAGTGCCCAGACTTCCTGCTATTTCTTTGTGCTTGATTTTTACAGGCTGATTTCCTGCCAAAATTACTTTTCGTTTAATATAATTTACAACTCTGGTATCCAGATGATGGAACATCGCTTCGTTGATCATATCCATTACCGCTGAAAACCGTCTTTCATATTCATGAAAAAATATTGTATTAATAGCGGGAAATGCTGTCAACCATCTACTCATAGCTGTCAGCGGAACCAAAAGTACCTCGGAATCTTCTTCCGTCATGGCATATACCTTACTGATGTTATTATTAAAAATTGAAGAAAAGGTCATCAGACAGTTTTCTTCATCGCCAATATAATAATATACAAGTTCACGGCCATCATTCAGAGAGTAGACTTTAATAGCGCCTTTTATTAAAAACAAAACATGTTTGACACGGTCACCTTCGCGTATAATTTCCTTTCGGGTCTCTATTTTTTCATGGATCCCGTGAGTTCTTATCTCTTCAAGAAAGTTCTCCCCAAGAAAACCAAATTTACGGCTAATAAATCCGTCTGCAATATTATTTTTTTGATCCATATTCAATTGTCCTTTATTTTCGGTAGTCGTTGAGTTCTATTTTCTATTTATGCTTTTTAAAAATTACTTCTGATTGGGCAAAATAGTAGCTTTCTCCAATGTTAATCAGAGATTTATTTATTTTGTATGTGTTATTTTTAATTGATTATTTTACCGTTCTTCAAGCCACTGAAGGAATCGGGAAGCCTTGTCTTTGGTAACCAATGGTTTTTCCGGAGTTGTAATTTTCATGCTGACAAGAAGTTTGCGTGAGAAATAATGTTCCACTTCGACAATTGCCGTGAAGTTGATCAGATATTGTCTGTTGATCCTGAAGAACTGAGCTCCTGAAACAAGCTGTCCTATCTCATCCAATGATTGGGGAATCGAATATTCTTTCTGATCGAAAGTCACCAGTACCGTACTTCCGAACTGGCTGTAAAAGCAGGCAATCTTTTCGATATGGATATTATTATATTTATTGTTGGAAAAGACCAAAAAATTGGTTTTTCCTCTTCCGGTTGTCAGGTTATTCAGAATATCTTCCAGTTTCCGGTCGGGAGAGGGGGAATTCTGAAAGAAGTTTTTAAGGTTGTTGATTTTTTCAAAAGCCGACTGAATATCTTTTTTCTCAAAAGGTTTTAAAATATAATCTACTCCGTTACTTTTAAAGGCTTCAATAGCATATTCATCAAAGGCTGTACAGAAAATGACGGGTACTTTTATTCTGACCTGATTGAATATCTCAAAACAGTTTCCATCTGCCAGCTGAATATCCATGAATATCACATCCGGAATCTCAGTGCCTGAAAGATATTCAACAGCCATAGCAACACTTTCAATATACTGTACTATGGTAGCTTCCGGCTGTACAGCAATGATCATCCGCCCCAATGCCTTTGCGGTTTTTATCTCATCTTCTATTACTAAAACTTTCATCTACTATGGGTAATTTGACTGTGAAATTATGATCATTCTGGAGTATCGTCAGTTCCTTTTCAGCAAAGTGCTTATAACGTTCTCTGATATTTTCAATTCCTATTCCGGCAGATTCCTGTGGAATATTCTTAGGTTGAAAATTGTTTTCAATAACAATATATTCGCTATCACTGTATAATTTTATGATTAATGGATTGGCCAGTGATACAATATTGTGCTTGATACAGTTTTCACACAACAGTTGCAGCGTAAACGGAGGAATAGAAGAATTTAAGATCTCTTCCGGAATATCTATTTTGAACTCTATACCATCTTCAAATCTTGAGGTCAAAAGAAAAACATAGGCATCCAATATGGCAAGTTCCTTTTTTAAGGGAATGAGATCCATTTTTCTGTTGTCTAAAGTAAAACGGTAGAAATCTGCAAGTCTCACTACAAAATCCCCGGAATTTTCATCTTTTATGTCAATCATAGACTTCAGTGTATTGAGACTATTGAATAAAAAATGAGGATTAATCTGCTGTTTCAGCAGTTCATACTGAGCATTGAGATTATCTGTTCTGATCTGTTCCAGCTCAAATTTAATCTGCTGAGAATTATAAGTCTGATACAAAAGATACAAGAACATATAAATTGTCAGATTGATCAGTACTCCCCGGAATTCATACATCAGTACCATGGTATTAAATCCGTATTTCGGAAATATGATATGATGAATAAGCACTATGGCTGCCATCACTACCACACCTATTGATAAGCTGATCACCAGTTTTTTATTGAAAAATCTGGTAGATATATTCTGAATAGAAAACTTCGGCAGACTGTAAATATTAAAATACCATACAAACAGCGAGAATAAAAAGGAGATAGAAAAATCTATGGTGAGCTCTCCCAATGTAATATGCATACGGAGTATTTTTGGCACTGAAGCCAGAATCCCCATAAAAAGAGCGCTAAAGAGAATGATTCTCGGATCAATCCTGAATACCTTTCTCCCGTTGGTGTTTATATATTTTGCATAGATCATAAATAAAAATCAGGCAGTTAAGCAGTCACAAAGATACAAAAGCTAAATAACGGCACGGCAGCACGACCGCTATTTAGCGTTGAGATTTCTATAAAAACACAAAATTAAGGCATAGCTGCTGCCATATTTTTCACAGGTACAGGCCAAACACCGCCTGGAGTAGGAAATGAAACCCCTTTATTAGATCCCATCACCATATTATCCTGACCAAAACGGTAAAGTGGCCATCCTTTATAAGTAAGCTGTTTTCTCCCGAATACCGTAATAGACCCGAAAAGTGTCTTATCCAATCCGGAAGGAACTACAATTTTATCTGTTTCATAAATTGGCCATACTCCATTATTTGAGAAGTCAGAAGCTGTAAAATTGTTCTTATTTTGTTTGTCATTCTTGAAAGTGTACAGGGTTACTCCTTTAGCATCAGTAAAATACAATGTTTTTCCTGTGCCTTCTGTATAAGTAGAGGTATAGTTTTTTCCGTCATGTCCTACAAGCTGTGCATTGGTTAGCATAATCGTATAATCAGGTTTTGCCACAAACCATACACCTCCAACATTTTCCCCGCCGGTTTTTCCTGCATCTTCTTTTACATTAGTTCCGTTTACTAATGGTGCATAGTAATAAAGAGGCCTTCCTTTGTAAGTAACCTGCTTTTTCCCTGAACCTGTTGTTATCGTAGTGAAATCAGAAAGTTCTAATCCTGATCCCAGTTTTTCTGCAGAAAGATTATCCACATTGAATATGGGCCATACCGGTTCGCATCCTCCGGTACAATTGTTTGCTGCAGTAGGATCGTTCGCAAAATAATAAAGAGTATGCCCTTCTTTATCCGTTAGGACACTTCCAAGGTTTGCATCATTTCTTAATTGCACTTCTTTAACGGCAGGATCAGATGACTCGTCCTGATTATCCTTTGAACATGAAACAGAGGTGAAAAGCAGTAATGCTGCCGAAATGCATCCTGTTACCAGGTTTGAACTGAATGTGAATTTTTCCATTTTTAATAGTTTAATGAATAGTATTTTTTAATGTTTTGATTTAAAAATCCTTTACTAAGGCATTATTGAAGGTTTCATACTCAGAATTGTATGGATTCTGTCTACACCCTCTGCATTAACTTTCTTAAGGTCTTTTCCTTCATATTTTTGATACAGAATTTGTGAGTTTTCTGAGAATGGTTGTTGGCTTTTAATGATTTCTACAGAAAGCAGATTATTTGGGATTTTGGCTCCGTACCAATAAGGATCTTCCTTCTGTGACCAGGTAATAAGTGCCAATATTCTTTCTTTACCTTTTATTTTTTCAGCATCATCCTTCAAATCATCAATCGCAGAATCAGTACCGTACAACGTCATCATGGTCTGTTTTTTATGATTGATTGAGGAGGTTACCACCTTTAAGTTCATGGCATTAAAATCAAAACTTTCAGGAAGGGAAGCATTTTCATTCACAGGTTCGTATTGCTTTTTGGAACCGCAGCTCACAACCAATACACACATTATTAAATAAACAATCAGATTCTTCATAGCTTAATGGTTAATAGGAGAGGTAAATACGAAATCGTTGTCTTTCATCGGGCGGTGGCAGCTGATGCATTCGTTGGCAAAGTCTGCTGTCTTCCCATAGGGTTCAAGTTTAGGAGATAAAAATCTTGCCCATCCCCATCCTTTTGTAGAGGCGAACTTTTTAGAATCCTTAATCATATATTCCACCTGTTTAAAAGCCCCGGTAGTAACATTGCCCTCACTGTCTATAATCTGTTCCCACGCTACTTTTGCGAATATGGTTCCGTCTGGCCATGGGTTGGTTTTATGTTCTTTTGCCGCCTTTACAGCAATATCATTCCCGAATATGATACGCATTGTACCATTGTCAAACCTCTCTGTAGAACTTATCGGCTTCCAGTTTTTATAATCCGGAATATAACTGATTCCGTTCAGCGCAGTGGGAAATGATGGTTTGGATGTTTTTGTATAAGTTGTATTAACTTGCTTAAGTTGTTTGTTATAAGCAGAAACCTTTGCTGTATCCGGTTTTTGTTTAGGGGCAAGAGAAGTCACATAATTTTTCAGGATACGAATATCATTTTCAGAAAGCTTAGCTTCAGGATGTAGTAATTCGTAGCTTTTTAGAGGCATCGCCTTCAGATTAATCTGATTAAAAGCTTCCCAAAGTTTCGCATTTTGTGCAGGAGGAGCCAGCTTATCCCATTCAGAAAAGTTCAGTCCCTCTTTTCCTTTTTTTATATGATCTGCTACCAGCCAGTAAGCCGGAGCAATCTGATCAAACCATTTCAGATCTGTCTGATTAGAATGGCAGTCAAAACAGGATCGTTGCAGTATCGCTCTTACATCGCTAGGAACATGAATCTCAGCGGTTATTGGCTTTTGTACAATTTCAGGTCTGTAAAACTGAATTCCAATAAAAACTGCAAGCACAAGAACCAGGATATTTTTTGTCTTTAATTTTTTCAAAAAACGATTCATATCTCTTTGTTTTTTGTTCAAATTTCAGAACTTTTTGATATATGTTTTTCTGAAAATTTGATCAATCGGACAAATTTTACTTTGAATCTGACAATTGTGATTATGAATTTTTTTTCTTTTATCAGGGTAACGATTAATAGTGTTTAAGATCTTTGAGCAATTGGAACTTTTTAGTGTAAAATAATAATTCTATCGAATGCTTTTCTATAAAATAAACACCCAATAATTCCATTCATTAAAAATTTAATAAATTTTAACTATTTTTATTTCATTGATATTCAATTATTTATACTTTTAAATAGTTTATCACTAAAAAAATAGTTGTTTGATTCGTTTTTATTTCTACATTTGTATAACTAATTTATTAGTGATATAGAATGTGATGATTGTATATCACTATAATTAATAAATGAACAGAATATGAAAATTCAGACTCTAACCAAAGCAGAAGAACAGGTAATGCAGTATTTATGGAAATTAGAAAAAGGCTTCCTAAAGGATGTGCTTGATCTTTTTCCGGAACCTAAACCGCATACCAATACTGTTTCTACCATTTTAAAAGTATTGAAGGATAAAGAGTTTGTAGATTATGATGTACATGGAAGACAGCATGAGTATTTTCCTTTGGTTTCAAAAGAACAGTACTCCGGGAAGACGATGAAGAGCCTTGTGAAAAACTATTTTAAAGGTTCTTACAAAAGCGCCGTTTCATTTCTGGTAGAAAAAAATGAGATGACAGTAGAAGACCTTGAGATGTTATTAGATGAACTCAAAAAGAAAGACTAAGACCTATGGAAGCAATACTTTTATACTTTGGAAAAACTATTTTATGTTCGGGTGTAACGTTTTTGTACTATCAGTTGTCTTTAAAAGACAAGACATTCCATCATTATAACAGATTTTATCTGCTGGGTGCAATTGTGATATCACTTTTGTTGCCACTCATCAGGGTAGACGATTTTACGATAGAAGTAAATAATGATATGTATATGCTTCTTGACAAGATTCAGAATTTTAACACAGAAAAAAACATAGACAATGGTAACCTTTATTTTAACATTATTTTTTCAGCTCTGGGACTGGTTTCTTTCTATTTTTTAGGAAAGCTGCTGTATGGGATTTTCAAAATCCAGCAGTTTAAAAACCAATTTCAGAAAGAAAGTTTTGACGGGATCAACTTTTACCGTACAGACCTTACCGAAGCTCCATTTTCTTACTTTAAAAACCTGTTCTGGAAGAATACAATCACCTTGCATTCTGATATTGGAAAACAGATTTTAAAGCATGAAATGGTACATATTGAACAGAAACATTCCTTTGATAAAATCTTTATCGAGATTATTACTTCTATTTTCTGGTTCAATCCGTTCTTTCATCTCATTAAAAGAGAAATTAATTTAATCCATGAATATCTGGCTGATAAAAAAGCCGTAAAACAATCGGACACCAAAGCATTTGCGCAGATGCTTTTAGCAAGCCACTTTTCCGGAACACAGTTGCCTGTTACCAGTCCGTTTCTAAGCTCAAACCTTAAAAAAAGACTTAAGATGTTACAAAAACCAAAAACCAAATTCGGATATGCGCGAAGAATTTTTGCATTGCCGGTAGTATTCTCTATAGCTTTTGCTTATCTGGTAAATGCTAAAAACAGAGAAATTGAAGAAACAAATTTTTCTATAAAAAAAGTAGTTTCAGAAATCAAGAAAGATACGATAAGACCTGAAAAATCTGGTCAGGAAAAAATTGCAGAACTGAAAACCGTATCGCCTGAAGACCATACAAAAATTGCAGGCCTTGAAAAGAAAATAAAAGAAAAAGAGAAAGAACTGGAAGGTTTGGATCCTGAAAGTGATCTCTTCAGTGATAAAATAGAAGAAATAAGCAATCTGGCATCAGAGATAGGAGAGGTAGCTTCAAAAGTTGAAGTTGATCAGTATTTCAATTCTGCGGAATGGAAAAATCAGATGAAGGAGCTCGAAAATATGGAACCTCTTAGTAAAAAAGATCTCCGTAAAATAGAAAGAGCAGCAAAAAAAGCGGAAAGAGCCGCTGCAAAAATAGAAAACCTGCCACTTCCTCCTAAAGCGCCAAAAGAACCGAGAATAACCTATTTTAAAACAAACAAAATTGTTAATTATAAAGATTTAAGTGCTAAAGAGAAGGAAGAAATAAGTAAAGCAATGGCAGAAGCTAAAAAAGCAATGGCCGAAGCAACCAAAGCCAGAGTAGAAGGAGACAAGGCACGAATGGAAGGTGACAGAGCCAGAGCTGAAGGAGAAAGAATAAGAGTAGAAGGAGAAAGAATCAGGATTGACGGAGATAGAATCCGAAGAGACGTTGAAAAAGCCCGTGCGGAAGCCGAAAAAAGATCAGCCAGCTTCAGAGACGGTACCTTTATTAAAGTGAGTAGCGGCTCACCTGGTGTTATTGTAATGAATGCAGATTTTATCAAAAAAGATAGCGACGGAAACATCGCAATGAATGGGGTAAAGAAGTTTAAAATATCCGGTACTGATGACGTAAAGTATAAATATTATATTGACGGAAGAGAAGTTTCTCAGGATGATGTGAACTCATTAGATACAAAGAATATCTCGAGAGTCAATGTCAACACTCAGAAAAAAGGAGATTCTAAACAAGGAGAAGTAAGAATCGAGACAAAGAAATAAAGTTCCATCAGGCTTTGTCAATATCAGTTTGGCAAAGCCTTTTTAATACGATTTAAAATAAATTATGGGAAAAAAATATTTGATTTTACTAGCATTTTTAGGAGTGTTTGCTAACGCACAGGTTAACAGATTCTTTTATGACTATAAATATATATCTGATTCTACCAATAAAGCAGACGTGAAAAGTGATGTAATGTTTCTGGATATTGATAAGAATGGATCAAAATATTATAGCCGCGAAAAGTTTGTTTCAGATTCAGCAACAAAAGCAGATATTGCCAAGCAGATGAAAGGAGGATTTGGAGGGAATATTAATATCAGAAGAAAAACGAAACCAGGTACAATTTCCTCAACGGTTACAAAAAAGTATCCGGATTACAGTGTTTCATTCTCAGAAAACATTGGGAATACGAGCTATAAAATGCTGGAAGATCAAAAACCTGAATGGAAAATTCTTCCTGAAAAGCAGAAAATCGGAGAGTATAATACCCAGAAAGCTACTACCAATTATGGAGGAAGAAGTTGGGTAGCATGGTTTTCTACAGATATTCCTTTTCAGGATGGTCCTTATAAATTCTATGGATTGCCAGGACTCATCATTAAAATTGAAGATACCACAGGCTCTCATATAATGACCCTAATCGGTAACAAGAAAACAGAAGCTGCATCACAGGAAGATATTCAGATCCCCGGACTTACTACCATAGGTTTAGGTGGTAAAGAAATAGAGATCAGCAAAAAACAGTTTAAAAAAGCCTGGAAAGATTATCTGCTGGATCCTACAAAGGATATGAAGCAGACTATGAGTACTCTTCCGGCAGGAGCTGTAGTGCAGATGAAAAATCAGGACGGAAAAAGTATTGATGTAAATGAATTGTATAGAAGCATTGAAAAAAGAGCAAAAGAAGATCAGTTAAAAAATAACAATAAAATAGAACCGGATTTGTTCAAGTAAAATTATATATTTTCTAATATCAGCGGGATGGCAAGAGTGTCATCCTGTTTTGTTTTTGGGCAATACAAACCAAGGTACAGAGGCAAATGATAAAGGTCAACTAAGTTTATCAAAACAGATTTCTTATCTTTCAATAAACAATAAGTAACTATAATCAACGTTATATCTCATGACAGAAAAGGAAAAATGTGCAGCCGGGCTTCTATACAATGCCAATTATGACAAAGAACTGATTCAGGAGCGGATACAATGTAAAGATCTGTGCCAGGAGTATAACGGATTGAAAAATTCTGATACAGAAAACAGATACAGACTCCTTCAAAGAATTTTGGGCAGCATCAAAGAAAATATCTGTATAGAACCTAGTTTCTGGTGTGATTACGGCTATAATATAAAAGTAGGAGAGAATTTCTATGCCAATCATAACCTTGTTATTTTAGATTGTGCTAACGTAGAGTTTGGTGATTATGTATTTATCGGCCCCAACTGCAGTTTTTATACAGCAGGTCATCCGTTGGATGCAGAACAGAGAAATGCAGGTTTGGAATATGCACACCCAATCAAAGTAGGTAATAATGTGTGGTTGGGAGGTAATGTAGTTGTGCTTCCAGGAGTTTCTATTGGAAATAATTCTGTGATTGGAGCAGGAAGTGTGGTCACCAAAGATATTCCGGATAATGTAGTTGCAGTGGGGAACCCTTGTAAGGTTGTAAAAAATATTACAAAAGAAAATTAAAAACTATAACAAACTAACCATGAAAAAAGTAATCATTCTATTCAGCCTGATAATGGCTGTGATGGCTAATGCCCAGAATCAGAGATTTATCTACGAGTACAAATTTATCACAGACTCTACCGCCAGAGATAAACAGGAAACAGAAACCATGTATCTTGAAGTAGCCTCCAAAGGATCCAAATTTTACAGCAAAGACTATTTCCAGTCAGACTCTACAATGCAGGCCATAGTAGCAAAAGATACCCAAAGTCTGAATATTAATCTGGGAAATTTTAAATTTAAAGGTAAAATACGCTACAATATTGAAAAAATGTACCCGGATTATTCTACCAATTTCTTTACTACCCTTGGTTCTGACGAATACCAGGTTCAGGAAAACAGAAAACAAAACTGGAAAATTCTGCCGGAAAAAGAAAAAATAGGTGAGTTTAATGCACAGAAAGCGGTTTGTGATTTCGCCGGAAGAAAATGGACGGCGTGGTTCACAACAGATCTTCCCATTCAGGATGGGCCGTATAAATTTTATGGACTTCCGGGGTTGATTGTAAAAGTGGAAGATAATACCCATTCTCATTCATTCGAATTAAAAGGAAGCCAAAAACTTCCGACTGGATATGAATGGAAAAGTACCAAAGATAAAGAACGTTATAACCCTCTGGTGACCATCAATGAAGCGAAGTATAAAAAAGCTCTTACCGACTACCGTTTGGATCCGATGAAGAGCCAGAAACAAATGCTGGCACAAGGAACCATTATTGAAATGAGAGATAGCTCAGGAAAAGTGCTGGATCCGGTAAAGGCCAGCAGAGATCAGGAAGCTACAGCGAAAGCCAATATCAAAAGACAAAATAATATTCTTGAATTGGATCTGATAAAATAAATCTGTTTTATCATAAAAGCAAAAGGCAGCCTCAGGAGAAATATAATGTAACTCTTGAGGCTGCCTTACGTTTATTGTAAAATCTTATTCCAAAGCTCTCTGTGAAATTTTATCATATTGCTGTATGCATTCGGGTTTCCTCCCATTCTGATAATAATGAGATTTTTACTGGGAATAATATCAAGGATCTGTCCGTTTTTACCCAAAGCACAAAACATATCTTTGGGAGCATCAGGAACCAGTGACTGCTCAAATCCTGGGACTCTTATACTGTTTTTCCCATTAAGCCACCACAAATAACCATATGAAGGGTTGACTTCCTGAGAAGTATCTGTCATCTGCTGAAAGTAATTGTCATATTGATAAAAGACTTTATCATTCAGTTTTCCTTTATTTAAAACAAGCTTTCCGAATTGTAAAAAACTCTTTGCACTACTGGAAAATACAAGACCATTTTCATAAGGAATCCATTTTCCGGAAATACCGGAACCTGAAAGCTTTTCAGAAGTATACTCATCAATACTTTTATGACTTGCTTTTTCGATTACTTTTGCCAGCTGAGAATAGGCTGAGGTATCATAATACCAAAAGCTCCCTGCCGGATTTTTCATAGCAAAACAGTTCCCGTAATTACAGGTTTGATCCTGAGAATAGTCAAGTCCGGAAGTCATGGTCAGAAGAGTTCTGATGGTGATTTTATCTTCGGTATTCTTATCCATTCCGGTCCATTTTCCCAGATACTTTGATACTGGATCGTTGATGTTTAATAAATTCTCCTGTTGGGCAATTCCGATAAGAACAGCTGTCAGGGATTTCCCTGCCGAAGCCCAATACCAATTGGAATTTTCATCGAAAGGCTCTTTGTCTATAATTTTTGTTCCGAAATATTTTTCATTAATGATTTTTCCATCCTGAAAAATGATAAAAGCCCGGCTCTTGTTTTCAAGATTAAATTGATTAAGCTGTTCTAGTTTTTCTTTTGAAAAAGTAATGTTTTGAGATAACCCGAAAACAAAAGATAATAATGCCAATAGAAGAATACTTTTTTTCATGGCTCTTTTTGTTTTTGATTCGGGTACCATCCATTAGTTAAATTTGAAAATAATTCAGGGTTGATACCACAAAAAATCCCGAAACAATGTTCCGGGATTTTTATATCTGAATAAGAGTCAGTGATTATGCTAATTTCTGAGAATCTGCAATAAACTGAGCCAGTCCGCTGTCTGTTAATGGGTGCTTCAATAAGCTCAAGATCGGAGGAAGTGGAGATGTGATAACATCAGCTCCAATTTTAGCACAGTCAATGATGTGCATTGAGTGACGGATAGAAGCTGCTAAGATTTCAGTTTCGTACATATAGTTATCGAAAATCAATCTGATTTCCTGGATAAGGTTCAGACCGTCT
This sequence comes from Chryseobacterium sp. IT-36CA2, assembly GCF_949767875.1. NCBI lineage: Bacteria > Pseudomonadati > Bacteroidota > Flavobacteriia > Flavobacteriales > Weeksellaceae > Chryseobacterium > Chryseobacterium sp. IT-36CA2. The sequence goes on along the minus strand of NZ_CATKPG010000020.1, from coordinate 645,315 downwards.
GTAGAAATATCATCTAATCTTCCTAAGAACGGAGAAACATAGTTTGCTCCTGCTTTTGCTGCTAAAAGAGCCTGCCCCGGAGAGAAGATCAATGTACAGTTCGTTTTGATTCCTTTATCAGAAAAATATTTTAAAGCTTTGATACCGTCTTTGATCATTGGGATCTTTACAACGATATTTGGGTGAATAGCAGCCAATTCGTCTCCTTCCTTAATCATTTCTTCATACGTTGTAGAAAGAACTTCCGCAGAAATATCTCCGTCTACAAGTTCGCAGATCGTTTTGTAGTGGTTTTTGATTGCTTCAGCTCCCTGAATACCTTCTTTAGCCATTAATGAAGGGTTGGTAGTTACACCATCCAAAATTCCAAGATCTCTGGCTTCTTTGATTTGCTCTAAATTAGCTGTGTCAATAAAAAATTTCATTTTGATAAATAGATTTATTGTTACAAAGATAGGGAATTAATTGGGTTCTTAGATATGAATTTTGAGTTACGAGGTTCTGGATTCGGGGTTTTGGGTTTGAGGGTTTGAGTGTAGGAGAGTGAGAGGGTTTGAGAGTAAATGGGTTTGGAAGTGTAGAGAGTTTGAGAGTAATTGTTTTATGAAGTAATAAAAAAGAAATTTTATACCTATTCATCAAACTGTTATTTTTGTTTCTAGTTTCTAGTTTCTAGTTTCTAGTTTCTAGTTTCTAGTTTCTAGTTTCTAGTTTCTAGTTTTTAAATTTATATCCATGAAAGAAAACAGTTTCACAGGCCCATTGGAAATTATAGGAATCAATCCTTTTGTGTTTATTCCGGAAGAGATTCTGGAAAATATTTTTGATGAATCAGGAAGAAATAAAAGTCCCATTGCTGTAAAAGGAACGGTGAATGGGAAAGAATTTAAGCAAAACCTGATGAAATACCTGGGCGAGTGGAGGCTGTATATCAACCTGACCATGTTGAAAAATTCTCCAAAGAGAATAGGAGAAGTCATTGAAGTCGTGCTGGAATATGATGATTCTGACAGAAGTCTTTCTATTCATCCTCAATTGGAAAAGGCTATCAAAGAAAGTTCTTTGGCAACAGAAAATTTCGAAAACCTGACTCCATCAAGAAGGCATGAGCTGATCCGTTATATCAATAATTTAAAAACTGAAGCCAGTATTCAGCGGAATATTGAGAAAATAATCCGGCACTTACATGGTGAAACAGACTTTTTTGGGAAGAAAATAGAATAATGATAAGCATGGATCTCATCATCTATCATTTATAAAATAAAAAGACCGGAAAAACTTTCCGGTCTTTTTTTTACTAAGAATTTAATGTTTTGCTAAGTTTTACAGCATCCTGGTTGGTAGGATCGTACTGTATCGACTTGGCGATGTGTTCTTTTGCTTTATTAGGATCGCTTTGCTGCTCCGAAAAGGCAAGATAGAAATAAGCATATGCAAGGTTTTTCTTGTTTTGCTCTACTTCTTCAGGCTTCACCGTTGCAATATATTTTTCGTAAGCAATTTTTGCATTGGCATCATCTTTTGCAGACTGGTAAGCATAAGCCTGGCTGTAATAAGACGGCGCCCAGTCCGGTAATAAAACAGATATTTTTTTCCATGTAGCAATGGAGTTAGTCCAGTCTGATGCTTCCTGGTAGGCATTTGCCAATTTTGCTAGTGATTCTACATCTTTCGGATTGGTCTCGATCTGTTTTTTAAGACCTTCAATCGTTGGATTCGTTGTTTGACTCGTTGAAGCCGAAGTTTCCGGCTGAGTCGTTTGTGCATTTACAAGACTTACACTTCCTGCCAGTATTAACCCTAAAAAAAGATTTCTACTATTAATTTTACTCATTTTCATAATCTTATATTTTAAATTCATAATCTAAAATTCAAGAATAATTCCACAAAACTGTAAATTTTAGAGGCTTTAAGGTTTTTTAGAAAATATTAACGGGAAACAGGATTTTTTTAGATTAATTTTTGATTCGTTGATCTTTGAGGCTATCTTTGTGATTCACTTTTTTAATAATACACATAATTTAGTGGTATGAATATCATATTAGCTTCAACATCCACGCTTTTTGGTGGAGAATATCTGGAATACTTAAGAGAAGAATTAATCCAATTATATAAAGGAATTGATGAAATTGTGTTTATCCCTTTTGCAAGACCAGGCGGAATTTCTCATGATGATTATACAGCAAAAGCCCGTTCTTTCTTTGAAACGATCAATATAAAAGTAAAAGGACTTCATGAATTTGAAGATAAAAAAGAAGCCATTCATCAGGCAAAAGGTTTTTTTACCGGAGGCGGAAATACTTTTTTATTGGTTAAAACATTACACGAAGAAGGATTAATGTCTGTCTTAAAAGAAAATGTATCAGCAGGAAAAGCCTATCTTGGATGCAGTGCAGGGAGTAATATTGGCGGTCAGAATATGAAAACAACCAACGATATGCCGATTGTATATCCTCCAAGTTTCGACTGTATGGGATTGGTTCCTTTTAATATCAACCCACATTACCTTGATCCTAATCCGGATTTGAAACATAATGGTGAAACCAGAGAAACCCGTATTCAGGAGTTCCTTACCCAAAATGATATCAAAGTGATAGGTCTTAGAGAAGGAAACTGGATCAGAAGAACAAATGATGTTATTATAGTGGAAGGAAATGAACTGACCAGGATTTTTGAAAAAGGGAAAGAACCTTACGAAATAGAAGCAGGAAGCAAGCTTTAATGAATAGAGAAGAAATTAACCTTTTTATCGAACATAATCTGACCAATTTTTCAGTGAACAGTACCGGATGGAGTGATCTGATCCGGAAATTGCTGTTTGAATTTGCGATCGCAGGCTGGAATCTGGAACATCAGGTTTTTGGGAAAGAAAAGTTTGGCGAATTGAGATGCTACACGTATTCTGAAGATGAAAGACTCAATATCAGGCTTAAAAATATCAAAGATAAATATTCACAATTGTCTGTAAAAATGTGTGAAATCTGTGGCAGTGAAGGAAAAATGAGAACAATTGGTTCATGGCAGACGACGTTATGTCTGAACCATTTTCTGGAACAGCAGCCCGTTATTGAAATTGATGATGAACAGAACGTCAAACTTAATAATAAGACGATTCTGAATATTAGAAATGTGGTGAAAGCTGAGGTAGAATACGATCTTCAGAAGTTGTGTCTTCACACAGGACAGAATGATTGGGAAAGGAAGAAATATTTTTCATGGCAGGAACCTAACTATTATCTGCTTTTAAAAACAATTCCATTATCACTATTTACGAAAGACATACAGCAGGAAATTTCTATGTTGTTTCAAAGCTTAAATGATTGTGAAATATGCGGTCATAAAGCCGTATACCAGAGAAGCTGTTTGCGCTGTCATCAGGAACCGTGGAATGATTCGGGCTATTTTATTGAGGATTATGGAGACAAATCAAATTACATCAAAGAATGCCAGATGGATATTTTTGTAGATGAAGATGATTATGAAAAATATTTTATTAATGACCGGTCATTTGAAAAGCTTCCTGATCATCAGATTCTTTTCAGTTCCGATGATCTCAGGGAGTATGAAAAGCTTTTATTTTAACTATATTTGATTTAGAATTTAAATAAATGAAAAGGTTCAGATATTGCCTAACAGTATTTGAAATCTATGAATTTAGCCTCAAACAACAATGCAATGAAAAAAACACTTGCTGTTCTCACGCTTTCTGTACAGATGGTAGCTGCGCAGAATATGGGTCAGAAATTAGACAAAGCAACAAAGGATCTTATGGATTCTTCAGGAGCTGCTTCTTCCAGTTTATCATTTTATGTTTCAGACGAAAACGGCAACTTTATATACGAATATCAGGGGAGTAAGGGGCTTTCTACAGCTTCTACACAGAAGATTTTTACTGCAGGTGCTGCACTGGAAACTTTAGGAAAGAATTATACTTTTACAACCACTTCAAGCTATTCCGGAAATATATCCGGAGGTACATTGAACGGAAATCTTTTCATCAGTTCCAACGGTGATCCTACTTTGGGAAGCTGGAGGTACGATGCCTATAAACCTGAAAATTTTAAAAAGAAACTGATTGATGCTATTAAAAATTCAGGAATAACAAAAATATCAGGTGATCTGGTGATTGATGATTCTTATTTTGATCATCAGACGATTCCGGGAGGCTGGCCATGGGATGATCTTGGAAATTACTACGGAGCCGGAGTTTGGGGAATCAACTGGAAAGAAAATCAGTTTGATATCAATATCAACGGAACAGATTTTAAAAACTTTTCTTATCCTCTGGAAGGCGTAAAATGGCTGAATGATCTGAAAGCCGGCGGAAGTTCAGACCAAAGTCTTATTTTCACAGCTCCTCATTCTGAAGTGGCTTTAATTAATGGAATGCTTCCGGCAGGAAAAACAGTAACAGTTTCAGGATCTACTCCTAATCCTCCATTACAGCTGGCTGCGGAAGTAAAACAATGGCTGAAAGAATCAGGAATTGAACTTTCAGGAAAAACGGTGACGAATTCACAGCTTGAACTAGAAGGGAAACAAGCGTTGGAAGCTCCTAAAAATAATATTCTTCTCACTTATCAATCGCCAACTCTGGATAAAATTGTATACTGGTTTCTGAGAAAAAGTGTCAACTTGTACGGGGAGACTTTGATTAAAACCTTAGGAAAAGAGAAAAAAGGAAATTCAAGTTTCAAAAGTGGAGTTTCTTATCTGAAAGAGTTCTGGAAATCAAAAGGAATTAATCCTAATATGATCAATTTTGCTGACGGAAGCGGGCTTTCACCACAAAATTATGTGGCGGCAAAAGCTGAAGTACAGGCACTGTTATATGCGAAGAAACAATCCTGGTTTGATGCTTATTATGACGGTTTTCCCGTTCAGGATAACGGAATGAAGATGAAAAGCGGAACCATGAGAGATACCAAGTCTTTTGCCGGATATCACACTGCAAAAGATGGAAAAAAATATGTATTTTCGATTATTATCAACAATTATCAGGGAAGTGGGAATGCAGAGCTGCAGAAAATTCTGAATGTTTTAAAATAAAATACCTTTGAGAAAATCCATACTTACAAGGCTGAATAACTGGATCATTTTTGTGGTCATGACTACTTTGGTGATTGCCATTGTAGTGGCTTCCACATCCCTTATTAATTTTCTCAGAAAAGAGGAGATCAAAAGGATCAGCCTTCTTTCCAAAGCGATAAGAATACAGCAGGAAGTGAAAACTCCTGATACGGATGTTCTGGACCTTTTGCCGGATATCCTCAATATCAACAATACCATTCCGTTTATTGTAACGGATAAATTTAAAAATCCTATCCTTGACCTCGGATATTACAGAAATATCCCTGAAAGTACTATTAAAGATCCCGAGAAACTTCAGGATCTGATCCGGAATATGGAGAAAAATTATGATCCTATTGAGATCAAAGTGCCGGACGGAAATAATCAGTTTGTGTACTACGACAATTCGCGTATGCTGAATAATCTTCGGTATTCGCCTTATATTTTAGGATTATTTATTTTGCTGTATTTTGGTTTTTCTTTCTGGTTTTTCAGAACCATCAAAAAGACAGATGAAGGATATCTTTGGGCAGGTTTGGCTAAAGAAACTGCTCATCAGATCGGAACTCCTTTATCCTCTATGATTGGCTGGATAGAGATCATGAAGCTAGATAACCCTGATTCGGATGGTGTACATGAGATTGAAAGAGATATTGAAAGACTGAGAACTATTTCTGAAAGATTCTCCAAAATAGGTTCGGTTCCGGAGCTGAACGACAGAAACTTCAATGAAACCATTCAGGAGAATTATGATTATTTAAAAACCAGAATTTCCAGAAAAGTCAATTTTACGTTGAATCTTCCCAACTATACCGTTTTGGTACCACATAATAAAATTCTGATGAGCTGGGTGATTGAAAACCTGGTGAAAAATGCAGTAGATGCTATGAAAGGCGAAGGCGCTATTACGATGTCTGTTTTTGAGAGAAACAAAAATATTCTTATCGAAGTGAAAGACAACGGAAGCGGAATGACCAAGCAGCAGGCAAGAAATGCTTTTAATCCTGGGTATTCTACCAAAAAAAGAGGCTGGGGGCTGGGATTGTCATTGGCTAGAAGGGTAATTCATGAATACCATAACGGAGATATTAAAATTTCGCAGACTGAGGTAGGAAAGGGAAGTACCTTTAGAATAACCATCAGAAAAGCAGAAAATATTTAACTTGAAATTTGTTTTGCAAACAAGAAACCTTATAGATTTTTAAAGCCTATAACATTTGAATATAAGAATACAAGATCTACTTGAGGAAAGTAAAAAGCGGGGAAATTTCCCCGCTTTTCTTATTATTTTTTACCAGTAAGCCACTGGTTCTGTAGCTTCAGTTCTTCCGGAGTTGGATTCGCCTTAAATGAAAGTGCTTCCATGGTCATTTTATCCAGAATTGCTTTTCCTTTCAGCGTCATTTTCTCTTTCTTGCCGGCATTATCTCTTAAAATAGTTACCGTAACGCCCTGTCCATCTTTAATGGTTTTGGTATATTTAATAAAATCCTGTACATTTTTGATGTCTACCGTTCTTCCATCCAAAGCAAGTACCTGATCAGTGATTTTGAATCCGATACTTTTTGCAAATGGAGACAAAGAAGAATGATCGTTAAAAGCAAAAGCATTGGTCTTTTGATCAAAATCTGTTTCATTCGGGTTTTTGATGAACCAGAAAATAGGCTCGCTTTCCTGCTTTTTAATATCTACACCTACCATGCTCAGATATTGTGCATAAGGAGTTGGTTGGTTTCCTGCAATATATTTGTTATAGAAATCTTTTACCTGAGGATATCCGGTTACCGTTACCAGTTCGTCAATCAGTTTATCATCTTTGAAAGGTTTGTTTTCACCAAATCTCTGTGATAGTTTTCTGATCATATCACGATATCCCATTTCCCCGTTGGAAAGCTTTCTAAGCTCGATGTCTAAACACATTGCTAAAAGAGCTCCTTTCTCATACACGTTTCTGTACTGATCTTTATAAGGCTCAACTAATACATTTTTACTCATTACGGTAAATGGCATTGTATCATCATAGCTTTTGGAATTGGCAATTTTCTCACCCATTCTTTCAAGGAACTGTTTTTTATCAATCAAACCTTCCTGAATCTGGAACAGGTTGGCGAAATATTCAGTTCCACCTTCGTACATCCATAAGTGCTGAGACATTTTCGGATCTGCATAATCGAAATAGTGAATCTCTTCTGAATGCGTTTTCAAAGGGTTTACAGTATGGAAAAACTCGTGAGAAACTACATCTGTAATAGCGTTATCAATAGCATCTTTCGGCATTGCTTCAGGAAGCACTACACTTGTAGATTCGTGGTGTTCCAATGCTCCGAAACCTTTCACTTTAGGTCCGTCACCTCCGGAAAGGTAAAGCATGATTGCATACTTTTTATTGGTATTCATATCACCCAAAAACTTCTTCTGAGCGATTACCATTTTCTCCAGATTTTCTTTGAAATCGGCAGCTTTGTATTTTCCTGTCGGAGAATATACACCCAGTACAAGATCCATTCCCCCAGCATTGAAGGTAATATAATCCGGTTTTGTATACATTAACGGAGAATCTGTTACCTTGGCATAATTGGCAAGAGTATAAGTATCTGTAGACTCAGATTTGTCCTGATCTACCAAAGCAGTCGTTCCGTAGAAATCTGTTGGTTTCTGTACGATCAGCTGATAAGGAACATCCTGCATATTATCAATATATCCAATGAACCCGTGGGTATTGATCATATATACTTTTCCTTCCTCAATATCTGTTCCTGACGGAGAAAATACTGCTTTATGCTTTGATGTATCCAATTCATCATCAAAACTGTCATTCACAAGATAAGAGATTTTGGAAAGTCCCTGAGCGTTTTTCAATGAATAAGTATTATCATTTACTTTGGTGAAAGTAAGCTCTCTTCCTTTATTATCGTAAAATTTAATCCCTTCGATGAATCTTCCATAGTCGTCTACAGAATAAGTACCAGGAACCGTTTTAGGGAAATGAAATTTAACATCTCCGGATTTCATTTTCGGAAATTCCATGGTAACGGCTACTTTATCATCTTTTACATTGACAAGATCAATAGTTGTTTTTATAGACTGAGCATTTGCTAAAAAAGAAGCAAAAATGCCAAGACTAAGGACTGTTTTTCTCATTAGATTTACATTAATAGTTAAATAGTTGCTCTTTTTGTCATTTTGTTACGGAAGAAGTATTAAACTTTTCTTAAAATTTAAAATTAAAAAGTGAAAAGGCAAATCTGTTTATCTACAAATTTGCCTTTTTCTTTATTTATTATTGTAATAATTGATATAATAATTAGGATTAAATTCTACCGGACTATTCTTTTTAAGCTTTACCGTCTGCCATTCTTCAGTAGGATTGATCGTCTGATCTCCATTAATAATGATAGGTAACTTCAGATTTTTCACCACATCTGTATAACGGAATTTTAAAGTATCACCATTCTGATTATACTCAAGAGTAGGGATCTTTATTGTTCTCAGATACTGATCAAAAACAGTTGAGAAATCAATCCCTGATTTCGATGAAATATAATTTTCAATCTGCTGAGTGGTAACAGTCTGATGATAAAAATCTTTATTCAGACCTCTTAAAATCTGTCTGAATTTTTCATCATTATTGATCACCTGTCTTATCGTATGAATCATATTGGCTCCTTTCGGGTACATATCTCCGCTGCCTTCATTTCTTACACCATACTGGCCAATAATAGGAACGTCATTGTCTATCAATTTCCTGATTCCCTGAACATAGATTTCAGAAGATTTTTTGTCCATATATTTTTCCGTGAAAAGAGTTTCGGAATAGTTGGTGAAACTCTCATGAATCCACATATCAGCCTGATCTTTGGCAGTAATATTGTTAGCAAACCATTCATGGCCGCTTTCATGAATAATAATGAAATCCCATTTTAATCCAACTCCCGTCCCTGAAAGATCTCTTCCAAGATAGCCGTTCTGATATTTGTTTCCATATGCCACATTACTCTGATGTTCCATACCAAGGTGAGGAGATTCTACAAGTTTGTATGAATCTTCATAAAACGGATATGGGCCAAACCAGTATTCAAACGCTGAGAGCATAGGTTTTACCTGTTGGAATTGTTTTTTTGCCTTGTCTAGATTGTAGTCAAGTACCCAATAATCCAAATCCAGTTTTCCTTTTTCACCCTCAAATATATCTTTAAAATTTACATATTTTCCTATACTTGGAATAATAGAGTAGGCGTTGATAGGGTTTTTCACTTCCCATGTATAAGTTGTCTTATTTCCCTCTGTCTTTTTGTTGGTAAGCCTTCCATTTCCTACTCCTACAAGATCTTTGGGTGTAGTAATATTCATGACAATACCATTGTCAGGTTCGTCGCTCCAGATATCTTTGGTAGGAAGCCATATGGAAGCTCCTATTCCTTCGTCAGCAGCAGTCATCCAGGGATTTCCCTTTTCATCTTTGGTGAAAACCCAGCCTCCATCCCACGGGGCGTTTTTAGCAATCGTAGGTTTCCCGGAATACAGAACATTGATGGTGTATTTTTCTCCTTTTTTGAATTTTTTATTGGCTGTAACCCAAATAAAATCTCCATCCTGCTTATAATTGGCAATCGGAAAACTTCCTTCCACTTTATCCGCTTTCATAGGCTGCTGAAGGTCAATCTGGAAAACAGGATTGGTGACATCTTTTATAATCTCAAAGCTGATTGTATTATTTCCTTTAATACTTCTCTGTTCAAAGTCCGGTTCTACAGACAGATCATATTTTTTGACATCCCAAAAATTTCTGAACTTAGTATTAGACCCTTTTAAAGTATCTTGTTTGGTGAAAACTTTACCCTTCTCAAAGAACTGCCCGAAAGCCAGCCCTGAAACAAATAAGAGTGTATATGACAACTTTTTCATTTAAGCTTTTATTAATAATCTTTTCAAAAGTATAAAATTAAATTAATAGCGACATGCCGTAACTCAAATTAAATACAGATTTTAAAGCATAAAAAAAAGCCCGGCAATGGCCGGGCTGTAAATATGGATTGGTTTTATTTTTTAATGAATTTCAGGTTTGTAGAGGTTCCCTTATCGTCAATTGAAATGATATAAGCTCCTGTAATCAGTTTTGATACAGCAATTTTATTGTCTGTAATCTGACCATTCATTACAATTTGTCCTGCAGCATTAGTAATCGTAAACTGAGCTTTGGATGAAACTTTAAGAACGTTCAGTACATCAGTTGCCGGGTTAGGGAAAATTTGAACTGTATTATTGTCTTTTGTTACATCTTTTGTGCTAAGAGCATCCTGAATAAGGATAGGATAGTCTTCAGTTTCCCCATATTCAGGGCTGGTACAGGCATCTGTTGGCTGGGCGCTGTAAGCCAGCATCACTCTCATAATGATATTTCCTCCGGTATATGCATCATTAGGAACGGAGAATGTTCCCGAAACCGGAGTTAATTTACTAGGTGCACTTGTATAAATCTGCTCAGAGCTTGAGAATATTCCATCTTTATTGAAGTCTATCCATGCAGTTACTCCTTCGTTGTATTTGGTGCCTGACCATTGTTTTGCTATGCTGATGGTGTTGCCAGAAGAACCTTTTTTAAGAGTAATCAGTTTCGTAGCATCCGTAGTGTAATTAGTGTAAGCTGATCCAACACTGTTATTCGAAACGGCGGCCATTCCGGTAGGAGTCACCGTAACATTGGATATAAATTCATCAGAAGGATCTGAGGAAACGGCACATACACTAAATGAAAGTGTTGTGAAATTAGCAGATGTAGAATAAGTTCCTGTTGCAGATCCGCATACATTGGCTATTTGTACTTCATACTGTGTGGCTTCTTCTAATCCTGTAAAAGGATAAGAATTTGTAGTCACCGGAATGGTAATCCATGCAGCACTTCCTGTTTTTCTATATTGTAAAGAATAAGTGGCTCCCTGTACAGCTGGCCAGCTTACGGTTGCGGAAGATTTTGTTATCCCTGAAACAGAAACTCCTGTGGGTGCTGTTGACGAGCAAGCCGAAGCAGCAGAAACAGTAGCATTTCCAATGGCATAAAATACATTGTCAATAGCACTTACCCTTATCTTTACATTAGCTCCAGCAGCAAGCGTTGAAAATGAATACGATTCTACTCCGTCATTAGGTGTTGATGCTGAAATAACAGTCCATGTATTTCCATTATCCGTTGTATAATCTATTTTAACATTTGCTACGTTATAAATCGTATTATTTGTATTGGCTACGTCCCAGGTAATGGCTCCAGAGGTATTATTATATACTGTGGATGAAGTAAGTTTAAATGGTCCGTCATTTCCTACATTTATTTTAACTAAACTGCTTTGGGTCTGTTGTTGGGTAACATCAGGATTATTATCTCTTACCGTTACCTTAAAGTTCATTTCTCTGCTGACATTAGATACCGTTTCCCAATCCTGAGCATTGGTAAGATTTCCATTGAGCACACTGGATAATTTGGGGAAATAACGTGTTGGAGAATTGGTAGGCATCAGCGATCTGAAGTTTGCCCCATTAGTACGATTGGCATCTACATTATTAAATTTAGTAGTTGCGATATCATACTGCTCCCAGGTATAGGTCATAGGATCATTTTGAGCATCTGCAGCGCTCGCAGTTAGCACAAAAGCTGTTCCTTTGGGAATTGTTTTGGTAGGAATGGGCTGTATCACCGGTGGAGTATTGGCAACCGGAGTGGTAATAGCACAATTTTGAGAATTTACATATTGTTGTATTTGTTCAATATTGAGTACGTGAAAATAAGCATCAGAATTCATTTGAACATTGGCAGCAGTAATTCCTGCATAACCCATAATGGTGGAGCCTGATCCTGGTTCTATGGGACGGTCTGTCTGAGGATGAATGACAGACATCGTATGACGGCCTCCAAACTGATGTCCCAGCTCATGGGCTACATAATCAATATCAAAGGTATCACCAAAAGGCTGATCATTGATACTCGGAGAAGTGATTCCTGCTCCTTTTGAAGTGTCATCGTTATTATTGGCAGGGTTTCTACATACGTTTCCGATGTCACCGGCTGATCCGCCACCACCTCTATGTCCGAAAAAATGACCTACATCATAAGCACCATTCCCTACACCGGCAGTATTGGTTAAAGTTTGCTGAACTTGCAAATTCCATGCATCAGGTGCAGAATAAGAACCGTTGGGATTTTGAACAACATCTGCATAGGGGTCTGTTGCGGGATCCGTAAAAATAAGTTGTGGCAGATCCTGTACAATCAAATGAATTCCCAAGTCCTTTTCATAGACACCGTTTACTCGGTTTATAGTAGCATTAATACGGGCTGCTGCTCCCGGAACTCCTCCTGCTAATTGGGTATATTCACCATTTACAGAAACAGCTAGTCTATAAGTTCTGTATTTTTGGTCATTACTTTTTTTTTGACTTCCTGCTTTTTCCCAAACACTCTTTGAATTGAGCAGTTTTTTCATTTGCTTTTTTGATTGTTCAGTTTCGGATACTTTACATTCAAAAGGGTGGCCGTCCGATGTTTTATTAGACTTAAAGAAAACTCCAAATACATCCTTTTCCTTATTAATAGGCTCTATAAATTCATATAGACCTGTTTTAGTATCAAAAAGCATCGATTGGAAATCATTGGGTGCTGTACTAAGTCTAACCTGTTTGCTTGGATTATCCAGACCTACTCCTGAATAAGCTCCTAACTGATATCTATCTGCCATTGATTTTTCCATGACAGGCGAGCTGTACACAGAAAATCTTTCAACTCTTCCATCTGTAGTAGGTAAATAAATGACTACCGGACTTCCTTTTCCGGCTTCCGGAGCATTTTTTAAAAGCTCTCTCAGTGCATTAAGATCAAATTTGTAAGCATGAATAACATTCACTTCTTTCCTGATCGGAGTAATCTTTTGAGATACGGGTTCCCAACGTTGTGCTTGTAAACTCGTTAGCCCTATTGCTAACGCAAAAACGAAAATAATTTTCTTTTTCATGAAATAATATATTGATTTGGTTTTGGTTTTGTGAATTTTGTGTAAATCTAATCAATTGTATGTGAATAATTAATTAAAAGTATTTATTTATTGATTTTGATTTAATTTTAAAATTAATAACTTTAATTAGTCTTAATTGTGAAAAATTTTTAATCAATTATTATATTTTAAGAAAAAATAAATTGATGTATTGGGAGGGGTGTAATAAAAAAAGAGCTGATTTTCACAATGGAAAACCAGCTCTTTTTATATCGTTGATTAATTAAATTATTTCTGTACTGCCGGAAGGTTTCCGTTACTTTTCTGTGCTTTTTTATAAGTATAACTACACATCATAATACTGAATTCATAAAGAACAAGCAGTGGTAATGCAGCCATGATCATACTCAAAACGTCGGCTGGAGTAATGATTGCTGCCACTACCATAATCAAAACTATAGCATGACGACGATAGGTCTTCATAAAGGTAGGGGTAAGAATTCCGATACTGGTGAGGAAGTAGATAAGGATAGGGAAAAGAAAAATAACTCCCATACCCAAAACGACCTGTAAAAATAAGGTGGTATAATCACTTAAGTCATAAAGCGGAACGATAATGTCTGAAATTTTAAAGATAACCCCAAAATTAACAGCAAACGGAAGGATTAAAAAATAACCACACAATACCCCGGTCATGAAAAGCATCCATACCGCATTGATAATATAAATAGAATTCTTTCTTTCCTTTGGATGTAAAGCAGGACCAATGAAACGCCATAATTCCCATACAATATAAGGGAATGCAGCTACCATTCCCCCAAAAATAGAAACAGCCATCATCACATTGAACTGCTGATACAATCTCTGTACACGAACAGGGAACTCTTTTGGAAGATGAATACTGTCTTCCCCTAAAATCATTCTTGAAAAATGATTAACAATTCTGAAGGTAGGGAAATCATTTCTGGTGGGTCCAAAAAAGATATGGTCCATAATCCAGTTGATATTAAAGCCCACAACAAAAGCCGCAATTATGATAGCAATAATCGAACGGATCAGGTGCCCTCTTAATTCTCCTATATGTCCAAGAAAGGACATGTCTTTACCATCACTCACAGAATAAAATTTTTACAGCGCAAATTTATAAAAAAAATGACAGAAGTAAGAGTTTGCAGGGTATTAGTTAAATTTTACTTTTAATCTGCAAATTGTCTTATTAATCTCCAACCTCTGGATTTCTATCTCTAATTAATTCCTTCGTCCAGCAGTTTATGCAGATCTATGATCCCGAAATACTTTCCGTTTTCTGTTACTACAAGCTGTCCGATATTATTTTCTTTCAGAATTTTCATAGCTTCTTTGGCTAAAGAATCCTTCTCAATTGTTCTTGGGCGGGCAGACATAATATCTTTAGCCGATACTTTGCTGATATCTTCTCCTTTCATCAGCATTCTTCTCAAATCACCATCTGTGATAACACCAATAATCTGATCTGCATTCGTTACCACTGTAATTCCGTGGCTTGAACCACTGATCGAGATAATAACATCTCTTATGGATGCATCTTCTGTAACCTGTGGTTTTTGTGAAGAAAGAAACTGCTCCACTTTAGATGTAAGATTTTTTCCTAAGCTTCCTCCAGGATGAAATTTGGCAAAATCATTAGCTTTAAAGTCATTCAGTTCCATCAAAGCCACTGCCAAAGCATCTCCCAACGCCATTTGTATAGTTGTAGAACTTGTAGGAGCCAATTTATTCGGGCACGCTTCAACATCTACATGGGTATCTAAAATAACTTCAGAAAACTCAGCCAGTTTACTGGTCTTATTTCCTGTCATTCCTATCAAAGCGGATGAATAATCTTTCAAATAAGGAACCAGATTTGCAATTTCAGGTGAATTTCCGGAATTGGAGATGCATAAAACAACATCCTGTTTCTGAATCACCCCAAGATCTCCATGAATAGCTTCTGAAGCATGAAGGAATTGCGAAGGGGTACCTGTTGAGTTTAAGGTCGCTACAATTTTATTTCCTACGTGAGCAGATTTTCCAATTCCTACCACGATGAGCTTTCCTTTTGCCGAATTAATAATCTCTACTGCCTGCGCAAATTGGTCATCAAGTCTGTTTTTTAATTTTTCGAGTTCAGAAATTTCTATTTCTAAAGTGCTTTTTGCAATTGATATAATGTTGGTTCTATCCATTTTATGATAATAAGGTATACAAAAAAGTTCTTAAAAAACGTTATATTTTAAAAAGAATATTTAATATAAATTTTATTTTTTATAAATTCGTTCGCTTTTATTTTAAGCAGAATTTTTATAACTTTGGGTGAGTTGCAAATTTAGCAATAGAAAATTAGATGAGTGCAAAAAAAGCCAATTTATCAGGCGAATTAAAAAAGTATTTTGGTTTTTCTACTTTTAAGGGCCAGCAGGAACAAATTATAGACAATCTATTGAATGGGAAAGATATATTTGTTTTAATGCCTACAGGTGGTGGAAAATCATTATGTTATCAGCTTCCGGCACTTATTTCGGAAGGTACGGCAATAGTCGTTTCACCCCTAATAGCGTTGATGAAAAATCAGGTAGACGCGGTGAACGGTCTTTCATCTGAGGATGGAGTAGCACACGTATTGAATTCATCATTAAACAAAACGCAGACCAAACAGGTTTTTGATGATATCAAAAGCGGTAAAACCAAACTTCTGTATGTAGCTCCTGAATCATTAATTAAAGATGATTATCTGGAGTTTTTGAAAGACGTGAAAATTTCTTTCTTTGCTATTGATGAGGCGCACTGTATTTCAGAATGGGGACACGATTTCAGACCGGAATACAGGAATCTGAAACAGATTATAGACAAAATCGCCAGTGTACCGGTGATTGCTTTGACGGCTACTGCCACTCCTAAGGTGCAGGATGATATCCAGAAAACTTTAGGAATGACGAATGCATTGGTATTCAAAGAAAGTTTTAACCGTCCTAATCTATACTATGAAGTATGTCCTAAAATCAATATAGATAAGGAAATCGTTAAATTCATCAATCAGCATAAAGGAAAATCAGGAATTGTATATTGCCTGAGCCGAAGAAAAGTTGAAGAATTTGCCCAGCTTCTGCAGGTCAACGGAATCAATGCACTTCCTTATCATGCCGGTCTTGATCAGAAAGTGAGAGTGGCCAATCAGGATAAATTCCTGATGGAAGAAGTAGATGTAATTGTGGCAACCATTGCCTTCGGGATGGGAATTGATAAACCCGATGTGCGTTTTGTAATCCATTATGATTTCCCGAAATCACTGGAAAGTTATTATCAGGAAACCGGAAGAGCAGGAAGAGATGGAGGTGAAGGTCATTGTCTGGCATTCTACGATCCGAAAGATATTGAAAAATTGGAAAAATTCCTGGCACAGAAGCCCGTTTCAGAAAGAGAAATAGGACTTCAGCTTTTAAATGAAGTGGTAGGCTATGCTGAAACTTCAATGAGCAGAAGACAATATATTCTTTATTATTTTGGTGAAAGTTTCGATCCGATAAATGGTGACGGGGCAAAAATGTGTGACAATTCTTCCAATCCGCCAAAATTAAAGGATGCTACGGCAGACATGGAAAAGTCGCTGGAACTGATCAGTGATACAGGAGAAAAATTCAAGTCCAAAGACCTGATCTCTGTCATTGTAGGAAAAGAAAATGCAGTTACAAAATCTTACAAACTTGAACAAAGCTCTTATTTTGGTTTTGGAAAAGAGGAAAAAGATAATTACTGGAAAACAATTCTGAGACAAGCAACTGTTCAGAATTTTTTACAAAAAGATATTGAAACTTACGGTGTTTTAAAGATTACAGAAAAAGGAAGAAATGTCGTAAATGGTAAATCCAAAGAAGTATTTTTAATTGCTGAAGACAGGGAATTTGACCTTACTCAGGCAAAAGCGGAAAGTGATCAGGTACAGCAGCAGGCTGGCGGAGGCTTAGATCAGAAACTTTTTACCCTGTTGAAAGAACTGAGAAAGAAAGTAGCCAAAAAACATGGAATTCCGCCTTATACGGTGTTTATGGATCCAAGTTTGGAGGATATGACAGTTCAATATCCGATCACAGTAGATGAAATTACCAAAATCTATGGAGTAGGCGAAGGAAAAGCCAAAAAATATGGTAAGGAATTCGCAGACTACATCAAAACATACGTAGAAGATAATAATATCGAACGTACTCAGGATATGGTACTGAAGCAGGTGGCCAATAAATCAAGCCATAAAGTTTTTATTATCCAGAGCACTGATAAAAAGATTGATCTTGAAGATATCGCAAGAGCTAAAAACCTTTCTATGGATGAACTTCTTAAAGAAATGGAAAGGATTGTATATCAGGGAACAAAACTGAATATCGACTACTATATTGAAGATAATTTTGACGAAGACATCGTAGACGGATTCATGGAATTCATGAACGAATCTGAAAGCGACAGCATGAAAGTATTGCTGGATGAATTCGGGGATGAACTGTCTGATGAAGAAGTAAGAATGCTGAGAATTAAATTCATTAGTGACGTAGCAAATTAGAAAATCAATATATTTTTAAAATATAAATAAAATAGAGCAAGCTTTTCAGTAGAAGAGCTTGCTCTATTTTTACACAGACTTTGCTCCGGCTGAAATTATAAACTAAAGCAGAGTTTTGAAGCTTAGTTAATTTCTGTTAATAACCACCAAAACAGCAATTTTCACCCTTCCAATATTAGAAAGATAACCAAACTTTTTAGTAACTTTGATATGATGAAAAAAATATCTGTCATATTTATTCTGCCGGACCTAGAGACCGGAGGAGCAGAAAGGATTGTTACTACCATAGCGAACCATCTTTCCAGAGATCGGTTTGAGCCCAAGATTTTGCTGTTACGTAAACAAGGCGGATACCTGGATTTTCTTAAAAAAGATGTCGAAATCATCGATATCAATACCGAAAGAATAAGACATTCATTACGACCTATTTTAGGAGAAATCTACAGAAGAAAACCGGATATTGTTTTCTCAGGTTTCGGAGAGGTAAATGCTTATTTATCCCTATTCATAAAACTTTTTCCAAGAACAAAATTCATCGCGAGGGAAACCAACGTTGTTACCGAGCATGTAACCCGTAAAGAAATTAAATTTTTCTATAATTTTTACAATAACTATCAGAGAATCATTGCTCAAAGTGATGATATGATGAAGGATCTTGTCGATAATTTTAATATTAAAAAGAAAAAAATTGTCAAGATCAATAATCCTGTAGACTTTGATTTTATTGAAGATAAAATGGCTGTATCTGTAAAACCGGAATGCTTCAAATACAATTATAAAAATGTAGTGGCTATTGGTAATTTATCTTCCAGAAAAGGATTTGACAACTTGTTGAAGGTTTTTTCAAGACTGAAGAACGAAAATATTATCCTTCATATTTTAGGAGACGGAAAAGATAAAGATCTGTTGCTTCAGACAAAGGAGCTTTTAGGATTAAAAAAAGTCATTTTCCATGGCAGACAGGAAAATCCCTACCAATATCTGAAATATGCGGATTTATTTGTTCTTTCTTCAAGATATGAAGGATTTCCCAACGTGCTTCTGGAAGCAGGTGCCTGCGGAACGTATTCTCTGGCCAACAACTGTCCCGGAGGAATCAATGAAATCATTCAGCACAATGTAAACGGGGAAATCGCGAATATTGAAAACTATGATGGTTTCGCCCAGCAGATTGTAAAAGTATTGCAGAGCAACTATAACAGAGATGCCATAAAAAATTCTATTAAATCCAGATTCTCGAAGAATATTATTTTGGATAAATACGAAAAGCTTTTATTGGATTTGATACAACCTTGATGACTCCATTTGCTTTATGGGTTGTTAATTTCTTACTTTTGGAGTTATAAATTTTATCTGAAAACCAATTTTTCATTCATGAATAAGATCCAGAAATTAGGATGTGCCTGTGAGAAGCCCAATTCAAATTATACAGAATATAGAAGTTCAGCATTAGGAACTGATCATACCAACGGGAGATACGGGGAAGTAACGATTCAACAGTGCAAGTTGTGCCAGAGAATATGGATTCATTATTTTGTGGAATATGAAAGCTTTTCCAAATCAGGAAGATGGTACAAAGGAATTGTTTCTAAAAAAGACCGCCCAAATATAACCCCGGAAAATGCAGTAGAGTTTTTGGAAAGCCTTGAATGGTATGTGTACGGAGGTTCTTTTTTTGAAAGTACAGGTGAATTTGGACAAGGAAAGCTGAATGTGTAATTAATAAATATTAAATTTATGAAACCATTTATCATTGTTATTTTGATGTTGAATGCTGTTGGAATGCTGGCTCAGCAGAAGACAATCTCCAGAAAAGAATTGTTAAAAACTGCTCTTGATCAGAAAGTTAAATTCACAGAAATTCAGGAAATAACAATGGCTGCAGGACAAGGAGCGCCAGAACATCTGCATCCCTGTCCCGTTTTAGGAATAATCAATTCCGGTGAAGCAGTTTTTCAAATAGAAGGACAAGAAAAAGTGGTTCTTCATGAAGGTGATGCTTTTTACGAACCTAAAAATGTAAAAATCCTTCATTTTGATAATGCATCAGCTGATAAACCGCTTGTCTTTACCGCAATTTACCTGAAAAAGGGGAATGAGGAAAATATAAAGTTCATAAAATAACATTTTTCATAAAACTAAAGCATATAATTATCATTTTTAAAATTGATAAAACTCACTTTGGTGCTTGGTAATTTATATGTAAATTTGTGAGAATTAAGATAGATAATAATAAACAAATTCATACAATAACATGAGTCAATTCGATGTTACCGTAATAGGTTCTGGTCCCGGTGGTTATGTTGCTGCTATCCGTGCAGCACAATTAGGTTTCAAAACAGCAATTATTGAAAAATATTCAACTTTAGGCGGAACTTGTCTTAACGTTGGATGTATTCCGTCAAAAGCGCTTCTTGACAGCTCTGAACATTTCGAAAATGCAAAACATAATTTTGCAGGTCACGGAATCATCATCAATGAGCCACAGGCAGATATCGCAAGAATGATCGAACGTAAAAACGAAGTGATCAAACAAAATACAGACGGAATCAGCTACCTGATGAACAAAAATCAGATTACTGTTTTTGAAGGGGTAGGAAGCTTCGAATCTGCTACTCAGATTAAAGTTACTAAAAACGACGGTTCTTCTGAAACGATCGAATCTAAATATACAATCATTGCAACAGGTTCTAAACCATCTGCATTACCTTTCATCTCTTTAGACAAAGAAAGAGTGATTACTTCTACGGAAGCTTTAAACCTTAAAGAAATTCCTAAGCATTTAGTAGTAATCGGAGGTGGGGTTATCGGTCTTGAACTAGGTTCTGTATACCTAAGATTAGGAGCTCAGGTAACTGTTGTTGAATTTATGGATAAAATCATCCCTGGAATGGATGGAGCTTTAAGCAAAGAATTGACTAAAGTTCTTAAGAAACAAGGAATGAAGTTTATGCTTTCTACTGCGGTTTCTGCGGTTGAAAGAAACGGAGATACTGTAAAGATCACTGCTAAAGATAAAAAAGGAGAAGAAGTAGTAGTAGAAGGAGATTACTGTTTAGTTTCTGTAGGTAGAAAACCTTATACAGATGGTCTTGGTCTTGAAAAAGCAGGAGTAGAGCTTGACGAAAGAGGGAGAGTGAAAGTAAACGATCACCTTCAGACTAATGTTGCTAATATCTATGCGATCGGGGACGTTATCAAAGGGGCTATGTTGGCTCACAAAGCTGAAGAAGAAGGAGTATTTGTTGCTGAAACATTGGCTGGACAAAAACCTCACATCAACTATAACCTTATCCCGGGAGTTGTTTACACATGGCCGGAAGTAGCTGGAGTTGGTAAAACTGAAGAGCAGTTAAAAGAAGAAGGGGTAGCTTACAAAGTAGGATCTTTCCCAATGAGAGCGTTAGGTAGAAGCCGTGCAAGTGGTGATATCGATGGTCTTGTTAAGATTATTGCAGACGAAAAAACAGATGAAGTTTTAGGAATGCATATCATTGGAGCAAGAGCTGCTGACCTTATTGCTGAAGGGGTAATTGCTATGGAATTCCGTGCAAGTGCTGAAGATATTGCAAGAAGTTCTCATGCTCACCCAACGTATGCAGAGGCTATCAAAGAAGCTGCATTGGATGCTACAGCAAAAAGACCTATTCATATGTAATATTTGATTAAAAAATTTAATCATTTAAATATAAAAAGGAGAAATCAATTTGGTTTCTCCTTTTTTTGGCATAAAAATGGAGATGGTTTCTGAAAATTTCATACATGAAAAAGATTTTTATAAGTTGGATGCTTTTGGCAGGAATCAGCGCATTTGCGCAGGAAGCAGGGAAGGCAGGAGAATTATTGAAAAATGAAGCTTCAGCCACAGAAATGAGAGCTTCTAAAAGCCCGGATGAAAGAAATAAAATTGTTGATCAGTCGAGATTAGGAAATACTACCATTCCTCAGAGAAATGGGAATGGAGCTGGAAATAGATCTCCAAAATCTAATTATCAATGGGACAGAAACTACGGATATGCAGAAGTTTTTCTGAGAATTCCTGAACAGGGTTTTTTTACCGTTGAAGTGGGTAATCAGATGATGGCAAACGGCTCCGGAAAATACAGATTCTTTGATCTTTCTTCAGGAAGAATGCCCATTTCAATCTACGAGAATGGTTTTCTGATCTACAGAACAACTTTGAGGCTGAGCAATAACAGTAGAATGGTACTTGATTTCTTCACCAATGAAGGTTTATATCTTCTGGATTCTTATCCTCTTCAAAATCAGTATGGATTTAACGACTGGAATGATATCTGGAACAACCCTTACGGAAATCAACCCGGAGGCGGATATAATAATGGAAATGCGATGGATACTCAATCTTTCCGCCATTTTTTTGATACGATGATGCAAAATGAAAGGTTTGATGATGGGAAAATTACCATGATTAATCAACAGATGCGTGTTTCAATGTTTACTGCTGCACAAATAAGAGATTTGGTGAAATCAATAAGCTTTGATAATAATAAGTTGGCATTAGCTAAATCTATGTATCGTAACTGCGCAGACAAAGAACATTACTTTCTGGTGACTGATGCCTTTGATTTCGAAAGCAGCAAACGTGAACTCATGGAGTATATTTCGAAATTATAATATTCAATAGAAACGGGCTTTAGCCCGTTTATTTTTTTTATAATCAATCCTTTGGCTTCAGCCAAAACTATTCATTGTAAGGTAAAATTAATTTATGTTTTATAAATGTTTAGTTACTTTTATGAAGCAGTTAAAAGAATTATAATAGTATTGACTAGGTTGGCATCTTCAAATTTCCGTACCTTTGTCAGCTAATTTTATCATCAATGCAACTCGGAAAAACTCAAACTTTAACAATTTCAGAAAAAATTAATTCAGGATGGATCCTCGTAGATGAATCCGGTGAGAAAGCTTTTCTGCCTAAAATATTTATGCAGGACGAAAAAGAAATAGGAGAGGAAGTTGATGTTTTTGTCTATCAGGATGATGATAAATTAAAAGCAACTACTGAAATTCCATTGGCTGAAGTAGGAGAGTTTGCAGTAATGAGCTGTGTACAAAGTCTTCCAAGTGGAGCTTTTATGGATTGGGGAATCATTAAAGATTTATTTATTCCTTACAAACAGCAGAAAACTAAAATTATTGAAGGAAAAAGATATCTGGTCTATATTTATGTGGATGAAGATATGGAATTGATTACAGGAACCACAAAGTTTAAGAGAAATCCTCAGTATACTGATCTTCCGTTTCAAAAAGGTGACAAAGTAGATTTGCTCATGATGAACGAAAGTGAACTGGGCTGGAATGTTATCATCAACAAGCAATATATAGGATTAATCTATGTTTCTGATGTTTTCAAAAAACTATATCCGTTATCAGAAGAAAAAGGATACATCAAAGCAATACGTGAGGATGGGAAAATAGATATTTCTTTACAGCCGGAAGGTTTTGAAAATATTGATGAGTTCAAGAAGAAAATTCTGGACAAACTGGAAGAAAATTACGGCCTTCTGTATGTATCAGATAAGTCTTCTCCTGAAGAGATCAAAGATGAGCTGGGAATGAGCAAGAAGAACTTTAAAAAAGCGGTTGGAGGACTTTATAAAGATAAGGTTATAGATATTCTGGAAGATAAAATCAAATTATTATAAAAATAAAAACGAGCAGAAATTTCTGCTCGTTTTTTTGTTTCCTTTCGAGAAATTTTCGGTTGCTGATTTTTCCGAAATATAATTCTCCTCAGTGATTTTTTGCTGAGGAGAATTTTTTTTAATTCCAACTTTTAAATCCGAAACATGATGGATGTCATAACAATTTTGTTTAATTTTTTTGTTTAACAATTTTGTCAAAAATAAATTTTACTATAAATTTGCACAAATTTGTTTAACAAAAATGTCAAATCAAGCAAAAAAAGACCAAACACAGGAATTGATCAAGGAGACAGCGAAACATTTGTTCTTTGTGAAAGGAAAATTTGATGCTACTACGCAGGAGATTGCAGATGAAGCTGGAGTGAATAGAACCCTTATTAATTATTATTTCCGTTCAAGAGATAAGCTTATCCAGATCATCTTTGATGAAGCGCAAAGAGTAGAACAGGAAAAATCGAACATCATTCAGAATTCTGATCTGCCTTTTAAAGAAAAGATCAGCAAATTCATAGAAAGCAGTCTTTCTACAAGCCTTCAGTATCCATATCTGGAAACGTATATCGTATCACAGATCAATAAGGGAACCTGCCATCAAAGAGAAATTGAAGAAAATATCCTGAACGAAATGTATAAGGATATCGAAAAAGAAATGGAATTGGGAAATATTGAGAAAATGGCACCCGTTCAGTTCATTCTGAATATGGTTTCGTTATTGGTGTTCCCAAGTGCCATAAGACCATTATTTATGGAGAATTTATTAATTAATGATGAGGAATATGATAAAATTATTTCTGAACGAAAAGAGATTATTATCAACATGTTGTTCAAAAACTAAAAAAAAACTAAAGTATTTCTACCAATGATTCGTCATTTAGAAATAAATAATGACTGAAAATTAAATAAAAAATAAACGAAGTATAAAATTATGAATAGAAAACGTATAACTGCTACAAAGCTAAAAATTGGGATAGCTTCAGCATTTATGATTTTCGGCTCTACATTGATGTCTGCCCAGCAGCAGGTTTCCCTGCAGGAAGCAATAAAACAGGCACTTCAAAATAAAGCAGAAGCTAAAAAAGCTGCTTTACAAGTCAAAAAAGCCGAATATAAGATTGATGAAGCCAGAGCCGGTGCCCTTCCACAAATCACTGCTACAGCCGGACTTACATATAATCCAATTATTCAGGAATCTTTGCTGGAATTTGGAGGAGAGAAAATCAGAGCTCAGTTTGGACAACCTTGGGGTTCCACAGCTTCTGTACAACTTCAGCAGGCGATTTTTGATCAAAGGGTATTTACCGGACTTAAAGCTGCAAAATCAACAAGAGAGTTTTATGTACTGAATGCTGAGTTAACCAATGAACAGATTATTGAAAATGTAGCAACAGCTTATTATCAGGTGTTCGTACAGGAAGAAAATCTTAAAACGGTTACTGCCAGTTATGCCAACACTGAAAAAGTAAGAAATGTTATTAAAAGTTTGGTTGATAACGGTTTGGCAAAATCAATCGATTTAGACCGAACAAATGTTCAGCTTACGAATATTGGTTCCAATAAACAGACTTTAATCAACTCTGTTGAACTTTCAAAAAATGCTTTGAAGTTTTATATGGGAATCCCGATTTCTACAGACATCGAACTTGAAGAAAAAACGATTGAACCAAAACCTGAACTGATTGCGAGCAGCGTAAATCTTAATAATCGTACAGAAATTAAGGTTTTAAATAAAAACAGAGAACTTTTGGTGTTCAATAAAAAAGCAACCGAAGCTTATCTTTATCCATCAGTAAATCTTACTGCGAACTACGGATGGGGAGCAAACGGAGCAAAATTCCCGTTGACAAATGGTCTTAGTAATGGCGTTCTTTGGAGTGATTATTCAGCAATTGGTTTGAATGTAAATATTCCTATTTTCACGGGAGGAGCTACAAAAGCGAAGATTAATCAGGCAGAAATTGATATTCAGGATATAGATCAGGATATTCAGAAGACTCAGCTGAGCTTAGATCTTGATTATAAAAATGCAGTCACCAATATGGAAAATGCGTTGATTAATATCGAAAGCATGAAAGATAATGTTGGATTGGCAGAAAGAGTTCAGAAAAATACTCAGTCCAACTATCAGTATGGGTTAGCAACACTTACAGAAGTTCTGGATTCTGAAAATGCTTTGACACAGGCAAAACAGAACTATTCTAATGCATTGCTGGATTACAAACAGGCAGAGATCAAGCTGATAAAAGCTAAGGGTGAACTAAACACACTACAAAACTTATAATAAACTAAAATGAAAAAAACTTTAATATATATCATCGTAGCAGCAGTACTGGTAGGTTTAGCCGCTTACAAGATTGCAGGGAACAAAGAAAAGCAGACGCAGGAAGTAAAAGAAGTTGCCAAACAGGTAGATAAAATCAATGTAAATATTGTAACTGTTACAAGAGAAAATATTGATACAGACTACTCTGCCAACGGAACTTTCATTCCTAAGCAGGAAATGAACCAGTCTTCTGAAATTGCCGGACGTATTGTAAGCGTTTTGGTAAAAGAAGGTTCAAGAGTAAGTGCAGGTCAGGTTTTAGCAACCATCAAGAGAGATGCTATCGAAGTAGATGTTACACAGGCTCAGAATAATTTGCAGAATGCTATTATTGATAATCAGCGTTACGAAAATGCCTTCAAAACAGGAGGGGTTACGAAACAGCAGGTTGATAATTCAAGACTTCAACTGAAAAATGCACAGGCAGCTGTGAAAGCTCAGGGAGTAAGAGTGAATGACACCAGCATCCGTGCAGGGATCAGCGGAACAATCAATAAAAAGTTGGTAGAACCTGGAACAGTTGTTTCGGTAGGAACTTCTATGTTTGAGATCGTTAATATCAACAGCTTAAAATTATCTGTTTTAGTAGATGAAAGCCAGATCGGAAAAATCCAGTTAGGTCAGGAAGTTCCGATTAAAGTAAATGTTTTACCTGAGGATTCGTTCGTAGGTAGAATTACTTTCATCGCTCCTAAAAGTGATGCTTCTCTGAATTTCCCTGTGGAAATTGAAGTTCAGAACAGAGGAAATCTAAAAGCGGGTATGTATGCAACAGCTAAATTCAGTACAAATAACGGTGCAGAAACTCAGAATATGCTGACAGTTCCAGCAGAAGCTTTTGTAAATGGAGTAAGTTCAGGGCAATTATTCGTTGTTCAGAATGGTGTTGCTAAATTGATCAAAGTAACCATTGGAAAAGTTTACGGAGATAAAGTTCAGGTTCTAAGTGGATTGAATGATGGAGAGCAGGTGGTAACCAGCGGACAGATCAATCTGGACAATGGATCTAAAGTGAATATTATAAAGTAGCAGACCCATGAAGTTAGCAGAAATATCCATTAAAAGACCCTCGCTGGTAATTGTATTATTTACAATTCTGACGTTGGGAGGTATCCTGAGCTATACGCTCATGGGATACGAATTGATTCCGAAGTTTGAAACCAACATGGTAACCATTTCTACGGTATATCCGGGAGCTTCACCTGCCGAGGTGGAAACATCCGTTACCCGAAAGATTGAAGACGCCGTAGGTTCCCTGGAAAACGTAAAAAAAGTAGAATCTTCTTCATACGAGAGTTTATCCGTAATCATGGTTCAATTGAACGATGGTGCCGATGTAGATTATGCTTTGAATGATGCTCAAAGAAAGGTAAATGCTATTCTTGCAGACCTTCCGGACGACGTGAAAGCTCCCTCTCTGAACAAGTTCTCTTTAGATGATCTACCGATTATCACGATGAGTATTTCATCTGATAAATTAAACAGTAAGGACCTTTATGACTTATTAGATAAAAAGATTGAACCTATTTTCTCCCGTGTAAACGGTGTGGCTCAGGTAGACCTTGTAGGAGGGCAGGAGAGAGAAATTCAGGTGAATCTTGATGAGAAAAAACTGCAGGGGTACGGACTTTCAATTGGAGACGTACAGCAAGCAATCCTTTCATCAAACCTTGATTTCCCTACAGGAAGTTTGAAAACGAGAACTACAAAATCTACGATCAGACTATCAGGAAAATATAAATCTACTGAGGAAATGAACAACCTTGTAGTTTCCAATAAAAATGGAGCTCAGGTACGTTTGTCTGATATTGCAACTGTTTTCGACTCTCAGAAAGATGTAGAAAAGGTAGCGAGATTCAATCAGTTTCCGACCATTTTGATGCAGGTTAAAAAACAGTCTGATGCGAATGCGGTATCCGTATCTGAAAGTGTTCAGAAAACAATTAAAACAGTAGAAGAGGCTTATAAAGTTCAGGGAGTAAAAGTAAAAATTGTAAACGATACTACAGAATTTACCCTTGAATCAGCTAACCACGTTATTTTCGACTTATTCTTAGCGATTATCCTCGTGGCCATTGTAATGTTATTATTCCTTCACAGTATCAGAAACGCGTTCATTGTAATGGTTTCTATCCCAGCTTCATTGGTGGCAGCGTTCATCGGAATGAACCTGATGGGATATACTTTGAACTTGATGAGCTTACTAGGACTTTCGCTTGTGGTAGGTATCCTGGTGGATGACGCGATTGTTGTACTGGAAAACATTTACCGTCACATGGAGATGGGTAAAAGCAAAATCAGAGCGGCTTATGACGGAGCATCAGAGATCGGATTTACCGTTGCTGCAATTACATTGGTAATTGTAGTGGTATTCTTACCGATTGCGATGAGTTCAGGTCTTGTAGCGAACATTTTGGCTCAGTTCTGCGTCACGGTAGTTATTGCAACCCTATTATCATTGTTAGCTTCATTTACCATCATTCCTTGGTTATCATCAAGATTCGGTAAACTGGAACATTTAACAGGAAAAAACTGGTTTGAGAAATTTATTCTTTGGTTTGAAGGATTAATTGACAAGTTTACACACTGGATTACAGGAATTCTTGAATGGTGTCTGAAAACGACCTTAAGAAGAATTTCAACAGTAGTAATTACATTTATTGTCTTAATCAGTTCATTCATGTTGGTAGCATTCGGATTCATTGGAGGTGAGTTCTTCCCACCAATTGACAGAGGTCAGTTCTTAGTACAAATGGAATTGTCAAAAGATGCAACCGTTGAAAAAACAAACCAATTAACATTAGACGTTGAGAAGTTTCTAAGAAATGATAAAGATGTTGTAGACCTTATTACAACAGTTGGACAGCAGTCTACAGGTTTTGGTGGAGCTCAGGCAACAACATACCAATCTGAGGTTCAGGTAAACTTAACAGATAAATCTGAACGTTCTGAAAGTACCAACATTAAAGCTGCAAAAATAAAAAGACAGCTGGAAGAGAAATTCACAGGAGTTGAATTTAAAACGGCTCCAATCGGTATCATGGGTGCTGAAAATGCTCCAATTGAAATGGTAGTAACAGGACCTGATAACGAAACAGCAGTAAAAGAAGCAACCAGAATCTTAGAACTATTGAAAAAAGTTCCTGGAGCGGTAGATGCCGAATTATCAACAGATACCGGTAGCCCGGAAGTTCAGGTAAGTATTGACAGAGATAAAATGTCTTCTCTAGGCTTAAACCTTTCAAGTGTAGGACAGACGATGCAGACTGCATTCAACGGAAATACAGATGGGAAATTCAGAGCCGGAGAATATGAATATGATATCAATATCCGTTTCGGAGATGTCAACAGACAATCTATCGATGATGTGAAAAACCTTATGTTTACAAACCCTCAGGGGCAGCAGGTTCGTTTAAGCCAGTTTGCTGATGTAAAAATGGGTTCAGGACCAAGTTTGCTTGAACGTAGAGATAAATCACCTTCAGTAAAAGTAAGAGCTAAAGCAGTAGGAAGACCAGTAGGGGACGTTGCTAATGAATGGGCAGATCAGTTCATGAAGAGCACTAAAAAACCTGTAGGGGTAGAGTACATTTGGAGTGGAGATATGGAGAACCAGCAGGAAGGTTTCGGTACGTTAGGAATTGCATTATTGGCAGCTATCGTATTGGTATACCTGGTAATGGTTTCATTGTATGACAGTTTTGTATATCCTTTCGTGGTATTGTTCTCAATCCCGTTAGCGATGATCGGGGTAATGGTAATCCTTGCCTTAACTGCCAACTCACTGAACATTTTCACAATGCTAGGGATGATTATGTTGATTGGTCTTGTAGCGAAGAATGCAATCCTTATCGTTGACTTTACGAATGCGAGAAAAGCAGCAGGAGCAAATACTCATGATGCCTTGGTACAGGCTAACCATGCCCGTCTTCGTCCGATCCTGATGACTACCATTGCGATGATCTTCGGTATGTTACCGATCGCATTGGCAACAGGTGCCGGAGCTGAGATGAACAAAGGTCTTGCATGGGTAGTAATCGGTGGTTTGACATCGTCACTATTCCTTACATTGATCATTGTACCAGTAGTATACTCTCTATTTGACTCTGTTCTAAGAAGAATGGGTAAAGATACTAAAGTAGACTACGAAGCTGAAATGAAAGCAGAATATGTACACAGAGAACTGAATGAGGACGGATTTACTCCTAAGCATTTAGATAAATAAATTAAACCTTTAATTAACCTAAAAGCCGTATCATTTTTTGATGCGGCTTTTTTGTTGATTATGTTTTGATAGGTTTAGGCTAAAGCCCATTTCTATTGATGAGTAATTATATAGCAATAAAAGCCGGACGATGTTTATGAAAAGAAAAGAAGTTGTTTTTAAGTTGAATTATCAGCTTATGTCATTCTGAACGAAATGAAATGTAGTGAAGAATCTCATGGGTTTGATTACAATTGAGATTCTTCCTTGGTCAGAATGACAACCATAAATTTAAAAAATTCAATAAGAGCGGAGTATAATCCTGGGCGTAGACGAAGGTAATTCTACAACATCAAATAATTGCTTTAGCCGAAACATAATATTGATTGAAAACAAAAAAAGACTTCCAGAATAAACTGAAAGTCTTCAAATATTGTAATAGGAAAAGATTAATCTGCCATAGCCTCTCCAGACTTTCTGTAGATAAAGTTTCCATAGATGTGTCTTCTTGCAAAACGGCTTGGTGAATCAGCGTTGACCATTTTGATATAAGTATTTCTTGGAACTCCCATATACTCATACATATTTCCGTTTAAATGCTGAACCATTAAAATTGACTTCTCAAGATAGAAATCCTGGATGTTAGATTTTGTAATGGTTTCAGTATATTCTTCTTTGTATTTTTCCTGTGTTTCAGAATTAATACTTACCAAAAAGTGATACGCTTCAATTACAGACTTGCTTTTTTCTTCTGCTTCTATCTTTCCAGCTTCATCATTAATGAATTTATCAGGATGGGTATCTTTCATCACATTTCTGTAAATGGTCTTTAATTCTTTTAAAGTAACATTTTTATCTACTCCAAGAAGTGTTCTGTGTTCACCAATTTTTTTCATATCTCTAAACCTTATTTTCGGGGTGCAAAATTAAGGATTTTAATCTTATAAACCATAACTTATTCATTATTAATTTATTTGGATTGTTTTAAGATGGTTGAAATGGACTCGATATAAGCTTATAGAATATGTATAATTAACTTTTACAGCTAATTAAACTCCGAGTACAAATTTTTATTCAGTTTAAAATAAATAAATCCATTCTTGAAATCAATCACTGTATTGAACCTTTTTAAGAATTGATTACCAAAAAATCCCGCCATTTTTTCTGTAGAATCAATTCCTTCTGTGGAGCCGGAAAGCGTAATCGGGAGGTTATAAAGATATTTCTGAGCGAATTTAACCGCCGGACAGAGAACAACAGGCATTTCATATACAGAACCGTCAGAACCTCTTGCTGTGGCTTTACCTATCGTTTTCATGTTATTTACCAAAGCATTATTTTTTGCAAAAGGGGAAGCTACCGTAAGTGCATCATCCGCTCCGCTGTCAAGCCCAAAGAACCCAGAATATTCTTTATTATTGATAATCATGCTGCTTTCTACGGCAGGGTAGTTGTCGATCATATGCAGCTTCATTTTTTCATATCCTGTGAAATCAATAGTCTGGTCATTTTCATCATACAACCGGATTTCATTTTTGTGATAATTGATTTCAATAATTTTTCCTTTCATCAGATCCGTTCCGAAAACCCCGTCAAAATGGGCAGATTCATAAGGAATAAGAGTAAACTGTATCTCTTTTCTCTGAATATCTCCGAACTGTATAGTATTGTGACTGCTGTAATCAACGATATTTACTCCGTTGGAACCTTTGTTTTCAGACTTTCCATCAATTTGCAGCGGTATCTTTTTCTTCGAATTGCTATTAATGACAGAACCATCGGCTCCTGTGTCAAACAGAAACTTAATACTATCCGTTTCATTGACTTTACAATGGATATAAATGGAATTATTTTCCAGAGAAAAAGGGAGAATGTTTGGTTTTTTCTGACCTGATAGTATTATGCAGAATAATGATGTCAGGAAAGTAACAATATATTTCATGGAATTAGTTTTTATTGAGACGAAAATAGCTGTAATGACGACTTTAACAAAGAAATAACAAGTCGTTAACCCACTTTTAACCGTTCCTTAACCGTTCTCTATAAAACCTTATAAATAAAAACAGCACCCAATCTGAGTACTGCTAATATATTTTTAAATATTTAAATGCTTCAATCTTTAGTTCAGCTACGGTTCATCACAGGTTTTCTTCAACTTAGTGAAAATTTTATCAAAGTCCTTGTAAGACGTTCCTTCGTCATCACGCTTCTGTCTGAAACTGCTGTTGGCACAGTTGTGAAAACCAAGACCAATCAAATCTATCAGAGCATAATCTTCTTTCTGCGGATCATTCATTTTAGCATCAAATCTTGCCATTACACCTTTCGGATCAGCATTGTTCTTGCTTTTAAGCTCTGTATAATTTTTCCATGCAGCAAACATCTTTTCTCTGTCCGGAGATGATACTGCATCAATTTGTTCTCTGCAGGTATTGTAATATTTACTGTTTTTAAGCGTGGCAGGGTCAGAATAAGCGAGAATTTCTTCTTTATTCAGCTGGTATTCATTTTCAAAAGAATCTATTGTTTCTTCCTGTAGTTTTTTCCATCTTGGAAGATCGATTATTTTAAGGCTGTACAATTCCTTTTTCTTTTCTTCATACTGCTTTTCAAGCTCCTGTAAATAAGCTTCTCTGTTTTGGCGGATTTCTTCAAGCTGGGAAAGTTTAAAAACAGGTCGGGTATCAAATACAACCCCATTGAACTGATACAAAAGTTTGTTTACCCCGTCTATTTCTTCTTTTTTATATTTAGCCGGATCAAAATACCCTTTATTGTCACAATTAAAAGTCTGATAGCTGTACGGTGTCAGATTGTTTGCTTTTGCAGGAGTTTTTTGCCCCCAAATAGTAATGGATAAGGCCAAAGCAAGCCCGATCATCATTTTTTTCATGTACATAACCTGTTGAAAGAATCCGAATTTTCTGAATTTCAGTGCAAAATTAAGGCTTTAAATTCGAAATGTAAAGAATTAAATAGATTTTCTCAATGGTTTTTGTGAATTTTATAAAGATTTTGTACTGTTGATTTTAAATTCTAGAAATTCTACGAAATTAAATCCAAGAAACAGAAGTGAAAATTTTAACCAAAATTAAGGTTATTGATAAGCCTTTTATTACTATTGTTGATTGTTTTTTAGATTTAAAATAATAGATTTACACAAATTAACACGAAACCATGATCTATTATTTTTTTCTTCTTTTTATTATCGCTCTTTTTGGAGGAGTCGCTTATCTGATAATGCGTTTTTTCGGTAAATGGACCCGAAATAATAAATACGAAGTGCTTTTTAATACCTTAATATTTATCGCATCATTTTTCCTGGTATCATTTCTCAGTCTTTATATTTTCTTTTCTACCGTTGATTTTTCCCGTTAATAAAGAATCTTTTCTGAGGATTAAATAGGCAATGAAAAGATTAATCAAAAGGGCTGCCCAGACATTCAAACCATAAAAGAGCTGGTAATCATGCTTCGCTTCATTGTAAAACAGATTCTTAACAATTCTGAAAGTAATGGCTGTGGTTGTCACAGAATAGCTTAGAATCATAAACATTCTGTGTCTATTGATATTTCTTTTCTTGATAGAAAGTACAGCAGCTATAGTAAAATATGCCCAGAGAAAATCCTGCACCAGAAATCCTGCAATTCCGACAAGTCCTCCATTTGAAAAAAGTCCCAGTACAAAACACGCCGGAACATTGATGATCAAAATGTTGTAAACGTATATTTTCCCAATAATCTGATGAAGGTTTCTGTTTTCTGCCAAAAAACCACTTGAAAACTGAGTCAGACCAGCCAGAAGACAAAGCGTTATGGAAAAGATATGAATATAGAAGAAAGTCATCCAGTAAGGATTATCTACAACCTGTTGTTTAAAGGCCAGAAATCCAATGTTTTTTTCAAGAGAAGTATATTGGGAAATTGTTTTCAGCATCAGAATACTGAAAAGAAGAACTAAAAATAAAGCAGTGGCTTTAATGATCTTTATTCCCAAATACTTCATGAATTATTTAAATGATGAACTTTTTAATGTTCCAATACTTCTCTGATCTGTTTTTCCAGATCTTCCATATTTTCATACTTTCTCAGTTCCAATGATTTTCCTGAAATTGTAAGTTCTTTAGCAATATCAAGGATCAATTCTAAAGGCTCAGCTTCATAGCCAAACAGATTGTTGTCGAAATTCGTTCCTACCAATACTCCGTCACTATTCATTCCCAGACACCAGTTTTCTACAAACTCATTAAGAGGAATAGAAGAGGGCTCATACTTATCCCACTCGTTTTCTATGCATGATTTTGCTCTGGCAGCATCAGACCAGAAACAAATGATCTGCACTGGCTCACCGTCTTCGTATTCTGATTCGGAGGAGTAGGATGTTGCATATCCTACATCACCTTTTAAAGCATATACTGTTTCTGTTTCAATTATTTTTTTAATAAAGTCTTTATGGCGGTTCTCAACTGTAATATGATCTTGGAGCATTTTTGTTTAATTATGAATTATGTTTGATATTCTATTTCTTATGAAATCTCATCGTTGTTAATATGAATAATTTCGGGATTTTGGCCATCAGAATCTCTCTTAGATCTACCATAAAGTCCTATTTCAAGATCATTTGGGGATTCATTGTCCAGTTCCGAAGGATGTACATATGTATACATACCATATCCATGTCCGGAAACCAGCCATCCGTCAGTAAGGTTTAAATGAATTACACTGAAATCGCCGGCAGGACCTCCAGCAGAAACCGGCCCGAATTCTTTCATTAATTGTATTGCTTCTCCTTTTACATCTTTGATAGTACTGATATCGTCAAAAATGATATAAGTACCGTTTTCAAAAAGAACCCAATCCTGAAATTTAGGATTAATGGCAAGCTTCACATGTTCAATCATCTGTTAATAGTTTAAAATAAGGGTTATAAGGTAATATTTTTATTTAAATATGTAGCTTTTATAGATGATTTATCAATCATCATTTATAAACTGTTACATAATTCCTTTAATTCTTAAATGCTGTAGCAGCATGATTGTTTTTGCATCTTTGATTTCCCCTGTATCAATCATTTTCAGGCTTTCTTCAAAAGGGAGTTCCAGAACTTCTATATTTTCTCCTTCTTCTTCTAATCCACCTCCATCATTAATTTTCATCTCACTGGAATATTCTGCAATGAAGAAATAAAGAATTTCCGTTACAGATCCAGGCGACATATAAGCTTCAAATACCTTTTGAACACTTGAAATTTTATATCCTGTTTCCTCTTCTGTTTCCCTTTTAATACAGTCTTCCGGATTGTCATTATCCAAAAGTCCGGCACAGGCTTCAATAAGCATACCTGTAGGATTTCCGTTGATATAAGTAGGTAATCTGAATTGTCTGGTGAGAATAACAGTGTTAGATACTTTATTGTAAAGAAGAATGACTGCTCCGTTCCCACGGTCGTAGGCTTCTCTGCTTTGGGTTTCTGTAGTTCCGTTCTTTTTTAAAACAGAATAAGTGACTTTGTTTAAAGTATACCAGTTGTCTGAAAGGATTTCTGTATTTAATAGAGTTATATCAGGGTTTTTCATTAGAATATTTTCTGTGTTATTATTTATGTAAGTTGATTATATTTTTAAATTTAATGCTTTAATAAATCATTTAAAGCTTTTTCCAGATCCGGAAATTTAAAATGGAAACCTGCATCCTGAATTTTTTTTGAAGAAGCTCTGGAGCCTTCCAGAATAGCAGTCGCCAATTCCCCGAATATAAGTTTCAGAACAAATCCAGGAACATTAGGCATGAATAAAGGTTTTTGAAGAACCTGTGCAATTTTTTTTGTCAGATCTCTATTGGTGGCATGCTGTGGAGATACAGCATTATAAGGCCCGTTTATTGCCGGGTTTTTTAAAGCAAATTCATAGATAGAGCAGATGTCCTCAATATGAACCCATGGCATATATTGTTTTCCACTCCCTAGCGGAGATCCAATGTAATATTGAATAGGAGGTATCATTTTCTTTAAAGCTCCGTCTTTTTCAGAAAGAACAACAGCAGTTCGTATTTTGACAACTCTTTCTGCCAGGCCCTGCTCTTTGAAATCGTCAGCTGCTCTTTCCCATAAAACAACCACCTCACTTAGAAAATCATTGCCAGGTGGATCGTTTTCTGTATAAATCTTTTCCGAAGTTTCAGTACCATAAAAATTAATTCCTGAAGCTGAAATAAAAGATTTAAGCTTTATTTTATTTTTTCTTAAAGCAGTTCGAAGTAATTCCGCAGAATCAACACGGCTTGAGATCAATTCTCTTTTTCTTTCGGGTGTCCAACGTTTTTCTGAAATATTGGCACCCGCAAGATGAATGATATGGGAGATATTCTCCAGAGCGGTTTCATCCATTATCCCTTTTCTGATGTCCCATTCGTATTCATGATCATGTGCTTTTTTTCGGGTAAGAAACCTGAGCTCATATTCGTTACCTATCTTTTTTGCCAGTTCTTTGGCAATCATACCGCTGGCACCGGTAATCAGAACAACTTCTTTCATAATAATAGATTTGTGAGGTGTGGGGTTATGCCTGATTTTTTACAATCAGTACAAAGTCATCTTCCAGAAGTTTATAGCCGTAATCATAAATAAACTTATATTCAGAACCATTTTTATAAACTTTCAGATTGGTAAAATAATCAAAATCAAAACCTAAGCCATCCAGTCTGGATTTTGGAACTTTTGTTTTGCCATCGGTATTTATTTCCATCAGGATACGGTAATTCTTACGGAGTTTGTTGTTCACATTCCGCATCAGATTGCTTGAGTCCTTATTCTGCTTATTGTTATAGGCGTTCCGGCAGGCATCGTTGCAGAATTTTTTATCCGATCTTCCGATGATTTTTTCGCCACATTCCAGACAATTCATGATTTTTATTTTAAGTGATGGGTGTGTCTTTTTTTCAACAGTTTTTTAAACATGCTGTGGGTAGGGTAGCTTCTATTTGGCGTAATATTATTAAAAAATAGAGCCACAATCAGAAGAATAATGCATCCGGAAAGTACAGGGGAGAGAACGTACCAATATCCTAATTCCGGAATTTTTCCTGTAGAACTTACTGCAATCAGGGCTGTAGCTCCGCCTGGTGGATGCAAAGTTTTTGTATACTGCATCAGTACAATGGAAAATGCTACCGCTAAAGGAGCCGAAAGCCATATAATATTGGGAACAAACTGATAAACAGTAACTCCAACTAATGCCGACAGAACATGTCCGCCGATAAGATTTCTTGGTTGTGCCAAAGGACTCTGTATTGCCCCATAAATAAGAACACTCGATGCCCCAAAAGAACCGATCAGGAAAATATTCTCAGTTTCTGTGAGTGAGTGAGACTGGATAAATGCAATAATCCCAATTCCAAAAAAAGCTCCCAGAAATGACCAGAAATGCTCCTTGTAATCCACAAGAGTCTCTTTATAAATCACATATTTTGAAACCCTGAATGTTCTTTTGATTGTCTTCTTCATTTACTCTTCTTTATTTTTTATAATTTGAATTAATTGGTCTACAAATGGACGGGTATAAGCTCCGTTTTCATCATAATCCGGATCTAAAATAGTAATCTCTATTCCAAAACACAATGGATTTTCAAATAAAGGTTCCAGCATTTCCCTGAGATCGTCATAACTAATTCCATCTTCCATTCTGCTATCTACGGCAGGCATAATCTCATCTTTCAGAATATCCACATCAAAATGAATAAAAAATCCGTCCAAACTTTTATCATCCACCATTCTCAGAAAGTCTTCAGCTGTTTTTCTGAAACCATTTTCTCTGAGGCGGTAAAGGTCAAAATAATGAATATAGGAATTGATGATTTGAGCAACATATTCTTCGTCATCTGTTTCCGCATTTCCACAGCAGAAAATATTTTCTTCGGACAGATAAGGTTTTAAACCATTGATATCAGTTAATTTTTCGTGTCCGGTTCCGGTAATGATGGCAAGATCCATTCCTGCTGCGCCACCGGTTTCAGAAAGTTCTGGTGGAATAAAATCTGTATGGCCATCCAGATAAAAAAGCCCGAAATTTCCAAGCTTTTTCAGAGCAATAGCATTTCCTATAAGAATGCTGCAGTCACCTCCAAGAAAAATATTGAATGCATCTTTTTCGTAATTGTGAAGGAAATAATCAGCCTGCTTTTTAGCATATTCAATAATCTGGTCTGCATTTCTGACGTTTGATTCCTTGTCAAAATCCATAGAATATGCCGGAGCCTCCAGTCTGAAAACGTTGGTCGGGTTAATTCTGCTATGAAAATCAAATTTTCTGAGCCAATCCGGAAGTTTTCGAACCCCTGGTTCTGTCTCATGTATTTTCTTTGTAAGCCCCAAATTGAGAGGAAACTCAAAAATATTGATGCTCCTTTTCATAGATGAATTTTCACAAAGATACGGAATTATCCGTTTGTAAATGGATAGCTTTTCACCTGGTTTTTATTTATATGATATTTTATAAAAAAGGATAGGGTTTGTTCGATAATATAAAAATTCAGAGTATTTCAGGCTGTATTTTATTTGTTGCTCTTTCTTTTGAAATAAGCAGTATTTATCAATGTTTTAAAAATATATTTCACTTATAAAGCTTGATTTTTAAACATAACTATCTTGTTTTCATGTAAATAAAATGAATTTTTATTTCACGTAATTGTGTTTTTTTATAAATTTGATAATAATAATTCTTCTGTTACTATTAAACATCATCAAAAACTATTACTATGAAAAAACAACCCGTTAAACCGGAATTTACTTTCAAAATGTTTGAGGTATTAAGTCGGATGTGGCTTGTGGGCTGTGTAAAAACGGCTGCGGAACTTAATATTGCCGATCAGCTCGCATATGGGCCCAAAACAATTTCAGCACTGGCCGCAGAGACGCACTCTAACGAAAAAGAGCTATACAGAATAATGAGAGCTCTGAGTAGTGAAGGTATTTTTGAAGAACTGGAGAATAAAACATTTGCTTTGAATGATTTCGGAGCTGCCTTACAAACCAGCGTTCCCGGAACCGTAAAAGACTTTGTCATAGCCAATGTTGGAGAGCATTTTCCATGTTTTGCAGATCTTATTTATTCTGTGCAGAAAGGCAAAGTTCCTTTTGACCATGTACATGGGATGAATCTTTGGGAATATTACAAAAAGCATCCGGAATTAGGAGCCAATTTCGGGCGGGGAATGACGGGATTGTCCGGAATG
Source organism: Chryseobacterium sp. IT-36CA2 (assembly GCF_949767875.1). Taxonomy (NCBI): domain Bacteria; kingdom Pseudomonadati; phylum Bacteroidota; class Flavobacteriia; order Flavobacteriales; family Weeksellaceae; genus Chryseobacterium; species Chryseobacterium sp. IT-36CA2. The sequence continues at coordinate 606,282 of NZ_CATKPG010000020.1, read as the reverse complement.
TCTTTGCAAGGAATTGCTGCAAACTATGATTTTACCCCCTATAAAACCATAGTAGACGTAGGCGGAGGTAATGGTGCTATGATGTACGTTATGTTGAATTCTTCACCCGAAAGCTCAGGGATTATTTTTGATGAAGCCCATGTTACGGAAAAAACAATTCAGCTGATTCCTGAAAATTTAAAAGACCGTTGTAATGTTGCCACAGGAAGTTTCTTCGAAAAAGTACCTGAAGGAGCAGATCTATATACAATGAAATGGATTATCCATGACTGGAATGATGATGAATGTATACAGATTCTAAAAGTATGCCGTGATGCAATGCCCAAAGGCGCAAAACTACTGATTATAGATTCTGTAATTCCTGATGACAGCAGAAATAAGCCTCATATTTCCAAACTTTTCGACATCGCAATGATGGCCTGTATTACCGGAAAAGAAAGAGAGCTGAATGAATTTAAAAGTCTTCTGGATAGTGCAGGATTAAAGTTCAACAGGGTAGTTCAAATAGGAACAGAGGTTCAAAGCATTGTAGAATGCGAAAAAGCATAAAATTCCAATTTTAAGTTACATGATTAAGTGAAAGTACTCAATAAAATTTTGTTGGGTACTTTTTTATTGTCTATATCCAAAAAAGCGTTCCATTGCGGAACGCTTTTATATTTACAGGATCATACTGAGCGGAGCTGAAGTAGCTCTGTTTATTTTTTCAATCTGCTAATTTCTTCTTTCAGAAGGCCGATATATTCCTGCATCGTTTTTATAATTTCTATACTTAATTCATTATTAAGATATCCAATATTGTTCCCGGAAGAAGTACTGTTGCCAACGTTCGCTCCCGGACTGTCATTAAAAACAGGATTTTCAATAATAATCCTAGCTTCTTCCTCTTCATAAATCTCTTCTACAGAAACATCTAAAAATTTAGCAAGCTTTTGCCATTCTGTCTGTGTTATAGATACACCACCGCTTTCTTTTCTGCTATAATTGGAGACGTCAGTAGGGATCACTTCAGCCATTTGCTGCTGGGTGAAGCCTTTCATCTTTCTTACTGTACGTAGTTTTTCTTTTTGCATATCAGACATTTTTACAAATTTGCAAAAAAAAATTAAATTAAATAGAAAAAAATCCCTTGTGATAGATCTATTTTTCAATGTTTTTTAAGAGTTGAAAATATGTTAGGATTAGATTTTTCTTTGTTGAATTTTTTAATTTTAAGGTAAGAATTACCAGCTTTTAGTTCTTATAAATAGTCTTTTTTGCTGTATTCTCTTTATTTTATTATCCGTTTTCAAACGACTACAAACGAATTTAAACAGTTTATAACCGACTGTGATTGGATAACATCACAATCTTTGCAACAGAGATTTGAGAAAAACAGTGAACGTCTCTTATCTGAATTATTAATCTTTAAAATCTAAAAGTTATGTCACTAAGAAACAAAGTAACATTAATTGGTTACACCGGTAAAGAAGTTGAAATGGTAAATTTTGATAATGGAAACATAAAAACAAGCGTATCTCTAGCTACAAGTGATCATTATACGAATGCCAAAGGAGAAAAAGTAGAAGAAACGCAATGGCACAATCTTATTGCATTTGGGAAAACAGCAGAAATTTTTGAAAAATATGTTCCCAAAGGAAAAGAAATTGCTATCGAAGGAAAGTTAACCTACAGATCATATGATGATAAAGATGGGGTGAAGAGGTATATCACAGAGATTCGTGTAGACGAGATCTTATTATTGGGAGGGAAATAATTAAAAAACACAAATGATGAAAGTAAAAATTTTTAAAATAAGACTTCCCGAAGAGTTTCTCTACAAAGATCAGAAAATGCTGGATGATTTCCTGGAATGCAATGAGATTATAAAGGCAGAAACTGCTTTTGTAGGTGAAGAAAAATATTGGTCTGTAATATTGTATTTTGAAGACTTAAAACTGACAAAAAATACAGTAAAAGAGCCAAAGGCAGCTAAATATTCAGCAGAAAATGATCTTTTGAATACAGATGAAGAAAAGATTTTGGAAGCATTGAAGCTCTGGAGATCAGAAAAAGCCAGAGAAAATAATCTTCCTACTTATTTCATCGCCAGTAATAAAGAATTGATGTCTGTAGCTAAATATAAACCTGCTAAGAAAGAAGAATTGCTCGAGATCAAAGGATTTGGAAAGCATAAAATTGAAAATTATGGTGAAGAAATTCTGGAGATTCTTGAAAGTATTTGATTTTTGGAATAATTGATAACCCAACAGCAAAGCTGGAGAAGATTGTTTCTTCAGCTTTTTATACTATGTAAAATTCCTTTCAATTCCGTACTTTTGCATTTATCAAAATGACATACAACAAATGAAGCCAAGTTTAGCAAAAGGGACGAGAGATTTTACGGCACAGGAAGTTTCCAGAAGAAAATATATCATCAATATTTTACAGAATAATTTTGAATTATTCGGATTTCAACCATTGGAAACACCAAGCTTTGAAAATCTTTCTACATTGACAGGAAAATACGGAGAAGAAGGTGACAGACTGATCTTTAAGATTTTAAATTCAGGTGATTATACTTCAGAGGTTAATCAGGAAGATTGGGATCATAAAAACCATCAGAAACTGACTTCTCAAATTTCAGAGAAAGCTCTTCGCTATGATCTTACTGTACCCTTTGCAAGATTTGTAGCTATGAATCATGGAAAACTAACATTTCCTTTCAAACGCTCCCAGATTCAACCGGTATGGAGAGCAGACAGACCTCAGAAGGGAAGATATAGAGAGTTTTATCAGTGTGATGCAGATGTGGTAGGAAGTGAGAGTTTGCTACAGGAAGTGGAACTGGTTCAATTGTATCTGAAGTCTTTTGCAGACCTGAAAGTTCCGGTAACGATTCATATGAATAACAGAAAGATTCTTTCTGGGCTGGCAGAATATGCAGGTATCACAGAGAAACTGATTGATTTCACTGTAGCATTGGATAAACTTGATAAGATTGGAAAAGATGGAGTTGTAAAAGAATTGCTGGAAAGAGAAATTGCTCAGGAATCTATTGATAAGCTTGATTTCTTATTCAGCCAGTCAGATGATGCATTGGAAAATCTTCTACAGCTAAAAGAAAAATTTGCAGGAAACGAGATAGGTTTGAAAGGAGTAGAAGAACTAGAGTTTGTTCTTACACAATCTTTGAACCTGGGTGTTGACATTCAAAACTTAGTATTCAATATTACCTTGGCAAGAGGTCTGGATTATTATACAGGAGCCATCTTCGAAGTGAAGGCAGATGAGGTTGCTATGGGATCCATCGGAGGAGGAGGTAGATATGATAACCTGACGGAAGTTTTTGGGGTGAAAAACATTCCGGGAATAGGAATTTCATTTGGATTAGATAGAATTTATCTTGTTATGGAAGAATTGAATCTTTTTCCTGAAGAAGCTTCTTCTAAGATAGAATACCTGTTTGCTAATTCTGGAGGTGAAGAAATAACAGAAGCTTTGAAACTGATTATGCAACTGAGAGCAAAAGGAATTTCAGCAGAATTATATCCTGAAAATGCAAAAATCAATAAGCAGTTTACCTACGCAGAAAAGAAAGGAATAAAAAATGTAGTTTTCCTGGGTGAAGAAGAAATTAAAAATAACACGGTTACTTTTAAAGATCTTGGAGCTGGAGAGAAGAAAACAGTTTCTTTAGAGGAGTTTTTAGGAGAATAATATTGTACATATATTAAAAATAAATCAACCACAAAAGCAATTTTGTGGTTGATTTATTTGATGGATACTAAGATTTAAATACTTTTGATCTTTATAATCGGTTCAGAATTTGTAATTTGGAGTCGACATTATAAAAACAGGGTAAAATGTTGCCCTGTATTCATAAAAACTTTTAAACATAAAAACCAGATGAATACCATTTGCGCATTGTGCGGTACACCGCTGATGGATATAGATATGTCCGTAGGTAAAAATAAATTGGCTGACGGTGGCTATTTATGTGCAGGATGCTTTACTAAAGCCATTTCGATCAATAGAGAGCTCATCAATAATCTTGATCAGTTTTATTTTGCAGAAATTACAGGAATGATGCTGAAAAGTAAAATTGATGCCAGCCAGAATCCCGGAGGAACTCAGTTTTCAGGAAACAGCCGCTACAAATATGATGCACCCACCAGACTGGATGAAATAAAAGATCAGATTGTTGCACTTAATGCAAGGCTGAGCGTTTTGGCGAATGAAGAAGTAAATGAGTTGGCGAATGTACTGGATAGAGATGAAAGATTATTGGCCATCGCAGAAGGAATAGATCTCCAAAGTAATAGAGAAGGAATTATATTTTCAACCCAGAGAAGAATTCTATTTATTGATAAAAAATTTCTGGGTGGTATTGTAAAAAACGAATTCCTTATTCACGATATTTCTTCCATTGATCATATTGAAAACCTTTTATACTCAATATTGCAAATCAATACTTATAGAGGTTCGGCACAGTTCAAGCTACATAATAAAAATGATGGAAGAGCATTTTCCAATATTCAAAACAGAAGTACTTCTTACAATGAAAACGAACTCAAACAAAATTCAAGTCCATTCCAGGCATTTGCTCAAACGATTCCTGATTTGGTAGAGGAAAATGTATATTCCATTGACAAAGGTGATTCCGGAGCTATCTTTGAGCAGCTGGAAAAACTAGGAAAGTTGAGAGAAACTGGAATTTTGACAGATGAAGAGTTTGCAGAACAAAAGAAAAAACTGCTTGATAAATTATAAAAAAGAAGAAATGAGCAATAATTGTGCATTGTGTAATACAGAACTAACATCCATGGATACGCTTTTGGGAGCGAATACGCTTTCAGATGGTAATGTTTTATGCAATAAATGTTTAAATAAAGTAAGTGATATCAACGAAGAATTGCTGTATAATCTTAATAAATTCAGCCTTAATGATATCAATAAAATGCTGAATGAAGAAAAGAATGAAACAGTTCAGACAATAATGATAGCAGAACAGAATCTTCCTGTAACAATAAACTCCGGTTCCCGTCAAATCTCAAAAGAAGTTTATAAGAGAAGACATCAGAAAATAAAGAATGAGTTGGAAATGTTGAATGCAAATCTTTCCGTCTTTACCAAAGGAGAAATAAAAGAACTTCCTTATCTGATTTCTGAAGAAGAGCAGATCATTGCCATTACAGATGCTCAGTTTGCCAATACCCTGGAAGCAGGAATATTGGTAGCAACATCCATAAGATTGATTTCTGTATCAAAAGCTTTGTTTGGAGCAGCGAAAATAAATGATTATCCTAACGAAACCGTTAAGGCTGTAAGCTTTGTGTCACATTCAAAATCCCCAATTATTAAATTACATCTTGATGAAAGAGTAGTAGAATTTGAATGCTTCATGGATAAAGAAGATGCAGAGAAATTCTATGACAAGATAAAAGCAAATTACAATAATCCTCAGGAACAGTCTTCAATAAAGATGGGTTCTGTAAGCAAAAATGTTTCAGTTTCCTCAGAAGAAATTTTTAATCAACTGGAAAAACTAGGGAAGCTAAGAGAAAATGGAATCTTGACGGATTCAGAATTTGCGGAACAAAAAAAGAAATTGTTAGAACAATTAAAATAAAACTTGTAATACTGAATCATGAAGGATAAAGTATCGGTAGAAATTGTAGAAAAATGGCTTAAAGGATGGTGTTTATCAAGAGAAGTATCTTTTCCTGTTCCGTATAAGTCCGGATTCCACGTAATGGTAGGAGACGAAAAACAAAAAGAACGTTTTGTATTTCCAGACCTGAATGAAGATTTTTTCCAGCTTGCCCATTCAATTGATGAGCCCTGGATTTATCTGAAAGTATCAACTTCTCCTGATGAATTTATAGAGAAAATTCCTGAAAGATGGAAATTGCAGCCGCAGGGATATATGATGACCTGCTTTCATCCTATGAATTTCCCGGAAACAAGTCTTGCAGAAGGCTATCATTTAGAATTCTCTGAGTATAATACAACCTTTGTTGTTAGGATTGTATCGGAAAATGGAGAACAGGCATCTATAGGCCGTGTTTCTCTTATAGATGATATCGCTGTGTATGACAGAATCATTACCGAAAAAGATCATCAAAGAAAAGGACTCGCTACTTTTTTATTAAAAGAACTGGAAAAAATTGCCTTGTCAAAAGGAGTTACAAATAATCTTTTAGTAGCCACAGAAGAGGGAAAACTATTGTACGAAACCTTAGATTGGAAAATATATTGCCTGCATACTTCTATTGTAATCCCTTCAGAAGAATGATGTTTTTTATTGGATTAAATTTCTAATTTTATATAAACACTAATTTTAAACCATACAGTAACACCATGAGTGAAAAATCAAGACTTGACGAAATAAGAGATGAATTAAAAAGTCTCGACATCAACCCTACCATATTTGCCAGAAAAGAAATTCATGCATTGCCGGACATCCTTTCACCGGATGAGAAAATTGTCTCTCTTGTAGAAGGAAGAAACAAATTAAACAATCATCATATCATTTTAGTAGCCACAGAAAGGAGATTGATATTTGTGGATAAGGAATTCATGTACGGATTGAAAGTAGAAGACTTTTCTTACAGCAAAATAAGCTCCATACAATATGAAACAGAATTCTTATTGGCTTCTATTGATATTCAGGTAACAGATGATATTGTAGAGATTGATGGAGTAGGAAAGTACCATGCTGAACTGTTTTGCGAAAAAGTAAGAGAATTCATGTCCCGCCCGGAAGAAATTATTCAGAGTAAATCTGAACCCAGCGTTTTAGACCAACTTGAACAGTTGGGAAGATTAAAAGAAGCCGGAGTTTTAAGCGAAGAAGAATTTCTGGAGCAAAAGAAAAAATTAATGGAGAAGTTATAGACAGTAAATTGAAGAGATAGGAAAACTAATATAATTTTAAACTAAAATCATGGAAAATTACTTAGAAATAAACAAAGAATCTTGGAATGCCAAAGTAGAGCCCCATCTGAAATCGGATTTCTACTTTGTAGATGAATTTTTAAAAGGAAGGACATCTCTGAACTCCATAGAGCTGGAACTTCTTGGAGAGGTAGAAGGGAAAACTATTCTGCATCTGCAATGTCATTTTGGACAGGATTCCATTTCTCTCTCAAGAATGGGCGCTCAAATTACCGGAATAGATCTTTCCGACAAAGCCATTCATACAGCCAGAGAGCTTGCACAAAAATGTGGTACGGATACAGAATTCATCTGTTCGGATGTATATGATCTACCGAATGTTCTGGATAAGAAATTTGATATCGTTTATACAAGTTATGGTACTATTGGATGGCTTCCTGATCTTGAAAAATGGGCTGGGGTTATTGATCATTTCTTAAAACCGGGAGGAAAGTTTATTATGGCAGAATTTCATCCTGTTGTTTGGATGTTTGATGATGACTTTACAAAAGTGGCTTACAACTACTTCAATGAAAAGCCAATTGTTGAAACGTACGAAGGAACTTATGCAGATCAGTCTGCGCCTATCGTACAGGAATATGTAATGTGGAATCACTCTGTAGCAGAAGTTCTTGATAATTTGATTAAAAAAGATTTACAGCTGAATACTTTCAGAGAATTTGACTGGTCACCATACCCATCCTTCAGACATGTAGAAGAATTTGAAACAGGAAAATGGAGAATTTCACAGTTTGGAAATAAAGTACCTCTCGTGTATGCATTAGCAGCACAGAAAAAGTAAAATTAATTGAAGCAGATCAATATCTGAACGATTTAAATTAAAATAAAAAGTCATCGTAGTGCTATTACGATGACTTTTTCCTATATATGAATGTTAAAAAAACTGCTCTTGTTAATTAGCTCAGAGAATCTTCAGCCTTTGTTTTGGCTTCGTCTACTTTGTTCTGAACCTGGGAAGCAACATCATTAGCTTTGCTTTTAAGGTCATTTCCCCATTTGTTAAGATTATCCTTTGCAGTATTGATCTTATCTTTTACAGCTTGTTGATCTTCAGGGCTTGAGTTCTTATATTTCCAATAAGCTAATGCACCTAAACCTAATAAAGCTAATAGTCCTTTTGCTTTGTTTCCCATGATTTCTATTTTTTTATGTATTAATATTAAAATTTGTTGTTATGAATAATGTAAAATACGTGCCAAAAAAATAAATGGACTTATAAAAAAATGTTAAATTTAAGAAAAGACTTGGAAATTTTCCCCGTCAAAACTGGCGAAAACCATAGTAGGATAAGAATCCTGATGATAAACATTTCCAGCTTTATCAATAGCGATGGCACCTGCGAATCCATCAATAGTTTTAAGCTCATCAAATGTTTTGCTGAAAGCCTCTTGAAGATTCATACCGTCAGTAACTCTTGTTACAATTTTTGCAGCGGTGGCATTGCTGACAATATCTTCGCCCACACCGGTACAGCTTACTGCACAGAAAGCATTGGAATAATTTCCGGCCACTGTGGCAGAATCAGAAATCCTCCCGGGAATCTCAAAACCTTTTCCTCCTGTAGATGTAGCAACAGCCAGTTTTCCTTCATGATCAATAGCAACACAGCCTACTGTTCCTTTTCCGCCATTGGCAAGCTTAGCCTCATATTCTTTTCTTCTCTGGGGAATTTCTGTAGAAAAATTCTCAAAACCATTTTCCGTAGCGTAAATTTTGGCACCATTTCCTCCTAAAACCCTGTCATCTTCGTTGATAAGGTCCTTGGCCACAAAAATAGGATTCTGTACATTTTGAATATTGATCACACCGCTTAGCTTCTGAGTGTCTCCGTTCATAATGGCAGCACTCATGCGGATAACACCGTCACTTTGAATTTGAGAACCGATTCCAGCATTGTATAATGGATCGTTTTCCAACAGTGAAACGGCGTATGCAACAGTATCAAAAGCGGAATGTGTTTTAAGATAGTCAAAAGCTTTTTGGGCAATTTCTTTTAAAGAGTCCTGTTTAGCTGTTTTTACTTCATGACTTTGGTCGCTTTCAGAGAAAAAACCGCCGTGGATAATGATTTTCATAGTAGATATGGTTTCTTATTCGGAGTTCTGTATTTATTATTGTCAATAATACGAATCCCGATTATTAATAGGAAGAAAAGATAAGGATTTTATTAATACGGGTTCTGTGTTTCGGGATTTCGAGTTTATCGTTTTCGAAAATTGAATCCTGGTTATTTATAAAATATCAAAAGCATGCACTCTGCACACACCCCGAATCTCAAAACCCTGTAGGCCGTATTACTTATCCTGTGGTATCGGATTAAACTGTGAATTTTCAATCGTTAATGTCTTTGTTGTAAGATCATAATGATCATTCATAGACATGACATGTACGGTCAAATTATCAATAGAGATCGGTTCACCAAGGTTAATATTCGTTAGATTGGTATCTTTAATAAATCTTCCGTCTACTAAGATAACAAGACCTGAACCTACAGCTGTCATTACATCATTATGAATGAAAAGACCTGTATCTTCTCCCAGTCCGATTCCCAGCGTTCTTGGGTTGTTTACGACTGCCTGAAAAAGACGTCCGATTCTTCCTCGCTGTACAAAATGGGTGTCAATAATGACGTTATCGATCAAACCTAATCCTTGAGTGGTTTTGATTTCTCCTTTCAATAGAGCTTCAGAACTGCTTCCCTGATAAATCATGTTTTCAGAAGCAGCAGCAGCACCCGCAGAAGTTCCCGAATAGATAAAATCCTGTTCCTGATATTTTAATAAAACGGTATCATGAAATCTTGTTCCTCCAAGAATAGAAGTCAACCTCAGCTGATCTCCTCCGGTAAACATCATGACATCAGCAGCGTTGGCTCTGGCTACCATTGCATCAGAATTGGCCTCTTCACGGTTGTGGATGTCGAGAACGTTTACATTTTTAGCACCAAGAAATTCAAATGCTTTTTTATATTCAGTGCCTACAATCTGAGGGATTTGAGAGGCTGTGGTAACAATTTCGATGACAGAATTTTCCTTAAGTTTAGATTCGTTGATGATCTTTCGTAAGATCCCACGCTCAAAAAAATTAAGATTCTTTTCAATATTCTGATCATAATCGGTTTCAGCAAAACTGCCTTTGTTTACAGCGCCTCCGATAACTATTAATTTTCCAACAGGTTTCATCATTGTACAAAATTAAAAAATAATTCACATTCATTGGCTAATTTCGTGCCATCTTTAATTGATTTTTAATGTTTTAAGAATGTTAATTAAAATTAATTTTTTTTTAACAAATCTTTAAATCTACTATGGTTTCGTTTAGGGTTTTACATTATCTTTGACTATGAAAGGAGTTATTATTAAATGTTAAAATGCCAATAGACTATGAAAATCGAAAAGATTCAGGCACTAAGAGGTCCTAACATCTGGAGCATCAGAAGAAAGAAGCTGATACAGATGAGGTTAGACCTGGAAGAAATGGAGGATTATCCTACCAATAAAATAGAAGGTTTCCGGGAAAGGATTGAAAAATTAATTCCTTCATTGATTACCCACCGTTGCTCAGAAGGAGTGGAAGGAGGCTTTTTCCATAGAGTGGAAACAGGAACCTGGATGGGACACGTCATTGAGCATATTGCTTTGGAAATACAAACCCTGGCGGGAATGGATGTAGGGTTTGGAAGAACCCGCGAAACAAAGACTCCGGGAGTGTATAATGTGGTATTTAATTATATCGAAGAAAATGCAGGGATCTATGCTGCAGAAGAATCTGTAAAAATTGCAGAAGCTCTGATAGAAGCGAAAGATTATGATCTGAATGCATGTATTCATCGCTTAAAGGAAATCAGGGAACGTGTACGTTTGGGACCGTCTACAGGAAGTATTGTAGAAGAAGCGGCTTCCAGAAGAATTCCATGGATCAGACTGGGGACAAATTCCCTGGTACAGCTGGGCTATGGAGTGAATCAGCAAAGGTTTCAGGCTACTATTACAGGAAAGACAAGTTCTATTGCTGTAGATATTGCCTGTAATAAAGAACTGACCAAAAGAATGCTTCACGATGCGGCTATTCCTGTACCGATAGGAGATTTAGTGGTAGATGAAGAAGGATTAAATGCTGTGATCAGGAAAATTGGCTATCCGATTGTTTTAAAACCTTTGGATGGAAATCACGGAAAAGGCTCTTCCATTAATGTCAATGAATTGGAAGCGGCTAAAATAGGTCTGGAGCATGCCCAAAAATATTCAAGAAAAGTAATTGTTGAGAAATATATTACAGGTTACGACTTCCGTATACTGGTTATCAATAATAAAATGGTAGCTGCAGCAAGAAGAGTTCCAGCCCATGTTGTGGGAGATGGTGAACTGAATCTTCAGCAGTTAATTGAAAAAGAAAATAAAGACCCAAGAAGAGGATATGGCCATGAAAATGTCCTTACCGAGATTGAGGTAGATAAAGATACTCTGGAGTTGCTTGATAAACTTCAGTATACACTGGAAACAGTTCCTCAAAAAGGAGAAATAGTGTATCTGAAGTCAACTGCTAATCTTTCAACCGGCGGTACATCCATTGATGTAACAGATATGGTGCATCCGGAAAATATCACAATGGCTGAAAGAATTTCTAAAATCATAGGATTGGATGTCTGTGGTATTGACGTGATGGCGGAGAATCTTACTCAGCCGTTAAAGGAGAGTGGTGGTGCCATCATTGAAGTAAATGCCGCACCTGGATTCAGAATGCACCTTGCTCCGAGTGAAGGATTGCCTAGAAACGTGGCAGCTCCTGTGGTAGATATGCTTTATCCGCAGGGTAAACCTTTTACAATTCCGATCATTGCCGTAACGGGAACCAATGGAAAAACAACCACTACAAGACTTATCTCACATATTGTAAAAAGTAATGGATATAGAGTTGGATTTACCACTTCGGATGGAATTTATATTCAAAATACGATGTTGTCAAAAGGAGATACTACAGGACCCCTTTCAGCAGAATTTATTTTGAAAGATCCTACAGTAGAGTTTGCAGTTCTGGAAACAGCCAGAGGAGGAATTTTACGTTCCGGACTTGGGTTTTCGCAATGTGATATCGGTGTTTTAACCAATATTGAGGAAGATCATTTGGGAATGAACGATATTCACAATTTAAAAGATCTTACCAAAGTAAAACGTGTCGTGCTGGACAGCGTAAAGAAAAGCGGTTGGAGTGTGTTGAATGCAGACAGCGAATATTCTATGAGGATCATCAATGACCTTGATTCCAATGTGGCCATCTTCAGTATGGATGAAAATAACCCTCATATCATAAAATTTGCGAAAGAAGGAAAAATCACCTGCGTTTATGAAGAAGGTTTTGTGACTATTAAAAAAGGAGACTGGAAAATCAGAATAGGAAAAGCCAAAGATTTCCCGATCACAATGGAAGGAAAGGCCAGGTTTATGATTGAAAACGTTTTGGCTGCGAGCTTAGCGAGTTACCTTTATGGATTCGGGATTGAAGATATTTCCAACTCTTTGAGAACTTTTATTCCAAGTGCTCAGCTTACACCGGGAAGGCTGAATGTTTTTAAATTCAAAAACTTTAAAGTTCTGATCGACTTTGCCCATAACCCTTCAGGATACGAAGCTATTGAAGATTATCTGAAAAATGTGGAATCTACGAAGAAAATCGGTATTATTTCCGGTGTGGGAGATCGAAGAGACAACGATATCAGAGAATGTGGAAAGATTGCAGGAAGAATGTTTGATCATATTATTATCAGAAACGAAAAACATCTTCGCGGAAGAACCGAAGAAGAGATCAATGGATTGATTATTGAAGGTATGCAGGCTGCAGGAAAAGATGTAAGCTACGAGATTATTCCTAAAGAAATAGAAGCCTTGAAACACGCTATGGGAATGGCAGAAGAAGGTACGTTTATCACAGCTTTGAGTGATGTTATCTCCAATGCTATTGATCTGGTACAGGAATACCAGGCAAGGGAATTATTGGAAGACGATAAAAACCTGTAAATAAATCTTTATCAACTTATTAAAATTGCAATACGAAATAGAAAAACGTATTGCAATTTTTTTATGCCTATGGCACTCTAGTTGATTTGAATATACATTATAAATACTTTTAACCTTTTTTTAAAAGAGATAAAAAATAAAAATTATTAACTTGCCGTACGATCGGTTTTTATGAAAAAGGCACTCTTTATTTTCTTTCTTTATTTTTCTGTACAGTCTTATTCTCAATACTACACTCCTGCAAAGCTGGATAGTATCACGAGTATCTATAAAAACAAAGGAGAATATGAAAAGGTATTTCAATACAATATAGAAGCACTGCAGTATTATAAAGAACATGATAACCCCGAGGGAGAGGCTTTAGCTAATATTAATATTGCTAATGCTCTTTCTACCTTTGATGAGCACCAGAAAAGCCTTCATTATCTTGATGAAGCTAAAAAGCAACTTAAATTAGTCAATAATAATGGGCTGAATGCCAGATTGTGTAATGAAATTGCAAGAAATTATGCTTTTTTAGGACTTTATAGCCAATCAAATATTCAACTCAATAAATCGATAGAATATCTTAAGCATGCTCCTGATACAAAAGAGAACAGAAATTCTTTGTTTTTTGTGTACATCTGGAAATGGTCAAATTTTGAAGATTTAAAACAGCCGGATTCTATTAATGCAATGCGGAAAAAAGGGTTGAAAGAGTTTCCCAATGAACCTAAGATTTATGTAAGAATTGCAGAGCAGTTTTTATCTAAAAAGAAACATCTTGATTCCGTAGAATATTACCTGAACAAAGCATCTATATTAGCCGTAGAAAACAACAGCTCACTCCACGCTTATGGAGCTATTGCAACAAGACGTGGAAACTTATATACTCTGAAAAAAGATTATCAAAAGGCACTTGAATATTATCAGGAATCTCTACCCATCTATCTGAAAATAAATCGTGGTGCAGATATTATAGATACTTATAAAAAGATCTATCAGACTTATCTGGCTTTACATGATCTTCCAAAAGCGAATGAATATCTGGCAAAATATACGGAACTCAACGACAGCATTCAGTCTGGAGAAAGAAAAGCTGTGGCTTCTGTCGTTAATAATCTTGCCATTGAACAGGAGAAAGAGAGAAATAATCTCTATATCATTATTGTTGCAATTGCCGGTATTGCTGCTGTATCTATTGCCGCAATATTTATGATTCGGAAACGGAATAAAAGAAAAGATCAGCTGCTTGAAGATCAGAAGAAAATAATCAGTGAAAAAATAATAGAAACAGATATTCTGAAAAAGAAAGTAGATACTTCCATTGATGATCTGTCCAAAATGGCTACTTCGAATAATCCCTTTTTCATTAGTAAATTTAAAGAAGTGTATCCTGAATTTTATGAAAAACTGACTTCACAATATCCGGAATTGACCAGTCATGATATAAAATTTATCGCCTATTTAAGGCTTGACCTTACCAATAAAGAAATTGGACAATGCGGAAACGTAACCCTAAAAGCTGTTGAAACCAAAAAATACAGACTTAAGAAGAAACTCGAAATACCCGCTGATATGGACTTAGGAACCTGGGTTTCAAAATTATAAATAAAATAAAAATGCCTCAGGTATTTCTGAGACATTTCACTGTGATTTATTATAATTTTTCAGACTTTTCTAAATAAGATAAAAGTTTATACGCAATGTCAATCCTTTCAGCATTAGGATAATTTTTATTGGCAAGAATGACGATACCAATTTTTTTCGAAGGAACATACATTACATACGCTCCAAAACCATTGGTAGCTCCGGTTTTATTGATCAGTACATCAAGTTTCGGTTTTTGATGTGGAAGGATTTCCTTTACAGGATTAGGTTTAAAGGCCATATCCGCGGAATTTCCTTTTTGAAGCTGTTCCAGTGTTACCGGATAATTATATTGTTCCCAAATAAGATCCTGAGTCATTTCCGAAGTGTTAAAATAGCCGGTATGCGTATTCATTATGGCCGCAGATAATTTGCTGTCAATATTTCCAATTCCCATATTGGCATCCACAAACGTAATCATATCCTGCGTGCATGATTTCACTCCATAAGCTTCATTTGCCAAAACTCCGGGATTTACACGGATCGGTTCATCATTTTTACTATAACCGAATGCATATTGATTCATATTTTCAGCCGGTACTTCATAAAAAGTATTATTCAAACCCATTTTATTGAAGACATTTTGGGTCATTGCGTTGGCGAAAGGCTGTTTAAATGTTTTTCCAGCAATAACACCTAGCAAACCAATGCTCGGATTGGTATACATTCTTTGTGTGCCTGCCGGATAATCTGGTTTCCATGTATTGTAATAATTAATGAGTTGTTCATTGGTAGTCACCTCATCAGGTAACTGCAATGTAAATCCACCAGCAGTGTGCGTTCCAAGATTATAAAGTTTTATCTTGTCAAAAGCGGTGTTTTTAATTTCGGGCATATATTTGCTCACAGGGTCAGATAAGTTAAGTGTTCCGTTCACTTGTGATAAACTGGCTAAAGTAGCCGTGAATGTTTTGCTTACAGAACCCAGCTCAAATAACGTTTTATTGGTAACTTCTATCTGGTCAGCTTTTGAAGCTAATCCGTAATTGAAAAATGTATGTTTACCATCTACTGTTATGGCAATACCTAACCCTGGAATTTCATTTTTCTCCATGACAGGCTTCACCAGAGCCTCCAAATAATTATTAAGATCTGAAGT
Source organism: Chryseobacterium sp. IT-36CA2 (assembly GCF_949767875.1). NCBI lineage: Bacteria > Pseudomonadati > Bacteroidota > Flavobacteriia > Flavobacteriales > Weeksellaceae > Chryseobacterium > Chryseobacterium sp. IT-36CA2. The sequence continues at coordinate 590,601 of NZ_CATKPG010000020.1, read as the reverse complement.
ATCCGCTTTCTTGGGATTGTTACAGCTTGACAAAAAAGATAAACATAATACCGAAACAGAAATTGTTTTTAAACTTCGCATAATTTTTAAATTTTATAATTGAATTTTTTACTACTATTTACCAAGAGAAATTTCTGGAAAATTTTTAAGCGAAAGTAAGAGAAATTTGCAATATTATCTCTACTACAATTGCACTACAATGGTTTATTTTGTTGATAATTAGTGTTTTGTAATTATGCTGAAGAGCGTTTGAAATAGTAGGGAACTGCTAGGAAAGAATTACCTGAAAGAATTTTATCCTTAAAAAAGAGGTGATGGTGAAGTGGTATATGCTAAATAGACTTCGGCTGAACCAAAGGTTCAGCCGAAGTCTATTTTATCTCAAAATGATCATTAAAAATGAATCTTATCCTTCTGCAAAAAAAGCATTCGAGCTTCCAATCCAAATGGCATCTTTTTTATTAAAATCCACATTTACCATAGCGGCCTTGGTCATTCTTCCCAGATTTTCCAAGAGGATAGGGCGCTCGTCATTTTCCCGCCAAATATACAACAAACGGATCTCTGCTTTTGAGAATTCTCCATTGATATCTTCAAAAATAGGCTCATAAGATACCTTTCTCTGCAGAATATAGTTTTCTTTATCCTGAATTGCATCGGTGATATCCTTTGTAGGGTTCAAATTAACTCCGCTTCCTGCGAATGAAAATAACGGTTTCAATACAAAATCTTCAAGATTTTCATGTTCCGGAAACTCATGTAGAAAATAGCTTTTAGGAACAAACTGATGCTCCAATAAAGGTAAAAGGAATTTTGATATTTTAAAGAACCAGTTAGGGTGGGTTACCCATTTTACATCAACTTCCTCACGGAAATCAAATTCTGTAACAAGATCAGGAATGTTATCAAGTTCGTCAAATATTACACGGTTGTAGATTCTTTTGATTTCTGTTAGCTTTCCATCATTTTCATAATATAGCTTTCTGCCTTCTTTTTTTACTTTGGTAAGACATACTGTTTTTATTCCAAGCAATTTTTCTGTTAGGGCAAAATCAATGGCTGTTTTCTGTTTTTCCGGGAAAATTTCAAGCAGAATTACATTTTCAGGATGTTCATCACCTACAATCAGTTCCTTCAAATAGTTTTTAAAGGTGTCATGAGGCATCGGATTTTTGATTTCTGAAAGAAAAGGATAGACCTCACAATAAGTTTCTTCATATACTTTCTGGAAAGCGTATAAAGAAGGAAATGCCTGAAGTTCTATCAGTTGAGGTTCTATTTTTCCGTTTTCACTTTTGCAGATTCCAAAATCTATGGTAAAAAAATGAGGTTGATTGGTATCATTAGGAACTCTGCAGTCATCAGGGATCGCCTTTTGAAGTAATTCTTCCGGCATTGCTTTAATCTGGCTGATGATACTTTCGCTGGCATCTATAAGCTTACTTTCGAATTCTTTAGTAAGAAAAATAGGACTTTCTGAAACTCTGAAAGTGGGAGCTATCCCTCCTTTTTGCAGCAATATATCTTTTAATTGATTGTATTTTTCCTCCGAAAACTCCTGGTTGTATTGTTTTCTGTATTTTGGGATCATATTTTTTTTCTTTTGTGATGTTAAAAAAATCGGGCGTTTCTGCCCGATTGTTATAATAAGGAGGTTTGAAGCTGAGAGAGAAGTATTAAAATAATTATAACTTCCAGCATCCTTCTTTCAGCTTCCAACCTTTTAAACCAAAGATTCAGCTTCTTTCAAAATGTTTTTTTTTGCAAACTGAAGGAATCTCGGAAGGATCTGATTTCTGGTTAGAATGATTTTGTCTTCATCATCGATTCTGTCCATCGTTTCAAGATATTTTTCCATTCCGAAGTTTTCAATCATGGCTTCTCTGTTTTTTTCATCTTTGAGATTTTCAATCAGAGATTCAGGATTCGCTTCAGGATGAAACTGTGTTCCGAATATCTCCTCCGAAAAACGAACCGCCATTATCGCTCTTTCCAGATTGATATGAGGACGGAACTTTTCGATGGCCATAACAGTCATTCCAAGCTCTTCAAAACGGTCATGATCCGGCTCAATAAACTGGTAAGCTCTGGAATCTACTGCATAAAAAGGATCCTGAAGATTTTTGAATAAAAACTCTTCTCTGCCTTCATCAGTTTTATGAACAGGCATTACTCCGAAAGAATAAGACTTTCTTTTGCAGATATTTCCCAGGTTCCAGTGGATACTTGCCAGCTGGAATGAATGACAGATCAGGAAAAGGTATTTTTTATCTTCACTGTATTTATTATGCTCAAAAACAGAATCTAAAAAATGGGCAAATCTGTCTTCCCAGGCAAGACCTTCACGATGCGGGTTCCCCGGACCTCCTGAAGAAATGAAAATATCAAAATCTCCAATCTCCGGCATTTCATCCTTAAATCTCACATCAAATGTCTTGATGACAACATTTTCTTCAGAGTTCTGCTGAAAAGCTTCGGAAATCTCTTTAATGTTTCTAAAACCTTGATTTACATGGTTGTTATTCATGTCCAGCAGAGCAATTCGAATATCTTTCATTACATCATATTTTTTGCAAAGTTACCAAAAATATTATGAAGCGGTTTCACCATGTGTTATACCATACTCCGTTTCAGAGATCATATAATCAACGACTTTCGTCAGATCACCTGTTTCTTTAAAGATCTGAAGCTGTCTGTCTGCACCGGTTCCGTTTTCCAGGATCTTCCATGCATATTCCACTTCATGACGGCAGCCTAAATCGTCTACCACATCATCAATAAACTCTAAAAGTTCCTTTAATAAATGAGGATAAGGTACAGATTCTTCTTTTCCAAAATCAATCAGATGGGCTTCGATACCGCTTTTGGAAGCACGCCATTTATTTTCGTTCAGTAACAATCTCCTGTAGCTTCTGAAGCTCAGATTCTGCTGGTGAAGTTTATAGATTTTAGCAACGAGACTCTGCATGATCGCGGCAAGACATACTGTTTCATCAATTCTCAACGGCATATCGCAGATTCTGAATTCAATCGTAGGGTAGAACGGGTGAACGCGCAGATCCCACCAGATTTTCTTTGCATTGTCGATGGTTCCTGTTTTTACCAGAAGATCTACATAGCTGTCAAATTCTGCCAGAGAGTTAAAATAACTCGGAATACCGGTTCTTGGGAATTTTACAAAAATTTCCTGTCTGTACGATTTAAAACCTGTATACCTTCCAATCCAGAATGGTGAATTGGTAGAAAGGGCATATACGTGAGGAAGAAAATAACGCATGACATTCTGAATTCTCACACCTTCTTCACGATTAGGAATTCCAATATGAACATGCAGACCGAAAATAAGATTTTCACGGGCCACATCTCCCATGTCATCCACAATCTTGATGTATCTTTCTCCCTGAGTGATACTGTTGTCTGACCAGTGTGAAAATGGGTGAGTACCTCCTCCGGAAACACGAAGTCCCTGCTCATGGGCGGTATTAATAAGATGACGTCTTAAATTCGTTAATTCTGCCCTGGCTTCCTGAATATTCTGGCAGATGCCCGTTTCCATTTCAATCATGGATTCGTGCATTTCGTGCTTTAAATTTTCACTTAAAACAGCTTTGCCACCTTCAATGATTTTCGAAACGTGAGAAACAAGATCTCTGCTCTCAACATCAATGATTTGATATTCTTCTTCAATTCCAATAGTAAACTGATGATGCATTTATTTTTGTGTTTTTTAATTTTTTTCAATGTTATTTGATGGAATCTTTCACAAAGGTTCCCCAGGCAATATTAGGTTTCCCCGGAACATATTCCTTAGCTTTTTCTATAGCCAGTTTTGCTGCGTGTTCTATGATCCATGCAAAGTTTTCTTCTCCTACAGAATTTCTGTCAGCATCCGGAGCCGGGTTGCAGAAGTCAATAGCATAAGGAATACCATCTCTTACTGCAAATTCTACTGTATTGAAATCATATCCCAAAGCTTCATTCATTTTAATGGTATAATCATGAATAGTTTTCAGTAGTTTTTCAAGTTCTTCTCCTTGTGTCTGGTGGGTAGTGGCATATCTCAAATGAGGAGCATTTCTCGGTTCATAAGGCATGATGTGAACATATTTTCTGCCCAGACAGTACACTCTGTAGTAGTCATCAAAAACAATTTCTTCCTGTACCATCATTACCAGTTGTTCCGTTTCGCCTAGTTTGTTCCAAAGATCATCCGGGTTTTCTACTCTGTAAACACTTTTCCAGCCACCTCCGTCGTGAGGCTTCATATAAGCTGGAAATCCAACGTAATTGAAGATATATTCCCAGTCGTGAGGAAATTTCAGGTTTCTGAATGAAGTTTCCGAAGTGTTGTCCGGCCTTTCGTGTGAAGGAAGCAGAACAGTCTTAGGAAGCGGAATTCCCAGTTTAGACATCAGGGCATTGTTGAAAAACTTCTCGTCAGCACTCCACCAAAACGGATTGTTGATTACATAAGTTCCGTTAAGTGCAGCATTTTTAAGATAAGCTCTGTAAAAGGGAACGTCCTGTGAAATTCTGTCGATGATCACTGCATATCCATAATCTGCACCCTGTTCCAGTTTGTCTATGTTAACGGGTTCAGCCACAATTTCTCCACCTCCAAGCTCATTTACTTTGTCTATAAATGCCCAGGGAAATGTGTCTTCCATACCGAAAAGAATTCCTACTTTTTTTGTCATAATTTTTGTTTTTAAGATGGATGTATATTTTTTTCTATTTGTCTTTTTTATTGTTTTTAGGAGAAGAATGTTCCTATAAAGGTTGGGAAGACCATCCTCCACAAAGGCCAGTCGTGGCCTATCCATTTTCTTTCGTCATACCAGAAGTCAATACCTTTTATCCTTAAGATTTCTGCCATTTCTACATTTTTTTCTTTGCAGATATCCTGATCAGAAGTACTCAGGACAATATGCATGTGTTTGTATTTCCAGGCTTCATCATTTCTTATAAATTCCCTAGGACAGTTGAAATATACCAGATCATCAGAATAGCCATCCATAAAATTTCTTATGCTGAAGGCTCCGGAAAGGCAAAACAGATGGGAAACCACATCAGGAAACCTGAATGCAAAATTGGCAGCATGATATCCTCCGAAACTTGCTCCGGCTACAGCTACACGATGGGTTTTATGAAGTTTTTGAATGTAAGGCACAAATTCCTTGATCAGAAACTGTACATACCGTTCATAGTTTCTTATTCTTTGTTGAGGAGATATTTTGTCATCATAAAAACTCCAGCTATCAATGGTTTGTACATTGTAAAGTTTTACTTTTCCTTGCTCTACAAACCAGTTGATACTTCCATTAAGATGAAAATCATGGTTCTGGGTGTATTGTCCCTGAGAAGTTGGAAACATAATGATAGGATGACCATAATGTCCGGTCACTTCTACCTTGAGACTTGTTCCCAATATGTTTGAATAATAATCTGTATGTTCTATATGAGGCATTTTTTTTGTGTTTAATTTTACTATTGCATTGATATTAATTTGATAAATTCAATTCCTCCAGACTGATTAATGAGCTGATAATTTACTTTGCTATTTTCAAAAATTTATTTTCTCTAAATTACGTTTCAGAATGGATTTTTCTGGCAGATAATATATTATGAATTTAATAATATTTTGAATATCAGTATTTAGGAGCTAAGCTTGGTGCTTTTTGGGGGTAAAATATTCAGCATATCTGCGTGAATTATTTCTGCTGCTGCATCCAGCCTATCCTGTACAATGGAAGCATCGTTGGATTTATAAACAATCCCGACGTGATAATCTATTGGAAGGAATTTTACAACTTCTTCACATTCAAAGCTGCTGTAGTTTGGTTCTTTATCTTTAATAAGTGCTACAATCAACCCGGAATAGTATCCTGTAGGAGGTGAAACACTATAATCATTACCTCTCAGAAGAGCATCTTCAATCTTAGCCCATTCTCGCCAGATATTAATACCGCTTGAAGCTTCTACCAAATCAGGAATATGAGCACCGCCAACCCTTGAAGAAGTTTCCAGGAAATACCATTTTCCGTCTTCTTTTCCACGGATAAATTCGGTATGGGTCGCGCCATTAATCAGTCCGAAATTGGAAAGTACGCTGGCATTGATTTCTTCTAATGCCTTAAATTCTTCAGAATATCTGCCTAAAGTTTTGGATCTGAATACTCCGCCTTCATGGGAAACCTGCATAGGAAGAGCAAGGTATTTCGAAGCGGAAGTGAATACAATTTTTTTATTAAAAGTAAGGCTGTCTACATGGTAAACGTCACCGGGCTTAAAGCTTTCCAGTAAAAAAAGATGACGTTCTTCGCCCAATGTTTCTAATGCCTCAGAAAGCTGTTCTTTGGATGTGATTTTTTTGATTCCTGATGCGGAAGCTTCAGAGCGAGGCTTCAGTACCCATGGTGAAGGAACTCGGTCTGTAAATTCATTCACTTCATCATCATTAAATACCGCTGTAAATTCAGGAACACTGATCCCGGAATCTTTTGCTTTCTGGCGCATGGCCAGTTTGTCTCTGAAATATCGGTGTGTAGTTTGTCCCATCCCTGGAATACGGAATGTTTCTCTGATTAACGCAGCTTTTTCTACGTCATAATCATCCAAAGCCACTACAGCATCTACTTTTCTGGTTTTCATCAGGTGGGAAAATCCCTGAATCAAATGTTCCAGATTCCATACAGATGGCTTAAGTTCAGGCATATAAAAGGTTTCTTCAATGGCATGCCAGGGCCAATCCTTTTCTTTGAGGTTTTCCGAAGTTACGAGGATGATTTTATTGCCGAGTTTCTTCATTTCGTCCATAAAATCGTAGCCCTTGTAATAGCACGAAATACACACAATCGTTTTCTTCTCCATATAATGTTTTTTAAGATTTAGTGAATTTTCAAAAATAAAAGCATTTATTTATTATTTTATTAATAGTAAAAAATACAATATTGTGAGTTTTTGAAAATCCACTAATCAAGTATACAGAGTTTTTTTGTAAAAAACTAATTTTTAGTGATAATTTTCAATTAAATTCACGAGCAGTTGAACCCCATAACCTGTTGCTGCTTTTTCCCTGGCATAGCCTACATTCCCAAAGGCTACTCCGGCAATATCCAAATGTGCCCATTTAGGGTGGCTTTCAATGAATTGCTCTAAGAATTTTGCGGCAATAATACAGTCTCCAATCGGTTTTAAAGAGATGTTTTTAATATCTGCTACATCGGATTGAATATCGTCTTTCCAGACATCCCATAAAGGAAGATTCCAAACTCTCTGGTTAGTTAGATCTCCGGTTTTAATCAGATTGTTTTTCAATTCTTCATTATTGGAAAACATAGCGGCGCAGGTGTCTCCAAACATTCTTACTGAGCTTCCCGTTAAGGTAGCCAGATCAATCAGAAAGTCTGTTTTGTAGTTTTTAGAAAGATAAGACAGTCCGTCTGCAAGAATCAATCGGCCTTCAGCATCAGTATCAAGTACTTCAATGGTTTTTCCGTTGTAGGCTGTAATCACATCACTCGGAAGCAGGGCTTTCTCTGAAACAGCATTGTCTGTAATAGGAAGTACGGCAATAATATTCACCGGAAGCTGCATTTCAGCGGCATAAATTAGAGCTCCTATAACAGCTGTAGCACCTCCCATATCAGATTTCATATAGTGAAGATTGGCAGAACTTTTAATAGATATTCCTCCCGTATCAAACAATACACATTTTCCTACCAGTCCGAAAGTTTTGGCATTTTTAACCGTAGTTTTATATTCTAAAATAGTGAAAGCGGCATCATAAGCACTTCCTTGATTAACAGCTAAATAAGCTCCTAATCCAAGTTCCTCACATTTCTTTCTGTTAAAAACGGTATATTTTAATTCATGTTTTTTAGCCAGATTTTTAAGATAGGTACTCAAGGTATCCGGCCTTTTTAGATTGGCAGGTTTGTTGAGCCATTCCTGGCAGGCAGTCTGCCCATTAATCAAAGCTTCTGTTTTCTGGCTGATATGGTCTAATTTTTTCTGGCTTAAATTTTCAAAATGCAATTCAAATTTTACATTCCAGAAAGTATGTTTTTTATCAAAAGGATAGTTGTAAGTTCCTGCCAGAAGTCCTGTTACAAATTCTTCAAACTGTTTTTCATTCAAAAAATCGGCAAGGGCTAATGTAGGGACTGCCTGCAGTTTTTCTTTCTGTGTCTGTGAAAATTTAGCTGCAACCTGCTGGATTTCGAAATTTTGTAAGGTAGACTTTCCTAGTCCAATGAAATAGGTAATTCCTTCTTCATGAGCATTCACAAAGACTTCATATTTCTTTCCTGTGAAGAAAGTGGAAATGTTTTTATTGAAATTTTTACTGGTTTTTGTCCATTCTTCTTCGGTGAATAGATGGAAAACCTGCGTATAATTTTTGTTTTTTTTATTGATTAGTTTCATAAATAGATGTTATATTTTTCTAAGATCACAAATCATTGCTGTTTTAAAGTTTCTTTCAGTAATTTTATGTCTCTAGCTTTTAGTACTTTGTTGTTGTGGTTTTACTTCTACAGGATTTTCAGTATTGTCATAAAACAGCCATTCAATAGCTCTCGGAAACTCTTGTGACCAGTAAAATTCATTGTGGGTACCTTCAGGATTGATATTGGTTTTAAATTCAAAATCAAAAAGCTTTTTCTCTTCCCATCTTTTCAGGTATTCTTCAAAAATGTGAATTCTTTTGACCATTTTAGAGCCTTCCTGAGCTCCTCCATAAAGATAAATTTTTGTCTTATAGGGAACTCTGAAATTCATCATCGGGAAGTTGTTATTCGGTTCTACCCAAAGAGAAGGAGAGAAGATTAATAGCTTGGAATAGACCTCCGGATAAAGAAATCCACTGTATATACTGATCAGAGCTCCTAATGAACTACCTCCGATTCCGGTATTGTCGCGGTCTTTTTTGGTTCTGTAATTTTCGTCTACAAAAGGTTTTAAAGTATCTGCGATAAACCGGATGTATTTTTTTCCTTCAGAACCATTGGCCACATGGTCATTGTCAAAAATATATTCTTTGATCCTTTCCTCGCTTCCATGTTCTATGGCGATGATGATAAGATCTCCACGGCCGTATTCTGCAAGGATCGATAGTTTTTTATCGATTTCCCAATTTCCAAAGCCGCTTCCTTCATTGAACAGGTTTTGTGCGTCCTGCAGATACAGTACGGGGTAACTTTTGTCGGTGGTATGATAGTCATAAGGGAGAACTGCCCAAACCTTTCGGTAGCGGTCAAGCTGTGGAATATAGAATTTTTCAGAAATAACTTCTGCAATAGGATAGTATTCTTCTTTGAATGGACCCCAGTTTAATCTCCATTTTTGCACTGAGTCGGAAGTTTTACCTGCTGATTTTTTTATTTTCCGGTTGGGCGTTATGTTTCCATACTGGTCCAGTTCCACATTCTCCCAGCCTCCTTTTGTGAATTTGTATTCAATTTCGTCAGTGAGCAACTGGTCTTCAATTTCTATAAAATAATTGGAAGAATCTGTCTGTTTGAGCTGGAAATTGTAATCTTTGGGATTCCAGCTATTGAAATTTCCGGTGATAAATACCGGTCTGTCGTCTTTTTCTTCTGTATAAAGTTCAAACCTCATCGTATGTGTTTAATAAAATAGTGATGCTAAATTTATAAAAAAAGATTGTTTTGAAATCATAAAAATGTGAGGTAAAAAATGATATATTTGATAGAAAGACAAAACACGAAATGATATTGATAATTATTTGATGGATAATTAACCGCTATTATCAGTATTTTTCGTAGTTTCAAAGAAATTATAAATATAAACTGATCTTGATGAATTCTGTTAAAACCTACACGCTTTTCACCGATCATGATGTGTATCTTTTCAAAGAAGGTAGACATTATAAGCTGTACGGTAAATTTGGAGCACATTCTGCGGAAAAAGATGGCGTAAAGGGAATCTATTTTTCAGTATGGGCGCCCAATGCAAAAAAAGTTTCTGTAATTGGAAATTTTAATAACTGGAATCATAAAGATCATATTTTATTTCCAAGATGGGATGAATCCGGGATTTGGGAAGGATTTATTGAAGGATTAACCTGGGGTACATTATATAAATATGCTATTGAAACACCAAGAGGCGAAATTCTGGAGAAAAGTGATCCCTATGCATTAAGTTGGGAACAGAATATTCAGGCGGCATCTTTGGTTTCCACAACATGGTATGAATGGGATGATCAGGAATGGATGGACAACCGTTGGGAAAAAAATAAGCTTGAAGCTCCCATATCAGTCTATGAAATGCATTTGGGTTCATGGGTAAGAGAGGGAGATCAGCCCCAACGTTTTTTAAATTACAGAGACATTGCCAAAAAACTGGTTCCTTATATAAAAGATATGGGATTTACCCATGTGGAATTTATGCCTGTGATGGAATATCCTTACGAGCCAAGCTGGGGATATCAGATTACAGGTTTTTATGCAGCAACATCACGCTTTGGTTCACCACAGGATCTTATGTTTCTTATTGATGAACTTCATAGAAACGGAATAGGTGTTATTCTGGATTGGGTTCCATCTCATTTTCCGGGAGATGCTAACGGGCTTCACCGTTTTGACGGATCGTATCTGTATGAACATGAAGACCCAAGAAAAGGATTTCATCCGGATTGGAAATCACATATTTTCAATTACGGAAGAAACGAAGTCAAATCTTTTCTGATTTCGAATGCCATGTTTTGGCTGGATCGTTATCATGCAGATGGATTGCGTGTAGATGCAGTAACTTCAATGCTTCATCTTGATTATTCCAGAAATGAAGGCGAATGGGAACCTAATATATATGGAGATAATGTAAACCTGGAAGCAAAAGCCTTTCTTCAGGAGTTTAATACAGCCGTTTATAAAGAATTTGGAGATAGTATTATGACCATTGCTGAAGAAAGTTCAGATTTTCCCATGCTTACCAAACCCGTTCATGACGGCGGTGTAGGATTTGGAATGAAATGGATGATGGGCTGGATGCATGATACACTGGATTATTTCAAAGAAGATTTTCCTAACCGGAAATTTCATCATCATAAACTGACCTTTGCTTCCATGTATATGTATAATGAAAATTATATGATGCCTTTGTCACACGATGAAGTCGTACACGGAAAAGCAAGTCTGATCTATAAAATGAAAGGTGATGAATGGCAGAAATTTGCCAATCTGCGTGCCTTGTATGTCTATATGTATACCCACCCGGGAGCCAAACTGCTTTTTATGGGTGATGAATTCGGGCAGACCAGTGAATGGAATTTTACAAGAAGCCTCGACTGGCATTTGCTGAAATATCCTATTCATAAGGGAATGCAGGAAATTGTAAAAGAGCTGAATCACCTGTACAGATCAGAAACAGCCTTTTATGAAAATCAGTTTGATAAACATGGTTTTGAATGGGTTGAAGCAGATGATCTGGAAAACTCAGTATATGTATATTTGAGAAAAGGGAAAAGAAAGGACGATGTATTGATGGTTATTTTAAATCTGGCACCCAAAGTTTTGGATTATAAAATCGGGATTCCTGCAGGAACACATTGGGAAGTTGTTTTAAATTCCGATAATGAAAAATACAGCGGAAGCGGAGTAGAACCTGAAATATTGGAGGAGAAATACGAAGAATGGAGAGGATATCCAAAAACAATGACCTTAAAACTTCCGCCATTAGCGGGAATTATTTTACGACAGAAGAAAGATAAAAAGTATAAATTACACAGAATTAAACACAAGAGATAAAGAATGGTTATTTATCATTTAAGTACAGAATGTTATCCTGTAGCAAAAGTAGGTGGTCTGGCAGATGTAGTAGGAGCACTTCCGAAATATCAGAATAAAATAAAAGGAATAGATGCTAAGGTGGTAATGCCATGGTATAATAAAACCTTTGTCTATGATCATGAATTTGATCTGGTTTTTGATGGGTTTATTCATCAGGGAGATAATATGCTGCAGGTTCAGGTGTTGAAAGAAAAAACAAATGTTCTGGGATTTGAGCTGTATATGGTTAAAATTCCAGGATTACTAGACAGGGAAAATCCTTATGGATATCAGGATGAGAGCTTCCAGTTTATAGCTTTTCAGCATGGAGTGCTGCATTGGCTGTGCGCTATGGAAATCCGGCCTGATGTACTGCATTGTCATGATTATCATACCGGCCTGGTTCCTTTTATGGTAGAAAACTGTTCAGAATTCGGATTCTTAAAAGGAGTGAAAACAATAGGAACAATCCACAACGGGGAATATCAGGGAATGATGAGCTGGAATATGGCAAATTATATGCCTTCTTTTAATGCTTATCAATGGGGACTGATGGATTGGAACGGATTCATGAATCCTCTGGCAAGTATGATCAAATGTGCCAATGCTTTTACTACCGTTTCCGGAGGATATCTTGAAGAACTTTTCATAAGCTTCCGCGGACTGGAAAGCCTGGTTCGTCAGGAATTCGGGAAAGCCTATGGAATCATCAACGGTATTGATACCGAAGTCTGGAACCCTGAAACTGATCCAATGCTGGATTTTAATTTTAACAGTAAAAATGCAGTCGCTCAAAAGAAGAAAAATAAAGAAAAACTCTGCAAGGAATATGGTTTGAAACCCGAACTTCCTTTATTTGCCTTTATTGGAAGGTTCGCGACGGAAAAAGGAGCTGATCTATTACCGGATGTAGTATGGAGGAGTATTAAGCAAAGCTATGGAGCTTTAAATATCATGATTCTCGGCTCAGGAAATACTTATATTGAAAATAAACTAAAAGAATACGACTATACGTATACCAATTTTGCTTTAGATCTGGGATATAAAGAACATCTTTCCCATAAGATATATGCCTCAGCAGATTTTCTTCTGATGCCTTCCAGAGTAGAGCCTTGTGGACTGAATCAAATGTATTCCATGAGATATGGAACCGTTCCTGTGGTAAGATATACAGGGGGTCTTAGAGATACCGTAGAAGATATTTCAACCGGTGGAGCAGGACTTAATTTTACTTATCCGGGAGTAGATGATGTTGTACATGCGATGAACAGGGCAATGGCAATTTATAATCAAAAAGGTGTAATGGAAGAACTTATCCATGCCAACATGAATTTTGATTTTGCATGGGAGAAATCTGCAGAAAAATACATAGCTTTATATAATAGCTAAATATGAGAAAGCTTTTTTCCTTTCTATTAATAATAATTATAATCTCTTCTTGTAAAAAAGAAGATAATGGACTTCGGAATGGTTATTTCTGGTTATATGGTTATGGCCTTAAAGACAGGTATGGGGAAGAAGCAACCAGCGGTATTTCTGAAAAGTGGAAAATAAAAAGAGTAGATGTCGGAGGATGTATGGTAGATTATGAAACAGAAAGAAAAATAATTAGAGCTAATAAGAAAACCACGGCTGCCATTACAAAAAAATATGGTAAAGGATGGGAAGAAAAATATAATCGGGATATAGAAGATTTTGCCTTAAAAAGTGCTGATGTAATGGATGTTTTGATTGTAAACAAATTATTCAGAAGCAAATTGAGAGACCACAATATTCCTATTGATGATGTGGATAAACAGGTCAGAGAACTTAATGATCAGGGAGAATACGAAGTGGCAATAGTTAATCTAAATCTGAAATACGAAAATAAAGAATGCTTTAAAGTAGCAGTAAACACTAAGAACCGAACAGTAAACTTAATAAAATAAAAAAACGCAAGATATTTATGAATCGAAATGTAATCTCCATTGTTTTAGGAGGAGGCAGAGGGACAAGACTATTCCCGTTAACGTATTCCAGATCAAAACCGGCTGTCCCTATTGCAGGAAAATACAGACTGGTAGATATTCCTATTTCAAACTGCCTGAATTCAGGACTGAATAAAATTCTGGTTTTAACACAGTTTAATTCCGCTTCTCTCAATTCACACATTAAGAACTCTTACCACTTTGATATTTTCAGCAAAGGCTTTGTCGATATTCTGGCAGCAGAGCAGAATGTAGAAAATGACAGTTGGTATCAGGGTACTGCAGATGCGGTACGTCAATCTATGAAGCACCTTGAAAAATATGATTATGACTATATTCTTATTCTTTCAGGAGATCAGTTGTATCAGATGGATTTCAGAGAAATGCTTGATTTTCATATTGAAAACGGAGGAGATCTTACCATCGCTACCATTCCGGTAAATGCAAAAGATGCCACAGGTTTTGGAATTTTAAAATCGGATGATGAAGGAAATATCACTTCTTTCTATGAAAAGCCGGATTATGACTTGTTGGAAGGAATGAAATCGGAAGTTTCAGAAGCCAACAAACATACAGGAAAAGAATTCCTTGCTTCTATGGGAATCTATATTTTTACCAAGAATATCCTTAAAAAGATGTTTGAAGAAGGAGCCGGCGATGATTTCGGAAAAGATATCATTCCAAGCTCTATTGGAAAATACAAGACCCTGAGCTATCAGTATGAAGGCTATTGGACAGATATTGGAACCATAGAATCTTTCTACGAAGCCAATCTTGATCTTTGTCTGGATCTTCCACAATTTAATCTTTTCTCTTCTTCACCTATCTACACCAGAGCAAGGATGCTTCCGCCATCAAAAATTAACGGTTCCTATGTAAGTAAAGCTGTTTTTGGAGATGGATGTATCATTATGGCAGATAAAATTGAAAATTCCGTGATAGGGAACAGAACAAGAATTGATAAAGGAAGTACCATCGTGAATTCTTACGTAATGGGAGCTGATTTCTACCAAAATACTACAGAAATTGTCATGAATGACAGAGGCGGCCGTCCTAATATGGGAATCGGGAAATACTGTTATATAGAAAAAGCAATTCTTGATAAAAATTGTTACATTGGTGATAATGTAAAGATCATCGGTGGTAAACATATTCCTGATGGTGATTATGGAACTTATTCCGTTCAGGATGGAATTGTTGTGGTGAAGAAAGGAGCAGTAATTGCTCTGGGAACACATATCGGATGAAGAGGAGGAAGTAAGAGAAAGGCCAGAAAATAATCAAAGATATTACCTCGATTGAATTTAGTTTTATTCAATCCTTCTGAATGTTTTTATCGTAAGACAGCACGTGATTATCTTTCCAATGGAAACCTCCAGCTTCCCTCACCCCGCTTCCAGCCTTTAACTAGGTTAATTATTGTTAAACATACAATCAGAGTGATCAGCATATTGTTCACTCTTTTTATTTGTATTATTTTTGTGCGATGCGTATTTTTAAGATATTAACTTTTATCGTTGTTTTGTTGGGAGGAGCTTATGCTGCTTCCATGTACTATTTTGTGGACGAAAGTAAAAATTTCACCATTGAAAAAGAGATTGATTATCCGGTAGATAAAGTTTTTTCCCAGTTTAATAATCTTCAAAATTTTACAAGGTGGAATAATTTTTTTACCAGTTCACAATCTATAGATATTGATTATTATACACCTTATGAAGGACAGGGAAGTGCCATCAGTTATGTAGATCCTAAAAATGATACCGATGGAGAAATGTTCATTAGGTATGAAAATCTTAATAAAACCCTGAAATACCAGCTTTTTGAGGATGAAAATGAAAACCCAACTTTGGTTGATGTTAAGTTTAAACCTGTTTCCGCAGAAAAAACAAAAATCATCTGGTACGTACATACCCCGAAATTATCTGTCTGGAAAAGAGTAGGAAACTTCTGGACGGAAGACCGTTTTGCCGAAAACATCAACAAAAGTATGGCAAATCTTAAAAACTCTTTAGGAAATAAAGTAGAAAAAGACAACCAGATGGCCGCCATTAAATACGACAGTCTGATGGTAGAAAATGAAGAAGACAAACTGTTGCTGGGGATCAATGTAAGTACATCGAATAAAAAAGATGCGCTTTACAAAAATATCGTGATGAATTATAACAAAGTCTATAATTTCGTGACGATGGATCTTGGTAAAAGAGATGATGAATTCGGATATCCAATCCTGATTACGGACGCAGATAATTACAAAGACAAAGAGGTTTCTTATTTCCTCGGAATTCCGCTTTCTAAGAAAATTGGGGTGTCTGATAATAATTTCAATTTTAGATCCGTAAATCCCTCTCAAAATTATGTAATGTACTACAAAGGGAATTATGAGGGCCGAATTCGGGCAATTCAACAACTGATTCAGAAAGCCAAAAAAGACGAGATGCGCTTCGGAGATATCCGTCAGACCTTTATTGAACGTCCGATGGATGGACAGGAAGTGAATGTTAAGCTCTCATTATCAGTGTATAAGTAATTTTTTTTTAATTATTTTTTTCTTAAGTTTTTTTAACGGTTTCAGACTGTTCTAACTCGGTTTTTTTTATTAAATTTGAAGATTAATTCTACAAATAAATTTTAATAAATAGATAAACTGTAATAATGGACAGATTTTCATTCCTAAACGCAGCTCATTCTCAGTTAATTGAGGATTTATACCAACAGTACTTAAAATTCCCAGACTCTCTAGAACCATCATGGAAAGCTTTCTTTCAAGGCTTCGATTTTGCTTTGGAGAACTATGGAGACGACGATAACATCCAGTTTATTCAGGCTTCGGCCAGCGCTGCCCCGGCAGTACAACAGATTTCTCAGGCAGTATCAAACGGAGAAGTTCCTGAGCACATCAAGAAAGAATTTAAAGTAGTAAACCTTATTGAGGCTTACAGAACAAGAGGACACCTTTTCACGAAAACTAACCCGGTTAGAGAAAGAAGACATTATACCCCTACTTTAGACATTGAGAACTTCGGTCTTTCTAAAGAAGATTTAAATACAAAATTCAACTGTGCAGTTGAAACAGGAATGAAAGAACCTGCTACTTTGGCAGATTTGATCAAGCACCTTGAAAGCATCTACTGTGATTCTATCGGAGTAGAATATACATACATCAACAATGTTGAAGAAAAAGATTTCATCAAAAGATGGCTTCAGGTAAATGAAAACCATCCAAGTCTTTCTGCAAACGAAAAAACAGAAATCTTATTAAAATTAAACCAGGCAGTTGCTTTTGAAAATTACCTTCACACAAAATTTGTAGGACAAAAAAGATTCTCATTAGAAGGTGGTGAAACATTAATCCCTGCTTTAGACCAGTTGATCTCAAGATCTTCTCAGTTAGGAGTAGATGAAGTGGTATTAGGGATGGCTCACAGAGGTAGACTTAATGTATTGACTAACATTTTCGGAAAATCTTACAAGCAGATCTTCTCAGAATTTGAAGGAAAAGAATTCGAAGAAGACGTATTCTCTGGTGACGTTAAATATCACTTAGGATCATCTAAAAAGATCAAAACAGCTTCTGGAGAAGAAGTTTGTATCAACCTTACGCCAAACCCGTCTCACCTTGAAACAGTTGCTGCCCTTGTAGAAGGTATCTGCCGTGCAAAAGTAGATGACAAATATAAAGATTACTCTAAAGTATTGCCAATCATCATCCATGGTGATGGAGCTATTGCCGGACAAGGTATTGCTTACGAAGTGGCTCAGATGATGACGTTGGAAGGATACAAAACTGGAGGTACTGTTCATATCGTTGTAAATAACCAGGTGTCATTTACAACCAACTATATGGATGCAAGATCTTCAACATACTGTACAGACATTGCAAAAGTTACAGAATCTCCTGTAATGCACGTAAATGCTGACGATGCTGAAGCAGTTGTTCATGCCATCCATTTTGCTGCTGATTTCAGAGCAAAATTTGGAAAAGACGTTTATATCGACCTTTTAGGATACAGAAAATATGGTCACAATGAAGGTGATGAGCCAAGATTTACTCAGCCTAACCTATATAAAACCATTTCAAAACACCCGAATCCAAGAGAAATTTATAAAGATAAATTGCTTAAAGACAGCGTTACTTCAAACGACGTAATTGCTAAAATGGAAACGGAATTCAAAGCTCTTCTAGACAAAGATTTTGATGCATCTAAAGAGATTGAGAAAAATGTAATGGATCTGTTCATGGCTGAAGACTGGACCAACTATCCAATTGGAAAGAGAGGAGCAGTTCAGTTGCCTGTAGATACAAAATATGATGCAGCGAAGCTTAAAGAATTAGCACTTAAAATGTCAACACTTCCTGTTGATAAAAAGTTCATCAATAAAATTACAAGACTTTTCGAAAACCGTATCAAAGCTATTGAAGGAAACTCATTAGACTGGGCGTTAGGAGAGTGGTTAGCATATGCTACACTTCTTGTAGAAGGTCACAACGTAAGAATCTCTGGAGAAGATGTAGAAAGAGGTACTTTCTCTCACAGACATGCTGTAGTAAAAACAGAAGATACAGAAGAAGAATATATCCCGTTAAGACACGTATCAGAAAGCAGATTTGATGTATTCAACTCTCACCTTTCAGAATATGGTGTTCTAGGTTTTGATTACGGATATGCAATGGCATCTCCTAATACATTAACCATCTGGGAAGCTCAGTTTGGAGATTTCGTGAACGGTGCTCAGATCATCGTTGACCAGTACCTTGCTGCTGCAGAAGAAAAATGGAAAATCCAGAACGGATTGGTAATGTTATTGCCTCACGGTTCAGAAGGACAGGGAGCAGAGCACTCTTCGGCAAGACTGGAGAGATTCCTTACTCTTTGTGCTAATGAAAACATGGTAGTAGCCAATATTACTTCACCTGCCAACTACTTCCACTTATTGAGAAGACAGTTGAAATGGGGCTTCAGAAAACCATTGATCGTAATGAGCCCTAAATCTTTGTTGAGACATCCTAAAGTGGTTTCTCCAATTGAAGATTTTGCAAACGGTACATTCCAGCCAATCTTGGACGATCCTACTGCAGATCCTAAAAAAGTAGAAAAAGTAGTTCTTTGTTCAGGTAAACTGTACTTCGAATTATTAGCGAAGAAAGAAGAACTGAACTGTGAAAATATTGCACTAGTAAGATTCGAGCAGTTATATCCACTTCAGGCAGATGCTATTGAAGCGATCTTCAACAAATACGAAAACAAAAAACAATTGGTTTGGGCTCAGGAAGAACCTGAAAACATGGGAGCTTGGTCTTATATCCTGAGAAACTTCAGAGATACAGGAATCCAGGTAGTAGCTCCGGTACCAAGCGGTGCACCAGCTCCAGGTAGCCACAAAATGTTTGAGAAAAACCAAAATGCAGTGATCAACAGAGTTTTTGACAGAGATGATGCTCCTGCAAAAAGACCCGTTACAGCTTAATTTAAATAATATCCAATTAAAAAATAAAAAATACTCGATATGTCAGTTTTAGAAATGAAAGTTCCTTCACCGGGCGAATCAATTACAGAAGTTGAAATTGCAACTTGGCTTGTAAAAGATGGTGATTATGTAGAAAAAGATCAACCTATCGCCGAAGTGGATTCAGATAAAGCAACTCTTGAATTGCCGGCAGAACAAAGTGGTATTATCACTTTAAAGGCAGAAGAAGGTGATGTAGTACAGGTAGGTCAGGTAGTTTGTTTAATTGATATGGATGCTAAAAAACCAGAAGGTGCTGCACCTGCTGCTGAAGCTCCAAAACAGGAAGAAGCTCCGAAAGCTGCTGAACCTGCTAAACAAGAAGCTCCAAAACAAGCTGCTCCGGTAGCTGCTCCACAAACTTATGCAACAGGAGCTCCATCTCCGGCTGCTAAGAAAATCCTTGATGAAAAAGGAATGGATGCTGCTCAGGTTTCAGGAACAGGAAGAGACGGAAGAATCACTAAAACTGATGCTGAATTAGCGGCAGTTCCTGCATTAGGAGGAAGCCCTATGACAGCTACAGGTGCTAGAACGACTACTACAACTAAACTTTCAGTTTTAAGAAGAAAAATCGCTCAAAGACTAGTTTCTGTAAAGAATGAAACGGCCATGTTGACGACTTTCAACGAAGTAGATATGTCTGAAATCTTCAGATTAAGAAAACAATATAAAGAAGAATTCGCTCAAAAGCATGGAGTAGGAATTGGTTTCATGTCTTTCTTTACAAAAGCAGTTACCAGAGCATTACAAATGTATCCGGATGTAAATGCATCTATCGATGGTGACTTCAAAGTAAACTATGACTTCTGTGATATTTCAATTGCCGTTTCAGGTCCTAAAGGATTAATGGTTCCGGTATTGAGAAACGCTGAAAATATGTCTTTTGCTAGCGTAGAAGCTAATATCAAAGATCTTGCTATCAAAGTAAGAGACGGTAAAATTACTGTTGATGAAATGACTGGTGGTACTTTCACGATTACAAACGGTGGTACTTTTGGATCTATGATGTCTACACCAATTATCAACCCTCCACAGTCTGCAATCTTAGGAATGCACAACATCATCCAGAGACCAGTAGCTGTTGACGGACAGGTAGTAATCAGACCAATGATGTACGTGGCAATGTCTTATGACCACAGAATTATCGACGGTAAAGAATCTGTAGGATTCCTTGTTGCGGTAAAAGAAGGTATCGACAATCCGGTTGAAATATTATTAGGAGGTGACGAAAGAAAAGGCCTTGGATTATAGTTTTAATGAAATTATAATGTAAATATATTGTCTCGCCTTATAAAAAAGGCGAGATTTTTGTATTTATTAAGAAAATGCTACAATGATGTTTTCAAAAATGACTTCCAATATCAAAGTTTCAGTTATACCTGAATATGATAGTAAAAACAGTTATCCATCCGAAAACCGTTACGTTTTTAAATACAATATCACGATAGAAAATGACGGAAGCTTTCCTATCAAAGTATTAAAAAGAAAATGGTTGATCTTCGATGTCGGATTCGGATACACAGAGATTATAGGTGATGGCGTTATCGGCTTAACTCCTGAAATAGGAACAGGTGAAAATTTCGCTTACTTCTCCAATGTAATGCTTCGTTCCGGAGTAGGAAATATGAGCGGAAAATACCTGGTTAAAAACCTCGAAACACAAGAAACATTTGAGATTGATATCCCGAAATTCAATCTGTTGTCTGAAGTGTTGAGTAATTAATGATAAAGAGCAGATTAAGAACCCGGGGTCTTATTAAAGCTTTTTGATTTTCGCTTTCATATAATCGTTTACTTCATCATTGCTGGTGAGAAACAGTTTCTCAAAAGCCAGCAGAGATATCTTTGCACACACTTCAGCATCTGCACCCGCTCTGTGGTGGGTGAAATCAATTTTGTGATATTCAGCCAATGGTTTCAATCCGTATTTCGGAAGGTAATTCCATGATTTCTTAGCAAGCTGAATACTGCACAAATAGTTTAGTTTTGGAGTGAACATTCCGTAATGTTCCAGGCATCCTCTTAGAACAGAAGCATCAAATCCTGCATTATGAGCAATCATAAGGCTTCCATACATCATATCCTGAGCTTCATACCATATCTCATCAAAAGTAGGTGCATCTTTCACATCTTCAGGATGGATTCCATGCACAGCAATATTGAATTTACTGAAGTAAGGAAAACTAGGAGGCTTAATCAGCCAGGTCTTTGTCTCAACAATTTTAGAATCCTGCACCACACAGATTCCCATCTCACAAGCTGAACTTTTCTCGTGAGTGGCCGTTTCAAAATCTATTGCACAGAAATCCATTGTTTTTTTATTATAAGTTGTCGGGTTGATTGTTGCTGGTTACTAATTCTCTGGTTTAGAGTTTAATGTTCAAGGTTTAGAGTTTAAGGTTAGTTGAAGTTATAAATTTTTACTCTAATGAATCTTAGTTCATGATAAGTAAAGAAAGTTGTAATTTTCCGTAATCCCTATTACCTGCCACCTATAACCTATCATCTGCCACCTATCACTTTCCTCCTAAAAAATGCTTAAATATCAACCATTTTGATTGATAAAACAGGCTCTTCTGATGTTTCTGACGAAGTTTCCATGTTCCGGGAAGCTGGGCATAAAATCCAAAATGAGCTCTTACTACAGCCCATAAATGTGGAAAACCATGTTTTAAGCCAAAGTAAATCCCGGCAACACCATCCAGGCATAATCTGAAAAAGATCAACCAGATC
Source organism: Chryseobacterium sp. IT-36CA2 (assembly GCF_949767875.1). Lineage (NCBI taxonomy): Bacteria > Pseudomonadati > Bacteroidota > Flavobacteriia > Flavobacteriales > Weeksellaceae > Chryseobacterium > Chryseobacterium sp. IT-36CA2. The sequence continues at coordinate 568,604 of NZ_CATKPG010000020.1, read as the reverse complement.
AGTTGTGGAAAAGGAAGATTTTTAAGCATCATGGAAAGATTATTCCTGATGTTTAAATACGTCTTTTGTGCACTCTGTTTATTGAGGGTTCCACCGCCTACATGATATACCTGGGCTCTTCCTGTATAATAAATTTGTTTCCCGGAATTAATGAGTCTCCAGCAAAGGTCAATTTCTTCCTGGTGGGCAAAAAACCTTGCATCAAACCCATTCTGTTCCCAAAAGTCTTTTGAACGGATAAAAAAACAGCATCCTGAAGCCCAGAAAATCTCTGTTTCATCATTATACTGGCCTTTATCTTCTTCCAGATCATCAAAAATTCTTCCTCTGCAATAAGGATATCCAAGGTTGTCTATCAAACCACCGGCAGCACCGGCGAACTCGAAATGACTTTTATTATGATAAGATAAAATTTTAGGCTGTACTGCTGAAACTGACGGTTTTTTTTCCAACAATTCCAATACAGGTTCTGTCCAGTTCTTTGTAACTTCTACATCGGAGTTCAGAAGACAGTAATATTCATTGGGAATAGATTTCAATCCTTCATTATAACCGCCTGCAAAACCATAGTTTTTATCATTTTTGATAATATGGACTGTGGGGAAACTCTTTTGTAGAAACTCAACGGAATCATCCGTAGAAAGATTGTCTATCACATAAATATCGGCATTCTGAGAAAATTGAACCACATCCGGAAGAAATTTTTCAAGCCAATTTCTTCCGTTCCAGTTTAAGATGGCAACTGCCAGTTTTTTCTGCATGTCAATCTATTTTTTTTCTGCATCAAAATTCTTGATGGAATCCTGATATTTCCACTTTCTGTGTGACCAAAGATAGTTGTCAGGATATTTGTGTAAGGTATTTTCCAATAATTTATGGAATTTTCTCACCACTTCATTCTCCGTAAATTTTTCCCCATCCGGGTATATTCTGTGATAATTAACCTGATAATAACCGCGTTTCACCTTTTTCATCTCGCAATAGATAAAAACTAGATCCATCCTTGTGGCCAATTTATCATATCCGATGAAAGCAGGTGTTCTTTGATTCAGAAATTCCAAACCATAAGTGACATGAGCATGGTGAGGCGTTTGATCTGCAACAAACATATAAGCAGAATCTCCGTTGTTTTTAGACCTGAAAATATTGAGGATGACTTCATTGGCTTCCAATGCTTCGTTTCCGAATTTGTTTCGGACCTTCTTCATTTGATTCTCCCAAAAATCACTGTTTACCTTTCTGTAAACAGGGTGACAATGAGCTTGAGGGATGATTTTTGCCAGTGCATTGATCCATTCCCAGTTGAAAACATGTCCTGCCAAAAGAATAATATTTTTACCTTCAGCCTTAGCTTCGTGGAATAAATGCTGGTTGATATGCTGCATCCTCACTCGGGATTCTGTCTCCGAAATGGTAAAAGATTTAATCGTTTCCACCAGATAATCGGAAAAATTAAGATAGAATTTCTTCCGGATTTCTTTTATTTCCTCTTCAGATTTTTCGGGAAAAGACTTTCTAAGGTTTTGAGTGATAACCTCTTTCCTGTATCCTACAATATAATAATTGAGGAAAAAGATGACGTCCGAAAAAATATATAATATTTTAAGCGGAAGCTTAGAGATCAGAGTTAATATTTTGATTAGAAAATTCATAAAACAGGCAAATTTAGTGATAATAAAATTATGGTTCTATTTTTGCTGAGGGATATATATTATTTTTTTACTTTTATGTTATGAAAAAATTGATAATATTCGCTTTCCTGGGATTAAATGCTTTTGCTTTTTCGCAAGATGTAAAGAATTCACCTGATCAAGGGAAACAAAAAACAGCTCTTATAGTGCCTACAGAGCAGAAAGAGTTAGAGGCAAAGAAAAAAGCAGCTGAAGAAAAAGCTAAGCTTCCAAAGCCATATGATCCAAAAGCTGATGCGCAGGCTGATATTAATAAATTGGTCGCTCAGGCTAAGAAAGAAGGCAAAAATGTGATGATCCAGGCTGGTGGAAACTGGTGTATCTGGTGTCTTCGTTTTAATAATTATGTGCAGACTACTCCAGAATTGAAGGAATTGGCAGATAAGAATTATGTTTATTATCACTTGAACTATTCTCCGGAGAATAAGAATGAAAAAGTTTTTGCCCAATATGGTAATCCGGGTGAGAAATTTGGATATCCGGTGTTTATTATCTTAGATAAAGACGGAAAAATGATCAAAGTTCAGCAGAGCGATGTGTTGGAAGAAGGAAAAGGCTACAGTAAAGATAAAGTAAAGGAATTCTTTACGACGTGGGCTCCTAAAAAAGGATAAAATAAAAAAACTGCTTCAGCAATGAAGCAGTTTTTTTATTGTCTGATGGGTAAAATAATAACCTGTAGAAATTATAATAACTTTTTAATCCAGCTTAATTTTTTTTCTGAATAAGGGGGATATTTGATATTCGGTTCACCCCAGGTTGCTTTTTCCAGAACTGCTTTTTGATGGGAGAAGGTTTCAAAACCATATTTACCATGATAATTTCCTATTCCTGAACTTCCTACTCCTCCAAACGGAAGATTATCATTGCTTAAATGCATCACCGTATCATTGATGCAGCCTCCCCCGAATGATAATTTCCTCGTAAAGTTTTCTTTCTCTTCGGAATTGTTTGTGAAAAGATAAGCTGCCAGTGGCTTTTCGAGTTCTAAAATAGAATTGAGTGCAGCGTTATAGTTTTGAAAGCTGATCACTGGCAGGAGAGGACCGAAAATTTCTTCCTGCATGATTTCGTCATTCCAGTTTATATGGTTCAGAATCGTAGGTTCTATGTAGAGTTTTTGTTCGTCAATGTGACCTCCGGAATAAATTTTTTCCTGATCAATCAAAGAAATCAGACGTTGAAAATTCCTTTGGTTGATAATTCTTGTGTATTGTTCGGAATCCTGGCTGTATTTGAATTCTTTGATATATTTTCTGAGTATTTCCAGAAACTGCTCCTGAATGGTTTCTTCTACCAAAAGATAATCGGGAGCTACACAGGTTTGTCCTGCATTAAGGAATTTCCCCCAAACAATTCTTTTAGCTGCGATATCGAGATTGGCATTTTTTGTAACAATAGCTGGAGATTTTCCGCCTAATTCAAGCGTTACTGGGGTAAGATGTTCCGCAGCTGCTTTGTATACAATTTTTCCGACTTTTGTACTTCCCGTAAAGAATATTTTGTCAAATTTTAATTGCAAAAGAGCAGTCGTTTCTTCAATTCCACCTTCGTATACATACAGATACTCTGGCGGAAAGTTTTCATTGATGATGGATGCCATAGCTTTCATTGTGTTTTCAGCAATTTCACTGGGCTTAAGAATGCAGCAGTTTCCGGCAGCCATTGCAGCAATAATGGGAGAAAGGGATAACTGATAAGGATAATTCCAGGCTCCGATGACCAATATACAACCCAATGGATCAGCATAAATTCTACTGCTTCCCAGCTGATTGACAAGATTGGTGCTTACTTTTTTAGGCTTTGAAAGAGAATTTAGATTTTTGATGTAATAATTGATATCATTCAGAATAAAAGATAATTCTGTGGTGAAAGTATCAAATTTTGACTTGCCAAAATCCTTGTTAATGGCCTCACACAGCATATTCTCATTAGAAATAATAAGGCTTTTAAGCTTTTCAAGATACATTTTCCGGTAAGCAAGGCTTTTGGTTTGCTGTGTTGTGAAAAAATCTCTTTGTTTCTGTAAAATACTTTCAATTTCCATGAGTTGGCTTTTGTGTTAAACGTAGTCATCTTCGCAATATTGCGGTCTAAAAATACGAACAATAAATCGGCCAAAAATTTTTAAGGGAAGCTTCTTTCCTTTACATAATATTCCTCACTGCTATTTTTACAGGATGGTAAAGCAGCAGACCAATTGCGGTAACAAGTGCCAGCCAGAATAATCCTGTGAAAATTTCCATATTGGAAAGGAGAATAGACTGAGCTGTTATTTTAGCTTTAAAGGCTCCTGCTGTCATGGATAGAGAATCATTCACTGATAATTTCGAAATATTAGCCCCGAAAATTTGACTCCATTGACTGTAAAAGACAGGATTGGTATCTGTAAGATTAGCGCTGAGTGTATCAGAATGTTTTAATGTTAAAAATAACATCAGATTCTGCATCAGGGCATACCCGATAGCGGTCGTCCAGAAACGGGTTGTTGTTCCCATCGCTGTAGCATTAGCTACGTATTCTTCCGGTGTTCCTGAAATCAAAAAGAAAACAAGCGGTGTAAATAATAATCCCTGAGCGACTCCCTGCAGAAATAAAGGCGGACAGATCGTGGAAAGAGTAGTATCAGGATAAAAAGTATAGGTAAACCACGCACAATCTATGGCCAGTAAAAGAAATCCTGTGAAGAAAACAATTCTTGAAGATACTCCGCGAACCAGACAGATTCCCGATAATAATATACCCAAAAGAGTTCCTGCTACATTCCAGTATTGAATGTTTACAATATAATCCCACGGCCATTTCCATACGGTAGCCATGATGCTGTACACATTATTCAGTCCGGAACGGATCAAATAGAAAATGAAAAACAGAATCATCCCCACAATTACATTTTTTGAGCTGAAAACTTCAAAATGAAATAAAGGTCTCTTAGAATTTCTTTGTTTAAGCATAAATAAACCTCCCGAAAGAAGGAAAATAAAAAGGCATATGATAATGGTGTCAGATTCGAACCACATCAGTCTTTTTCCATAAATAATAGCATAACCGCCAGCCTGCAGACATACCCAAAGTAAAAACCAGCTGGTAATATCCAATTGATACAAAGGTTTTTTAGGAAAGAATCTGTTTCTGTTGAACAAGGCAATCCCAATAATCAATACGAACACATGAAAATAGGCCATCATCAGAATCATATGCTGAAAATCGTAATCTTCAATGCTTGATTTAAGAAGGGAAGTGGTAATGGTTCCTCCGGTAAGCATGATGGTATACATGAAAAGGTAAGCCAGAACTTTGGCGTGCTTTGTTTTTAATTCTGCAATAATCAGAGGAAGGAAAATAGCGCCTTCCAGTAACCCGAAAATTCCTTCTAAAAAACGGATCACCAATATAACATGATAATCATGAGTGACTGATAAAACGTAAAGAATGATCACAGAAATGGAAGCCATCAGTAATACATAATACTTGACACTGAAATAGGCCATAAACCGTTGTAAAACTAAAAGGGTAACCACAAATGTCCCGTACATCAAAATCATTAAATACTGGATGTCATCTGAATCTACATCCATGAAAGAAGATGTGAAGGCGCTGTTTGAATGTAAAAGCGACAACAACATCAGGTGGGGAAACAAAGCCAGTATAAGAAGTGGCAGTTTCAGCCATTGTGGTACCCATTTATGATAAACTGTGTTATGATGCATAATTTTTATGAAGAACAAAAATGCGAAAAGACAAAGGGCAAAGGTGTAAATAAGTAAAAGGTAAAATGGCAAAAATGCTTAAGAAAAAATTGGCACATTCGCTATTTTGCAGTTTGTCTTTTCGCTAAAAAAATAATTTATTCGTAAAATTTGAGATAGGTTGATCAGAAGTTAATTTCGCACTCTAAAACTCTAAAACTCTAAAACTCTAAAACTCTAAAACTCTAAAACTCTAAAACTCTAAAACTCTAAAACTCTAAAACTCTAAAACTCTAAAACCCTCCAACCCTCAAACTCATATCTTCTTCGCACTCACCAGAACATTCATCCCGGAAAGTAGTTTTTCGTTGTCTTTATTGTTATCCAGAATAATTTTCACAGGAAATCTCTGCTCAATTTTCACAAAGTTTCCGGTTGCATTATCTGGCTTTACTAATGAAAACTGAGATCCTGAAGCAGGTGAAACAGAAAGTATTTTTCCTTTAAATTCCACATCAGGATAAGCATCTGCGGTAATAATGACTTCCTTGCTCTGATCAATCTGTCCAAGCTGTGTCTCCTTGTAATTGGCGATGATCCATTTCTCTTTGCTGACGATTTGTACCAGAGCCTGACCTTCTTTAATCAACTGTCCTTCCTGAATGGTCTTTTTTCCTACCCATCCATCATAAGGAGCTGTAATGACCGTATAGGAAAGATATAATTTGGCATTGTTAAGACTGGCAGAGCTCTGTTGAATCTGGCTTTTTACAGGAGCTACTTTAGTCTGCTGCTCACTGGCTCCGGCTCTTACTGCATTTTTCTGCTGTTCCAATGCTAAAAGATTGGCTTTTGACTGTTCATAAGAAGCTTTTACATTCTCAAATTCCTGTTCTGTAGCCGCATCTTCTGACAAAAGGTTTTTATATCTTTTATAATCCTGTTCTGTTCTCCAGATATCAATTTTTGCGGAAGCAATTTTAGCATCAATGATCTTGGTATCGCTTTCTTTGGTACTGACACCGCTTTCAATTGTGCTGATGGTTGCGGTATTGGCATGAAGATTAGCTTCTGCCATATGTACCTGATTCACAAACTCTCTGTTGTCTATGATGATTAAAGTATCTCCTTTATGCACAAACTGATTTTCGTTAAATTGTATCGATTTGATAAACCCTGAAACCTTGCTGGATACAGGCGTTATGTATTGCTCAATCTGCGCATCATTTGTCGTAACATTTTTTCTCGAAAAAAGATAAAAGCTGACCATTCCCGTGATTCCACTAATGATCAGGATCCAGGCCAGTAGAGTAATGGACTTGTTGATTCTTTTTTCCTTTTGTGTCAATTGTTTTTGTGCCATAGTTTTTATAAGTTTCCAATCGTATATTGGAGTTGGTAATATTTAAGTTGTCTGTTGATTTTTACGGAAATAAGATTAGATTCTGCTTCCAGATAAGTATTGTCAGCGTCGATCAGTTCAGTAATAAGGCTTAGTTTATTGGCATATTTTGTTCTTACGATACGGTAGTTTTCCTTAGCCTGATTAATCGCCTCTTCAGCAATTTTCACCTTCTGGTCTGTCTCTTCAAACTTTTTATAAGCTTCATACACATTATGTCTTACATTTTCCTCGTTTTCCTCTATCTGAAGCTTAGCCATGCCAATATTTTCCCGTGCTTCCTGCATTTTGTACTTATTTTTGTACAGGTTTTCGATAGGATAAGTAAGGTTCAAACCCACCATTCCCAGACGGTAAGCATAAGGTTCGGGAGGAAAGAACATCATATTCGGATATTTTAAAAAATATTCTCCGCCAGCGGTAATTTTGGGTAAATAATTCGCTTTGGTAATCTTTTGATCCAGTTCCTTTAATGAAAGGTTTTTATGAGTGATTTCAACAGATTCATTTTTGTTTAAAGCTGTTTCTGTCAGTTCATCCAAATAAGGAATCGAAGCATTGTCCGAAATAAGATCTTCTGTATCCACATGCATTTCCTGATTTTCCGGAAGCGAAAGAATCGTTTTCAGTTTATGCTCTGCAATCTGAATATCATTATCAAGTTCCGTCCAGCTCATTTTATGATTGGAAAGCTGTAATGATGTTCTTAAAACTTCGTTTACGGTCACAACACCATTGGCTTTAAGAGCTTTTACCTGCTTAATATTGACAGAATCTTCTTTCATTTTATCATTGATAAGACTCTGTTGTTCTTTTAAATGGTGAATCTGTAGGAAAGCTGTAATGATGGTCATTTTAAGTTGTCTCTCATCCAGATGCGTTTTTAAAGCCGAAATTTCAGTATCAATGGCCGCTTTCTTTTCTGTATTTTTGATTTTTCCGCCCATGTAAACAGGAATGGAAGCAGATAATGTAAAATCATACATCCCATTGATCACATCATACTTGGTAGCTTTGTTGAATACACCATTCTGATGCTGAAACAGGTTCGTAACCTGATTGTAGCTTGTGTGAAATTCAATATCCGGAAGTTTTTCCATTTTGAGGTCTTTCTCTTTGGTAACGGACATTTCCTGTTTCAGATGACTTATCTGTATGTTTTTGTTGTTTTTCAGACCAATCTCTACAGCTTGTTGTAAGCCTAGATGCTGGTAGTCTATCATCTGTGAATGTAAAAAGTTGCTCAATAATAAGCACAACGCAATGCACAGATATTGGCCTGCGTTCAATATGATATTCATAAATTAATTAAAGGATTTTTGCTAAAATGATTTTGATGCAGCAAAGTTACGATGAGGAGCTGCAGACTCTATTTGTGAAAACAGAAAAATATTTGCTCATTTACGCCAATTTGAAAATTCTTCTTACCTTTATGGGATGAACAACAGCCATTTCAAAGAAGTAGAAGAAGATGATACAGAATTTTACGTTTATCATGTCCTTACCGGAAATGTAACTACAGAGATTCATTATCACGGTTCTGCACAATTGGTATATGCAGAAGGCGGTATTGTACATGTCTTTACTGATCAGAAGCATTGGTATCTTCCTGCGAGATGTTTTATGTGGATTCCTGCCGGGACACCTCATTATATTTTTTCTACCAGTCCAAAAGTGGATTTATATAATTTTTATTTTAAAAAAGAAGAAGGTGAAAATGGCTTCTTTGATGAAATCAACATTTATTCTGTTAATGATTTACTCAGAGAGATGATTTTGTACACTAAAGAATGGGATGGGAAAATCACAAAAAATGATACCACTAAATATTTTTTTCTCAAAGCGCTGAAAGGTGTTTTACAAGAGAAAGAATATAAACATCTTGCGTTTCCAATACAGCATCCTTTTCCTAAAGATGAAACCTTATTAAAGATTGCACGATACATCCATGCTAACCTTGAAAAGCCTCTTACTATCGAATCTACGGCAAAAGAATTTGGAATGAGTACAAGAACCCTCTCAAGGAAATTTAAAGAGATTTTGGGCATGAATTATGTTCGTTTTCTAAGAGCATTAAGAATTACACGTTCCCTTGAACTGATGCTGGAAGATAAATACAATATGTACGAAATAGCAATGATGGTAGGGTACAACAGTCTGTCGTCTTTCAGCAATATTTTTAAAAAGATAATTGGCATTGCTCCTACGGAATATCAGCGGAAATTAAGAGGAGATAAGTGATGAGAGGGGGTGTGTTACGTGATAACGAATTTTATAAGCTGGACATGATTCTCTACTAACATACTTTGCTTCTGAACCAAATAAGGCTGAGAAAAGTTCATTTAACAAGTAATAATAGCTAAGATTTCCTGCATTCCTCTTCCATGAAGGGCTGGATTTTTGCAACGCAAAAAGACGGGGTAGCTCAATAAAAAAACCACCTCAAATAAATTGAAGTGGTCTGTATTGTGAGAAAATCTCAGTCGCTTATTAAGCTTCTTCAGATTTAACTTCTTCTTTCTTAGCAGCAGGAGCAGCTACAACTGGAGCGTCAGATACGATATCGAATTCGAAATTGTACTCAACGTTTCTGTGTAATCTGATGTTAGCTGTTACTTTACCAGTTCTCTTAATAGTGTTCCCTGGGATTTTGATGTATTTCTTCTCTACAGAAACTCCAGCTTTAGCAAGAGCAGCAGAAAGATCTGCATTGTTGATAGATCCGAATAATTTGTCACCAGAACCTACTTTTGCAGGAATAGTGATAGAAGTTTTCTTCAATTGCTCAACTACAGCGTTAGCAGCAGCGATTAATTTAGCTTCTTCTTCTTTTCTAGCTTCTAAAGTAGCTTCTAGAGCTGCTTTGTTTTTAGGTGTAGCTAAAAGTGCAATTCCTTGAGGAAGTAAAAAGTTTCTAGCATAACCTGGCTTTACGCTTACTGTATCAAACTCAAGTCCTAAGTTTTCTACGTCTTGTTTTAGGATGATATCCATTGTTGTTGTCCTTTTTTGGGATTTTAGAGTGATCTAAAATCAAGTTAGAATTAATTATTTATTCAGCAACAAAAGAAGAGGGAGACCTCTTCTTTTATTTATTTTTTGTCTTATTTCAATAAGTCAGCTACGTAAGGTAGTAAAGAAAGGTGTCTTGCTCTTTTGATAGCAGCAGAAACTTTTCTTTGGTATTTTAAAGAAGTTCCAGTGTATCTTCTTGGTAAGATTTTACCTTGCTCGTTTACAAATTGTAATAAGAAATCAGCATCTTTGTAGTCAACGTGCTTAATTCCGTATTTTTTGAATCTACAATATTTCTTTTCAGATTTTGTATTGATATCAAGCGGAGTAAGGAATTTTACTTCTGATTCTCCTCCTGCTGAGGCTTGTTTAGCCATTTCATCTATTGCCATGTCTTGTCTTTTTTAAAAAATAGGGTTAATAATTAAGCTTTAGCTGCTTTTACTTTAGCTCTTCTTGTTACAGCGTACTCAATAGCATGCTTGTCAAGTTTTGTAGTAAGGTAACGGATTACTCTTTCGTCACGCTTAAATGCTAATTCTAAATCAGCTACTACAGTACCTTCTCCTTTAAATTCGATTAAAGTATAGAACCCATTCTTTTTCAATTGGATAGGGTAAGCTAACTTTTTCAATCCCCAATTTTCTTTAGCAACGATTTCGCAGTTCTTTTCTTTGATAAGATCTACATACTTGTTCACTGCTTCCTCTACCTGTGCCTCAGATAGAACGGGAGTTAAAATGAAAACAGTTTCGTAATTGTTCATAATGTTAAAAAATTTGTTAATTATTTCGAGGTGCAAAAGTAGAAAATATATTTCTTATATACAAGAGTATTGAAGGAAAATGAGCAGAAATATCTTCTTGTTTAGTAACTGCTGCTTAAAATTTTTAAGTTGAAACATCTTAGAATTAATCTTTCTCTCTTAATTCCGTCAAAAAATTCACCTTCAAAACATCATACAAAGAATGTCTGCTTACAAGGATGGAAGCAATAGAAGATACCATTCCGGCAAGCATAAGATGGAATATTAATGAATGTCTATCCGTCATTTCAAGAACAATAATGGCTGAAGTAAATGGGGCTCTTGTAATTCCGGTAAGAAAAGCAACCATTCCGGCCAGAATCACTACATTGGTTTCGTTGGGGGTTAAATGAATAATTCCTGAAATAACAGAGCCAATACTTGCCCCTGCAGTAAGAGCCGGAGCAAAAATTCCACCAGCACCTCCTGAAGTGAAAGAAAGGGCAGGGCCCAGCATCCTTAGAATTGGAACATACCAGTCTTCGTGTTTATCTTTGGTAAATAGAACACGCTCCATGATTTCTTTTCCTGAACCCAGAATTTCTCTGTTGATGAAATAGGCGATTGAAGCAATAATTAAAGCACAAATAATCAGGAAAACGACATTAGCTTTATCTGTTTTCAGTTTTTTCTTCTTCCAGCTGTTGAGTTTAAGCATGATAACTGAAAGCTGACTGGCCAGAATTCCAGCCGTTGCCCCAACGAGAATGATTGGAAACATCACCATTAAAGAAACATCATTAGTCTTCGGATATCCCAGATATAAATAAGATCCTGCCAGCGTTTGTGCTGTAAGACCCGCAATTATTACCGCCGTAAACAAAGCTGTTTTAAAATAATTAATGTGGGTTTTAGACAACTCTTCCACCGCAAAAACAATTCCTCCAAGCGGCGTATTAAATGCTGCTGCAAGACCTGCTGCGGCTCCAGTCATAATCATGTTTTTCTTAGAGATCTTCGGCCACCATTCAGGAAGATATTCATTCACTTTTCTAAAAACAGAGCCTGCAATTTGAATCGTAGGGCCTTCACGTCCTACTGCACCTCCTCCGATGACCAGAATAACAGAGGATAGGATTTTAAAGAAAATGATTTTAATACTTAAAAGATTTCGGATTTTCCGATGCTCTTTAGGGTTGGCCAATTCTACAGCTGCCATCACCTGTGGAATACCACTTCCTTTAGCATTGGGAGCAAATTCTTTCACCAACCACCAAGAAAGGACAAATCCAATAGGAGCAATAATGAAAATCATCCATGCATGCCAGTCAAAAATAAAATTCATCAGATGTTCACCCCAGGCAAAGACCTGCGCATACATAACAGCAAAAAAACCTGTAATAACAGATCCTATCCAAAAAGGAATGGCCTGAAGAAGGTTATGCTTCAACTGTTCATTCCGGATATTATCGAAGGAATTTTTGAGGGATTTTTTGATGAGGGCGAAAATTTTCAGCATTTGGTAATTTAGAGGTGTAAAAATACGTGAATTTTGCAGAATTTATATTTCTTTCAGAAATTTTGAAACCATCTCAGCATTTTCAACGGTAAGTTCCTTGGGTAAACCGAAACTTATAATATCGTTTTTGACTACAAGTTTAAAATCTTCATCAGGAAAGAACTTTATTACGTCTTTTCTTCTGTTATCTAAAAATGACATGGTTTTGTACGGATCATTTCCAATCACATAAAAATCTTTAAAATCCTTATCGTCCTTAAAATTAATGTTAAAATGACTGAAAATTCCAGCTACTTTATCAGCGAGGCTTTTTTTATTGACGGAAATGAATCCAAAATCATTGTCGGTTTTTTTTAATCCCCAAATCTGCAGCGTATCAAGTTGCTTGTCAGCACGTGCTCCTCTGAAAGTAGTTCCCCCTTTATTGACAATAAAAAGATAAAAAGAATGGGCCTTATTCTTATCTGTTACAAAATAACAAATTTTAGGTGTAAATAATGGAGACAGATTATCTTGCTCCGATTTGAACTGGTTATAAGGAGAGTTTTCAATATCAATTACAGAAATATCATACATTTCAAAAAGCTTATCGTACACTTCAGAAATTAATTTCTCTTCTTCATTCGAAAAATCAAAAAGCTTGGTTGTCATATCTTAATTTAAGTTGGATTAGAGTAAATAGTTTGTTTTAAAATTAATACTAATAACTTAAACTGCCAAGGAAGTCGTTATAATATGAAATGAATTGATTTTGATTATTGATATATCATTAAATGTCAATTTTGTTTGAATTATTTTTAATATTAAAAATCAAATATTGTCAGTTTTTAGTAAAATAAAAGAAGTTTAAATCAAATAAAAAATCCCGACTTTCGTCAGGATCATATGTATTAAATGGATATAAATTTTAATTAATTTTTCTGAGCCATAAGATCTTCTATTTTCTTAATCATACTAGAACCATTGGTGTTTTGAGGGTTTAGCTCAAGAGATTTTTTATAATTTTTTAGCGCTAACGGATAGTTTTTAGCATTGAAATATCCCTCTCCCAGGCTATCGAAAGCGTTTCCGGATTGTGGATGTTCCTTTGCATTGAGTTCAAAAACTTTAATTGCTTCTTCAATTCTTGAATTTCCCATTAAAATATAACCAATATTATTCAACGTCCCGTCAAAATCCCACTTTGGATTTTTCGCCTTAATAGCATAGTAGTTTTTTTCTGCGTTTGGATTGTTATTTTGGGCAAACCCGGCAATAATAGATTCCTCAGAGATAGAATAAACATCGGTCAGGTTTTTATCAATGATGGCTGCAACATGATTAACAATATGATACTGTGCTGGGAAAAAATTATACCCGTTGGACATCATAATAATGGCCATGTTATTTTGTGGAAAAATCCTGTAAGCACTAACGTTTCCGCCGGAAAAACCATAAGACTTAATCTCATTCGCTTTACTGATCTCCCATCCATAAGCAAAAACATCTTTTTTGTTTCCATACTCAAACGGTTTCCACATCATTTCTTTTGTCTTTTGATTCAAAAAATCATTGTTACTGAGATGGCTGCTCCATTGTAAAAAAGCAGGAAGGGTAATGGCTAATCCATTTCCGGAATGGGATCTTACACCGTTATCAAATGGCGTTTTCTCGTATTGTTTTGTTTCATTGTTGAAGTTGTATTTCTGAACTCTGTTGGGAATCTGTTCAAGTGAATTTGATGAGAAATAGACTTGATTTTTTGTGTCTGAAAATTGATTGTTAATGATAAAATTATCAAAAGACTGTCCAGTAATCTTTTCGATAATCATGGTAAGGAGCATGTAATTCGTTTGATTATACCTGAATTCATTTCCCGTTTTGAATTCCATTTTTTCTTTGGAAAGACGTTCAATCACCTTTGCATTGGAATCACTCACTGGAATATCCTCAAAAGCGATAAAATTTGGAATTCCGGAAGAATGTGTCAATAGGTTTCTAACTTTTACGTCCTGCCATTCTTTGGGAAAATTTTCAACATATTTGGAGACGTTGTCCTCTAAAGATAACTTTCCCTGTTCGATCAGTTGAAAAATACCAACATTGGCAGCTAATTTTGAAGTAGAGTAGATTCTGAACATTGAGGTTGAACTCACTTTTTTAAGATCTTCAAGGTTTTCTGTACCGTAATATTGCTCAAAAATTACTTTGCCATCTTTTATAATTCCGAGAGCTAAACCAGGGATTTTATTGTTTTTCATGGCTTCTTTTACATAGCTGTCAATCATTTTAGACTGGTTGTTTTGCTGCGAAAAAGCCGTTGTGAAAATTTGTAATGCAAATGCTGCGAGAAGGATATGTTTCATTTGTTGATGATTCAGGGTTATGTTTTTTAGATAAGACAATTGAGCTGCCAGCTCTGTTACATGGTCTGTTGAATTTTTGTATAAAAGCTATGGGTTCCAACAAAAAAACCTCCGAAAAAATTCGAAGGTTTAGTATTTAAAATCAACAAAATTACTTATTGCTGATTACTCATTACTTATATTTCTGTGTTCAGATCCCAGTTTTCAAGGTAGTCGTGAACATGCTTCAGCATCATTCCTCCTAAAGATCCGTCTACCACTCTGTGGTCATAAGAGTGAGACATAAACATTAAGTTTCTGATTGCGATTACATCACCGTCAGCTGTTTCAAGAACTGCAGGCTTCTTAACGATCGCTCCGATGGCTAAAATAGCTACCTGAGGCTGTGGAATAATCGGTGTTCCCATAAGGTTTCCGAAGCTTCCTACGTTAGAGATTGTATACGTTGCACCCTGAGTGTCTTCTGGTCTTAATTTTTTGTTTCTTGCTCTGTACGCTAAGTCGTTGATTGCTTTTGCAAGGCCGGAAAGTGATAACTGATCTGCATTTTTAATAACAGGAACAATAAGGTTTCCGTCCGGAAGGGCAGTAGCCATACCGATGTTGATATTTTTCTTTTTGATGATGTTTTCACCATTAATAGAAACATTGATCATTGGGAAATCTTGGATTGCTTTTACAACAGCTTTCACGAAAATAGGCATAAACGTAAGTTTTTCACCTTCACGTTTTTCGAATACTGCTTTGTTTTTATTTCTCCATTTTACAACATTGGTAACGTCTGTTTCAATGAAAGAAGTAACGTGTGGAGCAATTTGTTTAGCTTTCACCATGTTTTCAGCGATGATCTTTCTCATTCTGTCCATAGGAATGATTTCATCACCTGCGCTTACCGGAACCGTAGCTGCAGGAGCAGATACTGCTGGTTTTGGAGTAGAAGCTGCCTGTACCGGAGCAGTCTGAGCTGGCTGGTTACCTCTGTTAGCAACATAAGCTAATATATCTTCTTTTGTAATTCTTCCTTCTAAACCGCTTCCTTTGATGGATTTCAGTTCAGTTTCAGAAATTTTTTCCTGTTGTGCAATAGATTTTACGAGTGGAGATAAATAAAGGTCTCCCGAGAATTCTACGTTTGAAGCAGCAGTTTGTAGAGGCTCTTCAATTGCTTTTAAAGTATTAGCATCTGGAGTCGCTGCCGGAGTTTCAGTTTTCACTTCCTCTGAAGCTGCGCCTTCTCCTTCAATTTCTAAAATAGCAATGGCTTCACCTACTTTTGCAACTTCATCTTTTTGCTTTAAAATTTTTACGATTTTCCCCGAAACTGGTGTCGGAACGTCTGAATCTACTTTATCTGTTGCAATTTCTACTACGGAGTCATCCTCCTTTACGTTATCACCTTCATTGAATAACCAAGTGATAATTGTCGCTTCCATAACACCTTCTCCCATGGAAGGAAGCAATAATTTGTATTCTGCCATTTTTGATTTTTAGATTTTGACAAATATATAAAAAAAATCGGTTTTTTTATGAAATATATAATCTTAGCTGAATTCAATATAAATATTTTCGCCTACATTCAATCCAAACAGGCTTTTGGCGCCGTTTTTCTTGCTTCCTTTATAGATGGAAAGCTCTAATAATTGACTATCATTGAAGATTGCAGCAGACTGCCCATGGAATTCTGTCTCCCTTTCCCAGTCTGAAACCACTTCTGTATGGCTGGAAAATACTCTTGAAAGGCTTAAATTCCTGAATTTTATGGTAAAACCGTTGTAACCTTTACTGATATTCTCGAAAAAATCTTTGTTGATATTTGAGATTATATTTCCGAAATTATCAATATAGGTAACTTCACCAATGATCATGCCTTCTGATTCATTGTATACAGCTCTTGGGAACATCAGCTGTTTTGCCGACTGTATTTTTCGTCCTATCACTTCAGGAAGTCCGCCATTGGCAAGGTGTACTGCTGCCGGTACAAAAATATCCGTAGAGGTAAAGTCGATGACATCATCAAAGCGGTTGTTCAGCGTGAGTTCATAGATCGCTTCCGGTTTAATATCAAAAAATATAAGGCTTAAAAGGCCGTTGTCTGCCGCCAGAAAGTAAGATCCATCAGCTTTATAGATGATATTCTTTCTTGATTTGTGGTAAAAACTGTCCACAGAAAGAATATGAATGCTTCCTTTAGGAAAATATTTATAAGCATTTCTTACAATATACGAAGTCTGTATAAGGTTGAATGCCTGGATGTCGTGGGTTATATCAATAATATTAACCTCAGGGTTTAGAGACAGAATTTTGCCTTTCACAGCGGCAACTCTGTAATCTAAATTTCCGAAATCCGAAGTAAGGGTAATAATTGACATGAGCAATTTCTAGAATAGTGTAGTATTGCAAAGTTATTTAAAATAAAAAGAATGCCCGAAAGATTGTTGAAAAGAATTTGACATAAATTGAAAAAAAGCTTTAATTTTAAAATCTAAAAATAAAAATACTGCATGTTTGAATTGACATATGATTTGGAAGATATCGATGCGAAAATCTTCTATGGAGTTAATAACCAATTTTTCAACTTAATAAAATCAAGCTTTCCGACCATTAAAATTACAGGAAGAGATCACGTTATCTTTGCCATGGGAAATCAGGAAGCTTTAGACATACTGAAGCAAAAACTGAATGATATTGTCAGTTTTATCTCCAAAAACAATTCAATAGGACTGAAAGATGTCGAAAATATATTGAATATTAAAGACGAAAACGAGAAACAACTGGTATTCGATCAGGATATTATCGTAAAGGGAGTTAACGGGAAAATTATTAAAGCGAAGACAACCAACCTTAAAAAACTGGTAAAGGAAACTGAGAAAAAGGACATGGTTTTTGCCATTGGGCCGGCAGGTACCGGAAAAACATATACCAGTGTAGCATTGGCAGCAAGAGCTTTGAGAGATAAAGAAGTGAAAAGAATTATCCTGACAAGACCAGCTGTAGAAGCAGGGGAGAGTCTGGGATTCCTTCCTGGTGATCTTAAAGAGAAGCTGGATCCGTATTTACAGCCTTTATATGATGCGCTTCGTGATATGATTCCTCATGAAAAGCTGGAAGGGTTTATGGAGAAAAAAGTAATTGAAGTAGCTCCTTTGGCTTTTATGAGAGGACGTACGCTGGATGATGCTTTTGTGATTCTTGATGAAGCACAGAATACGACGCATGCGCAGATGAAAATGTTCCTTACCAGAATGGGTATGAATGCCAAGTTCATTATCACTGGAGATCCAAGCCAGATTGACCTTCCGAAAAATCAACAGTCCGGGCTGAAAGAAGCAATGAGGATTTTAAATGGGGTAAAAGAAATTGGTTTTGTGCATCTTACAGAGGAAGATGTAGTAAGACACCCTGTGGTAAGAAAGATTATCCTTGCTTACAATGATGAAGATAAAAGAGTGAGAAATGACTAGATCTGAATGAGTAAAAGTTTCTATTAACCTTTTATTAACCTTGAATTGTTTGGTTAAAATTTGTTAATTTGAAAAAAATAATTAGTTTTGCAATCCTTAAATGTAAAAACTAATTAAACATGAAAAAACTTTTACTAGTTGCAGCGGTTGCCGTTATGGGAATTTCTGCCAACGCACAAGAATTTCGATTTGGTCCAAAAGCCGGATACTCTTACTCTACAATTAAATTAAAAGGTGACGGACAGTCTGAAACTTCAGATCCTGTACATACATTTTATATTGGTGGTATCGCTGAATATAAACTGAGTGATAAATTTGCTCTTCAGGGAGAACTTCTATACTCTCCACTAGGAGGAAAAATAAATGTAGCTGAAGCTGATCCGGAAGATCCGACTACTTTTTTAAATGTAAAAGCAAAGCAGACTTACCACACTTTATTAGTGCCTATTTCTGCTAAGTACTTTATCACTGAAGGATTGTCTGTTTCTGCGGGAGCAAGCTTCGGAGTGATTCTTTCTGCAAAGCAAAAGCTTACTGCTGATTTTGGATTCGGAATTCCTGGATTCGAGATTGATGCTAATGACGAAAGAGATATCAAAGATCAAATGAATACTTTGAATATCGCTCCATTCCTTGGTGCTGAATATGCACTGGAAAACGGATTGTTCTTTGATGCAAGATATAACCTTGGTGTTTCTAACCTTGGTAAACATGCAGAGGGGAATGAAAAGTTGACTAACAGTTTTGCACAAGTGGGTGTAGGGTTTAAATTCGGAGGAAACTAATTCTGAAAATCTTATCCAGAAATAATAGAAAAGCAGGACAATTTTTGTTCTGCTTTTTCATTGTGTAGTATTTCATTCATGTAAATTCTCTATATGATGAAAAATAATTAGTATTTTTGCGCCGTAATTCAAAGCTACTAAAAAAATGAAAAAACTATTATTACTAGGTGCTTTTGCACTTTTAGGAGGTGCTGCTCAAGCGCAGGAAGGTTTTAAAATTGGTGGACATATTGGTGTTCCCGTATCTGATGCAAGTGATGTATCTTCGTTTACATTAGGAGTAGATGCAGCTTATATGTGGAATATTGCTAAAGGTCTTGATCTTGGGGTAACCACAGGATATTCTCATTTCTTCGGAAAAGATCATTTTGATGATTTTGGTTTTGTTCCGGTAGCAGTTTCCGGAAAATATAGATTCTCTGGAGCACCTATCTTTGTTGGTTTAGACTTAGGGTACGGTATTTCTACAAAAGATGGAGTAGATGGAGGTTTCTATGCACAGCCTAAATTTGGATATCAAATGTCTAAAGGAGAGTTGTACATCGGGTACCAATCTATCAGCAACAAGCGTGACCTTCCAGGATGGGGAAGCTATAGCTGGAATGTAGGAGCTGTTAACCTTGGTTATAACTTCTTTATTAAATAAGAAAGCAATTGCATATTGAGAACTCCGGCCGAAGGCCGGAGTTTTTTTGATAGCTTATAAATACACTGTACGGATCTGTTCTCAGAAAGGTTTGATATAACACGCGTACAACGATTAGAAAATGGTGAAAATACTATTGAATATAAACAAATGTTTAAATTTTAAGAGATAATAACTTAAATATTAGTATTTTAGGTTAATTAAATTTGGCATTTTCCCTGAATTCATGGGGTTTTAGAAAAAAATGAAAAATTTAAAAAGCTAAATATATTTAGCTCTGATTGAAAAAAAGTTATTTTTTTATTCATAATATTGTGAAAAACCTAATAAGTTCTCATAAGTAGGATTTATTCTTACAAAACCCTAAATTTTAACAATGATATTAATCACATTAACAAATTTTAATATTAGTGGGTGCCACTGTAAATTTGCCCTCAGAAAGTATTAAAATTTTTTAAAATGAAAAAAATATTATTAGCGGGTGCAGTTGCACTTTTCGGTTTATCAAATGCTCAGATTGCAAAAGGAACTACATATTTATCTGGATCTGTTGGTTATTCTCAAGTAGAATCTAACAATGGTAACGATAAAAAAGAAAACTTCAACGTATTACCTACAGTTGGATATTTCGTAAACACTAACTTAGCAGTTGGATTAGGAATTGGATACCAAACTGAAAAGAACACTGTATCTACTACTACAACTTTAGGAAACGCTACAATCGTAAACGAGAGCGTAGTTAAAACTCCAGCATTCGTTGTTGCTCCATTCGTAAGAAAATATTGGACTTTATCTGACAAGTTATATTTCTTCGGACAATTAGCAGTGCCAATGCAGTTCGGAAAAACTGAAACTGAAACTAGCTCTGTAGCTACTTCTGGAAACACTGTTGTTTCAAACTCTACATCTACTGAAGCTAAATACACTAAAATTGGTGTAACTGTTAAGCCAGGTTTAGATTATTTCTTAAACAAAAACTGGTCTATCGAAGCTACTATCGGTGAGTTCGGTTATAGCAACTACAAGCCAAAAGATGGTGATGCTACAAACAACTATAACTTCGGATTGAATTTATCTTCTGTAACTTTCGGAGTTAAATATGTATTTGCAAAATAATAAACAAAGCATATAGCAAGAAAGCCCTGAGAAAACCTTAGGGCTTTTTTCTATATAAAAACTAATATAAAAACCATGAAAAAAATAGTATTGATGGGTGCTGTTGCGCTCTTCGGATTATCAAACGCACAGATTGCAAAAGGAACGTCTTACCTTTCAGGACAGGTAGAGTATAATCACAGTGAAAATAACGAATATTATAACAGCAGTAAAAAGGATGATATTGTCAAAATCATTCCTACAGCAGGGTATTTTGTGACTACTAATTTAGCCGTAGGGTTAGGTGCAGGATATAAAAGTGCTGTTACAAAGTATGATGTAAAAGGGGATTTCTTCAGTAACGCACTGGAAATAAAAGAGATCACTAATGCATTTGTAGTAGCTCCATTCGTGAGAAAATACTGGACTTTATCTGATAAGTTATATATCTTCGGACAACTGCAGGTTCCAATGGAATTTGGTCAGGAAAAGCTGGAATCAAACAGTGAAATCTTCATGGGGGATCCTCTTCTTGCTCCTTCATTTTCAAGAAAAAATAACTACACCAATATTGGCGTGAATATCAAACCGGGATTAGATTATTTTGTCAGTAAAAACTGGTCTATTGAAGCTACAATAGGGGAGTTTGGGTACAATACTTACAAAAAGGATATTGACGGCGCTAAAAGAAATAATAGCTACAAATTTGATCTCAATTTGGCCGCAGTTACTTTTGGAGTAAAATATGTATTTGCAAAATAATAAACAAAATATATACATTAGACGGTGGAAAGCTATCTCAGGCTTTTTAAGTGTAAAAACTAATTAATATAATAATCATGAAAAAAATCTTATTGGCATCTGCAATTGCTTTATTTGCAGGTCTGAATGCGCAAAAAACTACATTTGGTGTAAAAGCTGGTTACGCTTTATCAAAATTGAATTCCAGTGAGGGCGATTTTGAATTTGGTGGATTCGAAGCAAGTTTAAAATCCAAATCAGGGTTTTATATCGGAGGCTTGGTTGAGCATAAATTCAATAATAAGTTTGCTGTTCAGGGAGAGGTAGAATATGCCAATCTTGGAGGAAAAGCTGAAGTTGGAATACCGGGTACAGGTATTACCTTAACTGAAAAGATGAACCTTAACAGAATTGTTATTCCTGTATCTGCAAGATATTATGCAACTCCGGAACTGGGAATTTATGCAGGTCCATATGTGAGCTTTAAAACGAATAATAAAGCAAAATTTGAAGTTAGTGGTCCTAATGCTGGTATGGTAGATCCTTCCGGACTTAAAGAAGGAGAACGCTATTTGGAAAGAGAGCTGAATGATGGTTTAAAATCTACAGATTTCGGTTTATTCTTAGGAGCTGATTACAATATTCATAAAGGATTATTCGTAGATGCACGCTATAGCTTTGGTCTTAGCAATATGATCAAAAATCCTGTAGACGGAGAAACATTAAAAATGAATTTCTTCCAGTTAGGAATAGGGTACAAGTTTAAATAAACAGATCCTCATATAAAAATAAAAAACTCTCAGAATTTCTGAGAGTTTTTTTATGAATGATTTTGTCTTTCTTATTTTCCAAACATTCCGCCCATTCCAGGCATATTTGGCATTTTGCTCATCATCTGCATCATTTGCTTTCCTTGAGGCCCCTGCATCATCTTCATCATTTTACCCATTTGATCGAATTGTTTCATCAGTTGATTTACGTCTTCTACCTTTCTTCCGGCACCTTTAGCAATTCTTCCTTTTCTCTGAGTATTGATAATAGAAGGTCTTCTTCTTTCTTCAGGAGTCATAGAGTAGATAATCGCTTCAATGTGCTTGAATGCATCATCACTGATTTCTACATCTTTGATTGCTTTTCCAACTCCGGGAATCATTCCCATCAAGTCCTTCATGTTACCCATCTTCTTGATCTGATTGATCTGCTTAAGGAAATCATCAAAACCGAATTCGTTTTTAGCAATTTTCTTGTGAAGTTTTTTTGCTTCTTCTTCGTCAAATTGTTCCTGAGCTCTTTCTACTAAGGAAACAACATCTCCCATTCCCAGGATTCTGTCTGCCATCCTTTCCGGGTAGAAAAGATCTAAAGCTTCCATTTTTTCTCCTGTAGAGATAAATTTGATTGGTTTTTCAACCACAGAACGGATCGTTAATGCAGCACCCCCTCTGGTATCACCATCTAATTTTGTTAAAACAACCCCGTCAAAGTTCAATGCATCGTTGAATGCTTTTGCTGTATTTACAGCATCCTGACCTGTCATTGAGTCAACAACAAATAGGGTTTCATTTGGTTTAATGAAGTAATGAACAGATTTGATCTCGTTCATCATCTGCTCATCAATCGCTAAACGACCAGCGGTATCCACGATGACAACATCATGACCGTTTGCTTTTGCAAAATTGATCGCATTTTCAGCAATGGTAGATGGGTTTGTAGAACCTTCTTCAGTAAAAACAGGAACATTAATCTGTCCTCCTAATACTTTCAGCTGGTCAATTGCTGCAGGACGGTAAACGTCGCAGGCTACCAATAAAGGTTTTTTATTTCTTTTTGTTTGTAAATAATTAGCTAGTTTTCCTGAGAAAGTAGTCTTACCAGACCCCTGAAGACCTGCAATAAGGATTACAGACGGCTTTCCTGAAAGATTGATCCCCTCTTGAGAACCTCCCATCAGGTCTACCAATTCATCATGAACAATTTTGGTCATCAACTGTCCTGGAGTAAGGGACGTAAGAACGTTCTCTCCTAATGCTTTATCCTGAACTCTTTTAGTAAGATCTTTTGCAACTTTATAGTTAACGTCGGCATCCACCAATGCTCTACGGATTTCCTTTACGGTTTCCGCTACATTGATTTCTGTAATTTTTCCTCTCCCGGAAATATTATGTAATGCCTTGTCTAATTTATCCTGTAAACTATTAAACATATTTATTGTAAATTATAGGTTTGCAAAAATAAGGAATTTTTAGCATATCTAAAGTGTCCGGGACGTAATATTATATATATAAGAAAAAATGATATATATCAAACCTTATCATAATACGATAGAAAAAGTCTATTTTTGCGTTCAATTAAAATTTAGAATGAAAATTAATCCCAATATTCTTGTTGTCATTTTATTCTTCCTGACGTTTCTGGTGCACTTTTCCCTTTGGAAATTTGTTTTTCACCTGGATGAAATTGTGATCATAAAATTTTATCTTTTTCTGAGCGTCATGTTTATGATGATGATCACTCTTGTAATTTTAATTAATAGAGTAGCGCCGGAATTTTTAGGATTGTCTGTCATTGGTTTGATTCTTTTAAAATTCGGTTTAATGTACTTAATCAGAAAGAAACTGAACTTTGAAGTGATTCCAGGCTATAAATTTCATTTTATTATTCCCTATTTTGTCCTGACAGCCCTGCTTACATACTATGCCATCAAGCTGATTAATCATGATAAAAAACAGTAAAATAATTTATTGAAACTAGAAAAAATATCATATTTTTGCACAACGAAAAAAACCTATCAATGTTTAAGAAATTCGCAGTTTTATTCTACAGTATTTTTGTATTAAACTTAGTGTCTGCACAGCACGGAGAGGCTACTGCTGGCGCAGCTCCTGCTCAAGAGCTTTCAGAGAAAGACAAAGTGAGCAAAGAAAACAAAGAGTTCATCGATCATCACTTGTTGGATGCACATGATTTCACATTGATGGTTGATAAAGATGGTCACCACATCGGTTTTCCTCTTCCTGTTATTGTATATGACAACGGTTTTCATGCTTTCATGAGTAACAAAGAAGGGTTTATGCACGGAGAGCCTACTGAAGTAGATGGTTCTTTTTATGTGTTGCACCACGAGAAAATCTATAAGACTGATGCAGCTGGAACTATTACTCTTGATGATCACGGTCACCCAACGAACGAAAAGCCAATGGATCTTTCTATTACAAAAAGTGTACTGATCATTTTATTAGTATCAATCTTTATGTTAGTATTATTCGGAGGTATGGCTAAGTCTTATAAAAAATCAGTTGTTCCTACAGGTGCTGCAAGATTTTTAGAGCCGCTAATCATTTTTGTAAGAGATGAAGTTGCTATTCCAAACATCGGACACAAGTATAAGAGATTTATGGGTTATTTATTAACTGTATTCTTCTTTATTCTTTTCCTTAACGTTTTAGGATTGATGCCTTTCGGAATCAATGTTACAGGTAATATTACCATGACATTCTTCCTTGCGATCCTTACTTATTTGATTACAACGTTTTCAGCTAATAAAGATTACTGGAAACACATCTTCTGGATGCCAGGAGTACCGGTTCCAATGAAGTTGATCATGCTTCCTATCGAATTATTAGGAACAATCACTAAGCCGTTCGCATTGATGATCCGACTTTTTGCCAACATGACGGCAGGTCACATTGTAGTAATGAGTTTGATCGGATTGATCTACGTATTCAAAAATTTCATCGCAGGTGTTGCATTCCCATTTCTAACGTTAGTAATTTATTTACTAGAAGTATTGGTAGCATTCCTACAGGCTTATATCTTTACTATGTTATCAGCCCTGTTTATCGGAATGGCAGTACAAGAGCACGAACATGAACATCATGCAGCTCATTAATTGAAATTATAAATTAAAGTAAAACAAATTTTTTAAAATTATATATTATGGAAATCCCTAAAATTGTAGGTGCTGGTATCGTAGTACTAGGTGTAGGTATCGGTCTTGGTAAAATCGGAGCTGCTGCTCTTGAAGCTATCGCTAGACAACCTGAGCAATCTGGAAAAATCCAAACAGCTATGCTTATCGCAGCTGCACTTGTAGAAGGTGTTGCGTTTGCTGCTCTATTCGCAGTAAACTAATTAAAATCAGACCATTATCTGTGACGGTTGGTTACAGATAATGGTTCTTTAAAAAAGTAATAATTATTTATACATTTATATAATGGAATTAATTCATCAGTTTTCATCAGGATTATTTATTATCCAGTCTGTAATTTTTCTAGCATTATTATTTTTGTTAGGTAAATTCGCTTGGAAACCTATTTTAACGTCTATCAATGACAGAGAAACATCTATTGTTGACGCTCTTAATCAAGCTAAATTAGCTAGAAAAGAAATGGAAACTTTAAAAGAGGATAACGAAAGAATCATTCGTGAAGCTAAAATCGAAAGAGATGCTATCCTTAAAGAAGCTAGAGAAATTAAAGACAGAATCGTAGGGGAAGCTAAAGATGTTGCTAAAGCTGAAGGAGACAAAATGATCGAAGCTGCTAAACAGACTATCAATGCTGAGAAAAATGCTGCTATGGCAGATATCAAAACTCAAATTGGTACTTTATCTGTAAACATTGCTGAGTCTATCTTGAAACAAAAATTAGACAACAGCGAAGCTCAAAACGAATTAGTTCAAAATTATTTAAACAAATCAAACCTTAACTAAGAATGCTTACATCTAAAGTAGCTAAAAGATACGCACAAGGTTTACTTGATTTCACAAACGAGTCAGGTCAAACGGCTACTGTATTTTCTGAAATGAAAGATGTAGTAAAGATCATGAAAGAGTCTGCGGACTTAAATAAATTTTTCATGACTCCTTACATCGATTCTAAAAAGAAAATAGAAGTAGCAAACGAAATTTTCAAAGGTTTATCTGTTTCTTCTCAGAACCTGATTAAATTGGTCATTAAACACGGACGTGAAAGCCAATTGAAAAATATCGCTCAGGAATTCATCAATAAAGTAGAAGACCTTAGTGGTGTACAGAGAGTAACGCTTACTACAGCAACTCCGCTTTCAAAAGAAAACCTTGATCAGATTTTAAGATCTACCAATCTTGTAAATGCTGATTCAAATTTTGATCTGAAAGTAAATGTGAAGCCTGAAATTCTTGGAGGATATGTTCTAAGAGTAGGTGACCAGCAGGTAGACGCGTCTGTGAAGACAAAACTGAACCAAGTTAAAAAAGATTTTCAATTGAACTAATATGAAGAAGGTCTTATATATATCAATGCTAGCTTTTTCTTGCATCGCTTTTGGTCAAAAGATAAAAGTTAAAAAAGATAAAGTTTTTGTTGATGATAAGGAAACCTATCATATTGAAACTAATGATTATAACTTTATACTGTCTGATCTGAAAGATAACGAAATTGTTTCCGTTCTTGGATCTACTTACGAGGTTCCCAAAACACCTCCAATTTATAAGAATGAATCTCCTTATTGGACTAAACTGATTTATAAGGTAAGATTCTTGAAGAGCAATAAAGAGGTTATTACAGACCTATCAGATAAAGATATTATTAAAAACATTTATAAGTCCGGAATATTTGATGAAAACGGTACAGCTGACGAAGCAAAAGTTGACCTTTTTGTCGCTAAATATTCTAACGAAGATCTAAAAATTAAACTTTTTAAATAAGAAAAACAACCATACAATGGCAGAAATAAATCCGGCAGAAGTATCTGCGATCTTAAAACAGCAATTGGCCAACTTCGATACTCAATCAAACGTTGAGGAAGTAGGTACAGTTTTAACCATCGGTGATGGTATTGCTCGTGTATACGGGTTAGAAAACGTACAATACGGAGAGTTGGTGAAATTTTCTAGTGATGTAGAAGGTATTGTACTTAACCTTGAAGAAGACAACGTGGGTGTTGCTCTACTTGGTGAAAGTAAATTAGTAAAAGAAGGTGATACAGTAAGAAGAACAAACAGAATCTCCTCTATCAAAGTAGGAGAAGGTATGTTAGGAAGAGTAGTAGATACTCTTGGTAACCCTATCGATGGTAAAGGTCCTATTACTGGGGATTTATACGAAATGCCATTGGAAAGAAAGGCTCCTGGAGTTATCTTCAGACAGCCGGTAACTGAACCTCTACAATCTGGTATCGTTGCAATTGACGCGATGATTCCTGTAGGAAGAGGCCAGAGAGAGCTTATCATTGGTGACAGACAAACAGGTAAAACTACTGTTGCAATTGATACGATCATCAACCAAAAAGAATTCTTTGATGCTGGTAAACCAGTATATTGTATATATGTTGCTATCGGTCAGAAAGCTTCTACTGTAGCACAAATCGTTAAAACTCTTTCTGATAAAGGAGCTTTAGCGTATACTGTAATTGTTGCGGCTAACGCATCAGATCCAGTTCCAATGCAGGTATACTCTGCAATGGCAGGAGCTTCTATCGGTGAGTTCTTCAGAGACACTGGTAGACCAGCACTTATCGTTTATGATGACTTATCTAAACAAGCTGTTGCTTACCGTGAGCTTTCTCTACTATTGAGAAGACCACCGGGCCGTGAAGCTTACCCTGGAGACGTTTTCTACCTTCACTCAAGACTATTGGAAAGAGCTGCAAAAGTAATCGCTGATGACGAAATTGCTAAGCAAATGAACGATTTGCCAGAGTCTCTTAGACCAATCGTAAAAGGTGGTGGTTCATTAACAGCCCTTCCAATTATCGAAACTCAGGCTGGTGACGTTTCTGCATATATCCCTACAAACGTAATCTCTATTACAGACGGACAGATCTTCTTGGAGTCTGATCTATTCAACTCAGGGGTTCGTCCAGCGATCAACGTTGGTATCTCTGTATCGAGAGTAGGAGGTAATGCTCAGATCAAATCAATGAAAAAAGTTTCTGGTACGTTGAAGCTTGATCAGGCTCAATATAAAGAACTAGAAGCGTTTGCTAAATTTGGTTCTGACCTTGATGCGTCTACTTTAGCAGTTATCTCTAAAGGAGAAAGAAACGTAGAAATCCTTAAGCAGCCGGTAAATGCACCACTTCCTGTAGAAAGTCAGGTAGCGATCGTATATGCTGGAACAGAAAACTTAATGAGAAACGTTCCATTGAACAAGATTAAAGAATTCCAACACGAATATATCGAGTTCCTAAAATCTAAGCACCCAGATACAATGGCTGCAATTAAGGCTGGAAAAATCGATAACGATATTACAGGTGTTCTTAAGCAGGCAGCTAACGATTTAGCTTCTAAATACAACTAAAAAATTCAAAGTTTAAGGTTTAAAACATAGTGTTTTAAACCTTAAACTTTAGACCTTAAACTTTGAACCCAAATTAATGGCAAACTTAAAAGAAATACGAGGCAGAATTACGTCAATTTCATCTACGATGCAGATTACACGTGCTATGAAGATGGTTTCCGCAGCGAAACTTAAAAAAGCACAGGATGCAATCGTAATGTTAAGACCTTATTCTGAAAAATTACAGGAGCTTATCCAGAATGTAAATTCTAGCTCTGATCCTGATCAGATTTCTGTATATGCTCAGAAAAGAGAGGTTAAAAGAGTACTATTCATCGCTGTTACTTCAAACAGAGGTCTTGCGGGAGCTTTTAACTCTTCTATCGTAAAAGAGCTTAACCTTCAGTTTCAGAATAATTCTCAATATGAGATTGAAATTCTACCTGTAGGTAAAAAAGTATATGATGCTGTAAGAAGAAACCGTACGGTATATGCTAATGGAAGTTCTGTGTATGATAATCTGAACTTTGATGCAGTTGCTCATATCACTGAAGGGGTAATGACAAGCTTCAGAGAAGGTAAATTTGACGAAGTATATGTTATCTATAACAAATTCGTTAATGCTGCTACTCAGGAGGTAACTACAGAAAAACTTCTTCCAATCTCAATGCCGGAAAACACTGAGCCACAGGTTGAAACAGATTATATTTTTGAACCTAACAGAACTGAGATTCTTGATAATTTGATTCCAAAGTCTATCAAAACTCAGGTTTTCAAAGCCATCCTAGATTCAGTAGCATCTGAGCACGGAGCGAGAATGACTGCAATGCACAAAGCAACAGATAATGCCGAAGCTTTGAGAAATGATCTTAAGATCTTCTACAACAAAGCAAGACAGGCTGCAATTACCAACGAAATCCTGGAAATTGTTTCCGGAGCAGAAGCTTTGAAAAATTCTTAAAGAATTATTTTAATATACAAATTAAAGCACCGAAATTATCGGTGCTTTTTTATTTAAATAAGGTGAAAACCGCTGTTTACTATCCAAAAATCTCCCTTTTTTAGAAAAATGGATTTCTGTTCCAATTATTTTTTTTATTTAAAAACAGGAGTATCTTAAAGATCGATTTTTCTGTTTCAAAAATCTCCAATCGAAATAATCAATCCCGGATTCAGGCAGGTTATTTTTATTTTACATATCTTTGTACCTAATAAAATTTATACAACCTCTAAATGGACTCGGACATAGTCAGGCTTTTGCTGGCCTTATTTCTTGTTTTACTAAATGGCTTCTTCGTAGCCGCAGAATTTTCAATTGTTAAAGTTCGTTACTCACAAATTCAGTTAAAAGCCGCAGAAGGTAATTCTATGGCTAAACAAGCAGAACATATCATCAAGCATCTTGATGAATATCTTTCCGCTACACAATTAGGAATTACATTGGCATCCCTTGCCCTTGGTTGGGTGGGAGAAAGTGCCCTGCATCATATTGTTGAAAATATTTTCACATCGTTGAGTATTGATCTTACTCAAACAACGATTACTACCATTTCGGTAGCAACAAGTTTTGTATTGATTACCATCATGCACATTGTATTTGGTGAGCTTATCCCAAAATCAATTGCCATCAGAAAATCTGAAGCCACTACAATGGCTACAGCTGTTCCGTTGAGAGTTTTTTACACGATTTTTAAACCATTTATCTGGTTGATGAACTCAATGTCGAATGGTTTCTTAAGACTTATAAAAATCCACCCTGCTTCCGAACAGGAAATTCACTCTACCGAAGAACTTCAGCTTTTGGTAAAACAAAGTGCAGACAGTGGTGAGATTGAAGAAGAGAACTATGAAATCATTAAAAATGCATTTGATTTTACAGATCACTCTGCGAAGCAGATCATGGTTCCAAGGCAGAATATCACTTCCATAGACTTTGAAGAAGATGTTAATGATATTATCAATAAGATTATGGATAGCGGTTACTCCCGTATTCCTGTTTATATTGATTCTATTGACAATGTGATCGGAATTTTCTACACAAAGGAAATTATAAGAGAATTTGTAAAGAGAAAAGGTGATCTGGATCATGAAGACCTTAAAGACTTAATGCGTGATGCCTTTTTCGTGGTGGAAAGTAAAAAAGTTTCTGACTTATTGAAAACTTTCCAGCTTAAAAAACAACATATTGCTATTGTTATTGACGAATTTGGAGGAACTGAAGGAATTATCACACTGGAAGATATCCTTGAGGAACTTGTAGGTGAAATTCAGGATGAAGAAGATGATGAAGAAAAAATCGTTGATAAAATAGCGGATAATACGTATTGGGTACAGGCTACACAACCTTTGGACGAAATCAATGAGTTCCTTCCTAAAAGGCTTCCTCTTTCTGAAGAAAGTGAGTACAATTCATTAGCCGGATTTATTCTTTATGAATTGGAAGAAATCCCTGAAGAAAATCAGGAGTTTGATCTTGAAGACTATCACTTTAAAATTCTGAAGATGAATAACAAGAGTGTGGAACTTGTGGAATTAATTTATCAGGAGCCTAATGCCATTGATAATCTGGCAGACAAAATAGGAGAAGTTTAAAAGAATTAGAATGAGTTTTTATAACAGTATAAAAGATTACGAAAATCCGAAACGTCAGTACGAAGAAGAAGTTCTCGTCTTAGATGATACGGATGAAGTTTACAAACTGGTACTGCATAACGATGATGTTCATACATTTGATTATGTAATAGACTGCCTGATCGAAATATGCAAACATAGTCTGGAACAGGCTGAGCAATGCACTATTTTGGTTCATTATAAAGGTAAGTGCACCGTAAAAACAGGCTCAATGGATGTTTTGAAGCCTATGCATGAAAAATTAATTTCGCGCGAAT
The DNA here is from genome assembly GCF_949767875.1 of Chryseobacterium sp. IT-36CA2. Classification (NCBI taxonomy): domain Bacteria; kingdom Pseudomonadati; phylum Bacteroidota; class Flavobacteriia; order Flavobacteriales; family Weeksellaceae; genus Chryseobacterium; species Chryseobacterium sp. IT-36CA2. The sequence continues at coordinate 537,323 of NZ_CATKPG010000020.1, read as the reverse complement.
TAACAAGCGAAATCGTATAATAAAAGAACCGACAATCAATTTGTCGGTTTTTTTATTAAATCCGGATAGAAAAATTGAGTAATAATGATAAATGACAAAGACTAACAGGCATCCGGCAAATCTTTTAATCTTTAAATGCTTTAATCTTTTAATTTCTCAATACACTTACATTGTCATATTTTATCTAAAATAGTATATTTGTACCAACTATAAAGAAACAAAAAAACAATGCTTGTAATAGGAATTGCCGGTGGTACAGGATCCGGCAAAACTACAGTTGTTGATAAGATACTTCAGCAGCTTGATATTGAGGGAATGAATATCCTCTCTCAGGATAATTATTATCACGACAACCAAGGTCTTACACTCACGGAAAGAGAAGCTCTAAACTATGACCATCCGAAATCCATAGACTTTGACCTACTGATAAAACATGTAAAAGCTTTAAAAAATAATGAGTCTATTGAACAGCCCATTTATAGCTTTGTCACTCATTCCAGAACAGGAGATCATGTTACTGTAGAACCTAAGAATGTATTGGTAGTAGAAGGAATTCTTGTTCTTACCAACAAAGAATTACTGAAAGAATTTGATTTGAAAGTATTTGTTCATGCAGATTCTGACGAAAGACTGATCAGGAGGATCAGAAGAGATACCCAGGAAAGGGGAAGAGATCTGAGCGAAGTATTACACCGTTATCAGACTACATTGAAACCAATGCACCAGGAATTCATCGAGCCGTCTAAAAATGATGCCGATCTTATTATTCCCAATATGAAGCAGAATTCTGTAGCCATTGATTTTTTAACTACCGTTATTAAAAATTCATTGAAAAAACATTAAAAAATGGAAGAAAATAACCTTATCAAAGACATTCAGCCGAAATCTGAAACATTCAAAATTATCCAGAAATATGTTTTGAATAAGTATACCATTACGATCTGTCTGTTTTTGGTATGGATGATTTTTTTCGATAAAACCTCATTTCTTGTAATTAATGAACTGAATGGTGAGATTCATAAATATGAAGATCAGCTGGATTATTATAAAAAAGAATACGAGAAAAACGATGCTTTTTATAAAAAACTGATGAATAACAAATCAGAAAAAGAAAAGTATGCAAGAGAAAATTATTTTATGAAAAAACCGAATGAAGAGATCTTTATTCTGGTGGTAGACAGCACAAAAGTTGCTAAAAAGTAATAAAAATCAAATAGAATTATATCAATGGTGAAATTTATTTTGTGTTTGAAAATTCATTTACAAAGTAAAATTCACTATTGACAATTTATAATTTAAACTAAAACTAATGTCAAATACACATATACTTTCAAACTGGGAAAATTTAGTCAAAAAACAGCTTAAAACAGAGGATATTTATCCAGTTTTAGAAAAGCAGAATCTGGAAGGTGTAGAGGTGAAGCCTTTTTATACAGAAGTTGAGAAACCTTTGTTAAATCTGCCCAGAGTTGAAGAAAGCACCCATTTGGTAGCAAGATACCATGAAAGTCTGGAAGATGAAGTATTTGCATTTGTCCTTGATCAGAATGTAGAAAACCTTGATCAGAAAACCCTTTTTATTAATAATAAAGAACTTGCAGGACATATCAGTCCCACAGAAGAAGACCAGTATTTTTCACTGATAGATGTTTTTGATGAAAAAACAGGAGTTATTGATGATCAGTTAGTAAAAGAATTGCTGGCAAAAGACTTCAAAAGAAGAATCTGTGTTGATATTTCACTGCATCAGAATGCAGGAGCTGCCATCTATCAGCAGCTGGGTATTGCTTTGGCAAAAGCTAAAGAATTAGTAGAGGCATATGGAGCTGAAATTTTAAACAAATTGATCTTCAGAATAGCAGTAGGAGGAAGCTATTTTTTTGAAATGGCCAAACTGAGAGCCTTTAAAATCGTTTTTAACCAGTTTTCCAAAGAATATGGACTGGATGAAGTTCCTTACATCTTTGCGGAGACTTCGCTTCGAAATAAAGCAGTAGCTGATAACGAAAACAATCTGATCCGTTCCACATTAGAACTTGCTTCTGCCATGATTGGAGGTGCTGATGCCGTATTTTCCAATAACTATCTTGTAGACAGAAGTACGGATAACTCGGAGGAAATATCTTTCAAGCAACAGATTGTTCTGGCTTACGAAAGTATTATCAATGTATTTGAAGATGCTTCGAACGGAAGTTATTATGTAGAAGATATTACGCGCCAGTTTGCAGAGAAATCATGGGCTTTATTTGTTGAAATAGAAGAAGCAGGAGGGTATCTTGAGCTATTGAAACAGGGAATTGTCCAGAAAAAGATCTACGATCATGCTATTGAAGAACAGCAATGGATTGAAGAAGGGAAAATAAAGCTGATAGGAGTTAATTTATACCCTAAATTAGACGTTAAAAAGTCCATTGGAGATCTTTACAACGAAAAAGAAATAAAAGCCGTACGTTGGGCTGAAATGTTTGAATAGGACATCTTAAAATAAACTGATACTTCGGCTCCGCTCAGTATGACACTGTTAAATTTTCTGTATTAATTTTCAATAATAAATTTATACATTGAGTATTAGCGTTGTCATGCTGAGCGGAGTCGAAGCATTTTAAACAAATGAACATAAAATTGGCAGAGTCTGTGGAAAACAAATTATCAAACAAAGAAATTCAAAACTATATCAACGCAAATCTGCATTCAAATTTACACACCTTACTGTTGAAAAAATCACCATTTCCAGAGGTTTCTATGCAGGAAATTGTACAGCAGATCAAAGGAAAGCAGGTGGCAGAGAGGAAATTTCCATTTCTTTTAAAAGAAGGCATTCTTTTCCCGCCACAGCTTAATCTGGAACAGTCATCATCCGAAAAAACGGCCCTATATAAATCTGAAATACTGAAAGGAAAAACATTTATTGACCTTACAAGCGGTTTTGGGATTGACGCTTATTATCTGTCTCAAAATTTTGACGATATCACTTTAGTAGAACAGAATACCGAACTTTTAAAGATTGTTGAAAATAATTGGAATATTTTAAACCGAAAAGCAAAATTTATCAATCTTAAGCTTGAAGATTTTTTGGAGACCAATCAGGAACACTTTGATGTTATTTATCTTGATCCGGCCAGAAGAGACGAGCAAAAAAATAAAGTTTTTCTTTTGGAAGATCTTTCACCAGATATTCTTGAAATTCAGGAAAAATTATGCTCTATTTCCAATCTTGTAATAATAAAGCTTTCCCCGCTTATTGACCTTAAGTACCTTGTTTCAGTGCTGCCAGGCATTTCAAGAATTGATATTATTGCTTTGAAAAATGACGTGAAGGAAGTTGTAGTTTTTTTATCCAACGAAAATACAGAAGGAATTATATGCAACTGTGTGAATCTTGAAAGTGGGGAAGAAGCCTTTACATTCAGATTTGGGGAAGAAGAAACCGCAGAATCGGAATATTCTGAACCAGAAAAATACATTTACATTCCTAATCACTCCATTTTGAAGGCGGGAATCTTTAATTTAATTTCTCAAAAATTTGGATTAAAAAAACTGCACCCGAATACCCATTTATATACTTCAGCTGAGAAAAATGAAAACTTCCCAGGAAGAATTTTAGAGATGGAAGTGATTGATTCTAAAAATATTAAAAAGAAAGAGCAGTTCAATATTATTTCAAAAAATTACCCTTTAAAACCGGAAGAAATCAAAAAGAAATACGGACTGAAAGATGGAGGAAAACAATACCTTATTTTTACACAATCCAAAAAAGGGAAAATTATTTTAAAATCAGTATAAAAATGTTGCTGAAAAATGCAGGATTTCTTAATTTTGGGCAATCAAAAATTTAAGCATGAAATCGCGGGCTGTTTAAATAACCAAAAATAGTGCGGTTTCATATGATTTTTTAAAAAATTAAATTGTACATATGAAAAAATTGATTATATGTTTAGCTATTGCAACTGTAGCTGTAAGCTGTAAAAAAATATCTGCTGGAGGGAATAAAAATACTCTTAAATTAGAAGAAGGAGCAGAAAGATATTCTGATGACGTTCAGAAAGGTGGAGAGGCTCACGGACATGGTCATGAGGCTGCTGCAACAGCTGAAGGACACAAAGAAGAAGCTGCAAAACCTGAAGCTCACAAAACAGACAGTACTGCTGCGGCAAAACCTGCTGAAGCAAAAGAAGCTCCAAAAGCTGAACACTAATTAGTAGTATACAATATACAAGTGCCCTGTTTCTGCAGGGCATTTTTTATTAAAAAATCTGACTAACGGGCTCAGTAACACAAGGTTTGGAAAATCATTCCTTTTTGTTTGTCCCTGCCAGGCATTTTTTTTAATTTTAACAAAATAAATTTTTACAATGCAAGAGACATTAAATTACATTAACGAAAACAAACAGCGTTTCGTGGATGAATTATTTGAGTTATTGAGAATTCCTTCTATTTCTGCAGATCCGGCGTATAAAGATGACGTTTTGAAATGTGCAGATGTAGTGGCAGCACACCTTAAGAATGCAGGAGCTGATAATGTTGAAATTTGCCAGACAAAAGGGTATCCAATTGTTTTCGGGGAAAAGATTTTAGATAAAAATTTACCTACAGTATTGGTTTATGGACACTATGATGTTCAGCCGGCAGATCCATTGGAATTATGGACAAAACCTCCTTTTGAGCCTTATATTGAGAAAACTGAATTACACCCTGAAGGTGCCATCTTCGCAAGAGGTTCTGCTGATGATAAAGGACAGTTTTTCATGCACCTGAAGGCTTTTGAAGCCATGATGAAAACCAATGCTCTTCCTTGCAATGTTAAATTTATCTTAGAAGGAGAAGAAGAAGTAGGATCTGTAAGCTTGGGAGACTGGGTAAATGAAAATAAAGAGAAATTAACTTGCGATTGTATCTTAATTTCGGATACGCATATCTACAGCAACGAACAGCCTACTGTAACAACAGGATTAAGAGGTTTAAGCTATGTAGAAGTAGAAGTGGAAGGGCCAAACAGAGACCTGCACTCAGGGCTTTATGGTGGAGCAGTTCCAAACCCTATTCATGTTCTTTCAAGAATGATCGCTAATCTGATCGACGAAAACGGGCACATTACGATTGACGGGTTCTACGACAATGTAGAAACGGTTTCAGACGCAGAAAGAGCTGAAATGAACAAATTGAAAGACAATCCGGAAGAATTCAAAAAATCAATCGGATTAAGCAATATCGAAGGGGAAAAAGGATATACAACGTTAGAAAGAACATCTATTCGTCCTACTTTAGACTGCAACGGAATCTGGGGTGGTTATACAGGAGAAGGAGCAAAAACAGTAATTCCTTCAAAAGCTTTTGCTAAAATTTCAATGCGTTTGGTTCCTTACCAGACTCCTCAGGAGATCACAGAGAAATTCACAAAATATTTTGAAAAGATTGCTCCAGATACAGTAAAAATTAAAGTAACCCCTCACCACGGAGGTATGCCTTACGTTTTACCAACAGATACTAAAGAATTTGCTGCTGCAAAAGAAGCAATGGAATCAGCATTTGGAAAAGAAGTTCTTCCGTACAGAGGAGGAGGAAGTATTCCTATTACAGCCATGTTTGAGCAGATTTTAGGCGCTAAGTCTGTATTGATGGGCTTTGGGTTGGATTCTGATGCGATCCACTCTCCAAACGAACACTATGGATTATTTAATTTCTATAAAGGAATTGAAAGTATTCCAATGTTTTTTGAAAATTATTCAAAGTAATTCAACGAAAATAACAAATGATAAGGTATTTCTGCAAAGAGATACCTTATTTTTTTATCCATTTCATACCATTGTCACCTTTTAGAAATGTGTTTTTAGTGTCCTTTAAAAATTAAATTCACTGAAAATAAAAGTGTTAATTTTTATTTGCAATAAGTTATTTCACTATTCATGGAAAGTTTATATTTTTAATACAAAACTTGATTTACCATGAAAAAATACTACTTAATTGCATTTTTACTATTGTCAACATGCGTTTTTGCGCAACAGACAGTATCTTTTGAATCCAATGAAGGATTTAACACCGGAAATATCAACGGACAAGCTGGCTGGATCAGTACACCTACAGGAGGTGTTCCTGAAAATATAACCCATCAAACCATCAGTTCTGATAAAGCGAGTGACGGAAGCACATCCCTCAAAATTGTCAAAGAAACAACCTATGGAACCCAATCCGAGCCTATTATAGGAGGTTTTTATAATCTGCCACCCCCTCTTTCCTACAACAACTTCTCAGTATCATTCGATATCAATATGTCACAGCTCAACGGCTCTGATTTTGGCTTTCAAGGGGTGAGTGGTATTGATGATCAGGTTGTTGTGAGATTGGATTTTGATAAAACCGGACTGGTCAAGATTCTGAATACCATATCAGGTGTACAGGATCTGATTTCCATCCCTTCAGCCTGGCTGCCTAATACATGGTATAGATTCAAGGTTGTTGGAAGCCCTGCAGAGGTCAGTTACTATCTTAATAACGTCCTCATTTATACAGGTACAGCTGCAGGCGCTATGAATATCAATCAGCTGCGTTTTGTACATAATAACGCGTTAGGATCGGCTTATATTGATAATATTAAAATTAATACCGAATTACAGGTCATGGGTGTAAAAGAATCGGATTTAAGTGATATAGAATTAACATTTTATCCTAATCCGGTTGCAGATGTCATCAATGTTACCTCAAAAGAAGCGAAAATTAATCTGGTGAGCATTATTGATATGACTGGAAAATCAATAAAGACTGTATTATCCAGTGATAAGAAAAATGATGCCTCTGTAAATGTATCAGAATTAACTGCCGGAAATTATATTCTTATCATCGATACAGAGAAAGGAAGATTCAATAAGAAATTCATTAAAAAATAAATCCTGATCAATCTTAGCATCAGCAAAACGCTCCAATTGGGGCGTTTTTGTTATTTTAGACAATTAAAATTATTAAATAGATGTCAGAAAATAAAACAGCTTATATAACAGGAGGAACCAAAGGTATCGGTTTCGGAATTGCTAAGATTTTACTTGAAAATGGAATATCAGTAGCATTTTCAGGCAGAAAAAGAGAAGATGTAATGAAGGCCGAAGAAGAGCTTAAACAATACTCAGAAAATGTGTTGGGAATTGTTTCTGATGTAAGAAGCCTGGAAAATGAGCAGGAAGCTGTAAAACATGCGGTTGAAAAGTTTGGAAGACTAGATTATATCATTGCCAATGCAGGATTAGGCATTTTTAAGCCCGTAGATGAATTGACGGCAGAAGAATGGAATGATATGATAGAAACCAACCTTACGGGTGTTTTTTATACCTTAAAAGCCTCTGTAGAAGAATTGAAAAAGACGGAAGGGTATTATATTACCATTTCCAGTCTGGCAGGAGCAAATTTCTTTGAAAACGGAACAGGGTACAATGCTTCAAAATTCGGAGTCGTAGGTTTCACACAAGCTGCTATGATTGACCTAAGAAAGTATAATATTAAGTCCACAGTCATTATGCCTGGATCAGTAGCGACCCATTTTAACGGAAATACTCCATCGGAAAAGGACAGTTGGAAAATTCAGCCGGAGGATATGGGAAATCTTGTGTTGGATATTTTGAAGATGAATCCAAGAGTTTTACCTAGTAAAATAGAATTTAGGGCTACTAAACCATCATAATGTTTGATCTTAAAAATTTATAGTTAAAATAATAATTTTTTAGGATAACGAATTCAATAAGAGTACATTAATTGATAGATGTTTTTATTTCGCAGGCAACTTTTTAAAGCTTTTGTTGTCCTATGGATAGAAACCACTCTTTCTTCACTTAATTATATAATCATTAATAGGATAGGGGTTAAAATCTACCTAATAACTGGTATTGATTCTATTTTTAAACTGAAGTAAGTTTGGTTTCGAATTAAAATAAAAATATGAAAAATTTTCTATCAATTAATGCATTTTTGTTGATTTTATTTCAAACATGGAATGCCCAGACACTGGAAAGTGACAGCTTTAATACATATACTGTAGGAAATGTAGGGACAGACATTACTGCAGCTACTCCCGGGCAAGGCGGGTTTTATACAGATTTTGCAGGAGGATCCAATTCCGAAGCACAGATCGTAAATATAGATGCTTCCCATGGAAAATCTTTACAGCTTACAGGAAGTGCTGGTGGTCCGGTAACAAAATATATGTGGAAAAATGGCCTTGGAACGGCCTGGGCAGGAAGAACCTCCGGAAATGATATCCTTAAACTGAGTTTTAATCTTTACACGGGAAGCTCTACAGGAGGTGTAGGGCGGGGAACTGTATTGATTTATGACGGAACAACCCATAAAACATTACTAGGAGCCGGATATGAATACAATACACAACGTATTGTTGGAATTGCATACTACACCAAAATATCATCAGGGGTAACCGGAAATTATCTATTTTATCTGGAACCTGCTACTGCTATCTATCCACCCAATACCTGGATTACTTTGAGCTGTACATTCAATAAAACAACAGGAGTTGTTACATGGACAACCCCTGGTGGTGGTACTTACAGCCCTGCATCAACACATACCCCTGCAGCGGCTGGTGTGGATCCTTTCGAAATGGATTTCGTTTCAGTAGCCAGCGCAGGGAATACCGTAGTGAATATCACTTCTTTTGATGATTATATGGTAACAGCGGCAAATGCTGCAACATTGGGAACCAAAGAAGCTGTTGCACAAGAAAACAGAATTTCAGTCTACCCAAATCCTGCAACTGATTTTCTGAATATACAATCAGAAGAACCAGTTACCCAAGTTGAAGTTACAAATATGTCAGGAAGAAAAATGGAGGTTCAGTTAAATCATAATAAAGTAGATATCCGGAATCTTATCCCGGGAATTTATACAGTTAACATTGAAATAAAGGGAAATAAATTTTCTAAAAAAATCATTAAAAAATAATCTTAATCTTACTTTTAATAACATCAAAACGCTCTGTAATAGGGCGTTTTGTTAATTTTAATGCTCTGAATAACAAATCAATATATATTATGCATGCATAATATATTTTTTGCTTATATTAGCAAAAATTAATTCAAACAAAATCTCTGCAAAAATCGTCATGGGTGGATGCATTAAAGGGAAAAAATAAAATAGTACACATGAAAATATTAGTTTGTATTAGTAGTGTTCCGGATACTACTTCCAAAATTAACTTTACAGCAGATAAATCTGCTTTCGACAAAAACGGAATTCAGTGGGTAATCAACCCGCTAGACGAATTTGCATTGACAAAAGCGGTTAAACTTCAGGAATCTCAGGGAGCAACAGTAACAGTAATCAACATAGGGGATGCTGCTACAGAGCCTGTAATTAGAAAAGCTTTAGCTATTGGTGCTAACGATGCTGTAAGAGTAAATCTTGATCCAAAAGACAGCTATTCTACAGCAAAAGAAATTGCAGCTGTAGCTCAAAACGGAGGATATGATCTTATTCTTTGCGGAAAAGAATCCATTGACTATAACGGAGGTTCTGTTCCGGGAATGGTGGCTCAGTTATTGAACCAGCCTTTCGTAAACGCTTCAGTAGGATTAGACGTGAATGGAAGTGAAGCTACGGCAGTAAGAGAAATTGAAGGAGGAAAAGAAACTATTTCTGTAAAATTACCGGCAATTATTGCAGGTCAGAAAGGATTAGTAGATGAAAAAGATCTTATCATCCCGAATATGAGAGGAATTATGTCTGCAAGAACAAAACCTCTACAGGTAGTAGAGCCTTCTTCTTCAGAAGTAAAAGTTCAGGGAGTGTCTTATGACAGCGTTCCTGCAAGAGCAGCTGTGAAAATGGTTTCTCCTGACAATCTGGATGAATTGGTAAGATTACTTCACGAAGAAGCTAAAGTAATCTAATCTTTAAATTTTTTAATCTTTAAATTATTTTAAAATGGCAGTATTCGTATACGCAGAAAATATAAATGGAGTTTACAAAAAAGCAGCTTTCGAAGCAGTTTCTTATGCTAAAGCTATCGCAGATAAAGCTGGAGACACTGTTACAGCAATCTCTGTAAACCCAACAGATTCTTCAGATTTATTATACAAATATGGAGCGTCAAACGTTATCAATATCAAAGACGAAGGTCTTAAAAACTTCTCAGCAAAAGCATTTGCACAGGCTGTAAGCGAAGTAGCAGACGGAAATATCATTGTTTTCCCTCATACTACTGATGCTTCTTCAATTGCTCCTATGTTTGCTGTAATGAAGAATTATTCTTTAATTACTAATGCATTAGAAGCTCCTGAAAGTCTTTCTCCTTTCCAGGTGAAGAGAAGAGCATTCTCAGGAAAAGGTTTCATGCATGCAAAAGCAGAAGGAAACGGAGTAATCGTTACGGTTTCTCAAAATGCTTTCGGTGTTAAAGAAAATGCAGTATCAGGTTCAGAAGAAGTGAAAAACTTATCTGTAGCTAATGAAGATACAAAAGTGATTTCTCATGAGCAAAGTTCAGGCAAATTAGACCTTAAAGAAGCTGAAGTTGTTGTTTCTGCTGGTAGAGGGATGAAAGGTCCTGAAAACTGGGGAATGATTGAAGATTTAGCAAACGTTTTAGGAGCTGCTACAGCATGTTCTAAGCCTGTTTCTGATATCGGATGGAGACCTCACACAGAACACGTAGGACAGACAGGTAAAGCAATTGCACCTAACCTTTATGTGGCTGTAGGTATCTCAGGAGCTATTCAGCACCTTGCCGGAGTAAACTCTTCAAAAACTATCGTAGTAATCAACAGTGATCCTGAAGCACCATTCTTCAAGTCTGCTGACTACGGGGTAGTAGGAGATGCTTTCCAGATTATTCCTGCACTAACAGAGAAAATTAAAGCAATTAAAGGATAAAAGTCAGTGAGGAATAGTTAATGCACTTTGCTCATCAATTTTAATCATTTACCCGCAAAGCAAATTCACTATTAACCACTTACAACTCTTAAAAAAATAAATAAAAGCTCGGCTTTCCGGGCTTTTATTTTTGCGTAAAAAAGTGAAAACACAACAAAAAATTAATCTATATTTGTAGCTATGGATTATAAGCAGCTAATTATTCGCGGAATATCGTACAGCCAAACCCAATCGGGGGCGTACGCATTGTTACTGGAACATGAAGAAACACACATAAAATTACCTGTTGTTATAGGAAATTTCGAAGCTCAGTCTATCTCTCTTGGATTGGAAAAAGATATTCATCCACCGCGTCCTCTTACTCATGATTTATTTACAAAATTTATAGTTTCTGCCAATTATGAGTTGATTTCTGTCATAATCTATCAGATTGTAGACGGAGTATTTTTCTCTAATATCAACTTTAAAAATAAAGTTACCGAAGAAGAATTAATCCTTGATGCCAGAACTTCTGATGCCGTTGCCATGGCCGTAAGATTTGATGCGCCTATATTTACCACACAGCAGGTTTTAAATGAAGCCGGGATTTTACTGGAGCTGGAAGACGTAGCAAAAGAAGATCAATCTTTCTCAGAAACTGTACAGACAGAAGATAATCTAAAATCTCTTTCCATGGAAGAGCTTCAGAAATTATTGGAAGATGCCGTTAAAGAAGAAGACTATGATACTGCCCTTGAGATTCAGGAAGAAATCAAAAGGAGGAAAAAGACAATTGACTAAAGAGATACTTTTTATATAAACTATGAATTTAAAATTACGACTGACCATCCTCAGTTTTCTCCAGTTTTTTGTGTGGGGAGCATGGCTGATTACGATGGCAAACTTCTGGTTTGGCACCAAACATTGGGAAGGAACTCAGTTTGGAGCTGTGTTCGGAACAATGGGAATTGCTTCCATCTTTATGCCAACCATTACTGGAATTATCGCAGACCGCTGGATCAATGCGGAACGTATATTTTCAGTATTACACATTCTTTATGGGGTTGTTCTTTTCATATTACCTCATTCCACAGATCCGAATTCTTTCTTTTCGGTAATGCTTATAGCCATGTGTTTCTATATGCCTACTATCGCACTTGCCAACTCCATTTCTTATACAATCCTGAAAAATAATAATCTGGATGTAGTAAAAGACTTTCCTCCCATTCGTGTATGGGGAACTATTGGTTTTATTGTTGCCATGTGGATCACCAACCTTAGTGGAAACAAAGCGACAGAAGGACAGTTTTATATTGGAGGTGCTGTAGCCATTTTCTTAGGAATTTACGCCCTTACATTACCAAAATGTCCACCACAAAAGCTGATTGATAAAAATTCACCATTATCCGAGCAATTAGGATTGAATGCATTCAAGCTTTTCGGGAACTATAAAATGGCATTGTTCTTTTTATTTTCAATGCTTCTGGGAGCGGCACTTCAGCTTACGAACGCCTATGGAGATGTTTTCTTAAGTGAATTTGCACATTTCCCGAAGTATGCTGATTCGTTTGTAGTACAGAGATCTACCATTATCATGTCAATTTCTCAGGTTTCAGAAACCCTGTTTATTCTGGCGATTCCTTTCTTTCTGAAGAAATTTGGAATCAAAAAAGTAATGTTGATGTCAATGTTAGCATGGGTTTTAAGATTCGGATTCTTCGCATATGGGGTTCCGGATGGATTTGGACTTTCATTAATCATTCTTTCATGTATCGTGTACGGAATGGCTTTTGATTTCTTCAATATCTCAGGTTCACTTTTCGTAGAAACTACCACTGACAAAAAGATACGTTCTTCGGCTCAGGGATTGTTTATGATGATGACCAACGGTTTTGGAGCTGTTTTTGGAAGTTATCTTGCCGGGTGGGCTATTGATAAATTTTTTACCCATCAATTTACAACGGCTTCAGATCTGTCTACTTATCTGGAAACAACTCCTGATAACCCTACTTTCCTGGAAATTTTAAAGAATAGCTTTAATGCTGCTGTGAACGCAGACGGAACCCTTTCCTCTGTAGTAATGGTAAAAGACTGGCAGCAGATATGGCTTTCTTTTGCAATTTATGCGTTGATACTGGCGATTTTCTTTGCTATATTATTCAAGCATAAACACAATCCGGAAGATGTTTCTTCAGTGAAACATTAATCGAAACTTACATTTATTAAGATATTAAATTGCATTTTTGAAAAAAAAATGCAATTTTTTTTTATTTTTAAGCCATTGTGTTGGCAGGAACCTGTTTATTAAAAAATACTTTTATTCCTGATTTCTGAAAAGATGCTTTTCCGGAGAAAAATAAGGACTTCAGCCTGATATAGAATCCTTAAATGTTAATTTTTAATTTGATAATAAATCTCTTTTTTCTTTATGTAATAATTAGAAATATCGAATATTTTTTATAACTAACAAGTGTTCGGAAGCGGAATTTCTATTTTTAAAACACTCTCTTTAAAAGTGTGTTTTTTTTTGTATTTTGGCACTTTAGTAAATATGAAAAATATTCAATTATTAGGATTACTGTTAGTCATTGTTGGTAGTTTTTTACCCCTGGTACATGTGCCTGTTATTGGGAACTGGAACTATTGGAAGCTTGATCATTATCTGGCTATTGCCTGTTGGTTATTTTCAGCATGCGCTGTTTTTGGAATCGTCAATAACAGTGCAAAAATTGTAAGGTTTTTTGGTATTCTGCTTATACTTTTATTTGCGTTTACCTTATTTGCTGTAAAAATGCAGTCTCTACAATATTTCAGTTTTTTACCTTTCAAATCCTGGCAGGAAACTTTTGCCGGTATCGTTAAACTGAGATGGGGCTGGATTGTAGAGTTTTTAGGAGCTTTTCTTCTGGTTTTTTCAGGAGGAAATAAGAAAGTTAATAATACAACACAAATATAAAAATGAACTTATTAAAAATATTCTCAGCAGGAATGCTGTTGACTGCAGCTATTCAGATTCAGGCTCAGACAACAGAGCAGAAAAAACCGGATAATCCGGCTAAATGTGCCAATATCAAAGAAGGTAAATTTGTAAGACCTAATTACCCGGAAGGAATATGGTATATGACCATTAAAGATAATGTTCAAACTGAATATTTTAATAATGGAAAAGACTTTATCAAATCAACATTGGTTTTCGTAGATGATTGCAACTACAAAGCTATTGTCATGGAGAAGTCTGATAAAAATGATCCTGCACAGGTAGGAGATGTTTTCAATAACAAAATAGTAGCCACACAAGATAATCTTCTGAAAGTGAATACTAAGATTGAAGGAACATCATTCGACGTTGTGTACGTAAAAGTAAAATAAATTCTAACTATAAAAATGGAACACTGGTTCCGTTTGGCTAAATAAAAATTATATACATGAAAGAAGTATTCATTGTTTCCGCAGTAAGAACACCTATGGGGAGTTTTATGGGAAGCTTATCAACAGTTCCAGCTACAAAACTGGGAGCAACTGCCGTAAAAGGAGCATTAGATAAAATCGGTTTAGATCCTAATCAGGTTCAGGAAATCTATATGGGAAATGTTCTTCAGGCAGGAGAAGGCCAGGCGCCGGCTCGTCAGGTAGCTTTAGGAGCAGGTCTTTCAATCAATACACCTTCTACTACAGTCAATAAAGTATGTGCTTCGGGAATGAAGGCTGTAACAATGGCTGCTCAGGCAATCAAAGCTGGTGATGCAGAAGTAATTGTTGCAGGAGGTATGGAAAATATGTCTTTAGTTCCTCACTATTATAATGCAAGAGTTGCTACAAAATTAGGCGATATCAAAATGCTTGATGGAATGGTACTTGACGGTCTTACAGACGTATACAACAAAGTACATATGGGAGTATGTGCAGAAAAATGTGCGGTAGACTATAATATCACAAGAGAAGATCAGGATAACTTTGCTGTTGAATCTTACAAAAGATCAGCAAAAGCATGGAGCGAAGGCAAATTCAACGAAGAAATTGTACCGGTTTCTATTCCACAGAGAAAAGGAGAGCCTGTAATTTTTGCTGAAGATGAAGAATACAAAGCTGTAAACTTCGACAGAATTTCAACACTTCCTACTGTATTCAAAAAAGAAGAAGGAACGGTAACTGCAGCTAATGCATCTACTTTGAACGACGGTGCTTCTGCGCTAATCCTTGTTTCTAAAGAAAAAATGGAAGAACTTGGATTAAAGCCTCTTGCAAAAATTGTTTCTTATGCTGATGCAGCACATGAGCCTGAAAACTTTACTACTGCTCCGGCTAAAGCACTACCTATCGCTCTTAAAAAAGCAGGATTAGAAGTTTCTGATATCGATTTCTTCGAATTCAACGAAGCATTCTCAGTAGTAGGATTGGCTAATAACAAAATCTTAGGATTAGATGCAGCTAAAGTAAACGTAAACGGAGGAGCTGTTGCTCTAGGACACCCATTGGGAAGTTCAGGATCAAGAATCATCGTTACATTGATTAATGTATTGAAGCAAAATAATGCAAAATACGGTGCAGCAGCAATCTGCAACGGTGGTGGAGGTGCTTCTGCTATCGTGATTGAAAATATCTAATATTCTGTTTCAGAGTATATTACCATTAAGGAATTGATAATTTTTTTAAAAACTTATCCATTTCTTAATGGTTTTTCTATTTTTGTGCTACTAATATATATTTGAAATGTCTGAAACTGAGAATCGACAGCCTAAAAACATAAAGAATAATCCGAAGATTATGAAAGCCTGGGCTGTATATGACTGGGCGAATTCCGTTTATTCCCTGGTTATTACCTCTACTATTTTCCCTATTTATTACTCTATCCTTACCACAGCGTATGAGAAAAAGGAATACATAGCAGAAACGAAAACATGGATTGATGTTCCGGTAAGGCATACAATCAAAATTTTTGGAGAAGGATATCAGCCGGATGCCGTATACGGATATTCACTTACGATATCATTCTTTATCGTAGTATTATTGTCGCCGTTTTTATCTTCTTTAGCAGATACCATCGGAAACAAAAAATCTTTCCTGCAGTTTTTCTGCTACCTTGGAGCAACGTCTTGTATGGGATTAGCTATGTTTACAGGGATGCATAACGTA
Source organism: Chryseobacterium sp. IT-36CA2 (assembly GCF_949767875.1). NCBI lineage: Bacteria > Pseudomonadati > Bacteroidota > Flavobacteriia > Flavobacteriales > Weeksellaceae > Chryseobacterium > Chryseobacterium sp. IT-36CA2. The sequence continues at coordinate 521,345 of NZ_CATKPG010000020.1, read as the reverse complement.
TTTCTGGGACTCTTATTCAGTATTACAGCCAGTGTAGGGTTCTGGGGAAGTTTAGTGTTTTATAACTCGTTCCTTCCGGATATTGCTACACCAGACAGGCAGGATGCACTTTCTGCCAGAGGATATGTTTACGGATATATCGGTTCTGTAGTTTTGGTAGTAATCTGTTTAATTTTAATTCAGGTTTTTGCTAAAGGAGCAGCTCAGCAGTTACTATTTACCAGAATCAGTTTCCTATTAACAGGAGCATGGTGGTTCGGGTTTTCCCAATATACATTCAAGCACCTTCCTCAATTTGGGGATGTGAAGGATAAACTTCCTAAAGATTTGGTATTACTGAATTATAAAAACATCTTCAAAAAGCATGAAGATCAGGGAGGTTTCTTTGAGGTATTTAAAGATAATCTGAGCTTTTATAAAGATATAGCAAAAGAAAGTTTTCATGAACTGTTTAAAGTAGGAGGAGAGCTTTTCAAAGATAGAAATCTGAAATTCTTCCTGTCAAGTTTCTTCTTTTACAGTGTAGGAATGCAGACCATTTTCCTTATGGCTACTTTATTTGGAAAGAGTGAGATCAACCTTGCTCAGGATAAATTGATCGGAACCCTTTTGGTTATTCAAATTGAAGCCATCATCGGAGCTGTTATTTTCTCAAGATTATCTAAGAGAATTGGTAACAGAAACGTAATTTCAATTGCTATTGTACTTTGGATTGTAGCTTGTTTATGGGCTTATTTCCTGAACAAAGAAAATCCTACAGTAGAATATCAGTTCTATGGAGTTGCTGCGGTAGTAGGTTTAGTGATGGGAGGACTTCAGGCAATGTCCAGATCTACCTATTCGAAACTGCTTCCGGAAAATTCCATGGAGAACACTACCTACTTCAGTTTCTATGATGTATTGGAGAAAATTGCCATAATCATCGGAACATTCATCTTTGCAACATTGATTGAACATTTCAACAATATGCGTATTGCAGCTTTATCAATGACCATATTTTTTGGTGCAGGATTAGTCTTAATTCGATTCCTGAAGGTCAAAATGAGAACAGACAGAGAAACATTATAAAATTAAAAGGCGTTATTTTTAACGTCTTTTTTTATTTTAACGAATAAAAAACATCTATTTAATTATTTTGTTTGATTTATTTATGTACTCGTAATAAATACTAGAATGTAGTAATGATTTTTCACTATGTTTTGATTTTTTTTGTTAATTTGTAAAAATAACAAAATGACAAAATCATGAAAAATTTTCTACTAATTTGCTTTTTGCAATGTTTTATTCTCAATTTTTCTCAGAATTTAAAACCGGTTGCGCAAAAAGTTTCGGAATTTCATAATCGGAAAACAGAAGTTAAAAGCTATAGTTTATTTGAGACAAATAAAAATGCTGATAAAATTACTGAATACCAAAAGGCCGCAACTGATATCACTGTAATGTCTCTGAAGTCTACAGAACTGAAAAGGTTAATTAAAGAGAAACCTGATTTTCTTGAAATATCTTTTCCCTTTGATGGTGGCAGACAGATCACTGTTGAAATGTACAAACATCAGATCTTAACTAACGATTTTAAAGTAGTTACAGAGAAAGGGAAAGCAGTAGAATATACACCGGGAGTTTATTATCAAGGGATTGTAAAAGGAGATAATGCTTCAATTGTCGCCTTTAGCTTTTTTAATGATGATATTGTAGGAGTTGCTTCTACTCCTGAATTAGGAAATATAGTAGTGGGAAAAGCTAAAAACTCTGAAGATTTTGTAAGCTATTCGGATTCTAAATTAACAGGTTCTAATCCATTTGCTTGTGATGTAGATGGGCTGAAAGAAAATCAGGTTCAAAGACCTGTTTTTAACCCTAATAATACCAGTAAAAAGAAAACGGACAACTGTGTAAGAATCTACTATGAAGCAGGTTTTGGCCCATATACCCAAAACGGAAGCAATACGACAACTACAGCCAATTGGGTGACAGCTATGCATAATAATGTGGCAACTTTGTACGCCAATGAGAATATAAATGTGGCTTTAAGCGAAGTTTTTGTTTGGACAACCACTGACCCTTATGCAGGCTCACCAGGCACAATTCTGGACCAGTTCAGAACCACCAGAACTTCTTTTAACGGGGATTTGGCACAATTATTAAGAAATCCTGCCACAACAAGTATCGCATATGTAAATTCATTATGTACCGATTACAGATATTCTTATTGTGGTACGAATTTTAATTATCAAAATGTACCCACCTATTCATGGAATATAGAAGCCATGACGCATGAGCTTGGACATAATTTAGGCTCTCCACATACACATTCTTGTTTCTGGAATGGAAATAATACAGCTATTGATGGATGCGGGCCTGCGTCAGGAAATAATGAAGGATGTACTGCGGCTCTTCCTCCGGCAGGTGGTGGTACTATTATGAGCTATTGCCATTTGGTAAGCAGTGTAGGAATTAATTTTGCGAATGGTTTTGGCATACAGCCAGCAACACTGATCAGAAATACAGTAGATTCAAAAGGATGTCTTGGAACCAATTGTACCACATCATGTCCTACATCCATCTCCAACTTTACAATTAACAATATCACACAAAACTCTGCAAATGCTTCTTTTACTGATGCTGCCTCTACATCATGGAAGTATAAACTGACAACAAGTAGTGGAACACCCATATCTTCCGGAAATGCAAATACACCATCTTTTAATTTTACAAATCTTCAGCCAGCTACTTATTACAGATTAAATGTAGGAACTGATTGCAGCGGACCAAACGCATTCCAGTTATCACAGCTCTTTTTGACTGATGGAGCATGGTGTGACGGAACTCAATTTGTAGATACAGGAGGTTCAACAGGGCAGTATAAGGATAATGAAGAATTGGTAAAAACATTTTATCCTACTTCTGGATCTTCTATGACAATGGCGTTTACCACGTTTGATATTGAGCAGGGATACGATTTTATGTATGTGTATAATGGTCCTTCCACAGCTTCACCATTGTTTGCCAATGGAAATAATCTAAGCGGAAGTACAATTCCTGGTCCTTTTGTATCAACACATCCTTCAGGGGCAATAACCGTAAAATTTGTTTCTGATGGAGGGGTAACAGGAAATGGATGGAATGCAAATTTCTCTTGCAGTGTATTAGCTGTAGAAGATATTAATATTAAAAATAATTCAATAGATATTTATCCGAATCCTGCCAAAAATATGATCACCCTTTCTTCAAAAGAAAAATTGAAAGGATATAAAATCTATGACGAAGCCGGAAGACTGGTACTCTCTGATTCTTCTTTAAAAGGGAACAAACAGGAAATAAACCTTTCCTCAATTCAGACAGGAAACTATGTGATTACCGTTGAAACAGAGAAACAAACCATCAACAAAAAGTTGATCAAACAGTAATTTTTAAATAATTTATGATGAAAGCCTGAGATTATCAGGCTTTTTTTGTATATTCATAGAAAAATTTCGGCCTGAGTTTTGCTTATATTCAGCGGAATAATTTTTAACTTTGCAAAAAGATTTATTGTCAACATGACCAACCCTTTATTTTATGCAAAAATAATTCTGTTCGGAGAATATGGAATGATCGAAGATTCCCAGGGACTTGTAGTACCTTACAGTTTCTATAAAGGAACTTTGAAATTTTCAGATCTGAGTTCTGATTTTGAACTTAATTCCAACAAACATCTGCAGAAATACTCTGAATTTCTTACAGCACTTGATCTTTCTGACGATTTTAAGTTGGATATCGAGAGCTTCAAAAAAGATATTTCAAACGGACTTTTCTTTGATTCCAATATTCCTCAGGGATATGGAGTGGGAAGTTCAGGAGCTTTGGTAGCTGCTATTTTTGAAAAATATTCAATCAGCAAACTGAATCCTGAGAATATTTCAAAAGATAATCTTAAAAAATTAAAAGCTGTTTTCGGAGAAATGGAAAGCTATTTCCATGGGAAAAGTTCTGGAATGGATCCACTGATCTGTTATATGAATCTCCCAATTCTGATCGAAAATAAAGAAAATTTAGACAGAGTAAATATTCCTGAAGGAGAAGAAGGAAAAGGAGCTATTTTCCTGATTGATTCCGGAATAACGGGAGAAACAGGACCAATGATTCAGATTTTCTTTGAAAAAATGAAAGCCGAAGGTTTCCGTAAAACCCTGAAAGAAGAATTCATCCGTTACAACAACGCATGTATTGAATCTTTCCTTAAAAAAGATATGAATCCTTTCTTCAGAAACCTGAAAAAGCTTTCTCACTGGGCATATGAACATTTCCGTCCTATGATTCCTGAAAGTATTTTTAATATCTGGAAAAAAGGTCTGGATTCTAATGCTTATTATCTGAAACTATGCGGTAGTGGCGGTGGCGGCTATATCTTAGGATTCACCAAAGATTATGCAAAAGCAGAAAAAATGCTTGAAGGCTTCCAAAAAGAAGTGATTTACAGATTTTAAACAGATTGGAATGAATTCTGAAAAAGAAACTTTCCAATCTAAAAACTATGTATCAAAATCTATATTTTACAGATTTTCACAATTCGTGGGCTTTCTCCTTGGAGCACGTTTTTTTGTAGCAGCTCTGTTGACATTTGCCCTTTATGTTTCTACTTTTTTCCTGTTCAACCAGGATGAATCTTTCCAAAAATTTGTCTTTGATTTCAAAGTACATGGTATTATTTTCTGTACGGTTCTTACGATATTGGCGGGTGGTATTATTAATCAGTTCTATGATATCGAAAAAGACCACATTGTAAAACCTTTCAGAACAAGGGTTCAGAGTTTTATCAAACAAAAATATTTTCTATACGCGTATCTGGCACTCAGTGCCATTTCTTTAGGAGTAGCATGGATGATCTCCCATAATGTGTTTGTTTTTTTTGTGGTATATCAGTTTTTTATGTGGTTTTATAGCCATAAACTGAGCAGGATACTGATTTTAAATAACCTTACTTTTGTCAGCCTTACCTTATATCCGTTTTTTGGAATGATGGTGTACTATGAAACCTTTTCCAAAAAGGTATTTCTGATGGCCGTTTTCCTTTTTCTGATCTTATTATGTATTGATATTGTAAAAGATACTCTTACCAAAAGTGTAGATAAAACCTTTGGATATACTACAATTCCCAACTATTTTAAAACCAGAAATACAAAAATTATACTGGCTTCTTTATTGATGATCACTATGGCGGTTTCTATGAAGATCATTACCAAAACCGGCGTTACCGGATTCATGGCTTATTATTTTGCCGGAGGGCTTTTTGTCATGATCCTATGCATCTATCTTATTATCAATGCATCTCGTAGAAGTAACTTCTTTACATTGAATGTGTTACGATTTTGGGTTTTTGTAGGAATTATTGCAATGCTTTTAAACGGAATAGAGCATAAATTATAAAAAAAATTCTTTAAATAAACTGAGGTTATTACTACCTTTGCCTAACTAAATTTAATAAATAGGAATGCCCATTTTTAACGATACAAAAGTCGCATTTGCAGACAAGTCTGATGCACAATTGAAAAAGGCTTACTGGATGTTTAAAATGATTGAACAGCCCGCTCTTACAAGCCTTGGAACATCTGTCCTGAATTTTACAGTACACAACAACTTTCCTTTCGTTACCGGAATTGTAAAAAGTACTTTATTTGCCCAGTTTTGTGGTGGTGAAACCCGCGAAGAAAGCATGAAGGTTGTGAAACAGCTGTTCAAAAGAGGAGTTGGAAGTATTTTTGATTACTCTATTGAAGGGAAAGAAGATGAAGCAACTTTTGATGCGGTATGCAAAGAAATTAAAGACATTGTAAGATTCTCAGTAGGAAATCCGGCAATTCCTTTTATTGTGTTTAAACCTACGGCTTTCGGAAGGATTGATCTTTATGAAGCAGTTGGAAAAGGGACAGAGCTTACTACCAGCCAAAAAGAAGAATGGGAAAGAGTAGTGAAAAGATTTGATGAAGTATGCAGTCTTTGCCACGAAAATGATAAGAAAGTAATGGTAGATGCTGAAGAAACCTGGATGCAGGATGCAGCAGATCACCTTTGTGAAGAAATGATGGAGAAATATAACCAGGAAAAACCTATCGTTTGGAATACGATTCAGATGTACAGAACGGGAAGGCTGGAATATATGGAAGCTAATCTTCAGAGAGCAAGAGAGAAGAACTATTTCATTGGATATAAGATCGTGCGTGGTGCTTATATGGAAAAAGAAAGAGCCAGAGCAGCAGAAAAAGGCTATGCAGATCCTATTCAGCCAACCAAAGATGCTTCAGATAAAAACTACAATTCAGGAATTGATTTTGTCATGAATCATCTGGACAAAGTTTCAGCGTTTTTCGGAACCCATAATGAAATCTCTTCAGAGTTGATTATGGATAAAATGAAAGCTAAATCTCTGGAAACCGACAATCCTCATGTGTATTTCGGGCAGCTTTACGGGATGAGTGATAATATTACTTTCTATTTGTCTGATAAAGGCTATAATGTGGCTAAATATCTTCCATATGGACCCGTAAAGGATGTTGTGCCTTATTTAACGAGAAGAGCTCAGGAAAACACCTCTGTAGCCGGACAAACCGGAAGAGAATTGGGATTGATTAAAAATGAACTGGAAAGAAGAAAGAAACAATAATATTGTTCTTTATATATCAATCAAGCTCGCAGATTTGCGGGCTTTTTTTTATTGGATTAAACGCAATAAAAAAGGGGGGAATTTCTTGAATTTTCAGGTTTGGATTATAAGTCAAAATTAATAATAATCAACATAATTTTTACTTACATTAATTATATGTTAAAATAATTTGATTTTTATTGCTGATTTGATTTTAAATATTTATATTTGGTATAGCCATAAAAAACAATGTATGAAAAGACTTTATTTACTGCTATAATACCTCCTTATAACAGGATCTTTACAACACGATAAACAGAACAGATTACCCTTTAATAAATAATCGAAATTATAAAAGTATAGTTGTGGACAGATGATGCAGTAAGATGAAAACTTCATCAATTTAATTTCCCCTTATATTTCAAAAACAAAATAAAGCAATAGCTTTAGTTTTCTTCTTCAAATATTTTTTAACCTGATCATTTTCTTTGATCAGGTTTTTTTTAAGGCTCAAAACTTTCGAATTTTCCGTTTTCGTAGAATAAAACAATACGTTTTATTTTACTTTGTTGATTTTCAAATAGTTGCCCTAGTATTTGATCGCTTGAATTTTCTAATCGCTGAGAATCCGATATTTTTTCCGGAGCTTTATCTTGGGTCGGTATAAACGATTCTCCAGAACTTGATTGGGGAGCTTCAGCTTCCGTTTCATCACTCCCGAATTCATTATCATCATTCATCATCGTAAAAAGATCGGTTAGTGGAGTTGTTCTTATTTTCTCCTCTTCAGTATGCTCTTCGTTCATTTCTGTTTCGGGCAGCTGAGATTTCAGCATCTCACCTTCACCGGTAACCAGCCAGTCCCACAGAAGTTCCGGGAAACGGGATTTTATTTTTATGATAAACTCAAGAGACGGTTTGTTTCTTCCTGATGTGATATGCGAAATAGACGAACGCTGTACATCAATCTCATCAGCAAACTCAGAAGGAGTAAGGTTTGAATACTCTATAATTTTGGAAATTCTTTCATTTAAACTCATAAAAATAAGCCTTTAATTATTTTACAAATGTAACTGATATAATTTACAAATGCAAAATACAAATGTAAATAAATGAAAATATTATTTGTATACATTTGTAACAAGGTTATAATTGTTTTAAAATCAATACATTAAAATATGATTACAATTGTATTTAATTTGTATATCAATCCGTTACAGGACTTTTGAAGAGACATCTTTGGTCTAATATTGGAGTATGATTTACCCTAAATATTGGTTTAAAAATGTAAATTCATGTATTTTGGAAGGATATTCAGGTCCTTAAATCTCTTTAAAAGTAGGATATACATTACTAAACCAACTAAACCACTTTTAGGACTTCAATTATAAATAAATTTCTGTTAAAGGCTTTATAAATGGACTTTTTTAAATATTACATTCGTAAATTACTGATGTAAACGCCCTATTTTAAGCCCGTTTTGGGTATTATTGAAGAAAAATACTATTCTTATTAAGGACAATTTTTATCCTGGATTAAAATGCTTCAAAAATAGCTGCTTGATTAAATTTTGAAAGAAAAATAGGATTCTATAAGCACTTTACATATGTATACTATACTAAATTACAGAGTTATCCACAATTTCAATGTTTAATAAAATAACTCTCAAATGGCAAAAATAGCCCTTTAATACACTTAAAGTACAGTTACAAATACAATTGAGATAAATTTCATAAAGTATTGACTTTTAGGTATTTAAATATCTCATTTTAAATTATTCGCAATCCACAATTTTATCAACAGACAAATTGTCTTCTGCTTATGTTTAATAATGTTACAAGTGTTAACTAGTATCTAAAGCTCCAAAATCTCAATATTTAAATCTTGTAAACAATTTAAAAAAACTGATGTCAAATGTAAATTTGTAAATTTCGCTAATATTTACAAATGTTAATTTATGTTTTTGGCTAAAAATGGCTAAATTTGATTTTTGTAAACAATTCCCAAAATGAATTTTGAACAGATCTATTCTCAAACTTCCGATTTCTCAAATCGCTATATTTTCCCTGAAAAATTATTTTCTTATCTACAGAGCAATCTCAGCGATTATATTGAGGAGATCGGAACATCCTATTTAGATAAACCTATTTATCAGTTAAGCCTCGGAACCGGAAATATTCAGGTATTGGCCTGGTCTCAAATGCACGGCAATGAATCCAATGCTACTCATGCTATGCTCGACCTTTTGGTAAGCCTTGATAAAGCTCCGGAAATGAAAGAGGATTTATTCAGTAAAATAAAACTCGATTTTATATTCATGCTGAATCCGGACGGATCTGAAAGATGGACCCGACTGAATGCTGCCGATATTGATCTGAACAGAGATTTTCATAACGAAGCAAGCAAGGAGATTAAATTCCTGAAAAAAGCGGCAGCTTCCAAGAAGTATGACTATGCATTAAACCTTCACGAGCAGAGAACCATCTTTACTACTGATGGTCTTCATCCTGCTACACTTTCCTTTTTGGCACCTTCCGAAAACGTAGAACGTACTGTGACGGAAAACAGAAAAAAATGCATGGCAGTTATCGGAAGTGTTTACAACCATTTAAAGGAAATGATTCCTAATCAGATTGGAAGATATTCTGATGAATTTTATCCAACTTCTACAGGAGACAACTTTATCAAAGCCGGAATGCCAACGATTTTATTTGAAGGCGGACATTTTGTAGATGATTATACCAGAACTGGAACAAGAAAATATTATACAATTGCTCTTTATTATGCATTAAAGGCAATCAGTGAACTAAACTCTGATATTACGGGTTGGGAAACATACCTGGAAATTCCGGAGAATCAGGAAACACATTATGATCTTATTTACAGAAATGTAAGATTGAACACGGATCATGAATGTATTTTAGATATTGCCGTTCAGTATAGAGAAATAAAAGAAGAAGGGAAGAGCGAAATCTCATTTATTCCTTTTGTAATGGAAGCCGGGGACGTTAAAAAAAGAAAAGGCTGGAAAGAAATAGACTGTACCGGAAAGAAATTTATTTCTGCCACTAAATATCCGAAACTGGATTCTGTGGTGGATTTTACAATTGAAGATTAAAAAAATTGGCTGTCCTTCAGGACAGCCGATTCTATTTTTATGTAATTTCTAAAATCTCTATTCAATTGGGATGGACTTTAGTCAAAACCTAATCTTAAAATTAATTTAAACTAGTTCACTACTTTAATTCCGTTCGCTACAAATCTGATCTCTTCTTTTGGCTGTGTAATTGCATCAATTTCAGACTGAGGCTTTTTAGCATCTTCAGCATAATGTTTCTGTTCGTTTACAGAAGTTACTTTTCTTTCTGCATTTCCTTCCAATACTACATTTTTACCTTTTAAAGCTGTAGGTACGAAGAAAGCATAGTCTTTCATTTTTACAAAAAACTTAGAATTATCTTCCGTCTGAATGGTAAGCCAGCAACCTTTTTTGTCACAAACGTCGGTTACTTTTCCTTTAACGGATACATTCTCAACCTTTTTGTTATCTTTTTTAAGCTGTTTATTCAATTTATCTACTGAAACTGCTTTGGATTCAGCAGAAGAAGTTACCTGATCTCCGTAAGTGTCACCTACCAAAGCTTTTCCTTCTGGTGGTCCGGATTGAGCAAATGCTAATGAAGAAGCTGTTAATGCTGCACCAAATAATATTGCTTTAAATTTCATGTTTAATATTTTTTCCAAAAATACTAATTAAAATTGAATCATAAAGGAATAAAAAATGACAAAAAACAGGTGTTTTAATGAATTTTCAACAAAATTGAAAATAAAAGGCAGATTTGATTATATTTGACCCCTATACTTGACTATGCAGAAAAAATTAAAACTATGGGATGCCATCATGCTCGTGATGGGATCTATGATTGGAAGCGGGATCTTTATTGTAAGTGCCGACATGATGAGGAATCTGGGATCCGGATATTGGATGATTGTGGTGTGGGTCATCACAGGAATAATGACGGTAGCCGCAGCCATAAGCTATGGAGAGCTGTCCGCATTATTTCCAAAAGCTGGAGGGCAATATACCTATCTGAAAGAAATTTTCGGTAAAAGAATGGGATTCCTTTATGGATGGGGATTGTTTACAGTAATACAAACCGGAACGATTGCTGCAGTGGCCATGGCTTTTGGTAAATTTACAGCATATTTGATTCCATCACTCAATGATGCTGCACCTATTTTTCAAAGTGGCGAATTTAAAATTACCTGGATACAGATTTTAGCGATTGCTGTGATAGTTTTGCTTACCTACATCAATACCAGAGGAGTAGAGAGTGGGAAAATCCTACAAAATATCTTTACAGGTTCTAAAATTATTGCATTATTGGGTCTAATTGCTGCTGGTTTTATATTGGTGGATTTCTCTCATATGGCAGAAAATTTTAGCTGGGGAACAGATTCTTTTAACAATCTTAAAAAAGATCTGAGTGGTAACTTTCTTAAAGAAGGCTGGGAACCCATTGGAGGAATGACGCTTTTGGGCGGAATTGCTGCTGCAATGGTAGGTTCTGTTTTCAGTTCTGTGGCTTGGGAAAGCGTAACATTTGTTTCTGGTGAAATTGAAAATCCTAAAAAGAACGTTGTAAAATCTATGATTTACGGGACTTCTGCCGTAATGATTCTTTATATAGCGGTAAATTATGTATACCTAAATGCACTGGACAGAGATGCAATTGCTTTTGCTGCCAATGACAGAGTAGCAGTATCAGCCTCTCAAAATATTTTCGGAAGTGCTGGAACAATCATTATTGCTTTATTGGTTATGATTTCTACTTTCGGATGTAATAACGGATTGATTCTGGCAGGAGCAAGAGTTTTTCAGACTATGGCAAAAGACGGAATGTTCTTTAAGTCAGCAGAAAAAAACAATAAAAATGAAGTTCCTGAAAATGCTTTATGGATGCAGGGAGTTTGGGCTTCCATTTTGTGTCTGAGCGGGCAGTACGGGAATTTATTGGATATGATCTCTTTCGTGATTGTTCTGTTCTATATGATTACGGTTTTTGGAGTTATTTATTTAAGAATGAAACAGCCTGAGCTGGAAAGACCTTATAAAACATGGCTGTATCCGGTAACACCTCTTATATACCTTTTAATAGGAACTTGTTTCTGTATTCTACTGTTAATTTATAAGCAACAATATACATGGCCAGGTTTTATTTTGGTATTGCTGGGACTTCCGGTGTACTATTTTATCAACCGAAAAAAAGCAGATGCTTAGAATAAAATAAAAATATAGCAGATTAAAGGGTCTTCAATTCAGTTTGAAGACCCTTCTTTTTGATAATATTTAGGATATTATATTCATTATTTGGTGAAAATGCGTATTTTGGTATTCCGTTTTTAGATAAGCGGAAACCATGAAGTAAAAACTAAAAGTTATGGATACACCAAATTACAGAATGCCTTTCGTACCGTCTACTTTAATGACCGAAGGCGGAAGTATCGATACCTGCGATATGGGGGAAAGTATTGCCCACAATATTATGCTGCTGATCACCACAAAAAAAGGGGAGAACAGATATGATGAAAACTATGGAAACGATGTTTGGAACCTTGAATTCGATAATGGAGTAACAAGTGCCATCTGGGAAAGCGTTTTTATCAAAAGCCTAAGGAGACAGATTCAGGAATATGAACCAAGAATCGTAAACCCGCAGATTGATGCTCATATCCAGTTTGTAGAGCACAGCTACGATACCAAAGAACACACCGAAATTAAAAAGAAGGTAAGAATTGCCATCAATGCAAAAATGGAAGAAACAGGAGAGCGTTTCAGTTTTTCAACAGAACTGTTTCTAAGCCCAATGTCTATTGATTAATATTTTTAACAGCGAAAGAAAATTATGAATTTAGATCAGAATATATATTCCAAAGAATCTGTAAAAGCAAGAATGCTGCAGAATGCCACTAAAGTATGGGGATTGAGAAGCCCTCAGTCTTTAGATCCGTTTGTAAAACTTTTGATAGATGCATTCAGTACAGAAGTTTTTAAAGCGAATAATGAAATACAAACGGTAAATGCCCGTATATTGGAAAAACTGGCAAAACTTCTTACACCGTCCATTTATACACATCCTATTCCGGCTCATTCTGTGGCTTTTACACAGCCTTACGATTCATCCGAAATTTTATTGGAACATACGGAGTTTTTCTTCCGTAAACAAATGACTTCCACGGTGAAATCAGAATCAGATAAGCAGATTAATATTCCTTTTACTCCGGTAGGAAATGTGAGAATCAATAAAGTTCACACCTCTATTATGTTTGTAGGAAATACCTGCTACAGTATAGATGACAGGTTCAATAAAATTCCTATTGCAAGATTTCAGGGAAGACCTGAAGATTATAGAAAGATTACAATAGGAGTAGATGTCAGTAAATACATCAGTGAAAATTTCCCAAAATATCTGAGCATATTCTGCTCCAATCCTGCTTTTGAACACCTTGATTTTGTGTATAAATTATTACCATACATCACCGTATCAAGCAATGGCAATCCGCTTTTTGTAAGAGAGGGATTAAGTTACCTTACAGAAAATCAAAATGATGGCTACGAGCAGATGTTCAAAGAGCAGTCTATCAGAAATAAAGTGATTGAGGATATTAAAAGTATCTATCGTCATAAATTTATTGAAGTCACAGGAATTTCTCAAAGTCTGTTTTCAGAACCGGGACAGCTCCCACAGAATCTTGACTTCCTTGCAGAGAAAGAAGAAATTACCAAATTCCTGGATAATAAACGTTACCTGTGGCTTACTTTTGAATTTCCACCACAATTTTCGGCAGAAATCCTTGATAATTTTTCCTTTGTTCTGAATGCCTTTCCGGTATACAACAGAGGCTGGAAAAAAACAGAATATAGCCTTGATATCATGGGAAATAATATCCCTTTGGTAACAGATGAAGGTGAACATTTCCTTTATGTAGATGAAGTACAGGACGGTGATGGAAGAAAGTACACCGAAATCCCTTTCACTCCGGCTGATGATCTTAAAAAAGGTTTGTATACGGTAAGAAAAGGAGGGATGGAACGCTTTACAAGCAGAAATGCTGTAGATATGATTGCCAATGTTCTGGAGCTGACAAGAGACGAAATTGCTGCATTTTCCCTTTTGAACAGGGATAATGTAAAAGGAGTTCTCAGCGAAATGTCTGATAAAATGAAATCCATGGTACAAAAAGTAAACAATGCCAAAAGGAGCATCAGACAAGAGCTGAACTATGTGATCATGGAGCCTGTTGAAAAAACAGATCATACCTATGCTGCTTTCTGGGTAACCCATTGCACGCTTGCCAATCATATGCGTCCGGGAACTGAACTTTCCAATCAATTGAAGTCACAAACCGTTGTACTGCTTACAGAAACATTGGGTGGGGCTGAGGAACAGAAAGGAACAGATAGTATTCAGGCTTATAAATATGCACTGACGACCAGAGATAAAATCATTTCATTGGAAGACGTTAAAAACTATTGCCGAATGATCCTGAAAGATGAGGTAAGAGAAGTAAGGGTAAGAAGAGGAACAATGATCAGCAATAAACCTAAAGAAGGTTTTGTAAGAACAGTTGAGATAGAAATTATACCTCAGAATTATTCTTTTTACGGAAGGGCTTATTGGGAAAATATGGCGAATATTATCAGAAATCAGATTATCGCCAAAGCTATTGACGGAATTGAATATATTGTAAGAATTAACAATGAAGATGTTGATTTTCAGGATATGTAATCTCTTCAAAGAGAATTAAATCAGTTTAAAATATAAATGTCTTTATTAATAAGCATTTTTAAATGATATCAATAGGAACGGGCTTTAGCCCGTTTTTTTATTTTAACACAAACCTATGGGCTTCAGCCAAAACATAATTATCCTAAATAAAAAATCAACAATTTCTGATTCAATGCATTAACAAAACAAAAGAATTTTTTATGAAACTTTTATCCCTTTTATATTCAAAAAAATTCCATAAAATTCCGTATTTTTGCACGTTGTGATTTTCAGGCAAAGTCACTCCAAATTATGAGCAAATCAACAGAATATATAGAAGTTTACGGTGCACGTGAACACAACCTTAAAAATATTAACGTTAAAATTCCACGCAATGAATTGGTTGTTATTACCGGCCTTTCCGGAAGTGGAAAATCGTCATTGGCTTTCGACACTATTTTTGCGGAAGGCCAGCGTCGTTATATCGAAACATTCTCTGCTTATGCACGCCAGTTTCTAGGCGGGCTGGAGCGTCCTGATGTAGATAAAATTGAAGGACTTTCTCCGGTAATTGCTATCGAGCAGAAGACGACTAATAAAAACCCTCGTTCTACCGTAGGAACTGTTACAGAATTGTATGACTTTCTGCGTCTTTTGTATGCAAGAGTTTCAGATGCGTACTCTTTGTCTACAGGACAAAAGTTGGTAAGTTATACTGAAGATCAGATTCTTGAAACCATCAAAGAAAATTATAAAAAAGAGAAAATCATGCTTTTGGCGCCAGTGGTACGTTCCAGAAAAGGGCATTATCATGAGCTCTTTGTTCAGATGGCTAAAAAAGGTTACGGACAGGCAAGAATTGATGGTGAACTGCAGGACATTGAATATGATTTAAAGCTTGACCGTTATAAAACCCATGACATCGACATCGTTATCGACCGTTGGATTATCGGGGAAAATGCCTCAGAAGGTAGAATGGAAAAATCCCTGCGTACCGCAATGGAAATGGGAGAAGGAATTATAGGAATTCAGAAGCTGGGAGGTACAGATATCGAATATTTTTCCAAAAACCTGATGGATGCAGAAACCGGACATTCTTTGGCGCTGCCAGAACCGAATACTTTCTCATTCAACTCTCCAAAAGGAAGCTGTCCGAACTGTAAAGGTTTGGGAACAATCAAAAAGATCAATACAGATTATTTCATAGATAATCCCAAATTGTCAATCAATCAGGGAGGATTATTACCATTGGAAGATATCAAGTCGAACAAATGGATTCTTTCTCAGATTAAGAATATTCTTGAGATTTTCGGATTGGGATTAACAACGCCGCTTCAGGATATTCCGGAAGAAGCACTGGATTATATCTACAACGGATGCCATAAAGAATTCAATAAAGACTTGAAATACGCAGGAATTACCAAGAAAATAAAGATTGGTTTTGACGGTTTGATTGCTTTCATGGAAGAAATCATTGAGGAAAGAGAATCTTATGAAGCTATTTTATTGGAAAGACATTTCACCACAGAAGAAACCTGCCCGGAATGTAATGGTACTCGTCTTCAGCCTTCAAGTTTAAGTTTTAAAATTGACGGAAAAAATATTGCTGAGGTTAACGGTTTAAGCTTAGCCGATTTAAAAGACTGGTTAGCGGATGTTAAAGATAAATTCTCAGAAAAAAATAAAATCATTGCTCACGAGATCTTAAAAGAAATTGAAACCAGACTTCAGTTTTTGCTGGATGTAGGTTTGGATTATTTAAGTTTGAGCAGAAGTTCAAAAACACTTTCGGGAGGGGAGTCACAGAGGATTCGTTTGGCTACTCAGATCGGATCTCAGTTGGTGAACGTATTGTATATCCTTGATGAACCTAGTATCGGGCTTCACCAGAGAGATAACGAAAGACTGATCCATTCCCTGAAAAACCTGAGAGATATCGGAAACTCTGTATTGGTGGTGGAACACGATAAAGATATGATTCTGGAAGCTGATGAGGTTCTGGATATTGGTCCAAGAGCTGGAAAATTCGGTGGAGAAATTCTTTGGCAGGGAAAACCAAAAGACCTGTTGAAAGCAGATACCATCACTGCTCAATATATCAATGGAAAAAGAAAAATTGCAATTCCTGAAGAAAGAAGAGCAGGAAGCGGTAAAAATATTGTTTTAAAAGGAGCTACAGGAAACAACCTTAAAAACGTAACGCTGGATATTCCTCTTGGAAAACTGGTCGTGGTAACCGGAATTTCAGGAAGTGGAAAATCTTCTTTGATTAACGGAACATTATATCCAATCCTTAACAAGCATTTCTACAGAGCGGTTCAGGAGCCATTACCATACAAAAAGATTGAAGGGCTGGATAATATTGATAAAATTGTAGACGTAGATCAGACTCCAATCGGAAGAACACCGCGTTCTAACCCAGCTACCTATACCGGAATGTTTACCGATATCAGAAATCTTTTTGCCGAACTGCCGGAAAGTAAAATCCGTGGTTATAAGCCTGGAAGGTTCTCTTTCAACGTAAAAGGCGGAAGATGTGAAACCTGTCAGGGTGGAGGATTGAAAGTGATCGAAATGAACTTCCTTCCGGATGTATACGTACACTGTGAAACCTGCAACGGAAAACGTTTCAACAGAGAAACACTGGAGGTTCGTTACAAAGGAAAATCAATTTCTGACGTATTGGATATGACAATTGATGAAGCGGTAGATTTCTTCCAGCCGATTCCTAAGATTTTTGCGAAAGTGAAAACATTACAGGATGTAGGTTTGGGATATATTACCCTTGGACAGCAGTCGACAACCCTTTCAGGAGGTGAAGCGCAACGTATCAAGCTGGCAACCGAATTGGCAAAAAGACAAACAGGAAACACCCTTTATATCCTTGATGAACCAACTACAGGACTTCATTTTGAAGATGTGAAAATCCTGATGGATGCCATCAATCAATTGGTAGAACTCGGAAACTCATTCATCATCATCGAACATAATATGGATGTAATAAAACTAGCAGACCATATTATCGACGTAGGACCGGAAGGAGGAAAGTATGGTGGACAGATTGTAGCACAGGGAACTCCTGAGGAAATTGTGAAGTCTAAGAAGAGTTTGACTGGGAAATTCCTGAAGAGAGAACTGGAGTAGATATCAGAATAAAAATTTATATAAAAAAGGCTAAACTGATTAAGTTTAGCCTTTTTTATGCTTAAAACAATTCTTCAATATTAAATTTCCAATTATTTTTAAAATTTATCATACTGATTATCAATTAATTAGATTTTAATGTTAACTAAATGTTAACTGAATGTAAAATTAATATGAATTTTTTTTAATAACTTTGGTTAAGAGATACAAAAATAAGTTAGTATAATATTTAAAACCAGTTAGTTATGAAAAACAGAATTCAAATATTGTTCGCTTCACTTTTCGTTTGCGGATTTGCTGCTGTTTTGAACACTGCTAAAGCTCAAACTACAGATCATAATACCATTCAGGAAATTCAGCTGAATAGAAGTGAAACATTTAATGATATCCGAAATAAATTAGAAGCCAATTTTGACCTTACCAACCCTGATTACAAACAGGGAACGGTAAATTCAGTGGTGAAATTTGATATTGCAAAAAATGGGAAGATCGTCAATGTTCATTCCAGTGGTGACTGTAAAACCGTAAGCAAAGAAATTGAAATGGTACTAAGCGATCTTGACTATAGAGTAGACCGCAATAAACTAACAGATAACATGGTTGCTTACACTTACGTAATGCCTGTTACAGTAGAGATTCACAGCAGATAATATTCATATTATTCAATAATGTGTGAATAATGAAAACTTATCAGATTAAGTTGTAATAAAGAATAAACTTCAAGGTTTTAATTTTGGACTACCATAAAAATTAAAACTATATGAAAAATCTAAAGAAACTGACGAAGTCAGATTTGAAATCAGTGTACGGAGGAGAACCTAAAAAATACTGTACGTTTTGCGAATGGGCAAATAAAGTAATTTGCAGTGATATTCCAATCGTTCAATGCCCGTAAAAAATAAAGCCGCTTTTATAAGCGGCTTTATTTTTTTATTTATTTTGTTCTTTTGCATACTTAATAAAGCTTTGTAAGCCAGTCTTAAGATCTTTAGAATTTCCTATTGTATCAAAGACTATATTATCAATTCTCCAACCTGCATCAAAAGCATTGATCAAATGTATTTTGTCAGTCCATATAACTTTTGGTGAAGAATGGGAATATTCAAATTCAACATTTACGTCTGCTTGAGAACCTAATGGCTCCGTACTTTCACTAATGTTAATGGATTTTATTTTATAACTGGTAAATCCTTCATACAGACTGGAAAACATAGCTCCTTCAAAAATTAAAGGTTTCTCATCGGGATGGTCACTTTTCTTCACCTTTTCAATATCCGCTTTTGATGCATGTATTGCTTCGTCTAAAATTTTTTTTAAATCCTGAGAAAACAAATTGTCAGGAATCGGTTGGTTGTAAATAGCTTCAGTAGATTTACCATACTGAGTGTAAAGTGCATTTACTTTTTCCTTGATGGCAGCATCTGAAGATAAAGAAGGTTTAGGTTCATTTTTTTTGCAGGATGCAAAAATCAGGACAACTCCTAAAAAGAGAAATAATTTTTTCATTTGATAGTATTTTTATGGTATTTATCAGAATCCCAAGGTCAAAATGCATACCAAAATCTGTTAAAAAATATTTTTAGCGCATGACAAAAATCAATACATTTGAGTAGATAAAAAAATTGTGGATCCTATTCTTAATGTTGCCGTCCGTTCCCTGTGCGTTTACCTTTTCATGGTGATTGCTATCCGTTTATTTGGTAAAAACCAACTTTCCCAGCTCAATGCAGGAGATGTTGTATTGTTATTATTAATTTCAAATGCTGTTCAGAACGCAATGGTAGGTCCTGATACCTCTCTTCAGGGAGGGATTATTGCGGCATTGGTTTTGTTTGTTGCTAATTTTACCTTGAAAAGGATCATGTTTTCCAATCGTTCCTTTCAGACTTTTATGGAAGATGAACCCGTCATTTTGATCAGAGACGGAATTGCAGATCAGGCAGCCCTGAACCGTGTAAAAATTACCGAAAGTGAATTGGAAGAAGCCATAAGAGAGCATGGGATTGAAGATATACATAATGTAAAGCTCTCTGTTCTGGAAGTGGATGGAAATATAAGCGTTGTTTCTCAGGACGAAAAGAGTAAACAGACTCACTATTCGAGAATTAAAAGAAAAATGAAAAGAAAATACCATTAAATACAATGAATTACGAATTAAGAGAAATGCTTCCCAGTGACGAAGTAAGGGTGCTGGAAATTTTCCGACAGGGAATAGACAGTGGAATTGCCACTTTGGAAACAGAAGTTCCCACTCCGGAAGCCTGGAGCATGGAATATTTCAACGACTGCCGCTGGGTACTTGAAAATGAAAATAATGAGGTAATAGGATGGTGTGCGTTGAAGCCTTTCAGTAAAAGAGAAAGTTTTAAAGGAGTAGCAGAAGTAAGCATTTATTTCGATAAAGAATATCAGGGCAAAGGATTGGGCTCCATATTGCTCAAAAAGATCATTTTGGATAGCGAAGACCACGGATTCTGGACATTACAGACCAATCTCTTCTCTGAAAATGAAATGGCCATTAAATCTCATCAGAAAAACGGCTTCAGAACGGTAGGAGTCCGTAAAAAAATCGGAAAGCTCAACGGAGAGTGGAAGGATCTTGTCCTGATGGAGAAAAGAAGCGAAACGATTTAGAGAATTATAAATTATAAATGATGAATGATGAGTCGGGACAATGCTCATATCTTTAAACCTTAAACTTTGAACTTTGAATTCTTTTTTTGGCATTAACATTGATATATTTCGCTATCGAAATTGAAAAAGTGAAAGTAATGAAAAGTATGTTGAAAATTGTAGGGGCAGGCGTGGTTCTGTTAATGTTGTCCTCATGTGTGGTACATGAGCCTTATGGAAGAAGAATGCCGCCGGGACACGCAAAAAGATATTATGGCGGAAGTGCAAGGTACTATGCACCAGGCCATGTTCAGAAAGTGTATATTTATGAAGAGCGTGGCCATCATCACAGAGGTCGTGGTCATAGGCATCACAGATAAAAAAGAAAAGCACTGAGAAATCAGTGCTTTTTTATGATTAATTATAATCTCGACTTTTTGGGATTCAGGAAAGTGTTAAAAATCATAACTTCTTGTCCGAATTTTTTCTCAATTCTTTCCGAAATATTCAAAAGTTCACTTTGAATGAAGTCTTCCCGCAGTTCATCATTATCAAAGATCAACAGAAGATTATAATTTTTACCTTCTTCAATAAAATCACTGTGTACTTCAGAAAGGATATATTTATTTACATCCATCAGGTTTTCAGTCATTAAAACCAGTGTTTCATCAATATAATTTTCCCATTCTTCTAGGTTATCTTTTGTACAGTGGAAAGTTATACTTAATACGCTCATTTTTTTATGAATTTTTAAGATTTTTTGGATAAATTCTACTGCAAAAATCGGCATTTTTTTCGTAAATTAGCCCGTTAATAAAAATTGGAAATAAATAATTTTCAGACTTACAGCTAAAGGTTTGAATATCATTACAATAAAATTTGTTTATGCAAAAAGAAGGAGAAAGACTGATTCCTATCAACATTGTTGATGAAATGAAGTCGTCTTATATCGATTATTCGATGTCCGTTATCGTTTCAAGAGCGTTACCGGATGTAAGAGACGGCTTGAAACCCGTTCATAGAAGAGTACTTTATGGTATGTATGGATTAGGGGTGTTTTCTAATAGAAAATATTTAAAATCTGCGAGAATTGTTGGGGATGTTTTGGGTAAATATCACCCGCACGGAGATTCCTCTGTATATGATGCTATGGTAAGAATGGCCCAGGACTGGAGCTTACGTTATCCTCAGGTAGACGGGCAGGGTAACTTCGGTTCAATGGATGGTGACCCGCCTGCAGCAATGCGTTATACCGAGGCAAGATTGAAAAAAATCTCTGATGAGGTGCTTTCAGACTTAGACAAAGAAACAGTTGATTTCCAGAATAACTTCGACGACAGTTTACAGGAGCCGACAGTAATGCCAACTAAAGTTCCGAACCTTTTGGTGAACGGTACTTCCGGTATTGCAGTAGGGATGGCAACCAATATGGCGCCACACAACTTATCAGAATCTGTAGATGCTATCTGTGCTTATATTGATAATAAAGAAATTACAATAGACGAGCTGATGCAGCACATCATTGCGCCGGATTTCCCTACAGGTGGTATCATCTATGGATATGACGGTGTAAGAGATGCTTTCCATACAGGAAGAGGTAGAGTTGTTTTAAGAGCTAAAGTTAGTTTTGATGAAATAGGAAACAGAAACGCTATTATCGTTAGTGAAATTCCTTATCAGGTTAATAAAGCTGAAATGATCGCAAGAACAGCAGAACTTGTAAAAGACGAGAAAATCCCTGGTATCCACGAGATCAGAGATGAATCGGACAGAAAAGGACTTCGTGTTGTTTATGAATTGAAAAACGATGCAATTCCGAATGTTGTTCTTAACCTATTATATAAATATACGGCACTTCAGACTTCTTTCAGTGTAAACAATATTGCATTGGTACACGGAAGACCGGAGCAGCTGAACCTTAAAGATATCATTCATCACTTTGTAGAGCACAGACATGAGGTAATCGTAAGAAGAACTCAGTATGAGCTTAAAAAAGCAAAAGAAAGAGCGCATATCCTTGAAGGATTCATGAAAGTGATCGGAACTCAGGATTCTCTGGACAGAGCTATTTCTATTATCCGTCACAGTGCCAACCCTCAAGCTGCAAAAGAAGGTTTGATCGAGGCATTTGAACTTTCTGATATTCAGGCTCAGGCGATTCTAGATCTTAGATTGGCTCGTTTGACAGGAATGGAGCTTGACAAGATTCGTGATGAATACGATGCGATTATGAAAGAAATTGAGAATTTAGAAGATATCTTAGCCAACGAGCCAAGAAGATTCCAGATTATCAAAGAAGAATTGATCGAAATCAAAGAAAAATACGGAGATGAAAGAAGAACTGAAATTGATTATTCAGGAGGAGAAATGTCTATCGAAGATATTATTCCGAACGAATCTGTAGTTCTTACAATTTCTCATGCAGGATATGTTAAAAGAACTTCTCTTTCAGAATATAAAATTCAAAGCAGAGGAGGGGTAGGAAACAAAGCGGCAACAACAAGGGACTCTGATTTCCTTGAGTATATTGTTTCTGCTACCAACCACCAGTATATGTTATTCTTTACAGAAAAAGGAAGATGTTACTGGTTAAGAGTATTTGAAATTCCTGAAGGCTCCAGAACAGCAAAAGGAAGAGCAGTACAAAACTTGATCAACATTGAACCGGATGATAAGATCAAAGCGTATATCAGAACCAATAACCTTAAGGATTCCGAATATGTAAATCAAATGAGTGTTGTGATGGTTACCAAAAACGGTACAATCAAGAAAACATCATTAGAAGCTTATTCAAGACCAAGAGTAAACGGGGTAAATGCTATTGAAATTAGAGATAATGACCAGTTATTAGGTGCTTACCTGACGAACGGAAATTCTCAGATCATGATTGCTACCAAAAATGGTAAATGTATCCGTTTCCCTGAAGAAAAAGTAAGAGAAGTAGGTAGAGGATCTATCGGGGTAAGAGGTATTGCCATGGAAGACAATGATGAAGCTATTGGTATGATTGTTGTGAACGATGTAGAGAACGAAACAGTACTTGTAGTATCTGAAAAAGGATATGGAAAAAGAACTGCAGTAGAAGACTACAGAATTACCAACAGAGGAGGAAAAGGAGTAATCACGCTGAACATTACCGAAAAAACAGGAAATCTGATCGCTATTCAAAACGTAACAGATGAAGATGGATTGATGATCATCAATAAATCCGGTGTTGCCATCAGAATGGGAATGGATGAAATGAGAGTAATGGGTAGAAATACGCAGGGTGTGAAGCTGATCAATCTTAAGAAAAATGACGAAATTGCAGCCATTGCAAAAGTAGAAATGGATAAAGATGTAGAAGAAGATTCTGAAGAACTTGAAGAAGGAGAAGAAGGAGTAGGAACACTATTTGATGATCAGGAAGAGAATAAAGCACCTCAGGCTGAAAATGAAAATACAGCAGAGGAAAATTCTGATTCTGAAGAATAAATTGTACAATATAAATATAAAATAGTTATTATGAAGAAACTAATTTTAGGAATGGCTATCGTAGCATCTGCTTTTGCTTTTGGGCAGAAAAAAGATGCCGCTGCTTTGAATGCTCAGCTTCAGGAAGCTAACAAAGTTGCTATGGACGCATATAATGCAAAAAACTATGCAGCAGCAGCACCCAAGTTTATTGAAGTTTATGACTTATTAAAGTCTAGCGGTCAGGACAACAAAATATATATGTATTATGCTGGTCTTAGCCACGCGTTAGCTAATAACAGTGACCAATCAATCAAAATTTATACAGACCTTGTTAATTCAGGATTTACAGGAGTAGAAACTACTTATACTGCTAAAGAAAAGAAAACAGGACAGGTTGTAAATCTTGATAAATCCACTTGGGAGCTTATGAAGAAAAATTCTGACTATTCTGACTTCAAAACTGAACAGTCAAAAAGTATAGAACCAGATTTGTATGAAACTTTGGCTTCATTACTTCTTAACGCGAAAAAAGGACCGGAAGCTCTTGCTGTTATTGAAAAAGGATTAGTGAAATTCCCAAACAGTGCTAAGCTTAAAGAAGCTCAGACTACAGCATATCTTCAGTCTGGAAACACTGATAAATTTGTTTCAGGATTAAAAGAACAGTTGGCTAAGAACCCAAGTGATCCTACAAACTGGTATAACTTAGGAGTAATGCAAGCAAAAAGCCCGGCTACTGCTAACGATGCGGTAGAGTCATTCAAAAAGGCAATTGAGCTTAAACCTGATTTCTCTGACGCGTACCAAAACCTGGTGTATACTACTATTGGTGATGATTCTAAAGTAGTAGCAGAAATCAATGCATTGAGAAAAGACAAGCCGGATGAAGCTTCTAAATTGATCGATGCAAGAAGAGAAAGATTTGGAAAAGCATTACCATACGCTGAAGGATGGTATAAAGCAAATCCAAAGAGCATTGACGCAGTTTCTGCATTAAAAGAAATTTATGTAGTGACTAAAAACATGGAAAAAGTTAAAGAAATGAAAGCTAAAGAAGCTGAGCTTAGTGCAGCTGCCAAGTAATCATTAGATAACTTAATAATAAAAAGCCGGAACAGAAATGTTCCGGCTTTTCTTTTGGTTAAAATTAAACTCAGTTTTTCATTCTAAAACGGCCCTTTTACTGAATATTCACAGCCAGAAATCCATCATTCAAAATTTATCCTCCTTATAGCAATGATCAGTGAATTTCCCATACAGAAATTCTCTGTAATTCCGTATCTTTGAGAAAAATTTTTATAAGATGATCGAGTGGAAAACCGCCAAGGAATACGAAGATATTACCTATAAAAAATCTAACGGAGTAGCAAGAATTGCTTTCAACAGACCAGAGGTTCGTAATGCTTTCAGACCTAAAACAACTTCAGAATTATACGATGCTTTTTATGATGCCTATGAAGATCCTTCCATAGGAGTTGTATTGCTTTCAGGTGAAGGGCCAAGTCCTAAAGATGGAGGATGGGCATTTTGTAGTGGAGGAGATCAAAAAGCAAGAGGACACCAGGGATATGTAGGAGAAGACGGAAGACACCGTTTGAATATCCTTGAAGTTCAGCGTCTGATCCGTTTTATGCCAAAAGTGGTGATTGCAGTGGTTCCGGGATGGGCAGTTGGTGGAGGACACTCTCTTCATGTAGTATGCGACCTTACCCTAGCAAGTGAAGAGCATGCTATTTTCAAGCAGACAGATGCTGACGTAACAAGTTTTGATGGTGGTTATGGTTCTGCTTACCTTGCTAAAATGGTAGGACAGAAAAAAGCCCGTGAAATATTCTTTTTAGGAAGAAACTATTCTGCGCAGGAAGCTTTCGAAATGGGAATGGTGAATAAAGTGGTTCCTCATGCGGAATTAGAAGATACCGCTTACGAATGGGCACAAGAAATTTTAGGAAAATCTCCAATGTCTATCAGAATGCTGAAATTCGCCATGAATCTTACAGATGATGGTATGGTAGGACAGCAGGTTTTCGCAGGAGAAGCTACACGTCTTGCTTATATGACGGAAGAAGCTCAGGAAGGAAGAAACGCATTCTTGGAAAAAAGAAAACCCAACTTCGGAGAAGATCAATGGATATCTTAAAAATATAATTGATAATTGATGAATGATGATCCATATATTATCATTTATCAATTATCGCTTATCAATGATAAATTTATGACGGATTGGATAAAAGCCGCAAGGCTAAGAACTTTACCGCTTTCCCTAAGCGGAATTATTATGGGAGCCTTCATTGCAAAATGGAGACTGTACGGAGAAGGCGGAACCTGGGATTGGAAGATCCTTGCACTCGCTCTTTTGGTAACGCTTTTATACCAGATTTTATCAAATTATGCCAATGATTATGGTGACGGAGTAAAAGGAACCGATGCCAAAAGAATCAATGAAGCAGAAGCTAGAGCCGTAGCATCAGGGAAAATTACTGCAAAACAGATGAAAAATGCAGTAATCCTTTTTGCTGCATTATCTTTCATTGCTACCATTGCTTTGCTGTACGTAGCGTTCATTCCGAATTATATGAATGAATTCTACATCTTCATAGGATTAGGAGTAGCGTGTATTCTTGCAGCGATTGGATATACAGTAGGTAAAAAACCTTACGGATACATGGGATTGGGAGACATCTTCGTGTTTATCTTCTTTGGATTGGTTTCTGTATGTGGAAGTTATTTCCTCTTTACAAAAACGTTCAGCTGGGATATGTTATTACCCGGAACAGCTGTAGGAATGATGAGTATGGCGGTTCTTAACCTGAACAATATGAGAGACATCGAAAGTGATAAATTATCAGGAAAAAACAGCTTTGCATTGAGAATCGGATTCAAAAATGCAATGATCTATGAAATGGTGTTGTTACAGCTTCCGTTATTGCTGATTCTTATGTTTTTAGGAATAAATGGATTCATGCAGGGACAAAACTACTATGTTTTCATCGTAATGATTCTGTTATTCCCACTGTCAAAATTAAGAAGAAAGATTTTATCCGTAAAAGAACCAAAAGAATTAGACCAATATCTAAAACAGGTCGGGATTATGACGTTTGTAATGGCTATTCTTACGGCACTCGGACTTAATTTATTTAACTAATTTAAAAATAAAACACTCATGAATTCCAATGTCTATGTTGAAGCTCAAATGCTTATCAGAAAACCGATTGAAGATGTTTTTGAAGCATTTATCAATCCGGAAGTAACCACTCATTTCTGGTTTACGAAATCTACCGGAAAACTGGAAGAAGGTAAAACCATTACCTGGGAATGGGAAATGTACGGTGTAAAATCCGAAGTGAAGGTTCACGAGATTATTCCAAACCAACTGATCAGAACAGAGTGGGGCGAGCCTTCAACCAACGTAGACTATGAATTCAAAACCATGGAAAAAGGAACTCTTGTTATCATTAAGAGCTACGGATTCAGCCAGAGTGGCGAAGACCTGTTAAAAGTAATTAACGACAATACAGGAGGTTTTACAACGGTTTTAGACGGGTGTAAAGCTTATTTGGAACACGGGATTAATCTCAGACTGATCGAAGATAAATTCCCACAGAAATAATAAATTTAAAAAAACACGAATGACACGAATGCTTTCATAAATGTCACTAGTTTCATAGTGCTGTTTGTGAAATTATTTGAGTCATTTGTGTTTAATAATAATTGAAATTAAATTTAAAATGAAAATACAATTCTTAGGGCAAAATTGTTTCCTGTTCACTTACAAGGACAAAACAATTTTGAGCGACCCTTTTTACAACTACAAAAAAGCAGAATCAGGTTTTGATATTGCTGCTCAAAAAATCGACTACATTCTGTTGACCCACGCACACGGTGATCATATTGCTGATGTAGCAGAAGTATTGCAGCATTATCCGGAAGCCACCATTATTGGAGTTCCTGAAGTATGTGGTTACTTCCAGCAGGCTAAAAATAGAGACGATGTGAACTTAGGAGGATCGGCAAAAATCGACGATCTTAAAATTTCCATGGTTCCGGCTCATCACACAAGTTCTTTCCCGGATGGAAGCTATGGAGGCGTTCCTGTAGGGTATATCTTCAGACTTCCTGAAGGTAAGAACATCTATTTGGCAGGTGATACAGGAGTAATGGCAGATATGGAGCTGTTCCCGAGATTATACGGAAACATTGATCTTTCTATTCTTCCCATCGGAAGCCACTACACAATGTGTCCTAGAAAAGCCTCTTTTGCAGCAGCAGAACTATTGAAAACACCTAAAGTAATCGGATGTCACTTTGATACTTTCCCTGCTATTGAAATTAACCATGAAAGTGCACTAAAGCATTTTGCAGATAAAAATTTAGAACTTGTTTTACCAAAATTAGGTGAGACATTCGAATTTTAATCAATAACGAAACCGGAGGTAATCTGAAAATTAGAAAATGAAAATGATGCGTAAGGTATTAAAAACAAAAAAAGATAATTATCAAATTACCTCTCTTCTTACTTTAAAACAAAAAAAAATGGCAAGCTACCTAAATCACACCGCTACGACCGATTACCTTTGCTGCGTTCCCACCCTGGAGGATTCTCAGGAGCTGGTTGTTTAGGACTTGCCGTTGCAAAGGTAGGAATATTTTATAAACTTCAAAACTTTATCAAAGAAAATTAGTTGAAAAAATGCAGTAGTAAAGCTAAACGCCTGACATTTAGAGGGAAAATTTTTCAACTTTTTTTAAAAATTTAAATATGACGAAAAGTCCATCAACACTAGGAATTATACTTTTTATCGCTACAATGATCGTTTTCTTTGTAGTGTACACTTTTTTCTCAGGAATCAATTATTTTGATATCTCTTTGAAAGCCAATGCTTTTGTTTTGCCTCTTCTTTATGCGGGAGCTGCTTTCTGGTCTGTGAAATCCTTTTGGAACAATCATAGAGTAGTAAAATTCAAAGAAGCTTTCAAAAGAGCATTTGTCCCAATGTTTGTCGGAGGAATTCTTTCCATCTTCAGTATTTATGCCTTTTTAAACTTTGTAGATCCGGCTGCTAAAAAGCTGTTGAACTACCAATATGTTCAGAGACAAAAATCAGAACTGGATACAGAATATACTTCAGCAAGAAAAATTCTGAAACATCAGAAAGATATTGATGAGCTGGATCAGAAATATAAAGAAAGAGTACAAAGCTTCACGCCTGAGGCTGTTAAAGGAAAAGATATGCTTACCGCAAGTCATTTTTCAGGATATTTTGCAGCAATTCTTATATTTTACGTAGTTTTGTCGGTGTTTTTCGGAGCATTTTTCAGAACAAGAACAATACATCAGCCCGAAGAAACAAATCAAGCCTAATTTTTATTAAAATTAAATGAATTTATCTATAGTTATTCCGTTACTGAACGAAGAAGACTCTCTGGAAGAGCTTTTTTCAAGAATTGATAAAGTATGCACAACCAGCAATTTATCTTATGAAATCTGGTTTGTAGATGATGGAAGTACGGATTTGTCGTGGAGTATTATTGAGAATATGAAAGTTCAGTATCCTCAGATCCACGCTATTAAATTTTCCAGAAATTATGGAAAATCTCAGGCGCTTCATGCTGCCTTTGAAAGAACAAACGGAGATGTAGTGATTACAATGGATGCCGATTTACAGGATTTTCCGGAAGAAATTCCAGAACTGTACAATATGGTCATTCATGATAATTATGATATAGTTTCCGGTTGGAAAAAGAAGCGTTTTGATAATGTAATGACGAAAAATATTCCGTCAAAACTATTCAATGCAGCAGCAAGAAAAGTTTCAGGAGTTTATCTTCACGATTTCAATTGTGGTTTGAAAGCCTACAAAAAACAGGTTGTAAAATCTGTTGATGTTTACGGTGATATGCACCGTTATATTCCGGTATTAGCTGCTAATGCAGGTTTCAGAAGAATCACGGAAAAAGAGGTACAGCACCAGGCAAGACCTTACGGAACGTCAAAATTCGGAACCGAAAGATTTGTAAGAGGGTTTTTGGATTTGATAACCCTTTGGTTTGTAAGCCGTTTTGGAGGAAGACCAATGCATTTCTTCGGAGCTGTTGGTACTTTGATGTTTATTGTTGGTTTTCTTTCCGCACTTTGGCTGGGTATTTCCAAACTTATTGATGTTGCAAGAGGAATTTACGGACATTTGATTACCAATAACCCTTGGTTCTTTATTGCATTAACAATGATGATTTTGGGAAGCCTTCTGTTTGTAGCAGGATTTTTAGGAGAAATGATTATCAGAACAAACCGCGAACACAAGAATTATAATATTGACGAAGTGATATAGACAGAAAGATATTCAAACAAAATGAAAATCAATCTGTTAATGTAAATATCCATTCGATGTATGACCATTCCCATCCTTTGGAGGGGTGGCGAAAATTCAAAGAATTTTTGACGGGGTGGTTAACCTGATTATAACGACTTCAATCCCAATAAATAAAAGCACTCTGCAAAAAACAGGGTGCTTTTTTGTATTTTGAACTTATCAGATAAAAAGCAAAAGAAAAGCATACAAAGAAATAGTCTTTTCCCAAAAAGCACAAAATTGAAAATAATCAGGTATTTTATTGTCAAAAGACAAAGATTTTTAGAAATTTTAATCCTATTTTTGTTCAAACGTAATATTGAAAGTCCTGTGAGAGACATGAAAAAGTTTTCAGTGATTTTCAGTAAATATCGTTGCGATTATAATATAGAATATTTAAAATTAAATATGAAAAAAGTTGTATACACATTAATGCTGATGGTGGTAGTTTCCTGTGGAAAAGTTTCTCCAAAAGGAAATATTGAAAAGAAAGATGTGGATGTTTCGGAATTCGTAAACCTTGATTTGGAAGGGAAATTCCGTGTATTTTATGCCAGAGGTCCTAAAAATTTTGTTGAAATAGAAACCTATCCGAATGTGGCGAGCAATCTGGATGTGGATGTAAAAGACAAAACTCTTTTCATTAAAGAAAAAAGAGGGACAAAAGGGGTAGATTTTTATAACGTAACGATTTATTCAAAATATAACCTGGAAAAAGTAGCCGTTTCTGATTCTGTTGAAGTGAATATTTCAAGTGAAATCAAAACAGATAATTTCAGACTTAATATGAAAAATAATGCAAGCTTCATGGGTTCTGTTAATACTAGAAGAGCAGAAGTGGAAATGCACAACAGAAGCCGAGCAAATTTTCTGGGATTGTCCAAAGATGCGGTGATAAAGATTTCAGATACAGCAAGTTTAATTGCACCCTACTGGAAAATCACCAACCTGAATATTGATTCTAAAAACGGAAATTATGCAGAAGTAAATGTAAAAGATTCGTTGAAAGGACATATTCAGAATACTGCAAAATTTATCTATTATAACGATCCTATCAGAGCGTTCAAAATTGATAAAACAACAAAAGTCGAAAACAAAAAATTAGAGTAATTTGGGTTGGAAGTCAGAAGCTGGAAGATGGGAGTAATATTAGTTTTTCATAGCTCTTATTTTCCAGATTAGAAATTTACTTCCAAGCTTTAAAACATAAAAATAAAAACAAAGCAGGAATTTTGAAGCCAGGCACGATATAACTTCCAGCCTCCAGCTTCCTTCTTCCAACTTAAAAAACTGAATATGAGTTTTAAATTTGAGAAATTGATTATCTGGCAGAAATCTATGGAGTTTGGAGAAATTATTTTTAATTTATCCCAGCATTTTCCAAAGATTGAGACTTTTAATCTTAGTTCTCAAATAAGAAGAGCATCAGATTCTATAGCACTCAATATTTCAGAAGGATGTATTTTGCAGTCAAAATTAGAGTTTAAAAAATTTTTAGGATATTCAATTCGATCTTTGGCAGAAACAGTAACCTGTTTATATAAAGCAAAAAACAGACAATATATTACAGAAGAAAAATTTAGAGAAATATACAATGAAAGTTATAGTTTAATGAATCAAATTATTGCTTTCAGAAATCAGATAAAAGAGTAGAACAAGGCTGGAAGAGTGAAGCTGGATGATGGGAGCGGTGTTAGTTTTTCATACCTCTTATTTTCCAGATTAAAAATTACTTTCAGATTTTAAAATAAAAAAATAGAAAATAAAAACAAAGCAGGAATTTTGAAGCCGGGCATGATATAACTTCCAGCCTCCAGCTTCACTCTTCCAGCTTAAAAAACTTAGACATAAATATGAATACACTAGAAAAAGCGAAACTTTGGTTAAGTGATACCTTCGATAAAGAAACAAGAGATGCTGTACAGACATTGATTGACAGCAATTCCTCAGATCTGGAAGATTCTTTCTACAGAGAACTGGAATTCGGGACGGGAGGTATGCGTGGAATAATGGGAGTAGGAACCAACCGCTTGAATAAATATACATTAGGACAGGCTACTCAGGGATTGGCCAATTATATGCTTCAGCAGTTCAAAGGAGAAGAAATTAAAGTGGCCATCGCTTATGATGTTCGTAATAATTCCAAAGAATTTGGAAAACTGGTAGCAGATGTTTTGACGGCAAACGGAATTAAAGTATTGCTTTTCAAAGATCACAGACCCACTCCGGAATTGTCTTTCACAGTTCGTGATAAAAAATGTAACGGAGGAATCGTGTTAACAGCTTCTCATAATCCGCCGGAATACAACGGTTATAAAGTATACTGGAATGACGGAGCACAAATTGTTCCGCCTAATGATGAAGCGATTATCAATGAAGTATATTCTGTGAAATTTGAAGAAATTAAATTCAACGGAAATGATGATCTGATCGAGTGGATCGGAGAGGAGCAGGATGATGTTTATATTGATGCCTGTATTGAAAACTCTACCTATCAGAATGTTGGAAAAGAAAATTTAAATATTGTTTTCACATCTATCCACGGAACAACGTATACTACCATTCCGAAAGCTTTAGAAAAAGCCGGATTCAAAAAAATAGATCTTGTAAGAGAACAGATGATTCCAAGCGGAAATTTCCCTACAGTAGATTCTCCAAACCCGGAAGAGCCTGCAGCACTGGAAATGGCAATGGATCTGGCAAGAATTACCAATGCTGATATCGTAATCGGAACAGATCCGGACGGAGACAGATTAGGAATTGCAGTAAGAAACCTTGATGGTGAAATGCAATTGTTAAACGGTAATCAAACCAATACAATCCTTACGTATTACATTCTGAATGAGTGGAGAAAACAGGGAAGAATCACCGGAAAAGAATTCATTGGTTCTACAATCGTAACTTCTGATATCTTCTTTGATATTGCACAGAAATTCGGGGTAGAATGCAAAGTAGGTCTTACCGGATTCAAATGGATCGGGAAAATGATTCGTGAAGCAGAAGGAACACAGAAGTTCGTGTGTGGTGGTGAAGAGAGTTTCGGATTTATGACCGGAGATTTTGTGCGTGATAAAGACTCTTGCGGAAGTATTCTTGTAGCTTGTGAAATTGCTGCCTGGTGTAAAGCTAACGGAAAAACAATGTATCAATACATGATTGAGATCTATGAAGACCTTGGAATGTATTATGAAGGATTAATCAATATCGTAAGAAAAGGGAAAGAAGGAGCTGAAGAAATTCAGAATATGATGAAAAACTTCCGTGAAAACCCTCCAAAAGAACTTGCAGGTTCATTGGTAGAAGAAGTGAAAGACTTTAAAGAACAGACAAGCCTTACCATTTCTACGAATGAGAAAAAGGTAATGAACGATATTCCGAAGTCTAATGTTTTGATCTATTACACACAGGATGGAACAAAAGTATGTGTAAGACCTTCAGGTACAGAACCAAAAATTAAATTCTATGTTTCAGTGAAGGATTCCATTACTTCAGAAGCTGATTTCAGAGATAAATTAAAATCATTGGAAGCTAAAATCGGAGCCGTTAAAACAGATTTAAAACTGGATTAATTCTTTGAAAACAGCAGATGATCAAAAAAATAATAGCAGCTTGCCTATTGTCTGCGGCTGTAGTTTCCTGTAAAAAGGAAGCTGCAGTTTCAGATACAAAACCGGTAAACGATTCGGTTGCTACAACGGAGACCAAAGAAGATCAGTACAAGCCGTTAGACACAGCGTGTTCGTCCACCCACAAAACGGAGGATTATATCACTTCTCTTCAGTGGTATCGTACCAAAATCGAAAAAGAAATAGCTGGAAACAGTCTGGAACAAAACGACAAAGTATACGAGGATTATTTAAAAATAAGAGGAAAGTATACCGAATGTCTGATGAACTTACACAGCAATGTTCTGGATAAATATGTGAATTATTATAATTACGATAAGGATCAGTACAACTTACCGGACAATGTTAAAAAATTAGCTTCAGAACTCAAAAAAGCAGATCTTGAATTCAGAGAAGTAGGAGAAGGAATAACTGAAATATGGACCATTCCGGGATATTATTCTTCTCTTTTTAAGAATAAAGTAACTCCGGATTATGAAGCCTATATTTCACAGACTGATAAAGAAAGTGAAACTAATTATGCAGCAGATGCAGGATTAATAATTACCTGGGAACAGCTGGGAGACAGGCTAATGTTCTGGGAAAATTTTATGAATAAATATCCTAAAAGCAAGCTGATAAAGACTGTAAAACAAGACTATAACTACTATCTGTCTGATTATCTTATAGGAATGGATAATACTCCAACCTATGAAAGAGACCCAGACAAAGGAACCGGACAACTAAACGATGAAAACAGAGCGGAGTTCAACAGGATTATCAAGAAATATCCGAATTCCAATACGGCAAAAAAGGCAAAGGAAATAATCACTCTTTTTGATGCACAAACGCCCGTAGATCAAATACATGAGAGAATCAATGAAGAACGATAATATTAGTAAATTTTAAATAAGAAAAAAAGTGAAAGTTTCAAAATTAGCAGCGAACCTGATCGGTTCTGAAATTGTAAAAATTGGTAACGAAGTAAATGATCTAAAAGCAAAGGGAGCGGAAATTGCCAATCTTACTATTGGTGATTTGAATTCTAATATCTATCCTATTCCAGCATTGCTGAAGGAAGAGATTCAGAAAGCATATCAGAATAATCTGACGAACTATCCTCCTGCAAACGGACTTTTATCTTTAAGAAAAGAAGTTTCCAAAGACCTTAAAAAAAGATGGAATCTGGATTATTCCCCTGAAGATATTCTGATCACTGCAGGGTCAAGACCTTTGATTTATGCCGTATACAAAACCATCGTAGACGAAGGTGATAAAGTAGTATATCCTACACCATCTTGGAACAACAACCACTACGCTTACCTTACTTCAGCTAACGCTGTAGAAGTAAAAACAAAGCCTGAAACCAACTTTCTTCCAACTGCAGATGATTTAAGACCTCATTTGGATGGAGCCGTATTATTGGCGTTGTGTTCACCATTGAACCCTACAGGAACCATGTTTACAAAAGATCAGCTTTCAGAGATCTGCGAACTGGTGATTGCTGAAAATAAAAAAAGAGGAGCAGATGAAAAACCGTTATACTTAATGTATGACCAGATCTATTCTTGTCTTACTTTCAGTGCTGAGCACGTAGATCCGGTTTCTCTTTTCCCTGAAATGAAAGACTATACGATCTACATCGACGGTATTTCAAAATGCCTTGCAGCAACAGGAGTACGTGTTGGATGGGGATTCGGGCCTGCTCATATTCTTGATAAGATGAAGGCACTTCTTACACACGTTGGAGCATGGGCACCAAAACCAGAACAGGAAGCAACTGCTAAATTCTATGAAAATCCAGAGAATGTAAATACTTTCGTTGATGATTTTAAAGCTAAACTTGAAGAAAGTCTAAAAGTTCTTCACGGTGGAATTCAGGATTTAAAAGGAAAAGGACTTGCTGTAGACAGTATTGAACCAATGGGAGCTCTTTATCTTACCATTAAATTAAACTATATCGGAAAAACAAAACCAGACGGAGCTGTCATTGAAAACTCTTCAGATCTTGTATTCTATTTAATTAATGATGCAGGAGTAGCTTTAGTCCCATTCTCAGCCTTCGGAGAAGAAAAATCAGAACCTTGGTTCCGTGCTTCTGTAGGAGGATTAGCTGTAGATGAGATCAAAGTAATGCTTCCAAAACTGGAAAGTGCTTTGAACCAATTAAAGTAATTTTCAAATAAATATAAACTTCGGCTCTGTCCGGCATGACACTGTTTGATCTCGAAAAGAGTATTAGCCATGTCACGCTGAGCAGAGCCGAAGCTTTTTTTGATCAAATATTTCAATTGAAATTACGTTTATTTATAAAAAATTAAATAAATATTAAAAATTAAACTACTTCTTTGTAGTAAGCTCAACTAGGAATTATCTTTGGGGCTTTTACACACACTTAAATATAATAAAGTCGAAAATTACACGATGAAAAAACTGAGATTTCTACTCTTACCAGTTTCAATACTGGTATGCTCACAAGAGGTTGATAGTCTGAAGGTAAGTGAGTTACCAAAAGAAGTCGAGCTGCCAAAGGTACAAACCTACACCTTAAAAGAT
Organism: Chryseobacterium sp. IT-36CA2; assembly: GCF_949767875.1. Classification (NCBI taxonomy): domain Bacteria; kingdom Pseudomonadati; phylum Bacteroidota; class Flavobacteriia; order Flavobacteriales; family Weeksellaceae; genus Chryseobacterium; species Chryseobacterium sp. IT-36CA2. Next base: position 485,233 of record NZ_CATKPG010000020.1, on the reverse strand, counting down.
GGATCCGTCCGAACTTATCCGAAGCCTAAACTATTAGATTTTGTAACCAAACTACCCAGAAACTTTATCAACACCAATAAAGATTTTGTAGCCCAGGATCATGCTTATTATCTGGGAGGAGCGGTTGCAGCCACGTTGATTCTTTTACCAGTTGATCAGAAACTGATCGACAATTCCAGAGAGCTGGGAGAAAGATGGGGAATGGACAAAGATAATAACTACACCAAAGTTGGAGGTGTATTTAAAATCCCAAAAGACATCGGATCTGCATTGTACCTGGTAGGAAACGGTTCTACATTAGTATTGTTAGGAATTGGTTTCGGAACGTATGGTTTGATTAAAAATGATTACAGAGCACAGGCTACAGCCAGTGGCTTGATGGAAAGTTTAATTCTTTCAGGAGTTTTTACCCAGACTATTAAAAGAATTACCGGAAGAGAAAGTCCTTTTATTGCAGAAATAAATGGTAATAAAGGTGGAGCATGGAACCCTTTCCCAAGTTTCTCAGCATTTGGAAAAAATACTTCAAATTATGATGCGATGCCATCAGGACACTTAACCACCTTTATGGCAGGTATTACTGTGATTGCAGACAATTATCCCGATGCAAAATGGATTAAGCCAGTAGGATATACCCTGGCAGGAGCACTTTGTTTTCAAATGATGCAGAGTAAAGTTCATTGGGCTTCAGATTACCCTTTAGCCTTATTAATGGGATATTTCATTGGAAAAACAATCTCAAAAAGCAGATATACTTCTTCAGAAGGAACTATAGGAAAGACAAAATATAATCTCAACTTTGTAGCTTCCCGCCAATGGGAATACAATATGGTAGGAGTAAAACTCTCTTTTTAAACTGCTGAAATCTCTGTTTTGTAGAGTAAATAAGATACTTTTCACTACATTTGGTCTCAGGATAAAAGGATTATTCAGGCTTTTGTAAAGGCCGGAATGAAACCTGCTGATTTTAAAAGAATTACTTAATATCATATTGAATGAAAATAATCGCTGTCATCCCTGCCCGTTACGAAGCAAGCCGTTTTCCGGGGAAATTAATGCAGATTTTAGGAGAAAAAACCGTGATCACTACTACCTATCAGAATGTAGTGGAAACCGGACTGTTTGATGAAGTATTTGTAGCCACAGATTCTGAAATTATTCTTGATGAAATTGTAAAAAACGGAGGGAAAGCTGTTATGACAGGACAGCACGAAACCGGAAGTGACCGCATTGCTGAAGCAGTACAGAATATTGATTGTGATATCGTAATTAACGTTCAGGGAGATGAACCTTTCCTGAAACTGGAACCTTTACGCCAGCTGATTGAAGTTTTTAAACATGATGATCAACAGGAAATATCTTTAGCTTCTTTAAAGATACAGCTGCATGAAAAAGAAGAAATTGAAAATCCGAATAACGTAAAAGTCATTACTGATAATAATGGTTTTGCCTTGTATTTCAGCCGTTCTGTAATTCCTTTTCACAGAGAAGTTTCCTATGATGTAAGTTATTTTAAACATATTGGAGTATATGCCTTCAGAAAAGAAGCCTTACTGCAGTTTTCAAAACTGGCGATGAAACCTTTGGAAATATCCGAAAAAATTGAATGCATCCGTTATCTTGAATATGGGATGAAAATCAAAATGATAGAAACTAATTTTGTAGGGGTAGGTATTGATACACCGGAAGATCTGGAAAAAGCACGAAAGTTAATTTAAAATTGTAGAAAGAAGTAGAGTAAATTTGCCAATCAGCATTTTTGCTTTCTTTGTGTTTTTGCAACTTTACATAAATCCCCCTATATTTGAATTTATAAATAAAATTAATGAAGAAGTTACTATTCGTATTTGGACTGATATTTTCGCATGTGATATTCGGACAGACCGCAAAGGAAATTATTGACAAAAACATAGAATTATCCGGAGGGTTAACCAATTGGAAATTGCTGAACTCGGTATTGCTTCAGGGAAAAGTAGTATTGGGAATCAAAGATGAATATCCGATCAGAATTTTTCAGCAACGTCCGAATCTTACTAAAACATTGATTACAACTGGAGGAAAAGAAACAGCTATTGAAGGTTTTGATGGTTCCAAAGGCTACGCAATGAACTACGCCGCCAACAAGCTTCAGGAATATCCTGAATATGTGCCGGAAAATTTTGATAATGACTTCATTGATTGGGAAAATAAAGGTTTTGATGCCAAATACCTTGGAAAAGAAAAAATAGGAGAGATCTACTGTCATAAAGTGGAACTTACTAAGAACGTTAATAAGAATATGTATTATTTTGATACAAAAACTTATATGTTGATAAAAGAAGTGAAAAAAGATGAAACGCTTGTCTATTCTGATTTTAGAAAAGTAGGAAACCTTACCATGCCTTTCAGAATAGAATCTTCCAGTACAAAAAAAGACGGAGATTATGTGATGTTATTAAACAAAATAGATATCAATAAAGTATTTCCGGCTAATATTTTCAAGTTTTAATTCAATTGCAGTTCGCTGTATAAAACGAAAAAAATGAAAAAATTTTTTTTAATGCTGCTTTCCTTCGTTGCATTCCTGCAAAGCTGCTTCAATCAAAAAAGTGAAATTTCAAAAGCTAAAACCAACGAACTTATGGGAAAAACAATATATGACTTTAAAGTAGAAGGTCTTGACGGAAAAGAAATCAATTTTGCAGATTTTAAAGGAAAGAAAATCCTGATCGTCAATACCGCCTCAGAATGCGGATTTACTCCTCAGTATGCAGACCTTGAGAATGTATATCAGCAATATAAAGATAAATTGGTCGTAATAGGTTTCCCTGCCAATAATTTCGGAGGACAGGAACCCGGAACCAATACTGAAATTGGAGCTTTCTGTCAGAAAAATTACGGTGTAACATTTCCGATGGCTGCTAAAGTTTCTGTAAAAGGTGATGATACAGCACCTATCTTTAAATATTTAACAGAGCAGGAACTGAACGGAGTAAAGAATACAAGCATTCTTTGGAACTTCACAAAATTCCTTGTAGACGAAAACGGAAAACTGATTGACTCTTTTGTAAGTACTACAAATCCTAACGGAGAGGCGATTACAAAGTATCTGAAATAACGATAAAAAATATATTTTTAATAGTGGGTGTTTACATCCACTTTTTTTATTTTTAACCCTAATAAATACTTCCTATGAAAAAAATAATTTTTACCCTTTGTGTCCTGGCTTCATTTATGTTAGGATTTGCTTTTAAGGCTGTTACGGAAAACAAGTCTGATGATATGAAAAGAGTAACCGGTATTGGCGGCATCTTTTTTAAGTGTAAAGATCCTAAAAAAATGAGAGAATGGTATGAAAGCCATCTAGGTCTCAATACTAATGAATATGGAGCTGTATTTGAGTGGTTTCAAGGCGCTGATAACTCTAAAAAAGGCTTCAGCCAGTGGAGCCCATTCAGTGAAAAAACAAAATATTTCCTGCCTTCCGAAAAAGATTTCATGATCAATTATCGTGTAGAAAACCTTGAAAAGCTGGTTGAACAGTTAAAAAAAGAAAATGTAACAGTAGTCGATAAGATCGAGACGTATGAATACGGAAAGTTTGTCCATATAATGGATATCGAAGGCAACAAAATAGAACTTTGGGAGCCAAACGATATTGAATACGAAAAATTAGGACAGAAAATGAACAGCAAAACCACAAAATAGATGATAGGTAGCAGGGATTAGGGCTTAGGTTTTAGGAAAATTACTAAGAAGGTTCTCACTTTTAACACGGACCCCCATTAACTCTCATCCCAAACCCCATATCCCGATTATTCATTACTCTTCTCTGCAAAACAAAATATATTTCCCAGCTTTATACTGGAATAACCATTGCTTTTTATTTTCGAAGAATTGATCATTGCCTTTGCCAGAATATCGGTTGGCAGAGGCTTTTGACTTTCCAGTAATCCCAATTTATTGGCAAATTTGATAATCCGGCTGCCTAAAACTTCTCCGGTTCTTTCAGAATCTTTTCTTTCAAGCATTCCAGGTTTGAAAATAGTGATCTTATTGAAATGGAGCTGCTTTACAGCGTCTTCAAGTTCTCCTTTCATTTTAGAATAGAAAATTTTAGATTGCGGATTCGCGCCATAAGCTGAAACCAGAATATAATCTTCCACATCATTTTCTTTTGCTGCTTTCGCAAATTCATATTGATAATCAAAGTCTACTTTCTTTTGGGCTTCCTTGCTTCCGGCATCCTTTAAAGTTGTTCCTAAGCATGAGAATGCAACATCTCCCTTCACCATTTCTTTCCATTCTTCAGGGTTTTCAAAATTCACAACATGAACTTTAAGCTTATCATTCTGAATATCAACAGGCTTTCTGACAAAAATATCCACTTCATCAAACTCTTTGTCATTCAATAACTGATTGACCAGATCCTTTCCTGTGGCACCTGTAGCGCCTATTACCAGAGCTTTCATAATAATTGTGATTTTGCGGGATTATTTCTTTCTTAAATTTACTAAATTTGAATCAAAGATTAAAGAATTATATCATTTAATCATTACTAATTACTGATCACTCATTATTAATAACTGCATGGATGCCAACGAGATTTTAGACTATTGTCTTGCCAAAAAAGGGGTTACGGAAAGCTTTCCGTTTGATAACGAAACACTTGTAATGAAAGTAGATACCAAAATGTTTTTACTGATGGGGCTTGAAAGGCAGCCGCTAGCAATCAATGTAAAAACAGATCCGGAGTGGAGTGCAGAGCTTCGTGAGCAATATCCTCAGATCACAGGCGCTTATCATATGAACAAGACCCATTGGAATTCTGTATTGCTGGATGGATTGAAAAGAGATTTGATCCTTAAACTTATTGATCAATCGTATGATCTGGTTTTTAAATCTCTGACAAAGAAAGCTCAAAATGAAGTAAATTCTTTATAAAAATATAAGAAAAGATTGAGGTACGAAATTTGTTATCTATTATCGGTGAAATATAGATTTAACGTTAATAAAATAAAGAACAAATGAGAAACCACCTTTTATTATTCGTCGCAGCAGGCACATTGATGCTATCAAGCTGTACCAATCCGGGAAAGAAAAATACTACTGAAAGTCCAACTCCGGAAGCCTCAACATCTGAAGCTTCTTCTGAAAATATTAAATTGGAATTTTCAGGAACAGAGAACTTTACGATTAAAAATCCAAAATTGAAAGTAAGTTTATATGGAGCAGACGAAAAACTGGCAGATGCTCCTGCTACCTTAATTACAGAAAAAGAGTATGAGCAAAAATCTGTACCATTCACCATTGATCTTCCGGTACCTAAAGATGCTGAAAGTAAGATCAATCCTAAACCTGCAGGTCCTGCAAAATATTACGTAACAATAAGCTGGGATTCTGACGGAAACGGAAAAGCAGATGAAAAAGGGGATATCTTTATTGATTATGACAAACGGTTTCCTAACGTGAAACTGAGTAATGAACCTCAGAAAATATACCTAAAAGTATTAAAATAAATAAAAGCAAAAAGGCTATTCATCACTGAATAGCCTTTTTAGCAAATAAATCTTTATATCCTAATGCTTTCTTTTCAATCAGATGCCAGGAAATATATCCCAAGAGAACTGAAATTGGTAAAGAAAGTATAAATAACATAGCGGTGTCCAACTTAAAAAAATACATCAGTGCCTGCTGTATGGGAAAAGAATAAATATAAATCCCGTAAGAAGTATCTCCAATTACTTCTCCTACTTTATTAAGATATTGAGTGGATCTTTCACCAATAAGAATAATCAGTAACGGTAGTGTAATATAGCAGGTATACTTGGAAATATTAAAATAGAGACTGATGATAAGAACTAGAAAAGAAAGTAGAATAATGATATTCTCAGTTCTTTTATTATTGATTTTCAGATAAGTTAATACCATTCCTCCAGCAAAAAAACACATCAGATTATAAAAATGATTAGTTCCCAATGCCAACCTGCGAAATAATCCATAAAGAAAATAAGGGTAGTAGATGCTTAAAACATAACTTGATATAAATAAAAGGATAACAACCGTTTTTACAAAAGCTTTTTTTCTTATAAAAAATAACATTGATGTCATAACATACATGCTGAATTCATAGCATATAGTCCATAAACTGCCATTGATACTGTGTTTATAAGGATTGCTTTCGAAAACACCATCGATCCCTTTCTGACGGAAGAATAGTGTTATATTTTGAGGAATATAGGTATATACTGATTTGTTTTGCAAATAAGGAACAGAGCCTTCATATACTGCAGGTGCCAGCAAAACAGTCAGTAAAAGAACTACTAATAACGCGGGGAAAAGTCTTAAAAGTCTTTTCCAGTAAAAATCAGTGAGACCTTTGCAGCGAAGTAAACTTTTAAAAATTAAATATCCGGAGATAATAAAAAAGCCATGCACTCCCAGATAAGAAAATTCCATCTGGCCATGGGTGAGCTCTGATAAAGGATCACCTTGAGTAGCTCCGGAAAGAGCATAGGAGTGGGTAATTATAACAAGACTTGCAAAAAAAAGTCTCAGAAAATCAAAATTGTTGATTCTTGAAATCATAATCCTGGGTATGTTTTTTATCCAGGTCCAGTTTCTCGATAAGCTTTTCTAGGCTTTCAAATTTAATTTCATCATGAAGGAAATCTCTGAACCTAACTGTTATTTTCTCATCATAAATATTGTCATCAAAATCCAGAATATAAACTTCAACAGTTAATTTTTCTCCGTTTACCGTAGGGTTGGTTCCCACACTCAGCATTCCTTTATATTGGTTACCTTTTATGAATACTTCTACAATATAAGCTCCTTTTTTGGGTAAAAGCTTAATAGATTCTGTATCAATATTGGCGGTTGGATAACCAATTGTTCTTCCGATCTTTTTACCATGAACTATTGTACCAGATACTGAGTAGGGATACCCCAGCATCTCATTAGCCTCTGTAATATTTCCGGTTAAAAGAGCATTACGAACCTTTGTTGAACTGATATTATTTTCGTGGATGTTAATAGCTTCCATTTGTTCTACTTCAAAATCAAGCTCTTTGGATAATTTCTTAAGAAGCTCGAAGTTTCCGCTTTTATTTTTTCCGAAAGAATGGTCGTATCCTATAATAAGATACTTTACATTGAGTTTATCAACTAAAATCTGACGTACAAACTCTTCTCCGGTTAAGTTTCTGAATTCTTCATCAAATTCTTTCAGGAACAGATTATCAATACCATATTTCTCCACCAGCTGTTTCTTTTCTTCCAGCGTATTCAGCAGTTTTAAATCTTCATTAGGATTAAAAACAAACCTTGGATGCGGCCAGAAAGTGAGAATAGCAGTCTCCAGATTATTCTCTGTACCTACTTTAGTCAGCTCATCAATGATACTCTTGTGCCCGAGATGTACCCCGTCAAACATACCTAAAGACAGTGCTAAAGGCTTCTGTGAGGAATAATCTGTAAAATTCTTGAAAACTTTCAAAACGGAAAAATTTGATTGCAAATATAGAAATAATGTACCAATGTATCAATATAACAATAGAGTAATACCTGTAACCTTAACATTGCTACCTTGATACATTGCTATATCGGGATATTACTAAAATAATCTATTCTCAAAAAGCATGATAAAAATCTTTTTTTTACCAATTGCGGGTTTATGAAGAATCACTATATTTGCACCAAGAAAAAATTTAGCAATGGCAAACCAAATTAAAGGTAAAATTTCTCAAATTATTGGTCCGGTAATCGACGTTGTCTTCACAGATGTGGAAGCTGTTCCAGCAATCTATGACGCGTTAGAAATTACAAAAGAAAACGGTGAAAAAGTAGTTTTAGAGGTAGAACAACATATTGGCGAAGATACAGTAAGATGTATCGCAATGGACGCTACTGACGGTCTTAAAAGAGGGCAAGACGTAATTGGATACGGAAATCCTATTATGATGCCAATCGGTGAGGCTGTAAACGGAAGACTATTCAACGTTGTTGGTGATGCTATCGACGGACTTCAAAATATTTCTAATGAGGGTGGTCTTCCAATTCACAGACCAGCTCCAAAATTTGATCAACTTTCAACTTCTGCAGAAGTTTTATTTACAGGTATTAAAGTAATCGACTTAGTTGAGCCTTACGCAAAAGGAGGTAAAATTGGTTTGTTCGGTGGTGCTGGTGTAGGTAAAACAGTATTGATCCAGGAGTTGATTAACAATATTGCAAAAGGACACGGAGGTCTTTCAGTATTTGCCGGAGTAGGTGAAAGAACGAGAGAAGGAAATGACCTTTTGAGAGAGATGTTGGAATCAGGTATTATCAAGTATGGTGATGATTTCATGCACTCTATGGAAAACGGAGGTTGGGATCTTTCTAAAGTAGACTTAGAAGCTATGAAAGAATCTAAAGCAGCATTCGTTTTCGGACAGATGAACGAGCCGCCAGGTGCAAGAGCGAGAGTAGCACTTTCTGGTCTTACATTGGCTGAGTACTATAGAGATGGTGGAGAAAGCGGACAAGGTAGAGATGTACTTTTCTTCGTAGACAACATCTTCCGTTTTACACAAGCTGGTTCTGAGGTATCTGCACTTCTTGGTCGTATGCCATCAGCGGTAGGTTACCAACCAACACTAGCTTCTGAAATGGGTGCGATGCAGGAAAGAATTACTTCAACTAAAAATGGTTCAATTACTTCAGTACAAGCGGTATACGTACCTGCGGATGACTTAACTGACCCGGCTCCTGCAACTACATTTGCTCACTTGGATGCAACTACGGTACTTGACAGAAAGATTGCTTCATTAGGTATCTATCCAGCGGTAGATCCACTTTCTTCTACTTCAAGAATCCTAAATCCTGAAATCTTAGGTCACGATCACTACAACTGTGCTCAAAGAGTAAAAGAAATTCTTCAAAGATATAAAGCTCTTCAGGATATCATCGCAATCCTTGGTATGGAAGAACTTTCTGAAGAAGATAAATCTGTTGTATACCGTGCAAGAAAAGTTCAGAGATTCTTATCTCAGCCTTTCCACGTAGCAGAGCAGTTTACAGGTATCCCAGGATCATTAGTTGATATCAAAGATACTATCAAAGGGTTCAACATGATTATGGATGGTGAATTAGATCACTTACCAGAAGCAGCTTTCAACTTGAAAGGAACTATCGAAGAAGCTATCGAAGCTGGACAAAAAATGTTAGCTGAAAACGCTTAATAATTAGACACAAGATTAAGATACCAGACATGAGACTTTAACGTTGTCTGAAATCTGAAATCTGAAATCTTCAAATCTAAATTAAAATGAATATAAAAATTTTAACACCAGAATACGTAGTTTTTGAAGGAGAAGTAGACTCAGTATTATTGCCTGGAAAAAATGGTGAATTTCACATCATGAAAAACCACGCAGGAATCGTTTCTTCTTTGATCGGAGGTGATGTAAAGCTTTTTGCTAATTCTATTGATGAAGCTTTTGCTAAAAACTTCACTAAAGAATCCGGAAAAGACTCTGTTTTTGCTTATGCTATCAAAAGCGGTGTTGTAGAATTTAATCATAATAAAGGAATTATCCTTTGTGAATAATTAAATGAAAAGCTAAATATATTTTCAAGAAAGTGTAACTTTGTGTTACACTTTTTTTATTTATGTAAAAGTCTGATTGTATGAAGAAAGGCATAATCATATTCTTTACAGTTCTGGGTGTTTTTCTCCATGCTCAGAACATCAAAACCAAGAGGGGAATTATCAATCTTGACGGTATTCCGGTAGCTAAGCTATCCAACAAATCCAGCGAGTATACGTTTATGGATCTAAAGGAGACTCCGCTCTATACGATAAAATTTATTGATAAAAGCGTTGTTGATTCCGTTCGAGACAGCTATATCAGTGTCAACAGAGTATATAACAGGGATAAGACGATTGAAATTGATTATTCATCACCTTCTGCATTCTCAGGAGAGGAAAAGTCAGCAGTTTTTACTTCGGTTAAGGATCTTAAAATTATTGATAATAAAGGGATCAATGTCAAAAATCTTGATGAACTTTTTTCAAATGTTCCAAAAAGAAAACTGGATACTAAAACTAAAGATGCCTATACCATCAGAAAGAAAATAGATAAGATGAATATTGAGGTCAATAAAGTAGGAGAAATCCTTAGTAATGGCGTTCCGGTGGGATATTTCACCAATTTACCTGTAAGTTTCGGCTCGGAAGACACCATTATGGACAAAACCTCTATAGATATTGAAATCTATGATGCAAAAAGTAAGCTTATCGGAAGATATATTACGACCACAAAGCAATTAAAAACAGCTGGAGGAAAATCTTTCACTATTTATAAAGAAATGTCTGGCAGGGCTTCCATCTTAAAATTTCCAACATATAAAGCATTGGCAGAACGTATGGCGATTATGGATCCGAATTTCATTAAAATTCAGGAAAAGGTGTCTGTAGGAACCGTATCAAAGGAAACTCCTAACTGATTTATTTATCAATAGGAATGGGTTGTAATCCTGAGTTTAGAATGAAGGGAGCCCATTTACTTATTAAAGATTAAATTTCGATTGGGTTTAGCCAAAACTTATATAATTAACCACCCCGTCAAAAATTCTCCGAATTTTCGCTACCCCTTCAGATGATGGGAATATTTTGCCGTTTTATTCTATAGTAATCTAGAAATTTGGACTTGATCCTTAGGTATAAAAATAGAAAATTTTATTCTCTTAAATCAAAATAAAAATCTGTGTAAATCCGTATAATCTGTGAGAGATTATAATTCAATCAAGTCTTATTCATCCAGAAAAATAAAAATTCACAAAAAATTCAACAATTTCAAAAATCCCTGAGAAAAAAATAGAAATTTTTATAAACTTAAGATCACCCCATTTTCCTTCAATTGCTGCATGGGTTTTGAGAACCAGAATAACTCAAAATCTTCAAAATTCTCTTCAAATTGATTCTTAAGTTGTTGAACTGTAGGTTTTTTTGAATTTTCAATTGCATTTTCTTCCAATACACTCATTAGCCACTCTGCCTTTTCTTGTTCGAGCTCTACCTTCACAATATTGGTTTTTAAGTGGAATGTAAGAAGCGTATATGTACCAGAATATTTCTTTTTATTTTTTACGCGATTCTCAGCGATTACATTTTTGGTCAAAAAAATCACTTTTGAATTTCCTTTCAGACTAAACTGTCCATCTTCCAAAAGACAGTCATGAATATAATCCGGATGGATAGTTGTTCTTGGAATTTTAAAATCAAACCATTCCTGAAGAGGAAGCTCAAAATTCACTCCATGCATATAATTGAATAAGGATTTCTTTAATCCAAAACTGAACTTGTTATGATCAATTCCGGTTTTATCTTTAAAATCAATATCATTATTGGCAAATAAGATTTCCTGCTTTACAGGTACCACTCCAAAATCTTCCGGATTGATTCCTACAGGTGAATGGGCAGTCATGGCAAACTGATGCCAGAATCCGCTTTGAAGAATTCCCATTTCAAACATCTGCCGAATCATTTCCAGAGAATCAACGGTTTCCTGAACGGTTTGGGTAGGGTAGCCATACATCAGATAAGCATGAACCATAATTCCGGCTTCGGTAAAATTTCTGGTTACATTGGCAACCTGATCTACAGAAACTCCTTTATCAATTAATTTCAACAATCGGTCACTGGCTACTTCAAGTCCTCCGGAAACAGCAACACATCCTGAAAGTTTCAGAAGGTAACATAAATCGCGGGTGAAGCTTTTTTCAAAACGAATATTGGTCCACCAGGTAACGACAAGGTTTCTTCGTAGAATTTCCAGCGCTACTTCTCTCATCAAGGCAGGTGGTGCCGCTTCATCCACAAAATGGAAACCTGTTTCACCAGTGGTGCGGATCAACTCTTCAATTCGGTCAACCAGAATTTTAGCAGAAATAGGTTCGTAGATTTTAATATAGTCTAAAGAAATATCACAGAATGTACATTTTCCCCAGTAGCATCCATGAGCCATTGTCAGTTTGTTCCATCTTCCGTCACTCCATAAACTGTGCATGGGATTGGCAATTTCAATAACAGAAATATATTGATCCAGTTTTAAATCTGTATAATCAGGAGTTCCGATTTCAGACTGCTTATAATCATGTTTTTTAGAATTGTTCTTATAAACAACTTCATTATTTTCGAGAAGGAAAGTTCTCTTGAATTCGCCTTTATCAGATGGAATTTCTAAATTCTGGTGAAGAAGTTCAAGTGGAATTTCTCCGTCATCTAATGTAATAAAATCAAAAAATTCAAATACTCTCTGATCTTTCACTTCCCTTAATTCTGTATTGGGAAAACCTCCTCCCATAGCGGTTTTAATATGAGGATAGTGCTTTTTGATCCATTGGGCACATTTGAAACCTGAATACAGATTTCCGGGAAACGGTACCGAAAAACAAACCAGTTTAGGCTGAACGGTTTCTATGTTTTCACGAAGAATTTTTAAAGTAAACTCATCAATAAAAGTGGAGTCACCAGATAGTTTCGAATACAATTCATCAAAAGAATTGGCACTTTTTCCAAGGCGTTCCGCATATCTGCTGAAACCAAAATCGGAATCGATATTTTCTACAATATAATCTGAAATATCTTCCAAATATAACGTTGCCAGATGCTTGGCTTTATCCTGAAGTCCCATATTTCCGAAAGCAAATTCCATATCATCCAGCTGATTGAAACGGGAAGCTTCGGGAAGAAAATTCATGCTACAGATCTGTCTTGCCAATGTAGGCGTTTTATCCTGTAAAAAAGTAATGACCTGATCTATGGTTTTTACATATTCTTCTCTTAAGGCATAGATTCTCTGAGAGTTTTCAGAGATGGTATGAAGATCAATTTCTTTACTGAAAACCTTTTGAATTCCGTCTTTTGAAAATAATTCCAAGATAACATCGATCCCCAAATCTACCTGATAAGCGGAAATATTTTTGGTATTTAAAAATCCTTTAATATAAGCCGTTGCAGGATAGGGAGTATTAAGCTGGGTAAAAGGCGGAGTAATAAGAAGCAGGTCTTTCAACAGAAATTTTTTGCAAAGTTATTCTAAAGTTTTTTTAGAAAAAAATTTTTTCTCCTGATTATGGACAGTCAAGAAAAGACTTTGCGTTCCGAGTTATTATAATCTCTATTACAAGTAGTCTTCTAAAATAAATTAGCAGGTTTATTAAACAAGGCATCTGGAGAATTATTGTCAATAAAATTAAGGAAAGAATCTTCGTCAAAATACCCGTCTTCATCCAGAATTTCAGCTTTCAGTAATCCGATTTCACCAGGTCTTTCGATGCTGATATTCTCAATGAACTTTCCTGTTTTCCCGATGATTTCATTATGAAAACTGATTAAATATCTGGAATATATATTTCCTTCAGCCACCGTATAATGCCCGTTTTCTGCAATAAGAGAGGTCATAATACTTCCTCCGATATACGTTTCATTATCATTACCCGAGGCTCCGAATAATGCTTTGGATGTAATATTTCCGGAACAATATAATGAACCGTTGACAATAATATTTTCAGCCTGAATATTACCTGTAACAATGAGAACAATGTAATCTTCCACAAAAAGTTTTTTTGATAATTGTAGGTCACCTTCTATAAGAACTATTTTGTACCCTTCATCTTCAATGGTCACCAATTCAAGAGAAATGTTGTTTTCATTTTCTATAAGGACAATTTCGGGAGCATTATCTTCATTATTAATATGCAGAGAAGCATCTTTGATTTTTTCTGCTGTTTCATCATCCAGCATTTCGAGAAATTCGGCAAGACTTTCTTCATCTAAATAGCTTTCGTTGAAGAAATTGTTTTCCAGCGCTTCATGAGCGATGTTATATAGATTTTCCGATTTTTCTTTAAGCTTTTTATATAATTGATCTTTGGTGAGTTTTTGCAATTCTTTCATCGGTTTCTAAAAGTATATACATTGGCCTGATAGGAGAGGAAATACCTATTAATAGACAGATGCAATATAGTCAGATAAATTTTGTTATGCCAGAAAGTAAAGGATTTATTTTGTTAAATATATTCAGACATAATATTTTTTTATCTTAATATGATATTATTTTATCAGTAAACTCACTTCTAGGAACTTCTGTGTGGTATTTTATTATTTTAGATACAAAAAGGAACAATGTGAAAATAATTTTTTGATATTGATTTTTTAGAGTCATTCATCCTTATAATGTTCAGTTTTTTTGATATATTGTAATAATGATTTACTCAAAATCTATATAACAAGTCCATTTTATTTACAATGTCAAAAGAAACCAATCCGCTTGTAGAATATTTTAAAAGCTATATCCCTCTTTCAAAGAAGGAAATTGAGGTATTGAATGAACGGTTTGTTGAACGGAGAATCAAACGAAAACAATTTATCCTGATGGAAAACGAGATCTGTCAGTATTATACGTTTGTGGTTTCCGGATGCTTAAAAATGTACAATATAGATGGTAATGGGGAAGAGCATAATCTCCAGTTTGCTGCAGAAAACGATTGGATTGTAGATATAGACAGTTTTCATAATAAAAAACCAAGTAAGCTGTATATTGCAGCTCTTGAGACTTCCACTGTACTGCAGATTGAAAAAAATGACCTTTGGTTTCTTTATACCTATTATCCCAAATTTGACAGGAACTTCAGGGTAATTATTGAACAAAAATTTATTGAGCTCCAAAATCGGGTACTTCAAAATATAAGTTCTACAGGAGAAGAAAAGTATGAGTTTTTTCTCAAACATTATCCCCAGTTGGCAAACAGACTTCCCAATACACAAATTGCTTCCTATTTGGGGATTACTCCTCAATTCTTAAGTAAAATCAGACAACGGAGAATCAAAATCTGATCATATTCATTTTCTTTATGAAACTAGTTTCATGATTCTTCTTACCAAATGTCAAGATGAGTTCTTAAACTAGTTTGCCCTTTTTTGGATGTCTTTCCTCCTAATTTTGACATAGATAAATATTAAAAATCAAAAGAAATGGAAACATTAAAAAAAGTGGCCGTTATTGGTCTAGGTAACATTGGAAAAGCAATTGCCGGTGATTTAATTAATAACAACCATAATGTGATTGTAGCATCAAGAAATATTGAAGAGTCTGCGGGCTTTGCTCAACAGTCTAATGGTTTTGCCCAAAGTATGGATATTGATCAGGCAATCAATACCTCAGATATTATTATTCCGGCAATATGGTTTGGCGCTTTTAAAGAATTTTTTAATGATCATAAAGACATTCTGAAAGGTAAAACCATAATTGATGTATCAAATCCTATTGCCCCGGATGGAAATGGAGGATTTAAAAAGATCATCGGGGAAAAAGAATCTGCCGGAGAATTGAACAGAGCAGTGCTTCCTCAGGGAGCTAAACTGGTAAAAGCATTCGGAACATTGGGCGCAGGAAGTCTTGCAGGAGCTTCCAACAGTAACCCGGAAAAAGCAGTATTGTTTTATGCTTCAGATGATACCTCAGTAGACAAAGATGTTGAAGATTTGATTAAAATTGCAGGATTTGATCCTTTAAAAGTAGGAGGGATTGACCAATCGATCCGTATCGAGGTTTTTGGGGATCTGCATGAATTTGGAGCACTGGGAAAAACGGTGAGTCTTACAGAAGCAAAAGCAAAGTTATAGAAAAACACTTATTTAAGTTATACAAAAAGCCGAACTCATAAAGAAGTCCGGCTTTTGTATTATTATCAGTTAAGCATGACCTATTTTCTTTTGATCACCAATTACATTCAACGTAACTCCAAAAAGAATTAAAGTAATCCCGATTAGCAGATTGGGAGTAAATTTTTCATGAAACATCAAGACACTGATCAGTACAGCGACCACAGGTTCCAGGGCTCCTAAAATAGCCACAGGAGTAGAACCGATATATTTAATCGCAAATACCAGACACAAGCTGGAAATAACCGTAGTAAGAAATGCAAAAATAAGGAAGTTAATGAAAATTTCTGTTGAAGGAATAACAAATGATTCATTCGCCATCAAAGCCTTGGTCATAAAGAATATTGAGGTGAAAAACATAGAATAAAACGTAAGCTTAAATCCTGAAACCTTAATATTCGATTTGTTGACAATAACCATATATAAGGCATAGAACAGTGAACTGAGCATTACAATTCCCAGTCCTGCAAAATTGATTTCCAGTCCATTTCCTTTTAAACACAGAACAATGACTCCTGCGAAAGCCAGAAGTAAAGATGCTCCTGATAATTTGGTAAGCTTCTCTTTATAAAAGAAAAGCATGATCAACGCTACAATAATTGGGTAGATAAATAAAACGGTAGAGGCAATTCCTGGGGTAAGAAAATCATAGCCTAAAAACAGAAACTCTGATGAAAGGGCATAGCAGATTCCAAGAATAGCCAGAATTAAGGCTTCTTTTTTATTGATTTTAAAACTTTCCCTCGAATACAGCAGATATCCTCCCACCATTAAAGCTGAAAAGAAAAATCTGTAAAACAGCGTAATATCCATTGAAAAGTGTGCCCGTTTCACAGGCAGAATAAAAATCGGAATCAGGCCATATGAAACAGCCGACAGAATTCCCAGTGTGTAACCTCTAAGTTTCATTTGCTTTTATAGGTATTAAACAAAAAAGCCACTGAATCAATCAGTGGCTTTTTTTATTTTTTAAGATTAAATAGGTTTAAAACTTAATCCTTGTTCCTGCAGTAATTTTTCTTCCTGCTCTTTGTAGTAGCCACCTACTAATTTATCATGAATTGCTTCAAATGCTGCCAGAGTTTCATTGATCTCTGCATCTGTATGAGAAGCAGTAGGAATCAGTCTTAAAAGAATCATTCCCTTCGGAATGACCGGATATACCACCACAGAGGTGAAAATTCCGTAATTTTCTCTTAAATCTTTCACTAATATAGTTGCTTCTACCGGAGTTCCCTGCATCATAACCGGAGTTACACAAGTGTTGGTATCTCCAATATTGAATCCTCTTTCTTTAAGTCCGCTTTGTAGTTTTTCAACATTCTCCCAAAGTTTAGCTTTGATCTCAGGTCTTGATCTCAATAGCTCTAGTCTTTTTAATCCTCCGATTACCATTGGCATCGTAAGAGATTTTGCGAAGATTTGTGATCTCAGGTTGAATTTCAGATATCTGATGATTTCTTTGTCACCCGCAAGGAATGCTCCGAAACCTGCCATAGATTTAGCAAAAGTAGAGAAGTATACATCAATCTGATCATTACAATCCTGCTCTTCACCTACACCGGCACCCGTTGTACCAAGAGTTCCGAAACCGTGAGCATCATCTACTAAAAGTCTGAATTGGTATTTTGATTTAAGATCGCAGATCTCTTTAATTTTTCCCTGCTGGCCTCTCATTCCGAAAACCCCTTCTGTAATCACAAGAATACCTCCTCCTGTTTCTTCAGCTACCTTAGTTGCTCTCTGAAGGTTTTTCTCAAGACTTGCCATATCATTGTGCTTGTAGGTAAATCTTTTACCAGAATGAAGTCTTACTCCATCCACGATGCAGGCGTGAGAATCCATATCATAAACAATCACATCATTTCTGCTTACCAAAGCATCAATGGTAGAAACCATTCCCTGGTAACCGAAATTCAATAAGTATGCTGATTCTTTTTTTACGAAGTCTGCCAATTCTCTTTCCAGCTGAAGGTGCTGATCTGTTTCTCCAGACATTGCTCTTGCCCCCATTGGATAGAACATTCCGTATTCTGCAGCCGCTTTTGCATCCGCTTCTATAACTTCAGGATGATTACACAGTCCTAAATAGTCATTGGCACTCCAGAAAATTACTTCTCTCCCCTGAAATTGCATTCTAGGGCCGATAGGTCCCTCTAATCTTGGGAAAATAAAATAGCCTTCACCATAATCTGCAAATTGTCCAAGTGGTCCTGGATTTTCTTTTATTCTTTCAAAAATATCCAACATTGTATCGTAATTTTTAAGTAAAAAAGCCTTTTTTGTCAGAACACGCAAAAGGCTTTATTTGTATCGTGATTTTATTCGTTCTTATTTGATAAACTCTGTTTTGAAAACTTCGTCATAATTGTGAACACAATTATTGACAAATCCTTGTTCAGCCATCCATTTGTCACTGTATACTTTAGTGATATATCTGGAACCATGATCAGGATATATTAAAACAATTAAGTCATTTTCTGTAAGCTCATGAGATTGAGCATACTGTATCAATCCCTGCGTTACAGCTCCGGTAGTATAACCTCCCATGATGGCTTCTTTCAAAGCAATTTCACGGGTTCTGTAGGCAGACATTTCGTCATTTACCCTTACAAATTCATCTACCTTGTCGAAAAGCAGGGCAGCAGGAATAAGGTTTTTACCCATTCCTTCAATCTGATAAGGATGTACATCTTCTTTGTGTATTTCCCCTGTCTCATGATAGCTCTTCAGGATAGAACCATCTGCGTCTACTCCGATGATTTTGATATCTGGATTTTTTTCCTTCAAAAACTTGGCAGAACCGGACAGCGTACCACCAGTTCCTGTGCAGGCAAAAAGGTGAGTGATCTTACCTTTAGTCTGCTCCCAGATCTCAGGACCTGTCGTCTGATAGTGTGCATCAATATTAAGCTCGTTAAAATATTGATTGATGTAAATAGAATTAGGAGTTTCCTGAGCGATTCTTTTAGCTACTTCATAATATGATCTGGGATCATCCGCCGGTACATTGGCTGGGCATATATACACCGTAGCACCCAATGCTTTCAGATAAGAAATTTTTTCAGGTTTTGTTTTATCACTTACTGCAAGAATACATTTATATCCCTTAATAATACATACCATCGCAATAGAAAACCCGGTATTTCCGGAGGTAGTTTCAACAACTACAGAATCTTCTTTTAAAAGGCCTCTTTTCTCTGCGTTTTCTATAATATGAAGTGCGATTCGGTCTTTGGTGGAATGTCCAGGATTATATGATTCTAACTTGGCATAAACGGTTGCTGGAATATCTTTTGTAACAGTATTTAGCTTCACCATAGGAGTATGTCCTATTAGGCCAAGAATATTATCGTAAACATTACTCATTATTTGTTATTTTCAATAAAAATCTGACTGCAAAAATACAAAAAAATAAATAATTACTAAACTTTTGTTTGATTTCTAGGGCATAGTTTTGTAAAAAGTCATTTTCGTATTTACAGTTTTAACACGTCTATAATCTCAAATACTACGCCAAAATTTTTAAATTTTGTTAAAACCCGCATAAAATAAGATAAAAGCCTTATTTTCGCATAATTGATTTAATACTATGAAAAATTGGACTTTTAGGCAATGGAACACCGTTTCAGGATGGGTGATTTTCGTCATTGCGTTTTTCACGTACTTGTCCACCATAGAACCCAATTTCAGTTTTTGGGATTGTGGCGAGTACATTTCTTCTGCAGTAAAACTTGAAGTAACGCATGCTCCCGGAGCTGCCTTATTCCAGATAGTGGGTGCCGTGGCAGCCATTTTTGCATTAGGGAAAGGCGAAAATTATTCTATCGTGATCAACGCGATGTCTGCATTGTTCAGTGCGCTGACTATTTTATTTTTGTTTTGGACGATTACACACTTTGTGAGAAGACTTCTTAACAAAGATTTTGAAGAAATTACAAAACATCAGGAGATTTCTATTTTATTTGCCGGAGCAGTGGGTGCACTTTGCTTTACATTCTCAGATACATTCTGGTTCTCGGCAGTAGAGGGAGAGGTTTACTCTATGGCTTCTATGTTTATTGCGCTTTTGGTCTGGTTAATCACCAAATGGGAGAATGAGTATAAAGCGGGAGACAGTGAAAGATGGATTATTCTTATTTTCTTCGTTTTAGGACTTTCTGTAGGAGTGCATATGATGTGTATGCTGGCAATTCCTGCAGTATGTCTGGTATATTATGCAAGAAATTATAAGTTTACCTGGAAAAACTTTATCTGGGCAAACCTTATCACATTAGGGATTTTGATTATCGTTTTCAAAATTATCTTCCCTTTAATTATGACCATGTTCGGAAGACTGGAGATTTTCTTCGTAAATGGTCTTGGACTTCCTTTCCATTCCGGAACAATTGCAGCTTTTGTTTTGATGGTAGCGATTTGCTATTTCTTACTAAAGTATGCAAGAAAAGCAAAAAGAAATATTTATCAGACGGCTGCATTATCTGTAGTTTTCATGATGATTGGGTTCTCTTGCTGGATGGTTATTCCTATCAGAGCGAATGCTAATCCGCCAATGAACCTTAATGATCCGGATACGGCAATTGGTATGCTGGATTATTATAACAGAGAGCAGTATGGTGACTGGCCTACCATCTACGGACAAAACTATACAGCATTCCTTGATGCTAACGGAATTGAAAAGAACGAAGACGGAAGCTTCAAAACACAAAAAACCGGGGAAATCTACGAAAAAGATGAAAAAACCGGAACATACAGAAAAACCGGAGACCGTTTCAATTATGTATTCAACAAGTCTCAGGTAAGCTTAATGCCGAGAATGTTTAATGAAGATAAGGATGTAATGGCGAACTATATTTCCATGTATGGTGCTCCTGATTTTACATTCAACTATGCGAATGAAGATGTAGCAGACAATCCACAGGCAAAGCAGATCTTTGACGAACTGAGAGCTAAATATGAAGACAAATCGATTACAGCTGCAGATTACCTGAAAGTAAAACCTTATAACCTGATCAATGTTCAGAAGCCTTCACTTCTTCAGAATATGGATTATTTTATCTCTTTCCAGAACGGATATTACTTTGTAAGATACCTGATGTGGAATTTCGTAGGAAGACAGAACGACCTTGAAGGAAATATGGAAAGCACAAAAGGAAACTGGATTTCCGGAATTCCTTTTATTGATAATGCTGTGGTAGGAAATCAGGATAAAATGCCTGCTAAATTCAAGAATGAAAGTACTGTAAAATTCTTCTTCCTTCCATTGATTTTAGGTTTAATCGGATTTTTCTTCCAGCTAAACAGAGACTTCGGAAGATTCTATGCACTGTTATCTTTATTTATTTTAACAAGTGTAGGAATTGTTTTCTATACAGGAGTAAAACCTTTTGAACCGAGAGAAAGAGATTATGCAATGGTAGGTTCATTCTACGCATTTGCCATTTGGATTGGTTTGGGAGCGGGAGCTATCTTATGGTTCTTACAGTCTAAAATAAAATCAAACGGAGCCAATATTGGCTTAGGAGTCGTTTTATTAGGAGTTCCTTTCATGATGGGCTTCCAGAACTATAATGTTCACGACAGAAGTAACAGATATACGGCTTACGATTATGCGTATTCTGTATTAAAATCATTACCGAAAAACGACATCCTTTTCGTTTACGGAGATAACGATACTTACCCGGTTTGGGCTATTCAGGAGACTGAACAGTTCAGAGATGATGTGAAGGTTGTGAACTTTACCCTTGCTTCAACTCCTTGGAATCTGGATCAGGTAAAAAGAAGAACGTACAACGCTATGGGAATCCCGAGCCAATTGACACACGAAGATTACAGAGATGGGGTAAATGACCAGATCTATATGATGAAGAAGGAAGATTGGGAAGGTGTTTTCTCTATGTTGAAAGAACAGGGAGCTCCGGACACAGAATTCCAGTCTTTCAGAAAATATCTGACTCAGGATTCTTTAACATTGAAGGAAGCAATCAATTTCATTAAAACCAAATCTCCTGAAAAAGATGAATTATTGAAAATGTATTTCGGAGAAGAAAAATATGAAAAGTATAACATTCTTCCTGTCAACAAATTCATCCTTCCTGTTAATAAAGAAAATGCTTTGAAAGCAGGAATTATCAACCAGGCAGATCTTCCAAATGTAGCGAATCAGATCATGATTACTTACAAAGGAAATACATTGTATAAGAATAACCTTATTTTGATGGATCTTTTAGCGAACTTCGACTGGAAGCGTCCAATCAACTTCTCATCAGGAGGTATTTATGACAGCGAGAATATTTTCTATTTGAACGATTACCTTCAGTTTGACGGGTTCAGCTACAGATTAATTCCTATCCAAACACCTCCAACAGCAGATGGAGATATGGGAAGAGTAGATGCTAATTCTCTTTATAATGTTGTGAAAAACTTCAGATGGGGGAACTTTAAGAACCTAAATGCTCACTTTGATGAGACAGCTACATCTAACATTATTAGCTATAGAATGTCAGCGAGCAGAGCTGCAGCAGCACTTGCATTAAGCGGACAGAAAGCTAAAGCAATAGAAATTCTGGATCTTGCAGCCAAAGAAATTCCTGCTGAGAAATATAA
This sequence comes from Chryseobacterium sp. IT-36CA2, assembly GCF_949767875.1. Taxonomy (NCBI): domain Bacteria; kingdom Pseudomonadati; phylum Bacteroidota; class Flavobacteriia; order Flavobacteriales; family Weeksellaceae; genus Chryseobacterium; species Chryseobacterium sp. IT-36CA2. The sequence goes on along the minus strand of NZ_CATKPG010000020.1, from coordinate 462,936 downwards.
TGATCCACGTTCATTAAGCTCAATTGTTTCAGGATACATCATTGCAGGTCAGGAGCAAAAAGGTCTTCAATTGGCTGAGGTGCTTAAAAAAGGAATCTTTGAAGAGTACGATTATTATTTAAGCCTATCCAAAGCAGACCAAAGTTACTTAAGAAGACAAATGAGAACAAAACCAATGGAATATTCTCTTGTGGTTTCTGCAGTAACGGATGCTTACACAAAAATCGGACAGAAAGAAAAAGCTTATGCTTATCTGGTAAAATCTATAGAGCCGATTGATAAGAAGTTCAATGTATTTATCAAAGATCTTCAGGAAATGGGTAGAGAAAAGGCAATGAAGGAGTCTGAAAATGTTCAGCAGATCACGCCATTCTATCAATATTTATTTGATGTGATGGAACCTTATGACTCTACTTATTCAAAAGAAAAAGAAAATCAGATAACGACAGCGATTATCAAAGCAACAAAATAGCATACTTTAAAACGGAACTTCGGTTCCGTTTTTTTTATTTATTGGGAATCCTGAATATTAAGATTATATTTGTACAATTAAAAATACATAATGGCTGAAACAAAAAATAGCAGGTTCCCGATCTATGCTGTAATAGCTACTGTTGCTTTTAAGCTTCTTTTTTTATTGACACATTATATTCAGGAAGATGCGTTTATTACCTGGAGAGTCGCCCAGAATTTATGGGATTATGGAGTAATTGGTTTCAATGGTGATACCAAAATTTCTGCGTCTACAACACATTTATATGTTTTTGTGTCTTATTTTTTCAATCTTGTTTTTGGAAAAGAATACTTTATTGAACCTCTTTTGATTTTTAATTCTCTATTATTTACAATAGGAACTTTGCTTCTTTCTCATTTGGTTCTTAAAAATCCATGGCATAAAGCAATCTTTATATTTCTGATCGGCATTTTGCCGCCATCCATTAAAATCTCAATTCTCGGAATGGAGTATGGGCTTCTGTTCTTTCTGGAGATGTCATTATTGTATTATGGGTTTCATAAAGGCAAAAAATGGGTATTGATTTTTCTGCCGGTTCTCATCATGTTTACCAGAATTGATACTGTGATCTTCCTGGGAATTGTATTTCTTGTAGATGTATTCTGGAACAAAAAAATCCGATGGAATTATGTTTTTGGCGGAATTTGGGGCGTTTTATTTACAGTTGCTTTCAACTGGTTTTACTTTGGAGAACTAGTGAATAATACGATTACAGCTAAAAAACTTCTTTACAATAAAAACTTTACAATCCAACAAAATATTGAGCATTTTTTTAAAAGTTTTGGAAACTTCTGGGGAATGTTGAAAGTTCCTGGAGATTTCAATCCAATGACTATTGTTATCTTGATTTTTGAGCTGGTTTGTTTTATTTATCTGATCAGACAAAGAGATAAGAGAAACTATTTTTTATGGATGATTTTTCTCTTCGGATGGGCAAAACAGATTATTTTTATTTCTCAGAAAAGTTTGTTCGACTGGTATTATTGGGTACCACAGCTTTTGCTTTTTGTTCCTATTCTTATTTTTGTATTAGAACAGAAAGAGAAGAGGAACCTATGGCTGTCATTACTTGTGATCTTCTATATTTTCCCAATGCTTGTTTTCCAGACTGTTCACTGTATAGCAACAGGAAATGGAGAATGGAACTACCGAAGAACGATTGGAACCTATTTAAATAAATATGAAAAAGATAAAAATCAGTGGATTTTATTGGAACCGGCTGGTTATGTACCTTATTTCTCAGGGTTAAAAGCAATTGATGAAGTTGGGTTGGTAGATAAACAGATTCAGGAAGAAATTAAAAAGGATAAACTAAATTACTGGATCAATACCGTAAAGACAAGAAAACCTAAGTACCTTCTTTCTTACCAGAATCTATACGAAGGAAATAATGTGAATTCAGAATATTATAAAACTCATTATAAACTTTTGAAAGAATTCCGTGTGAAAGATCACTTGAAAAGTGACAATAAAATTTTAGAAAAAATATACAACCTGAAACCTTCCGGAACAGACTATAATTTGTACATTAGAGTTGATTAAAAGATTTATAATAGCTCTAGTCCTCTAAACTCTAAGGCCCAAAAACTGTAACCTATTACCTAAAAACTAAAACCTAAAAAAATGAAATACTGTGCTTTTCTCCGCGGTGTCAACGTAAAAGGAACCAATATGAAAATGGCTGATGTATGTCAGGTCTTTAAAGATGCAGGTATGAAAGAGGTGAGTTCAATATTAGCTTCCGGAAATATTGTTTTTTCTTCAGATAAAAATGGTAAAGATTTAAAGATCATATTGGAAAAAGCCATGTCAGCTCATTTTTCTTATGAAGCGTTTCTGTTTGTAAAATCTCAGGCAGAAACAGAAGTTTTCTGGAACAGTATTCCTTTTGATAAAAGTGAAGAACTTCATATTTATGGCTTTGTTGGAATTCCGGGTGTGGAAAAAGTTCTAATGGATGAGTTTCAAAAAGCAGGACAGGTAGAAAATGAAAAGGCAGAAATCATCAATGATGTATTTTACTGGCAGGTTCCGAAAGGAAATACGTTGGATTCTACCTTTGGAAAAGTGCTGGGTAAAAAAAGCCTTAAAGATCAGTTTACCAGCAGAAATGTAAATACGTTTGAGAAGATTCTGAAGAAATTCTAAATAAATTATCGTAAATGCTTCGACAGGCTTAGCATCACATCGCTGTAAATTAACTTTTAACGTAATGCTAATCTTGTATGTTTTAAAGCAAAGGGAATCAAAGAGTTTTTTTATGCTTTATTTTCACATATTTTAAGCTTGCAAAGACATTGTCTCTCTGCAAAGTAATGGAGACTCACTTTTTTGGATAAATAATCATAAGCTATTTATTTCTATACTAGTTATCATAGTTATAACAGGTTGTATTAGGGTTGCCATGCTGAGCTTGTCGAAGCATTCATCAATTATTAATCGGAAATTCAAGAATCCAAAAGACTCAAAGACTATTGCAATCATAGCCTGTTAAAGCAACCAAATAATTTCCATTTGTGAAACTTTCTCAGTATTTTTACTGAACTTTTTAATTACAACAAAATGATTCAGTATTTAGATAATATTTCGCACAAAGATTCAAAAAACTTTTTCCTTATTGCCGGACCTTGTATTATTGAGGGAGAAGACATGGCTTTAAGAATTGCTGAAAAAGTAATCAGTCTCACAGATAAATATAATATTCCGTATATTTTCAAAGGGAGCTTCAAAAAGGCCAACAGAAGCCGTGTAGATTCTTTTACATCCATTGGTGAAGAGAAATCTCTTGAAATTCTTAAAAAAGTAGGAGAGACGTTCAATATTCCTACAACAACGGATATTCATGAAAATGAGCATGCAGCATTAGCAGCACAATATGTTGATGTTCTTCAGATTCCTGCATTCCTTGTACGTCAGACCGATTTATTGGTGGCAGCAGCACAAACAGGAAAATGTGTGACTTTGAAAAAAGGACAGTTCCTTTCTCCGGAATCGATGAAGTTTGCTGTTCAGAAAATTACAGATTCCAATAATCAGAAAGTAGCCATTATTGAAAGAGGAAACTCTTTCGGATATACAGATCTGATCGTAGATTATAGAGGAATTCCTACCATGAGAGAATATGCTCCTGTGATTTTGGATGTTACACACTCTTTACAACAACCTAATCAGAGTTCAGGAGTTACCGGAGGAAGACCGGATCTTATCGAAACCGTTGCCAAAGCAGGAATTGCAGTAGGTGCAGATGGAATATTCATCGAAACACATCCTACACCGGAAACCGCATTGTCTGATGGTGCCAACATGTTAAGATTAGATTTATTAGAAGATTTGTTACAAAAATTGACAAGAATTAGAGAATCAATTTTGTAATTGTTAAAAAAACATTAATTTTAGAAATTCTAAAATATTTCTTTTGAAAAAACTAGTTTTACCGTTAAGCCTTATGGTCCCTGTACTGATTTTCTCCCAACATAGAAAAAAGGATACAGTGACCACTAAAGTGACCGATATAGAGGAAGTTGTCTTCCAGAAAAAAGTAACAGGAAGAACCAATGACCTTACCAACGTAAGAATTTCAGCGAAAGAAGCGAAATCAGTAGCTTCTATCAATGGAGGGATTGAAGGATTGCTTAAAACACTTCCTTCTGTAAACTCCAATACCGAGCTGTCTTCCCAATATATGGTTCGTGGTGGAAACTATGACGAAAACCTTATCTATATTAATGATATTGAGATCTACAGACCTTTCCTGATCAGAAACTCTCAACAGGAGGGAATGAGTATCATTAACCCGGATATGGTGTCTGCAGTGAACTTCTCTGCAGGTGGGTTTGAAGCCAAGTATGGAGATAAAATGTCTTCTGCTTTAAACATCTATTACCGTGAACCTGAAAAATTTGAAGTTTCAGGAGAAGCCAGTTTAATTGGAGGAAGACTGACAACCGGTCTTGCTTCGAAAAATAAAAAATTTACAGCTTTATTTTCCGGTAGATACAGAAATACCAATCTTGTTCTTAATACCTTAAAAGAAGATACAGATTTTAACCCAACATATTGGGATTTCCAGTCTTATCTGAACTATCATGTGAGTGATAAATTCACAATGTCATTTATCGGATATTATTCCAAGAATGATTATCAGATGATTCCTAAGGCGAAAAGTGTTACGTTCGGAAGTCTTCAGCAGCCTATTACTGTAAATATTGGCTATGGAGGTCAGGAAAATGACCAGTATAAAAATATGATGGGTACATTTTCCATGAATTATAAGCCAACAGACAAATGGAAGCTTACTTTGGATGCTTTTGCTTATCAGAACAGAGAAAGAGAATATTATACCATACAGTCGCAATATGAATTGCAGACTTTTGATCCGATAACACAGAAGCCTGTGACTTCTTTTGATGTTGGAGGACAGATAGAACATGCAAGAAATGATTTATTTGTAAGAACATACGGAACTCAGTTCAGAGCTAAATTTTCTCCCAATGTAAATACTGACTTTGAGGTTGGATTTAAATATGAAAAAGAAAATCTGAAAGATCTTACCAATGAATGGAAATTGGTTGATTCCGCAGGATACAGCATTCCAAGACCGGAAGTGATTGATCCGAGAACCGGAACTACAGGAGATCTTAAGCTTGCTTATTATATTGCGGGACAAAATAATATTGAACCAACAAGACTTTCTGCTTATGCTCAGTATTCACAGAAGTTCTACTGGGGAGCCAGTAAAGTATTTGTGAACGCCGGAGTACGAGTTGCCAACTGGAGTTTCAATAAGGAAACTATTTTCTCTCCAAGAGCTCAGTTTGCCATAAAACCTGATTGGGACAGCGATATGTTGTTCAAAATTTCCGGAGGAATCTATTACCAGTCTCCTTTTTATAAAGAGATCAAAGATTTAGACGGTAATTTTAATTCCAATATAAAATCACAGCGCTCTATTCAGGTAATTCTTGCCAATGATTATGAGTTCCAGATGTATGACAGACCATTTAAACTGACTACGGAACTTTACTATAAGAAAATGGATAATCTGATCCCGTACTATATGGATAATGTAAGGATTCGTTATTCAGGACAGAATAATTCCAAAGGATATGCCTATGGTATTGATACAAGATTATTCGGGGAATTTGTACCTGGAGTAGATTCTTGGTTGTCTGCGAGTTATGCCAGAGTATACGAAAATATTGATGGAAAAGGAGATATTCCAAGACCTACAGATCAGAGGTTGAGGTTTGCCATGTTCTATCAGGATTATATGCCGAGCTTCCCGTCTATGCGTGTGAATCTTACTTTGGTGTATGCTATGGGATTGCCAACAGGAGCTCCTGTAATGTTCAACAGTAACGGGCAGCCTGATTTTAATGCTGCTTATAACTACCAGCAGACACTTCCTTCTTATAAACGAGTAGATTTAGGATTAACGAAAGTATTTATAGATCCGAAAGAGAAAAATAAGAGATCCGGTTTCTGGGGTAATTTTGAAGAACTGACATTAGGTGTTCAGGTTTTCAATGCCTTTAATATTAACAATACTGTTGCTAACCAATGGATCACAGATTATAACAGTAATTATATGTATCCTGTTCCGGTACGTCTTACAGGACGTTTCTTCAATGTGAAACTGGAATTCAAACTATAGAATTGAAATCCCGCAGGATAAAAATAAAATAACAGAAAGCTTCCGAATTTTCGGAAGCTTTTTCTTTTTTACCAGAATTTTATAACAACATTACCAAATTCTATAACAACGGTCTCAGAGATATTTTTAACTTTGTCTTACCAATGAAAAAGATTCTTGCCATATTGTTTTCTATTTTCTACTTCGGTTTTTCTTCCGGAGCAGCTTTTAGCATTCATTATTGTACGAAAGAATTTGTTTCTGTAAGTCAGAAAGCAGACGATATCTGTGGAAAATGTGGTGTTAAGGAAAAAAAAGGATGCTGCAAAACAGAAATTAAAATCGTAAAAGTAGATGATTCTCAGAAATCTGATTATCTGAACGTTGATTTCTTAAGTGCAGTTTCAGAGATTCCGGTGGAACATCAGTTTGCTGTTATTGATAAGTCTTTTTCTGCAACTAAGTTTACTCAGATTCAAATCAATGCACCGCCAGAATACCGGCCGGTACCTATCTATATCAATCATTGTAATTTTAGAATTTAGAATCCGTCCGTCGTTTTCAGTATTATAAAAATAGATACTGTTACGGGCGACACGTCCTGACGCATTTACCGTTGCGTTACCCATTATTCTTTATTAAAAATTAATTCTAAAATTTAAAACAATGAAAAAATATATCATTACAGCAGCCTTATCTTTATTTTCAATCCTTTCATTATCAGCGCAGTCTAAAAAGGATGCTCAGGTTTCTAAACTGTATCAGAACTATATCGCTATCAAATCTGCTTTAGCTTCAGATGATGCTGACAAAACTTCAAAAGCGGCAACAGAATTTATTAAAACAGCTTCCGCAATTGATCTTAAAGTAGTTTCTGAAGGAAATCTTAATGTGCTTAGAAAAGATGCTTCTGCTATTTCTGATGCGAGAAATGTTGCTGCACAAAGAGAAACTTTTTTAAATCTTTCGGACAATATGATTGCTCTGACCAAACAGTTTAAACTTTCTGATAAACCAGTCTACGTTCAATATTGCCCAATGGCAGATGGGAGCTGGCTGAGTAATGAAAAACAGATTGTTAATCCATACTATGGAAAGTCTATGCTTTCTTGCGGAAGTGTAAAGTCAGAGATTAAATAATTAACGTACTGTTCTTTAAAATAATAAGTTGCATAGCCTTAGTTATAATTAACTTTAAGCTGTGCAGCTTCTAAAAAGTTCGAAATATTATGAAAAAGATAATAATGTTTCTGGTACTTTTGTTCTCTGTATTTACTTTCGCTCAAACTACAAACAATGTTTATACTTGTCTGATGCACCATGAAGTGGTGTCCTCTAAACCTGGAAACTGTCCGAAATGCGGAATGACTCTGGAGAAGAAGACTATTGCTATAAAGTCAAAAGTAGCGACAAGACCGGAAGCGAAATCTATAACGGAGACAAAGACAAAACCCTCAGAAACAAAAATAAATAAAGGGAAAGTTGAAAAGATAGATACTAAAGATGTAAATAAAACTAGTTATACCTGCCCGATGCATCCCGAGATAATTTCAGACAAACCGGGAAAATGTCCGAAATGCGGGATGGAACTTGAGGAAAAAGAAGGTCATTCTCATCCAGATAAACCGAAAGAAGAAGGTTCTTTTTTAAAAAGAAACTCTGAAAACGGGAGAATTTCTTTTGGAGGGAAAAAGGTTCGTTACGACCTTTATGTAAAAGATACCATCGTTAATTTCACAGGGAAGAACAGAAGAGCAATTGCAATCAATGGGAAACTCCAGGCTCCGACTTTGTATTTTACAGAAGGAGATACTGCCGAAATTTATCTGCACAATATGCTTAAAGAAAATACAGGACTGCACTGGCACGGAGTGATTCTTCCCAACGAACAGGATGGGGTGCCATACCTTACAACAAAACCTGTAAAACCTGGAGAAACTCATGTATACAAATTCAGAATTTCCCAAAACGGAACGTATTGGTACCATTCTCATGAAGCACTTCAGGAACAGATAGGAATGAATGGTATTTTGGTCTTCAAAAAAAGAGAAGGTGAGCCCAAAACAGAATATAATGCTGAAATTCCTGTGTTATTGGGAGATTGGAGTGATGATGATCCCATGCAGATTGCAAGAAGACTTCATATGGCCAATACAGATTGGTATGCTGTAAAGAAAAATGCAGTACAGAGTTATTGGGAAGCCATTAAATCTGGAAACCTGGGAACAAAAGCTTTGAATGAATGGAAAAGGATGGAAGCCATGGATGTAAGTGATGTCTATTATGACAAATTCTTAATCAACGGAAGTCCAAGCTCCGATTATTCTAATCTAAAAGCAGGTGACAAAGTAAGATTGCGAGTTGCTAACGGAGGTTCATCTACTTATTTCTGGCTGAATTATGGTGGAGGAAAGATAAAAGTAGTAGGAAATGACGGAAACGATGTAGTACCGGTAGAAGTTGACCGTCTGATTGTTGGAGTTTCCGAAACATATGATATTGAAGTAACCATTCCTGAGAATAAAAGCTTTGAATTCAGAGCAACTTCTGAGGACAGAATAGGGCACGCTTCGCTTTGGCTGGGCTCAGGGGAGAAGATAGAGGCTCCCAATCTTCCAAGGCTGATGCTTTTTGAAGGAATGAAAATGATGAATGGGATGATGGAGATGAGCGGAAATATGAAACCGATGAATATGACGATGGGAAATCAGATGATGGATATGAATGAAGTTATGTATCCGGAATTATCCGAAAGTCAGAGAAAAACCACAGCCAAGCACATCAATGAAATGATGGGAATAAAAATGAAAGAAGATAAAAAAGAAGATCATTCCCAACATTCAGAAATGGATACAAAAGAAGAAAAAACAATCAAAAGGCTGTCTTATAATATTTTAAAGTCTCCCGAGAAAACTATTCTTCCTACGGACAGTATCCGTGAAATGAAATTTACGCTGGAAGGAAATATGAATCATTATCTGTGGACACTGGATAACAAAACGGTGACAGAAACAGATAAAATAATGATTAAAAAAGGAGAGGTTCTCAGAATTAAAATGTATAATAATTCTATGATGCGCCACCCGATGCACCTTCACGGTCATGATTTCAGATTAATCAATTCAAAAGGAGAGTATTCTCCGCTGAAAAATGTAGTAGATATCATGCCGATGGAAACCGTGACCATAGAATTTGCAGCCAATCAGGATGGAGACTGGTTTTTCCACTGTCATATTTTATATCATATGATGGCGGGAATGGGAAGAATCTTCAGTTATGAAAATTCAAAACCCAATCCACAGCTTCCAAACAGAAAACTGGCCTGGAAAAACTTTATACAGGATAATAAAATGACCAGTTCTATGGCAATGCTGGATATAGCAAGCAATAAAATCCACGCAGAAACAATGACAATGTTCGGGCCGAGATGGGCCAATCTGAATGAGTTTCATTCCAACTGGAATTTTGACCATTTTGAAGGAAGCGCAAAAGTAGGACGCTTCTTAGGAAAATTTCAATGGGCATTACCTTATGCAGGAATCAGGGTTCAAAAGAATCATGAAATTATGGAGAGACAGATGGCAGAAGATATGGGAATGGATTTTCATGGTAAAAAAACATGGTTCGGACAGCAGAAGGCTTCAAAAAACAGATTTGCGTTCATTGTGGGGATGCAATATGTATTACCCATGTTGATTACAGCTGATGCAAGTGTGGATCAAAACGGAAAAGTATTGCTAGAATTGAGCCGTGAAGATATTCCGCTTTCAAGAAGGCTGAGAGGAAATTTCAGTGTCAATTCAGACGGAGAGTTTTCTACAGGACTCCGGTATATTGTTCAAAAATGGTTATCCCTTTCCGGAAACTATGACAATGAAATGGGCTGGGGTGCAGGTCTTACTTTAACTTATTAAATAGAATAAAAATCAGTAAACTATTTTGCGTGTTCTTGGACAATTATAAATATGAAAATAAATATATTTTATTGATTTTTAAAATGTTAATTTGCTATATGTGTATTTTTTTTTAACTTTATTGTAAATTTTAACACATAACAAAAATGAAAAAACAATTTTTAATTGCCTCTTTGATGCTTTCATCATTGGCATATTCCCAAGTAGGTATTAATACACCAACACCAACCAATACTTTGGATGTTAATGGGACTGCGAGAGTCAGGACCGTTAATCAAGGTGTGGGTACCACTGTGATATCTCCTCTTTATGTAGATAATACCGGTGTTGTTGTAAAGTCTTCTACTTCAGCTACTTATGGTAGTGTAAGATCCAATACTGTCACTGTTGCCAGCGGCGGCACAGGAACGCTCGCTGGCAGTGTTACTGATGGTGTTTATAGGGCTGTTGTTACTACTGGTAATGGTTGTGCATTTTCAGCCTCAGTAGAGTTTTTTATTAGTACTAATTCAGCTAATAGTTATTATGGGCTTAATGGACAGGATGGACTCATCATTGCCACTGCGAATAACCACCCAATTTTTACCCAAACAAGTTCTTCTAGTGTTGCTGTAACCTGGAACAGTACCAGCGTTCCTTCTTGTTCTGATGGAAGCAATTCTGCAGCACTTAATTTCACATTGTCAATGCCTGCTGCAAATACAATAAATGTGACAAATAATGGAAATACAACAAAAGCTTATTCAATAACCCTTACAAGAATTAATTAATAAGAACAATTACAATCTAAATACACAAGAGCGGAGCCTGATTTTCAGGCTCCGCTCTTTTTTGTTTATAGTAACAAGATAGGATTATTTAGAAACTCCTGCAGCTTTTTCAGTTTTTACTGGTGTATAAGTTACTTTTGAAATATCAACTGTCATTTCCTTCAGACGCTTTGCCACATTATCAGGCATATCTTTCTGATACCTTCCTCCAATTACTTCTGAAAGGAATTTCTCTGTTTCAGCATACATCGCCATGCTGTTTACCGGCTTACGGAAACCATGACCTTCATCATCAGCTAAAATATAATTAACCTTTTTACCTTTATCACGAAGAGCAATTACAATCTGATCTGCCTCAGCCTGTTTTACCCTTGGGTCATTAGCGCCCTGAACAATTAATAATGGTTTATTGATTTTATCTACACTAAATAATGGGCTTGCATCATGCATTCGTTTTTTACCTTCTTCAGTCTTTGGATCACCTACCATGCCATAAAGAAAAGCACGTGCAGCTTCCCAGTAAGCAGGAACAGAATCGAGTAGAGTAAATAGGTTACTTGGTCCTACAATGTCTACCCCTGCAGCATATACATCCGGAGTGAAGGCTAGACCTGCCAGTGTTGCGTATCCGCCGTAACTTCCACCCATAATCACCACTTTGTTTTTGTCTGCAATTCCTTGATCTATAAGGTATTTTACGCCCCATGTAATGTCATCCTGCATGAGTTTTCCCCATTGAAGATCGCCACCATTCTGGAATTTTTTACCATATCCGCCACTAGCTCTGAAATTTGGTTGTAGCACAGTATAACCTCTGTTGGCTAAAAACTGTACCGTTGAATTGTACCCCCAATAATCCCTTGGACCTTTAGGGCCGCCATGAACAAGAACCACTACAGGAACATTCTTTCCTGTGGATCCCACTGGTAAAGTCAGATATGCTGGAATTTCAAGGCCATCACTGCTTTTATAGCTGATAGGAGTCATTCCGGCAAGATATTTTTCAACTTTTTTCAGTTCTGCTCTTGGAGTATACTGAAAGATTAGCTTTTGGGTTTTTGCATCAAAGAAATAGGCTTCAGAAGCGTATTTATCACCACCTACAGAAACCAGGAATTTAGAATAATCATTGGTTGAGCTAGCAAAACCAACTTCTCTTCCCGGGAATTTACTTTGCAGGAATTTGTAATTAGCTTCCCATGTTTTGTCTTTCCAATAATATTCGGTCTTATCCCCGGTATAAGAGGTATAGATCATCTTTCTGGTATTTCTGTCCAGAAAAAGTCCTCCGAAATCTACTTTATCTTTAGGATCACTTTCTATTTTTGTAATCTGTTTGGTTTTTGGATCCATCAGGAATAAGGTAGACTTATCCAGGTCTCCCTTATTGGTTACCAGATAAAATTTGGAATTATCCTCGTTCCAGTTTGAGATATAAGCGCTTTCTGTTACTAATGTTTTGTAAATAGGAGTCAGTTTATCACCTTCTTTGTAAAAAAACTGGGTAGTTCCTTTATCATCTGTTTTGGAAAGAACTCTCAGTTTTTCATCCCAGTCAAAATCATAGCTTGTGATACGGTCTTTATTCTCGTAGATCTTTTTCATTTCACCCGTAGAAATTTTCAGTGAATATAGATCATGCCATGCTTTGTCACGATTATTCAATCCAACCATCAATAGATCCGGATCTTTTCTGCTTACCATATAGATTTGAGCCGTTACATCTTTAAGTGGGGTGATATTTCTGGATTCCGGAACTCCTTTTGCTACTTTTGCCATAGGATCTACTACAAAAATATTCATATTTTCATCCCCATTATTGTCTTTTACATACAGGATATATTTTCCGTTTTCTGACCAGAAATAACCATTCAACGGACGTTTGCTGTCTGTTAAGGGACGTGCTTTTTCAAAAGGTTCATCAATTTGTTTTACCCAGATATTCATAATACCTCCATATTCTTTCATAAAGGATATCCATTTTCCATCCGGACTCAATTGTCCCCCGGCAATTTCCGGGTTTCCAAAGAATAATCTTCTGTCCAATACCGGAACTTCCTGTGCTCGTACCGTATGAGCTCCTATAAGTAGAAGCAGTACATAAAAGATTTTTTTCATGTTTTTAATTTTTGTTGTTAGTGATACATCGAATATAATTTTTTTAAATCTTTATCTTTCTTAAATTGAATCTCTACATTTCCAGTTCAATAATTTTTTTAGCCATCTTTTGATTCACACTTTCCGGAATCAGTCCCATTAGAAAATTACGCAGTGAATTCCCTTTTTCCCATTGAGAAATTTTTCCGATGTTGCGGCTTGTATTCACAATATAATCTACTTTCTTTCGTCTGATGCTTTGAAATTTTTCGAAAAGAGTATTAAAATCTTGATGATTATCCAGCAATTTTCCAATAATATAAGCATCTTCAATGGCCTGGCAGGCACCTTGTCCCATGTTAGGAGTGGTAGCATGGGCGGCATCTCCGATCAGGCAAAGATTTTCAGAATACCATTGAGGAATAGGGGCAAGGTCGGAAATGGTATTACAGATGATATTTTCAGTGGATGTAGCTTCAATAATTTTTAAAACCAAAGAATCAAAATCATTGAAAATATCTTCAATTACCGAATGCCTTCCGAAGCTTTTTTCGTTGATGCAGGCGTACCAATAGACTTTTTTATCGGAAATTTTTACAAATCCGAAGCGTTTTCCTTTCCCCCACATCTCAAAAGCTTGCTGATGATGTTTTTCCGGCAGATCAAAATCTACGAGACCACGCCAGCATTTCTGTCCGGAGTTCCGTATAGTACCCGTTTTCAGGATCTGATTGCGGATAGGAGATTTGATGCCATCTGCTCCAAAAATGATTTTACTTTCAATCTGATTCCCATTTTCAAAATCTAGAATATAGTTTTCCTCTTTTCTTATTTTCTGTAAAGTATGATCTAATTTTATTGAATTCGAGTTTAAATTTTTAGCCAGAATTTTCTGAAGTTCAGCCCGGTGAATGGCAACATTACAGGAATTGTACTGAGTTTCCAGTTCTAGGATTTCTGTTTTTGAAATAGGTTGCATAGATTCATCTGAGATAATAATCCTGTGAATTTTATTACCTGCATTTTCAATCTTTTCTTTTAACCCCAAACGATCAAAAACCTGCATGGCATTTACAGCCATCATAATTCCGGCACCTACAGGCTTTATTTCGGGAGCAGATTCATAGATTGTGAAGTCATATTGATGCTGCTTCAGTATATTTCCAAGGGTAAGTCCCCCGATTCCGGCTCCGATGATTGAAATGGTATTCATATATTGATTTTTGCTGGGTTCTTCGCAAGGGTGCCAAATACTGCTCTTGCTATACAGTTTGTATTCTATTTTCGATAAAATTTAATCCTGCCTGTAATTTATAACGTTAAAATATAACTCTCCGATACTTTTTTGAAACCATATCTGCTAAAAAAATTGTGAGCACCGTGGTTGTTGACTCCGCTTTCCAGTAAAATAAAGCTGATGCTCCAGTTTTGAGATTCATGAATGGCTTTTTCCAAAAGTGTACTTCCCAGAGATTGGCCTCTCACAGACTGATCCAGAAGCATGTCTTCCAAAATTGCATATTTTTTAAAAGGGCTGTTGATCACATTGAAAACCATCATTCCTACAATTTCTCCGTTCTCATTTTCTGCAATCAGAATATTCAGTTTGGAATTACCGTCAGAATTGAAATCTGTGATCAACTGTTCAGTAAGAATTACTTCAAGATCAGGATTCCAGTGGTGTGAATCTATGGCTCTTCCGGACATCATTTCGCCATGAGAAATATAAGAATCTGTTTTATGCGTAATAAAAAAGTCTACGAGTTCCTTGATGCGGCTTTTATCTGTTAGCCATTTGGTTGTATATTTCATGAAATGGGATGGTGTTTATTTTAAGTTTTTCAGCTCTTCCAGCAATTTATTCTGTTTATTAATGAATTGATTAAGGCTATCTGCTTTTAAGGGATGAGCATTTTGATATTTTTCAATTTCAGGAAGCGTTTTTCTGATTTTGAACACGATATATTCATTATAAAGAGCTGCCTTGTTTGCTTTTATTTTGCTAATGAGATCTTTAATGCTTTGAGTTTTTACATCATATTTTTCAGAGCTTTCCATGATCTCTTTTTCAATCTGTTTTTTGGTAATAGAGTCTGTTATTGAATTTGACAATACAGCGGCATCATTATAGTATGTTTCTGATTTTCCAAGAATGTCATCATATTCTGAAAGAATTGTATCGGTTTCATTATGAATGTTTTCTATTCTGATATCAAGCTCCTGTAAAGCTTTGTCATTTTTGATAATTTCCTGATAGATTTCCTGAACAAGATTTCCACCGCCAGAATATCGGGTATTTTTCTTAATAGAACTGGAGACTGAAGATTCAGCATTGTCGACTGCATTTTCTAT
The DNA here is from genome assembly GCF_949767875.1 of Chryseobacterium sp. IT-36CA2. Classification (NCBI taxonomy): domain Bacteria; kingdom Pseudomonadati; phylum Bacteroidota; class Flavobacteriia; order Flavobacteriales; family Weeksellaceae; genus Chryseobacterium; species Chryseobacterium sp. IT-36CA2. The sequence goes on along the minus strand of NZ_CATKPG010000020.1, from coordinate 447,657 downwards.
ACTTGGTGCTTGCCGGGGTTTATTTTCTCTACAGGAAAGCATGGATAATGTAAGGGCAGAAGCGAATAGTATTTTTTTCATAATATGTTTTGTTTTGGTGTATTATCAACATCATATCCCGATAATTAAAATTACTCATTTCAATTTTATTACAAGTGATTAGAGGATATGATTTTAATTAGTTGGATAGACTGTGAAAAATGTTACAGAAGCTTATAAAATAGAATAAAAGCAAGCCAAAATCATTGTATTTCTTTTTGAGTTATACATATTGAATTGATTATCAGTGATTTTACTTTGGTGTCATATGTATGTAATAGTGCTTTTTTGATCTAATATCGATATTTTTTGCACTTTTGAGATACTACGTATAGGATGTAGAGAAGATAACATTAAATATACTTTTGAAATGAAAAAAAAAATTACCCTAATGTGCTTTTTGGTTTCATCATTGGCATTCTCTCAGGTTGGAATCAATACCAGTAATCCCCAAACTACTTTACATGTTGATGGAGGTAAAGACAATGTAACTACGGGAACACCTACAGTAGCTCAACAGCTTAATGATTTTAATGTAACTTCTGCAGGAAATGTTGGGGTAGGGACAAACATACCTGCGTCTGGGGCAAAACTGGATATAGTAGGCTCTCTTTTCGGGATAAAAAATTCTGCAGCCAGTGGAAGTTGGGATAACCTTTGGTTTAATGTGACCGCGACTATTCCTTCGATTAATGCTTCAGGAGCAGAATCCGGCTTGCAGTTTAATGTAGGAGCCAATAACACAGGAACTTATGGAGATGGACAAACTTTGGCAACAGTTGCTACAATGATGCCCGATGGGAAAGTGGGAATTGGAACCACAACTCCAACAAATACTCTGGATGTCAACGGTACTACAAGAATCAGGACGATCAATCAGGCTTCTGCAGGAACAGTAACATCTCCTATTTATGTAGACCCTACCGGAGTTATAGTGAAGTCATCAGTTTCATCTACATCTGGTCAGAGGATATCTGCTTCTATTACACTTGCAAGTGGTGCTACCGGATCAGTAATTACAGGCTTGGCGCAAGGTGCTTACAGATGTACTGTTCTAATACCGCCTACCCTTTGTGGTGATATGGCTACAGTAGATTTTTTAATTCATTACAGTACACAAAATAATTGGTTTGCTATTAGTGGGCAGAATGGGCTTATAAGCAGTCCCACTACTGGAAATGGTCTTCCAGCAATTACCAGAACAGGAAGAAACACTGCAGCAGTTGTCTGGTCCGGAGTTATAGGATGTGCTGATGGTGGTAATACTAACGCACTTAATTATACAATAACAACGCCATCTATGGGAGCAATCAGTATAACAAACAATGGAAATGTATCAAGAAACTATACGGTTATTGTTACAAGAATTGATTAAAAAACAGGTTGTTTTTTTGGAAAATAAGAATATTAACTTTTAATAAATTGACGATAATTACATGGTACATAATTACCCGGAGAAATCTTTTTCTCCGGGTTTTTTTATGAATATCTCTATTGAGCAAAATTGTAAAAAATTACTCATCAATGCATAGAATAACATATAAATAAGTTTTTTCTTTGATGAATTACAATAAAAAACGGAGCCTGAAAACAGACTCCGCCTATAAAATTTTTTACGCTAAAATTATTTACCCAGGTAAGATTTAAGGATCTTGCTTCTGGTATTGTGTTTTAGTCTCTTAATTGCCTTTTCTTTGATCTGACGAACTCTCTCTCTTGTAAGATCGAAAGTTTCACCAATTTCCTCTAAAGTCATTGGGTGTTTTCCGTTCAGTCCGAAGTATAATCTTACCAGATCAGCCTCTCTCGGAGTCAAAGTATTCAATGCTCTTTCAATCTCAATTTGTAGAGATTCCAGCATCAGATCTTTATCAGGACTTGGAGATTCTCCTGAACGTAATACATCATAAAGATTAGAATCTTCACCTTCTACTAAAGGTGCATCCATAGACAGGTGTCTTCCGGAGTTTTTCATAGATTCTTTGATATCTTCCTCGCTCATGTCAAGAACTTCAGCCAATTCTTCCGGAGAAGGTGGTCTTTCATTTTCTTGTTCAAGGTGAGCGTATGCTTTATTGATTTTGTTGATAGAACCAATCTTGTTCAACGGTAGTCTTACAATTCTTGACTGTTCAGCCAATGCCTGTAAAATTGATTGACGGATCCACCATACTGCATAAGAGATAAATTTGAAACCTCTAGTTTCATCGTACCTTTTTGCCGCTTTCATTAATCCTAAGTTACCTTCATTAATCAAATCGGGTAAAGAAAGACCTTGATTTTGGTATTGCTTAGATACGGATACTACGAAACGAAGGTTGGCTTTGATTAATTTCTCCAGTGCGGCTCTGTCGCCTGCACGTATTCTTTGTGCCAATTCTACTTCCTCGTCCGCAGTGATCAGTTCCACTTTACCAATTTCCTGCAAATACTTGTCTAATGAAGCAGTTTCCCTGTTGGTAACCTGCTTAGTGATTTTTAATTGTCTCATTTATTTTTTCCTCAAAAAAGAGTTACTATAATATATACGTATGAAAAGGTAAAAAGGTTACACAAGGTGCAATGTTTTTTGTATAATGTATAAAGTAAAATGTATGAATGTATTTTAAAAACGTTTTAATTATTTGGTATTTAGTTATTTGTGATTGTTTTAGATTAATAAATAAAATACAGATCATCAATTAAAAGACTGGAATTCAATTGAAAATTCTATAAATTCCTTAAACCTTAAACCTTAAACCTTAAACCTTGAAATAAAAAAAACGAAACCGAAGTCCCGTTTTTATATTGAAGAGTTATATTTTAGATGGTCAGGTTAAACAATTCGCAAACCCGCACCCCGTATTTAAAAAAGCTCGTTTAAAACTTTCGCCAGTCTCAATCCTCCGTACAACAATTGTCTTTCTACGGTATCGTTGAACTTATACTGATAGTCGTAAGATAGCTTAGAATCGTTAGGAGTCTGTGCATAGATCTTATTGGCAATTTTATGAGAATCATATAACCAGTCTTCCAATGTTCCTGACTGGATCTGCGCTACTTCTTCTTTAGATTTAATATCTAAAAGTTTAGAATATTCTGTGTAGCTGTATTTTTGAGAATCTACTAATTTTCCGTCCCAAACTGAGTGTAAATTGGTTTTTTCTCCAAAATAGGTAACATTAATTTTGTTTCCACCCAAATCTTCCGCTCTTCCTACATGTAGTGGCTGAGCAAGATCTCCCATGATGTGGATAAGGAAGATTAAAGCAATTTTTCTGTCTTTTTCAGAAGTATTTTTATCTTTAATCTGACTGGACAGGGTATTTACCTGAGTGTAAAGGCTTGGCCCTGCCTGCGCTTTTAAGTTTTGTTCAAAAGCTTTAAAATCCGTCATTGGATCAATGTTTACATAATGCCATGATGAAGCCTGCTTCCATGCACCTGTAGTATCAGATTTGATGAAATCCGGCCAGTTGGCCCAGTAAGCCAGGCGTTCTTTTCCCATGATTTTTTTAATCTCTCTTCTTGCTTTTCGGGAAAGGTGGTTTTGTGCAATGTCTGCAATCACCCTGTGTCCCGTTAATCCCCACGCATAAGAATAAAGTGAAGAGGCCATGAATGCTAAAATCAGAATTTTAGAATAAATACTTTTCATTTTAAATAACAATTTTCAGTCTGCAAAGATACGTCCAGCTTTCGGAATGAGCATGCATTATCCTGAATTTATTCTATAAGATGATGTTAATAAAATTTAATCTAAATAAATGCACTATCCTATTAGGTTCGAAAAGAAGAGAAAGAAGGGAAGATAATGGCATAAAACTCTTCATATATAATAGATAAGGACTAAAAAACTTAGCCACAACCTTGACATTAAACCTTAAACCTTGAATTTTATACTCTAAATGATTGATTCTGAATGATTAGTTTTTAAATTAAAAAAACAAATAAACAGTGTATTTACCGTATTTTCACGGAATTTGCAGAAGTTTATTCCTATTAATGTCAATAAATTATTATTTTTAGGAGAAAATTATTGTAAAAATATTTTTTCAAACTTATGAGATATATTATCTTTACAAGTCATAATCAGAGGAAACACTATGTATGAGAACAATATTGTAGATATGCATTACAATAAGCTGCAGACAGACTTTAAGGCTGAAGCTGTGGCTGTTAACCTTTTGAAATACCACCGTGCAGTAAGCAATATCTTCATAGAGCGTGTGGGAGTAAACGACCGTGCTTACCTTAAGGATATTAAAAGTATTTCAAGCAGCTATTTAGGGTTTGATGAGGAAGTATTTACTATAGAGAGTTACAGAGAGGGTATCTATGATTACCTTCCGGAAGGACTATTCCATCCGCCATCTCTTGGGGCTTCCAGAAAGAATGTAGATACTGTGGTAAGGGAAATCCGAAAACAGAAAAGGGTAGAAGATGATGCCCGTAAATTTTTCCGTCCTTTTGAACTGGAAGTATTTTTTACGGAGATCAGTGCTTTGCTTAAGGAATCGGAATTTGATATCACAAGCAATACGGATTCTTTACTGGAAACGGTAAGTGAACTTTGGCCCATGATCAAAATGCTGGATCAGCAGAGTGCTTATATTTTCATGCATATTTTACCGTTTTTCCATCAGATAAGAGGGGATAAAAGATGGTTTGAAAGATGTATGACGGCTTTTCTTCAGGTACCGGTAAAAGTAACTTTCTCACCCAATATTATTGATCAGATTGAGAAAAATGATGATTCCATGTTATTGGGAAATTCAAGATTAGGGGTAACCTATATTCCAAGTGGTCCTCATATGGATGGTCAGAGAAACTGGGTTGTCAATATTGGTCCGATTCCTTATGGTGATATGAAAAAATATATTACCGGAAGTCCGTTCAGAAATGTGCTTCAGTCACTGTATGACTATTTTCTTCCTGTAACAGTGGATGTGGAAGAAAATTTTGTTACAGAAAAGGAGGAATATTCGTTCAGTCTGGAGGATGATGAAAGAAATGCCAGCCGCCTTGGATACTCTACATTCCTCTAAATTATTTTATTATATTTACAATTACCAACAAAGTATAAATTCGAAAAGAAACAAATGGAAATTTCTTCAGTAAAAGGTATTTTTTTAAGGTATATCTTAATGCCTTTAATCGCAATTATTATGATGGTTATACTGGGTGTAATCAGGAGAAATAAACCTGCGATCAAGATTAAAGTGATTATTATATACGTGCTTCTGTGCAGTTTATGCCTGGCTATTCCGGGAGTTTTTGGATTTTCAAAAAATCTTTTTAACCCGTACTGGTATCTTATCGCACAGGTTATTTATCTTATTTTAGGAATTATTCATGTGAATTTATTACACAAATATTTCAAAAAGCATATCGAATCTCTTTCTATGAGTATCCTGTTTGAGTCTATACTTTCATTAACATGTATTGCTTTGGGAGGATATCTTTTCACTCTGATTTTCAATTGGATGAGTAAAGGTATAGGATATGCAGTAATGGCGGCAACCAGCATGGCTATTTTTGTGGTTCCAATGGTATTTTATTACTGTTATATTCAGTTCATCAGTATTCCTTTTGATATTTATAAAACATGGAGATATTCACCAGAGCAGAAGTTACCTGATTTTGAAGGAGCAGATTTTGACAGATTAATGGTATTGAATGTTGAATTGAGTAAAAAATTAGAAGATTCTAACCGTTTCAGAATTAAAGCAAAAACACTTCCCACAGGAGTTACTTTCGGAGATTGGTTCTACAGGGTAGTGGATGATTACAACCACAAAAATCCGGGTTCTATTATTCATCTTTCTGATGAAGGGAATGAGCCGTATTACTGGATCTTCTACACTAAAAAATCGTTTTTCAGTTTTAGAAAATATATAGATTTCGACCACGACATTACGACAAACAGCATTTCTGAAAATGAAGTGGTGATTTGTAAGAGAGTTATTCAGCATGAAGAGGAGGGAGTCGCAAAAAAACAATAACACAAAAATCTAAAAAGTATTAAACATGATACAGCCTATTAAACATTTTGCAATCAATTGGGTGGATGGGATGAAGGTTTCCCAGAGACATCTTAATGATCAGGATAATTTCTTAATTGATACGATCAGAGATTCCAATTCTCTTGGAATTACTACATATAACTACGGACTTTTGCCTATTTCCAACGAATTTACAGACCGTACCATTTTTGATGTTCACAATACAGCAACCAATGATGTACAGCTCGTAATCAAGCGTTGCAGTGCGGTTACCATGGCGGGATACCGTATTGAGCTTACAGACAGGAGAATAAGTGTGAAGTCTTTGGCAAAATCCATGAATGAAGAGCAAGCAGATGGGGAATATTATATTCTTATTTCTGTAAACCCTTTTGATAAAGTACCTTTTGGGGATATTGATCCTGAGGAAATTCCGCCACGTCATCCAAGTGCACAGCCGAATCACCATATCGAATTACTTCCTGTAACTTCTTTGAACAGCAGCTATTCAGGAGGGAATTATCTTATCATTGGAAAAGTAGATTTAAAAGGAAATATTGCTCAGGTAGATTCCAACTTTATTCCGCCTTGTACTTCTGTGCAAAGTCATCCGGCTTTGGTGGAGTATTACAGCAGCTATGCGAAATCTATCGGAAATCTTCAGCAGTATGCCTTTAAAATTATTCAGAAAGCCTCTCATAAAAATCAAAATACCGCGTTGGCACAAAACGTTAAGTTTTTGTGTACTACCATGGTGAATACTTTTGGAGACATGTATTTCCAGTTCAGAAATATTACTCCCTGGCAGCCGCCTGTATTCTTGATCGAGTCTTTTGCAAGGCTGGCACTTCATTTATACAACTCAACTCAGCTTTTAGTACCTGCAGAATTGGAAGAAATGTTGAATTATAGCTTAGAATGGAGTGAGATTGCTCCTCATACTTTACTCAACCAGCTTTCTATTGTTGCAGAAACGAATTATGATCACCATAATTGTGGCGAGCCTTTGCTTTATATTCAACAGATGTTGAGAAGCCTGGAAATCATTTTCTCAAAACTGAGCGAACTTGATTATATCGGTCAGAGAAAAGAAAATATCATCGTTAATGAGCAGGAAGTTTCTACCAACACGAATCCAAAAAGAGGTTGGAGTGTTTTAGATTAAAATCACTTATTAAAAATAGAGTCCCGGATGAAAATTCGGGATTTTTTATGTACTTGTATAGAAAAAATTAGAAGTAAATTTGCTTTAAGGTTTGATAAAAATGAATTTAGAGGTTATAAGACAGGAAACGCCGGGATGCTCGGATAAGATATTTTTAAACAGTGCGGGAGCATCATTAATGCCAAAGTCCGTTGTGGAGGCAACCGTTAAGTTTTTATACGAAGAACAGGAATTTGGAGGATATACCGCGGCAACACGAAACTCAGGATTGATTAATCAGTTTTACGAAGAGACCGCGAAACTTATTAATACAAAACCTTCCAATATTGCATTTGTAAATAGTTCTACAGATGGGTATGCTAAAGCTTTGTCAAGTATTTCTTTCAAAGAAGGAGATTCTATTATTACAACCAATGATGATTATATATCCAATCAGATTGCTTTTATTTCCTTGCAGAAAAGATATAAAATCGAAATCATCAGAGTTGCTAATCTTCCAGACAACGAACTGGATCTTGAAGATTTCGAAAATTTGATCAGAAAGCATCATCCCAAATTAATTGCAGTTACTCATACTCCTACCAATTCTGGCTTAATTCAGAATATAGAAGGAGTTGGTAAGCTATGTAAACAGTATGATATTCTTTATCTTGTGGATGCCTGCCAGTCAGTAGGTCAGATTGTGGTAGATGTTGAAAAAATCAATTGTGATTTTCTGACAGCAACCGGACGAAAATTTATGCGCGGACCAAGAGGAACCGGATTTTTGTACGTTTCAGACAAAGTATTAAACCAGAAAATATATCCTTTGTTTCTAGATAGTATTGGAGCCCAATGGACTTCTTTTGATGATTTCCAGCTGATTGATACAGCCAAAAGATTTGAACTTTTTGAAAGACCATATTCTGCTTTACTCGGTTTTACAGAAGCTTTACGCTATGCCAATTCTATAGGAATGGAGAAAATTGAACACTACAATCGCACGTTGGCAGATACATTGAGGATTAATCTGCAGAATAGTGATTTCAGGGTTTTGGATAAAGGTAATAGATTAAGCAGTATTATTACTTTTTGCCAGGCAGATGGAAACGTTGAAAAGATCCATAAAATTCTGACCGAGAACAACGTTTTTTTTAAGGAGAATAAGAAATGTGATGCGTTAATTGATTTTACTTCTAAAAATGTAGATCACGCCATCAGATTATCACCTCATTATTTCAATACGATGGAGGAAATTGAAAAAGTATCCCAACTTTTAGCAGATATCAACCATTAAAATAATGGTTTTAAAAGTATCGGGCCCTGGCATTCGCCAGGGCCCGATACTTTTTTTATCCAATAGATCAATCTTGTGTTCTACATGTCCGCCTCCTTTCCATTCATCATATCCCCAATCGGTTTCCCTTACAGCACTCAGTTTAAATGATAAGTTGCCATCGCGTTGATTATGTTTTACTTTGCATAATTCGATTTTTCTTTCATGTTTTTTATGGGGGCTTTACAACAAAAACTACTTTATAAAATTTGTGTGGCATTTGAGTAGGGGGTTAGATCTCTATTATTTACCTACATCATCTATTCTACATATACTCTACATCATCTCCTACATGATACTTCTTAGCATCTACAATTGGCAGGAAAATATTATTGTCATTGATTTTTAATGAATTGATAATTAGTAGGTTATTTTGAAGAAGTAGATGTGTCGTAGATTTTTTTTAATGATTTTATGAGTTTTAACGATAATACTATGGGAATATGTTAATTATTTGTGTTTTTATTTGATAAATGTATAAATGAATGGTTTTCAAAGAATAATAGATACAAATTCTCCCTAAAGATTGATATTAAATCCTAATAAGATAATTACTTACTAATGAAATAATTTAAAAAAGATCTATGAAAAAGAAAACGTTTAAAATCTTCTGCCTATGGCTTATTTGTACCGGAACGGCGATGATGGGGCAGAATCAATTAAAGGTAAGCCTGGACGCAGGGTATACCAACAGCGTATTACACTCTAATCTTTCTAATCTTGTTGATTCAAGATACACAGCACGATCTGGTTTCGGAGTCAACCTGTCTGGGGAATATATGATTTGGAAATCACTTTTCGTTTCTACAGGAATTTCCTTCCAGCAAAAGAATTATAAGTTTGAGAGAACGGGAAACCGGGCGGGATGGTATACAAATTATACCAATGATTTTTTAACCTTTCCTCTAATGATTGGAGGCTATATTTTGAACAACCCCCATGAAACTACCGGAGTGTGGATCAAGGTTGCCGGAGGAATGTATACGGATTATTGGCTTAAGATGAAACGAGAAGGAAGGTATCCGGTATTTAATGAAGAGCAGGAAAATGGAACTTACAATTATACGGAAGTTTCGGATACGTATGATTTCAAGAAGAATGAGAATCAGCTCAACCGATGGGGCTACGGACTGGCAGGTCAGGTACAAGCAGGGTATTCTTTCAAAAAGTTTGATGTATATGGCTCCTATAATTATCAGTATGGGCTTTCGGATATCAATATGGCAAATGATGATAAAGATCGTAAGTCTACAATTAGGTCGTATATGATTTCTTTAGGCGTGTCGTATAAATTTAAATAAAATCTTATCAATTAAAATATATAAAAATGAAAAAAAATATCATTTATTTAGGACTTGCATTATTTTCAGCATCAGCAATATTCAATTCCTGTGTACAGGATTACGAATCTTCCATTAAAGAACCAACAAGATATACGAGGAATGATATAAAATCTTATGCAGATCTTTTTAAAGTATTCTGGACAGTAATGGATCAGCGGTATAATTACTTTTATGAACAGAAGGAAAAAGGAGGGATGGACTGGAATGCTATATACAAAGAATATTACCCCAAATTTGCTGCTTTAAAATCTTATAGTAGGATTGGAGTAAGCGATGCGGATATGCAGGCAGATGCTGAAAAAGCAAGAGGGTATTTTACAGAGATCATCAACCCTATTATTGACAGACATTTTAATGTTAAAATAAGTATGCCTTTCTCAACTTCCGGTGTTGTCAATACTTATACATTTTTAGGGGGGATGAAGGAAAAGAAATCTAATTATTATTCATTTGATGCAAAATTCGCATATATGAAAGATAGATTGAATGATGTTGTATTTAATTCTTACAGCGATACTAAGGATGATATGACATATCTTATGGGAAGTTTGAAATCTAACCCTGAAATTTACTATTTTACATATGATAGTTTTGCATTACAAAAATTTCTTAAAATTGATCTTGCTGATAAATATGTAAGTCCGGATCCGGGAAATTCTCTGGTTCTTACCCCTGCAGCTATTGAAAGCAGCGCAGAGCTCAATGCAATTGGTGATATTAGCAAGAGAAATGAAATTAAAAATTTCACTATAAATATACTGAACGAATGGAATTCATTTCCGAATTCAAATGATATGAAATCCTTCAACAGTCAGATCGGAGCGTTTAAAAGTACAGAAGTTTTATCAGATTCTTTTTTAGTTTTAACCCAGCAGTTACTCACCAAGTCTAATAATCTTGTAAAATATAATAGTCCGGCAACTTATTCAACTGTGTTAAATAGTGAAAACCTTCCTTATATCCAATGGTTTATTGCTAAAATGAATGATCATGTAAAATGGGGGTATCGATTAGACATCTTTCAGAATGCCGCAAACAAAATACTGACAAGTGCTCCTTTTTATAAAAAGTTTCTGAATCCTTTGCATAAAGGAGATATTAAAAAACTGATTATTGACCTAAGAGGCAACGGTGGCGGTTACACTATGGATACTCGTTTTTTTGTGGATCGTTTTATTACCAAAAGTACAACGGCATTTTACCAAAGGACAAAAGAGGGTAACGGACAATTTAATTATACTCCCTGGATTCCGGTACAGGTAAAACCTCATCTGTTTGGACTTCCCAAAGATATTCCGATTGTATTATTAACAGATAAGGAAAGTTACAGTATGTCGGAAATGTCTACATTGATGCTTAAAAGCCAGGGACCTCATGCTATCTCAATAGGGGATTACAGTGCGGGAGCTACTGCAGGTTTGGGAGGACCTGATGAATTTAACGGTGGCACCCAGGATGTCATCGCTGATGGGATTTTTAAATTTTATATACCGTTGATGGCCACTAAAAATCTCAACGGAGAAGTCATAGAGGGAATTGGTGTAAAGCCGGATATTTATGTGGCACCTCCTTCGGATGTTGAAGTTTCACAAATGAAAAATAGTCCGCAAACATTTGTAGACAGAGTAATGGGAGAAGCTATAAAATATCTTTCAGGGAAGTAAATGCTTTATAAAAAAAGACCTGGCAAAAGTCAGGTCTTTTCTATTTCATATGATTATTTTTTGTTCAAAAGATCCAGCGTATGTTCTACGTGTCCGCCTCCTTTCCATTCATCATGACCTGGAATGATAAGAGTGGCTTTTGAATATTTTGATTTCAGTTTTGCCATGGTTTGCGGCCATTGAGCAACATTGGCTTCTCCTGTGTAACCCAGATTTTCTGCAGTTCTGCTTTTTACAAGACATCCTCCGTCCAATATGTTATATTTTGGAAACCAAACGACTACATTATCTACAGTGTGTCCTTCACCAAGAAAGTCTACTACAAATTTTTCTCCGCCAATACGGTATGTTTTTCCGGTTTCTATAATTTCTGTAGAAGTTGCTTTTCCTTCTTTTTTCAGCAGTTCGTTGGTTTTAGCTGTTGCGTAAGTTTTGATTCCTTTGTTATTATAAAAACTTAAATCTCCGGCTCTGTCTTCATGTGAATGGGTTGCAAATACTGCTATAACAGGAAGATTATGACGTTTTTGAATTGTATCCAACAAACTTTGATACTGCGTTTTCTGCCATGGAACATCGAATAAAACAACTCCTTTTTTGGTAATCAGGTAAACTGCATTGGTAGAATATTCTTTCCCACCGAATACCCCGAAAGTTTTATAAATATAGAAATTAGGCTTAATCTGTGGTTCAATTACAAAATCTCTTACCTGAGTGGTTTGAGCATTTGAAAATGGACTTAATAACATCGAAATAATAAAAAATGGGATGCTTTTCTTCATAATTTTTTTAAGTAATAATTAAATGTTGGTATTTGTCAGAATGACAAATGCTGTAGAAAGTTTTGCAAACCTAATTAAAAATAAATTTTTCGGAGAGTTCAAAAAGGGAGTTTAACCGTTTTTTAACAGTTAATCGAGTGCTGTTCTTCAGGAAAATTTTAGAACAGACTATTTTTTAAAATGAATTTAAAATTAAATAATGCAACTTTGTTGCGATATTGTTTTTTTTAGTACTTTTGATTTTTAATTAATAACCATTTCTTCAATGCTTCAAAGACTTTAATAAAAACCTTAATGTATATGAAATTTAGATTGATGCTGTCGGTATTGGTAATCTTTATTACTATAATGGTAAATGCTCAGGATGCGGAAATAGCAGGGAAAGTACTTTTTGAAAATGGAGGAAGTCCTGGTGCTGACGTAATGCTGAAAGATACCTCGATAAAAACTACAGCGGATAAAAATGGTGATTATGTAATCAAAAACCTGTCTCCAGGAAATTATAAGCTTTTGGTGAAAGCTAAAGGATATGAAGAATTTGAAAAGGATATTTCTGTAGGAAAAAAAAATACACTCATTCCAAATATTGTACTTACCCAAAATAGTAACAGGATTGATGAAATAGCAATAACAGGAGTTTCGAGGGAAACTTTAATTAAAGAAACCCCCGTTGCCATGCTCAGTATTTCGTCCAAACAAATTGAAAGAACTGTGGCTACCAATATCATCAGTTCATTGGTAAAATCTGCTCCCGGATTAAGTGTGGTGGAAACAGGACCTAATATTTCAAAACCCTTTATCAGAGGACTGGGCTATAATCGGGTACTGACTCTTTATGATGGGATACGCCAGGAAGGACAGCAATGGGGAGATGAGCATGGTATAGAAGTCGCTCCTTATATTGTAGAACGGGCAGAGGTTATAAAAGGACCTGCCAGCTTGATGTTTGGTTCTGATGCCTTGGCAGGAGTGGTAAGTCTTTTTCCTTATATGCCTTCTCAAAATGATGGTATTGTGCATGGCAAAATAACAAGTGAATATCAGGGAAATAATAGTCTTATCGGAAATGGGATGCAGTTAGGCTATAAAAAGAATTCTCTTATAGCTTCATTAAATGCTTCCTACAGAATGGCAAAAAACTACAGGAATGCTGTAGATGGAAGAGTATACAATACCAATTTTGAAGAAAAAAACTTTTCCTTTCTCTTGGGACGAAAAACAACTACAAGCTTTTCAAGAATCAATTTTACATTATATGATAATCTGCAGGGAATACCTGATGGAAGCCGTGATCCGGGCACCGGAAAATTTACCTATCAGATAGGAGAGGGAGACGACGATGACGTTGAAAAAAGGCCTGTTGTTTCAGAAAAAGATCTTAATTCTTATACGCTTTCTCCTTTGCACCAGAGAATTCAACATTACAGGCTCTATGCACAGCACACTCAGCAGATAGGGAAAGGGGATCTGGATATTCAGTTGGCTTTGCAGCAAAATATCCGTAGAGAATATAATCATCCCACTGTGCCCTCACAACCCGGAATGTATGTAAGGCTTAATACGTTAAACTATGGAATACGCTATAATTTTCCTAAATTTTCATCAGTTGAAATTTCTGCGGGTATTAACGGAATGGTTCAAAATAATAAAAATAAATCAGCAACAGATTTTCCAATTCCCGATTACGACTTAAGTGAAGGAGGAATCTATACATATATCAAATGGAAACATAAAAGATTCAACATAAGTGGCGGTGCCCGTTATGATATCCGAAAGATCGGCTGGGATGATTTTTATATACAGACTAATCCTGTACCACAATTTGAAGAACATGCTGCTCAGGCGTCTGCTAATACCAGACTTGGATTTGCTTCTTACAACAAAACGTTCGGTGGTCTGTCTGCAAGTATCGGATCGGCTTTTCAGCTGACAAAACAGATCAGTCTTAAAGCTAATATTGGAAGAAGTTACAGAGCACCAAACATTACAGAAATTGGTTCAAACGGACTAGATCCCGGAGCCCATATTATCTATAAAGGAAACAGAGATTTCAACCCTGAGTTCTCATTACAGGAAGATCTGGGAATCAGTACCAGATTTAAGGACTTTTCAGCAGATGTAAGCTGGTTCAACAATAATATCCAGAATTATATTTATCTGTCATTACTTGTAGATGCACAGGGAAATCCTATCGTAGATGCGCAGGGTAATAAAACTTATCAGTATCAGCAGGCTTCCGCTCAGCTTTATGGTATGGAAGCATGGCTGTCACTGCATCCTGAAAAATGGAAAGGGTTTAATTTTGAAACCAGTTTATCCGTCATTTATGGTTTCAACCGTGATAAAAAATTCAAAAATAAAGAAACTCAGGGAGAATATCTTCCTTTGATTTCTCCATTAAAGTTATCCGGAAACCTATCCCAAAAAATATCTATCCGGTCAAAATTGATTTCATCCGTAACACCCACAGCAGAAGTAGAGTTTTCGGCGGCACAGAACAGGTATATGGGGTTAGACAATACAGAAACAGCAACGCCTGATTATACATTGTTTAATATCGGTGCATCCGTTGCCATTCATTATTCTGAAAACCATTCAGCTGTCTTGCAGTTTCAGGTAAACAATGCATTTGATCGGGCTTATCAGTCACATCTTAGCCGGTTAAAATACTTAGGAAACATATATAATATGGGAAGAAATATTTCTTTAAAACTGATTGTACCTTTTTAATAGATTATACTAAAAGTGACTTTATACAATGAGTCACTTTTAGTATAATAATTGTTGGTAGTTTATTTTTTTACCAATATTTTCTCAGTTGCTTTTTTGCTTAAAATTTCTGTTTTGCCCTCAATTTCTATCGTCATTGATTTATCAAAACTTTCCACTTTTACCACTTTTACTTTGGTATTGAGGAGCAGTTTTCTGTCATTCAGGTAGGTAAGGAAAGCATCATCAGATAGGGTAACTGAAGCAAAGGTCACATCTTCGCCAGGTTCACAGTTGCTGAGTTTTTGCAGATCTTGTGAGATAATATTTCCGTCTTTATCTGGGATCGGTTCTCCATGTGGATCGAATTTAGGATGATCCAGAATTTCGTCCATTTTATCGAAAAAGATTTGAGAATGCACATGCTCAAGCTGTTCTGCGATTTCATGAACATTTTCCCAGCCAAAATTCATTTTTTTAACGAGGAACATTTCAGTAAGCCGGTGTTTACGAACTACCAGTGCTGCTTCACGTCTTCCGCTTTCTGTAACAATTAATGGCTTATAAGTTTCGTAGATGACCCACTTTTTGTCGGCAAATTTCTTCATCATATTATTGACACTCGGCATTTTTACGTTCAAAAATTTACTGAGCTCATTAATCGTAACCTTTCCTTCATTGTCAACTAAATGAAACAAAGCTTTCAGGTAATTCTCTTCTGTTAGGGTTGTTTTCAAAATGTTAGATGATTTTCAATACAAATCTAACAAAATATAATTTAATTTATGATGCTTATATAGCAAAAATTCATTTGAAGAATCTGCAAATTATTTTAATGAAAAAATAGAATTATGAGTAAATTAACAAGTATGCAATTTAAAATTAGTTATAAATGAGATTGTTATATGTAAGCTTGAAAGTTTTTTGTATTTTTATTTATTCAAATTTTAATTAATATTTTTCTTAATAATTAGAGATGTTTGTGTTTTTTTTAAGGTATTAAGGATTGACATGCGTTTTTTTTCATTTTTATGTGATTTATTGATTAATTACTTATCTTAACTTCGTAAAAAATAGAGCAATGAAATTAAAAATTACTTTCCTTTCACTCTGTGCATCATTTCTTATGAATGCACAGATATTGAAGCCCATTGGTTTAAACAGTGATGATCTTCCTGGAACAACTTTTAAACTTAATATTGATGATTTTAAAAGAACTGTAAATACCAGTAGAAAAAGTTCTGAAAAAATTAGTAACCAATCTATTGTTTTAACGCTTATTGATGGTACTAAAAAGGAGTTTATTCTCTCTGAAAATAATCTTTTAAAAAGGAAAATTGATAATATTGTCACCTTTGACGGATATTCAAAGGACAGAAAGGATAAGATAAAACTTACACTGGTTGGAAATGAGATATCTGCAATGGTTAAATCCGGTACAGGATATTACATCATTGAACCTTACAAAACTAAAAAAGGGGAGTACCGTATTTATAACTCTTTTGAAATGTTTGGTGAAAAATTTATATGCGGAACGGATGAAAATGATTTCAAAGAGAGTTTAGAGGCCGTAGCTAAAGGCTTGAATGTTCAGAAGTCTGCGACAGGATTTCCTTATGGAAGCTCATTGAAAACCTTCAGGATGGCTGTAGCAACGACTGGTGAATTTACAACTGCTTTAGGAAATCAGGATGCTGCTCTTGGAGAATTGGTGGCTATGATGAACCTTATCAATCAGATATATGAATCAGAATTATCCATTTCTTTTACATTAATTGATAAAACAACCAATAAAACCCTGATTTTTACTGACGGAGCTACAGATCCTTTTACAATAGACCCATCTTTTGCCTCAGCGGCCAATTCACAATCCGGGTTCGATATTATGAATACGAACGGAACACTGCCTTATGCAGATTACGATATTGGTCATACCTTTAATATTATGCCGGGAGCGGGAGGAAGCGCTCAGGGACAGGCAGGTCCTCGTCCATGTACTGCATCTCTTAAAGCGAGAGCATGGAGCCAATGGACGCTCTCTATGCCAAAATCTTTGTCTGCCAACCTGATCGTTCATGAAATGGGGCACCAGTTTGGAGCAGGGCATACTTATAATGCGGTGGGAGGAACGCCTTCAAGCCCTACATTCTGTACTTCCGGATGGAACTCTGCGGCAGCAACTGAGCCGGGTTCAGGATCTACTATTATGGCTTATAAAAACAACTGTACTACTCCTAATGATCAAACTAATACTGGAAATAACGGTTTGAATTATTTCCATGCCAAAAGTATTGATCAGATCTTAAATACACTTGCAGTGTCTTCTACCTGTTATACTTCTGTAGCAGTAAATAATACACCGCCATCTGCAAACCCGGGGAATACTGCCATAAGCATTCCGAAAAATACACCTTTTAAACTGAAAGGAATAGCAAGTGATGCCGAAGATACCAACCTTTCTTATACCTGGGATCAGGTAGACGTTGCTACAGCTAATGATAAAGGAGCTTTTGGAAGTACTATTAACGGAAGTGGCGGATATTCTGCAGTCAACAGTACTACAGCGCCATTGTTCAGATCTGAGCAGAGTACAACGACTACAGAACGATATTTTCCAAAAATGAAATTTGTTCTGAATAACCAGAATAATCCTCCTGTTAATGAAGCAGAGGCACTTCCTTTGGTAGCTAGAACCATGAAAATGAGATTTACTGTAAGAGATAACAGTGTGATTTCTGGCGGGGCAGATTCTGATCAGGTTACAGTGACCGTAACTGACCAGGGACCTTTAGCAGTGACCTATCCTAATTCAAATGTGACAGTGAATGCTGAAACAAATATCAATGTAACATGGGATGTAAACCAGACCAATGTTCTGAAAAATACAGTTAATGTTCTTCTTTCTACGGATGGGGGAGACACTTTCCCATATGTACTTGCTTCCAATGTTCCGAATAATGGAACTGCAGCGGTAACTTTGCCATTTGTTCCTTATACCAATAAAGCAAGAATAAAAGTTACGGCAGTGATTAATGATTACGCAGAATTTTTTGATGTTTCTGATACTAATTTTATCATCAGTTCCAACTGTAATGCTTTCCAAACCATTATGGTAGATAATCCGAAAGTGGTAACAGCAATACAGGGAAGTGCACAGGCTAACCTTAATCTGGTACCACAAACCCCATCGAATGATACGTATAATTCTAAAACACTTACTTTCGATGCTGCGAATATGACTGCCAATAGCTGGTACATATTCAATCAGGCACAAACAGCTCCTTATCTGCTTAATGCAAGCTCAAGTATGCTGACTTTAAAATTCAAAGCAACAGAAACAGGAAGTTATACATTAAGCTATCCTTCTCCAAGTGGTGTGGCTATTACTTTATATAAAGGAACCCAAACAGGAACTGCTAATTTCTTGACTTCAAATGCTGTGTATTCCGGAACAGGAACCAGCTTTACCTATTACAGAACATTAACAGTAAATCTGGAAAAGGGTGTAGAGTATTTCATGACTTCAAGAAATCTGAGCAGTACTCCTGCAGGATCAAGTGTTGTGGTTAGCATTAATGGACCTGGGCAATTCTATGATACTGTAAGTTTACCTGCAGGCGTTAGTTTTACGTATGCAGCTATTAATCCGACAACCAATACGATCATTGCTACAAGTTCAACAGGTAACTTTACGACTTTACCAGTAGGAACATATACGGTACAGGGTATTTCGTTTACCGGAGCAGAAAGCGCATTAGTTAATAAAACGATTGCTGAACTTAATCAGGCAAAAGTTTGTTACCAATTAAGCAGAAACAATATTACTTTAAATATTACTTCTGTATTAAGTACCAAAGAGCTTTCTAAAAAGCCAATTGGCTTGGTTCCGAATCCGGTAAAAGACTTCCTTCAGGTATATAGTGATGAGAAGATCACTCATTATGAAATTTATGATGCATCGGGAAGATTAATGGAAAGTAATACGATGAATAATTCAGCTATTAACTTCACTAAATTTAAAACCGGTGTTTATATGTTAAAATTATTGAATAATAAAACATTGATTCATCAATCAAAAGTTATCAAAAAATAATAAATAATTTATATTTAAAGGAGCTATAGCGATATAGCTCCTTTTTTGTATAGAATTTGTATGAGTATTAATAAATACTACCCAAGATGAAAAACATTATACTATTTCTGCTTTTTACATTGTTCTGTAATATATCAGGACAATCCCGAAGCTTTGCATTTGATTTTAATCCTAAAAAATTTATAAAGGAAAATAAATTAAATAAGGGAGGAACAAAAGAGATTATTTTTAATTTATATGATATCAATGGTAATGAAACAAAATATATAACAGCAGACAGAACAACTGAAGCATTGAGAAAAGAGCAGGTATACAGTTTTAAAGGGAAATCTGAAGATGGTACAAAGCTTATTACCTTAACCATTGCCTCAGGAAATTTAACAGGAGCTTATATGGAGAACGGTGTCTCTTATTTTATTGAGCCACTGGAAAAAAATTGTAAAAAGAGATATAAGATATATATAAATTCCGGAAAAGGGTTTCAGGTGGGACAGCCTAATGATGTTATTCAATAAATGCAATATTTGCAGATATTGTATTGATTTATCTGTTTCATAAGAACGATTTTCTTTTTACATTTACTCTATGAAATTTTCATTCAAAAATGATTATTCTGAAGGATGCCACCCCAATATTTTACAGGCCCTTTTACAGCATAATCTTGAACAGCAGGCCGGATATGGAGAAGATGAGTATTCATTAAGCGCTAAAACATTAATCAAAGAAAAAATCAATAACCCGGATTCGGAAGTCTTTTTAGTTTCAGGAGGAACACAGGCTAACTTAATTGTTATTTCGGCGATCTTAAAACCTTATCAGTGTGTTATTTCTGCAGCACCGGGGCATATTCTGAACAATGAAACGGGAGCTATTGAAGCTACAGGTCATAAAATACTGAGCATTGAAACAGCAGACGGAAAAATAAGACCATCAGATATTATCCCAATTTTAGAAGGACATAGTAATGTACCGCATCAGGTAATGCCTAAACTGGTATATATTTCCAATTCTACGGAGTTGGGAACAATCTATCAGGCAAAAGAATTGGAGGAGCTTTCCTTATTTTGTAAGCAGAATAAATTGTATCTATTCATGGATGGAGCAAGATTGGGACATGGACTGACTGCGGAAATCAGTGATCTTACCCTGGAGAAAGTAGCTGCGCTAACTGATATTTTTTATCTTGGAGGTACCAAAAACGGAGCTTTAATAGGAGAGGCCATTGTGATTAATAATCCTGTTCTTCAGGAAGATTTTGCCTTTAATATCAAACAGAAAGGAGCATTACTGGCAAAAGGAAGACTGTTAGGAATTCAGTTTATGGAACTGATGAAAGATGATCTGTACTTTGATCTGGCAAGACATGCCAATCAGCAGGCGATGAAAATTAAGAATGCATTGCAGAAAAAAGGAGCTGCATTTCTTTCTGATACTTATACCAATCAGATTTTTCCTATTCTCAATAATCAGTTGATTGAGGTATTATCTGAGCATTTTGAATTTTACGTCTGGAAAAAAGTAGATGAAGATTCTTCTGCTATTCGTCTTATTACTTCCTGGAGTACAGGAGATGAAGCTGTGAATCGCTTTATTGAAATTATTGAGCAGAATTAAGATAAAAAAACAGCCTTTTTCAAGGCTGTTTTTGTTTTTACGATGAATTATTTTTTCAAAGCTTCGCTTACAACTTTACAATCTGCAGGGTTTAGCTTCTGTCCGTCTTTATAGCTTACTTTTTTATCGTCAGCATATTTGGACTGTCCGTCTTCTTCTTTATGATCACCAATACCTTCTGTCAAAGCATTATCTTTTTGAAGGAAGTAAATATCTCTTTTGCTTTTTTTACCTTCTGCAGTAAATTCATAAGTTAGTTTTAGAGTATCTCCGGATTTGAAACCGGTTACATCTCCTTTTGAACTGTCTTTTTCACTGTTTTTGTAAGATAATTTTCCGGTGATTGTTCCCAAATTGTCATCAATAGAGGCAAAAACACTGTCTTTTCCAGTTACCCCTACATAACAGAAAGATTTTGGTCCAAGAGTATCAATTACAGGTTCTTCAACAGCAATCGTATCTGCTTTTGGGGCTGGAGCCGGAGCTTCAGTTTTCTTATTACAGTTGATTAAAAAAGCTGAAACAGCACCCAATAAGATTAATTTTTTCATATCCTTAATTGTTAAAATCAAATTTTGAAGTTCAAAAATAGCAATAGTATTTATATATTGAAGAATATTGTTTATAAATAAGAATAATTTTCAATGGTCTTAAAGATGATAAATGTTTTTAGGCACGAAAAATGATTTACTTTTTAAAATTGATTTTAATGAAAAAGATTACTAAAGTACTAGGATTGGGATTATTTATTCTAGGTTTACAATTGATGAGAGCACAGGCTCCTCAAAATTACATTTATACTTCTTCGGGAGACCTTCATGATATTGAAAAAATGATTACGAGGGAAGATATTGGCGGAGTTCAGATTGTCTATAACTGGAGGGCTTTGGAAAAATCAAAAGATGTATATGATTTTTCTGTTATTGAGAAAGATCTTGATTATCTGACGGGTCTCCATAAAAAACTATTTATTCAGCTTCAGGACAGATTCTTTGAACCACAGGCAAGATATATTCCTGATTATGTTTTGAATGACAAAGAGTATGCCGGAGGATTGGTTCCTCAATATGATAATCCGGGCGAAAATAAACCTGTTGGAAGTGGTTGGGCTACCCAGCAATGGAATCCAGCTGTCCGAGTGAGATTTCAGAAGCTGATAGGAGAGTTGGCAAAGAAATTTGACGGAAAAATTCAGGGAATTAATCTTCCGGAAACTGCCATAGATATTGACATGAAAAAGGATAAAACAGGATTCAGCTGTGACCGTTATTTTCAGGCTGAGCTAGAAAACCTGAAGTTTGCAAGAAATGCTTTTCAAAAATCCAATGTCTTGCAGTATGTGAATTTCTTTCCGTGTGAATGGGATAATGACCATCAATACATGTCCAGATTATTTGATTTTGCCTATAAAAATAATATAGGATTGGGCGGACCTGATATTGTTCCGAATAAAAAAGGACAAATGAAAAATTCTTATCCTTTTTTCAATCAATACAAAGGAAAGCTTCCTCTGGTAGCAATGGCGGTTCAGGAGCCGACTCTTACGTATAAAAATCCTAAAACTAAAAAGCCTTTCACTAAAGAAGAATTTACAGAATATGCAGAAAACTATCTTGGTGTGAAAATCATATTCTGGAGTGTGGAATCTCCCTGGTTGAGAGATTCCAAATAATAATTCTCTTTATACTTTTAATACACCTCTGAAACCTCTCGCTGCATAATAAGAATCTGCGCCATTGTGGTAAGTAAATACGGTATTGTATCGTCTGTCGCAGAAAATAGCCCCTCCCAATTCCCGAATTTGCTGAGGTGTCTTGATCCAGCTTGAGGTTTTTTGATCAAATTTTCCCAGTTCCTGAAGATAGCGGTATTGTTCTTCTGTTAAAAGTTCAATACCCATTTCTTTAGCGGTATCAATGGCATTGCTTTCAGGTTTGTTGGCCTTTCTGGCATCCCAGGCCGGATAATCGTAGCATAAGCTTCGACGTTTTGGGCTTTCCGGAGAACAGTCGATAAAGGAATATTCATCTGTTTTTTTATTATAATCTACTACATCGGGTTCACCTTCTGTAGTTTCCATTTCGTACAAAGACCATATTTTTTCAGGATTGGCTTCCAGTTTTTGCTGAATTTTTTCCCATTGAAGATCTTTATGACGGTTCATATTTTTTTCAAATCGAGTTTCTAATGTTTTTAAAAGTTCGTTGATTTGTTCCTGGGTCAGTTTCTTTTTCATGTCAAATTTTTTTTATAGTTTATTGTGTTGTGTTGTTGGAAATCGCAAAGGCGCAAATTTCTTAGTGAGAATATTTCTTAAAACGCAAAGATTTTATCTTCGATAAAATTTCTGACTGTTATTCTTTAAAACTATTAATCAATAATAGTGATTTTTCTGTCTGCAGGTCTGAAGTACCAGGAAATAAGAACCAATACGAATAATAATACCGCCGGGAAAGTTCTTCCTGCTGTGTCACCCACGATCAGGTGGGAAATAACTGCTCCTGACATAACGAAGAAAAATCCTGCATAGGCCCATTCTTTTAACAGTAAACGTTTAGGAATCAATATGGCGATAACGCCCAGAATTTTCCATACTCCAATGATGGTCATCAGGTAAGAAGGGTAGCCGAGATTGGTAAAATTGAGCAGTTCGTCTTTACTTTTCATCAGTTGTACAATAGCAGTGGAAACCATTCCCAATGCCATCCAAAGGGTGAATATCCAATAGATAATCTTTGTTCTTTTTTGTGATTGTGGTGTGTTCATGATGAGTTTTTTTATAGTTAATCATTTAATCCTATTCCGTCCATTATTTGAGGAATGCATTTTTCAATGCGGGCTTCGCGGGTTTTGGATTGTTTGGCAGAGGAAAAGTGGAGTAGGTAAGCTCTTTGTCTTCCCGGAGTTAATGTTTCAAAAGCTTCTTTTAATGCCGGATCCTGATCCAGTATAGTTTGAAATTCTTCAACCATTTCAAACTCTTTGGTTTTCTTCATTTCCACTTTGGCACCTGATTCTTCAATTTCAACGGCTTCAAACATATATTCCCGAAGAACTTTTTCCAAATCATTGATTTGCTCTACATCTGTAAAACGAATCTGCCTTGCTGCCTGTACATTTTTAGACTGTTGGATCAGAATCTGATCCGGATCTTTCATCAGAGCACCTTTAAAGAAAAGAATTGCACAATATTCTTTAAAACCGTGGATCAGGAAAATATTTTTCCCTTCGTAGGTATAGCAGGGACAGCCCCATTTTAAATCTTCTACTAGCTCAGTGCTTAAAGCAATGGTTCTTAGTTTTTCAAATTCTTTTTTCCATTGCTTGGCGTCATTAAAGAAAAAATTAACTTTTGGATTCATGTGTTTTGGGTTTTGTGTTGGAAAGTTTGAGGGTTCAAGATTTAAAGTCTAATGCTTAAAGTTATTATCCTTTCACTGATCATTGACGATTCACAATTTTAATGTTGGTTCAGCGTCTATTATCTGCTGCCTAAAATCTCCTGTAAACGGTTATGAGCCATATTAATACCTTGAGCAAATGGCATTTTCAGATGCTGATCTCTGAGATCCGCAGATTTATAAATAGTCTGAATAATAATTTTACTTGTTGTATCTGTTAATTTTTCAAATTCTAAAAACTCAATCTGAGCTGGAAAAGGTGTATTTTCCATTTGGAAAGTTCTTATAATTTTCTCATTCTGAACAATATCATGAATAGTTCCATTGGCATTGAAAACCACATCTCCCTGAGGGTTTGATGTTTCGAAACGGTAACTTCCATGCTGCTTGTTTTCAAACTTGGTCACTTTTGTTCCCATCCATTGTTCGAAAAGTTCAGCTTCTGTATAAGCTTTGAAAAGGAGTTCTACAGGAAGATCAAATTCTCTGATAATGAAGATTTCCTGTTTTCCGTCTTCGGCTTGTATTTTTGTTTTGAGTTCCATATTTGGGGTTTTCTTGGGTTTGAGGGTTTTAGAGTGGGAGAGTTAGGTTTTTGTGTATGAGGTTCGAGGTAAGAAATTCGGGTTGTTTTAAATTGCTATTCATTTATGCAATCCAACTCGCCTCACGCTTCTCTGTTCTGATACGCTTTCATCACATCTTCCAGTTTGTTGAATTTTTCGTCCCACATTTTGCGGAAAGGTTCTATAAAATCGGCTATTTCTTTCATTTTATTGGGATTTAGGTGATACATAATTTCTCTGCCGTTTTGTTCAGATCTTAACAGTTCGCACTCGGTAAGGATCTGGAGATGTTTTGAAACGGTAGGTCTCGCCGTATCAAAATTGGAGGCAATGGCTCCCGCTGTCATCGACTGTGCCGCCACCAACATCAATATAGATCGTCTCGTAGGATCTGCTATCGCCTGAAATACATCTCTTCTTAAATTCATCGTGTAGTTATTTGACTACAAATATATGTGTAGTTATTTAGCTACGCAAATATTTTTATAATAAATTTTTGATTTTAATAAAAAAAGCTCAAAAATGTAAAGAAATACACTTTTGAGCTCTATAATTTTACATTTCGAATAAAGAAGTACGCTTAAGATCTTACTTCAATATCTTCAACTATATGTATTGCTTCCTGCAGGTACAAGTCTTTTTGCAGATTTTTAACCCATACTTCAGATTTATTTTTGAAGGCTGCATCAGTTTTCTCTCTTTCAATATCCTTTGGATACATAGTGAATTTAAGACCGCTTTCTAATGTTTTTAAAACTTTGAATTTATCATCCTGAGTTTTTCTCTGCTTCATCAGGTCACTGTATTTTTGCATGCTCAGAGGTACTGTTTTTTCTTTGCCCAGATTCTCTCTCCATTGTGCGTATTCAAGCAGTAACTTATAATTATCATTTTTAGCGATTCTTTCTTCACTTACTTTCTGCAAAGCCTGAATATTAAGAAAGTTTCGTTTGCTGAAGCTTGTTCCCGGTATTTTATCCCAGGCTAATGCATAATCATCATATTTTTCACCTATGTCTGCATAAGAGAAAACATCTTTCATCTGGATATCTGAGCTTACTCCTTTTCTCTGTGTAGACTCACCAGTGATTCTATAATATTTCTGAATGGTTAGTTTTATGGAGCCAAAGTCTTCCTCGGTATTCAGAAACCTGTTCAGATCTACAAAAACCTGTACGGTCCCTTTTCCATAGGATACAGGAGATCCCATGATAACTGCTCTTCCATAATCCTGCATCACACCAGCTAAAATTTCTGCTGCAGAAGCTGACAATTCATTTTGTAGAATGACAAGCGGCCCGTTCCAGATCGGCGTTTCATTTTTATTTTTTAAAGCTGTAATCTTTCCATTTCCGTCCTTCACCTGTACATAAGGACCTGCATCCATGAAAAGGCCCATAATATCGCCAACTTCGCTTAAAGATCCTCCAGAGTTATCTCTAAGATCCAGAACAATTCCCTGGATATTTTGTTCCTTAAGTTTAATGATTTCTTTTTTAATATCATCAGATGCATTTCTGCCGTCTTTATCTTCAAAATCAGCATTGAACTTTGGTAAATTGATCAATCCGTATTTTTTATCAGATGCATTTACGATAATACTTTTAGCAAAAGTATCTTCAATCGATATTTCTTCACGGAGCATGGTTACGTCCTGAATAGTTCCGTCTTTTTTCTGTACCGTTAAAGTAATTGGAGTTCCTTTTTCACCTCTGATTAATTTTATGGCTTCGCTGGAAAGCATATCCACAACATTTACAGGATCAGTAGTGGGAGTAGATTTTATTTTTAAAATTTTATCACCCTCAGTCAGCTGTTTTGTCTTCCAAGCCGGAGCTCCAATGGATAATGTGCCGATATAAAGATTTCCTTTCTTTTCCTGGATCACTGCACCTATTCCGATTATTTTTCCTGTGAAGTCCATATCGAAATCTTTCTTTCCCTGCGGTGAATAATAATTGGTATGAGGATCAAAAATATGGGTATAGGCATTCATATATACAGTAAACCAATCCATTTTTTGTCTTTTCTTGAACCTGATAAATTTTTCTTCCAGAAGATCTTTAACATTTTCTGTTGCTTTTTTTACCTTTTCATCCTGGCTCAGTACTTCGGGCTTACTTTTGTTGTCTTTGTTATCAGAATCTTCCTTCTTTTTTTCTTCGCTTTTCCTGTTCATGGATTCTATTTCCTGAAGAATATTGTATTTCACATATTTTCTCCATTCATTATACTGCTGCTGCTTGTTGGCAGGTGTATTTTTCAGCTTGGGCTCTAACGTTAATACTTCATCCTCTTCCAGATTGATGGGCTTACTGAAAATATCCTTAGTCATTTTATCAATTTCATCAATTCTTTGATACAATTTATCGACTGTCAGTTTATAAAAAGTAAGATCTCCGGTATTCAAATAATCATCCAGCTTGGTTTCATATTTACGAAACTCATCCATATCAGATTGCAGGAAATAGGTTTTTGTAGGATCTATTGATTCAAAATACTGTTTATACACTTCTTTTGAATAAGCATCATTAATGGGTTTGGGGCTGTAATGCAAATAGGACAAAATATTCTTTGTATTGACCATGATAATCTGCATCTTTTCTTCTTCATTGATGGCAGGACGAAAACCGAACAAGGAAAATGAAAGCGGAAGAAGAAGTAAAAAACGAACGGTTTTAAAATTTTTCAACATAATATATGATTGTGCTTTTAATTGAAAACTATACTTGTTTAGTTGCTATTAATGGATCTATTTCCAATTTTTTGATTAAAAATAGTAGTAAACAAGAGCTTTCAATGTGCTTTTATAAATATCATGTGAATGTATGAAAAATAATGATAATAAGTAGTTGTAGGGGAGGATTTTAAGATAAGTTTATGGTTTGAAGAGTTTGGTTCTCATCATTATCAATTTTTGTAGGATTTACTATTGGCTGAAATCTATCTTTTCTTAAATTTATCGTATAGTTATTTGACTAAAAATTATGTAGTTATTTAACTATGTAATTTTTTTGAAAATTTGTATTTTTATAATCATAGTTCTATGTAGGATATTCAGTATTTAGATTAAAAAATTATGTTTTTGGATCAACATATCTTAATTTTTGAATATTTTTTAATGTAAGAAATTCTGAATATCTTCCGCTCCTAGTTTCTCCAAGTGCATTTGTTCTTCGAGTGGAAGTAAATAATATACAACCTTTAATAGCTCGAGTTATTCCTACATAATGAAGATTTAAATCTTGAGTGTAATTAGGATATATCGGATTATCAAAATCATTATTTTTTCCTGGACGTTTAGCAGGAAGTACCCATTCATATAAATCTAAATGTATAACCAAATCAAATTCTAAACCTTTTGATTTATGTAATGTCATAATTACTAATTCATCATTACCTGCAGATCTATATGAATCCAATTCTTCATTATTATTTAATACACTATCCAACAGGTTTATAGATTCATCATTGGATAGTTTGGGAGCTATAATATTAGCTATATTAATAAATTGTTCTTTTAATTTTGTAATATCAATATTTTCTGATTCTATAATGTAATCAATATCTTTTTTTACTTTTTTTAGGTCTTCAATCTCTCTTTTTATAAGTTTATCATAGGAGGTGAAAACTTCAATAATATCAATAAATTTATGACTGTTATTAAAAACGTAATGTAATAAATTAGAAAAGATAAGTGACCAAATATTAAGATTACTATCTAGATCATTACTTATAAAATATCTATTAGGTGTTTTTAAAGAATTAACAAGAATTTTTGCAGTACTTTTCCCCCTAACTAATAGAGCAATTTGGTTATTATGTTTTAGATCAAAATATTTTTTTAACCTAACTAAATTTTTATCTAAAAAATTTGCAATTGAACTCTCATCTCCTTCTGTTTCGAAATGATATACTCTAGATTCAACATTAGGAATCATAACTGCTTTATCATTTAATAGATAATTGGAATAGTTTATAATTGATGGATGACACCTATGATTCTTATCAAGTATAAATTGTTCAAAAGAATCATTTTCTGATAGTTCTTTCAGGAATTTAGCATCTTTACCAGAAAAAGCATATATTGATTGATTTAGATCACCTACAGCAATAGCATTAGCACCCAGATTTTTAATCTTTAAAAAAATATCGTGTTGATGTTGTCCAGAATCCTGATATTCGTCAATATATATAAACTTATATTTAGCTTTTATATAATTTTGACAGGCTATAGATTGGTCTAATACATAATTTGAAAACAACCCAATGGTTTCTATTAAAATTATTCCATTTAAAAAATAATTGACTAAAATACTAAGCTTTTCTTTGTCTAAGTCACTTAATAAAAGATTCCTATCAATCCAATTTAGGCTTTCATATTCAAAATTTTCTAATGAATCTTTCTTAATAATCCTTATATCAGTAGAAGGAATACCAAACAGCAATTTTCCAAAAGGTATTAAAACTTCTGAAAGGTTAAACTTATCAATAGTACCAAAAAATGATGATTTAGGATTTTCTCCGTTTGAAAGGCATCTATTTTTTAATTCTGTGCTAGCTTTATTTGTATAGGAAATAGCAATTACACCTTCATGTTCTTTTAAATGATGTAAATTTCTTTTTATTTTTTGAGAAATTACAAATGTCTTACCACTTCCAGGCGCAGCAACTACAACAGAATTACCATTATAATCTATAATTATTTTTTGTTGTTCAGTTGGCTTCATGTTAAGAAATTAAATCTACACATCTAAATAAGGGAATAGCTATATTATCATCTTTAAGATTTTTCAAGCAATTTTTATTTTCCCTTAAAAATTTATACATATAGATTGCTTTCTTTTTTTGCATTATTGATACTAAATTTTTCTTTTCATTTTCGTTAAAAGATGTTTGTAAATCTTTTAAAATAGGACTATTTACTAAATCGTTTTCCAGATCTTTTTCAGACAAAAACATATTATAACTTCTTAACTCTTCAATAATATATGACGCAGAACTTATATTTTCAGGTTGAGGAGTAGTTTTTGAATCCCAAGTTGTATTATCAAGATGTTCATCTAAAATTGTTTCAGTTTTAGGATGTTTTTCAAAACAATCTTTATAAATGGAAATGCATCTATGAATTCCTGCAAAACGATGTCTATCTTTTTTAGGGACTTTAAATATATCATTATCCGTTCTTAAAACCCAATCAATATTTAGTGCATTAAGTATTTTGACATAGGTTTTAAAGCTAATTCCATCAACCATTAAAATACTTATGTTTAGTCTATCTAAATCTATATCTAGTTGTTTGGCTAATGTTTTATAAAAAATTTCTTCTGAGGGTCCCTCAACAAGAAAAACAACACTAGCAAAAAAGGCTTCAGCAGGTATGATACTCATTCTATAACCAAAATCCTGAAATGCTTCATTAATTATTTGAGAACAGCCTTCTGAAGCAGCTTCTGATTTTAAATTTTTATTATATATTCTAATTATTGAATTAGGGCTAAATTCAGAAGCAATTTGAGGAGAATGCGTTGTTGTAATTACTTGCCCATACAACTGATTGTTTAAATACTCAGCTAGTTTTCTTTGTTGATGTGGATGCAAGTGGGCTTCGGGTTCCTCAATACAAAAAATAGTTACTTCGTTTAGGTTTTCTTCTCTTAATTGATTTCTTGAGGTCCAAAGCGCTAAATATATTTGGTTTAACCTACCGTCCCCACCTATTAATACTGATTGGTCTTCAGATTTTGCTGAAATTGATACGTTATTAATAAATGAATCCAAATTAGATGTAGCAGAATCAAAAACAATCTGTTGTTGAGAATGATGTAGTGATAGTTTTGTTAATTCTTCATTAATCGTTGCGGTTGCATCTTTTACAAAATTTAATTTTGGAATGCGCTCATCTATACTTTTTAAATTTTCTTGAATCTCAGTATATAGTTTATTATCAAATTCAGATTCTTCAACAGTTCTATTCTCTTTTGCGGTTTGAAATAGATAGTTTTTCTCCTTGTTTATATATCTTATTAAATCCCTTCTACTACTAATATATTTTAGATTTAACACTTTTCTATAGTATCTATCATCGATTTCTTCAAGTTTTTCGATTGACGACCCACAAAATAATTTATATGATTTAGCCTTGGTTCTTGAATCTCTGTAACCTTCATATTTTATAATTAATTCATCTCCATCGCTTATTTTTCCTTTAAGTTTAGAAACTACACAATCTTCTACTACATTTGTAAAGAAAAGTGTAATCTCGAAATTATTAGTTTCTGTAAAGGCATAAAAATCTGAATCTTGTGGCTCAATATCATAATCAGATAAGCTGCGATCTAAAAGAAGCCTAATGGCCCATATTAAATTTGTTTTCCCAACATCATTAGAGCCTATAATTAATGATTTTTCATTAAAATCTACAGTTGCATTTTTGAAATTTCTAAATCCAATTAATTTAACTTTAGCAAGTATCATAAAATTTTATTAATAAATTAATATCCACAGAAATAAACAGGTATACAGTTATTTATGTTTAATTCGAGAAATACTCCTAGTCCATATTTGTATTCTCCATCTTGATGTGTAAAATCCTCAAGTTTAATTATATCAATTTCTCTTGACTCTTGATTCCACCAACCTTTAATTTCGATTATTAATAAGTTGGACTCATTATTTCCTCTTTTATGAATAATTACATCTGGTCTTGTGCCTTTCGGGCGTCTAGGAGTTCTTTTGGGAGCTAATCCGTTTTTATTGTATTCAATATCAATGTCAAGTTGCAAATCATTTACCCATTTAACAGTTTGTAGAGCTTCATTTAAATAAAGAGTGAAGCGAAATGCTATACTTTGTTCCATGCCCTTCCTTTCGATTAAATCTATATCATTAATATATAATCGACGAATTGATTTTGATATAACTCTTTTGAGACTTTCAGATTGTTCTTCTGTGAGAAACATGATGGATATATTTTATTATTTCTTTTCAATCAACCTCTCCAATTTCTCAATCATTTCCCTCTGCTGCTGAAGCATACGCTCATAAAGCTCCACCATCTTATCAAGTGGATTGAAATTGAAATTAGGATAATAGTTATAACCATTTGATTGATCATTGAACGTATTAGAAATAATATTCACCGCCTGTTCCTCATCAAAATTCTCAATTGCTTCCGCAGGAACTTTCAAAATTTGAGCTACCTGCGCCAGAATATCAGATTCTACGGTTTCTTTTTGCTCTAAAAGTGAGATTTTCTTTTGGTTCCAGTCATCGCCCAGTTCAAAAGCCAATGCTTCCTGTTTGATCCCTAGCATTTCGCGGAAACGCTTTATATTTCTACCCTGATGTATTTTCTTATTTTGCATATCTGTGTCAATCATAATAACAAATATAAAGCTTTAGAACAAAAAAATAAAGCTCCTTTTTAAAATAAATACTATTCTAAAATATCTCTCTTTCTGAATAAATTATCCTTTCCTCAACTGGCATATTCTCCTGATTATGTTTTCATTTGTTGAAAAATAACAAATATGAAAAGAACAAGAAGAATGAACAGCAACAAATATAATGAACTGCGCAATCGTAACCTTACGGTTTCCCTCAAATCGTTTTCAAGAGCGTATGGTAAAATAGTGTACTTCCCGGAAATAAGAATAGCAGGGAAGTGGGTAGAGCAATGCGGCTTCCAGGCAGGAGAAAAAATACTGGTTACCGTAAGCAGAAACCAGATTATTCTGGAAAGGGAAGTAGATTATGAATAGAAGTATATTTTTTTAAACCATTAAGGAGGCTTAAGGTTTTAAGTATAGTTAAGATTCAAATAAATTTGAAACAAGCATTGCGCTTATGAATATCTTTAGATATTCCCTTAATATTCTTAACGGCTTAATCTATTCTTAATGGTTTAAAAGTATTTGATTTTTTTTAAAACGCAAAGTTTTTAAGAGTAGGATGTTTTATTTTAGGTAGCTAAGGCTAGACAAGTAAACTTGCCTGATGAAGCGATAGGGATGGTTTTCTTTATTGTTTTATAAAAACTCCGATGTATTTTCCGGCGTATTGTACAACAGAAGTCTTAATATTCTTTTTAATACAAAAATCCTGATACGCAGAATTGTCGCCAATATCATCACTAATAAAGACTGCACCGGGTTTCAATCTTTTATAAATTTTATGATAAGCCCACATTCTTCCATGATAACTTTTGTCAGAATCATAATGAAAAACATCAAAAGTAGAGACTTTTTTGAAAATTTTAGGTAGAGATTCTCTGTCTGCAAAACGGAATAACTTCCAAAACTTTTTAAGGTTTTCAGGAACAACATATCCTACAAAGCGATCACCATCCTGAGCAAGATAAGGCATATCTGAGCTATACAGCGCACCATTTCTTTTTTGAAGCGAAAGCAATATGGCTAAAGAAGACCATCCATAAGCCACTCCTGTTTCAAGAACATTTTGTGCTTTGGTAAATTCACATGCATAATAGATAAGCTCCAATGCACCGGCACCACCCATTGTAATAGGGCATTCTTTTTCTTTTGTATGGGCTTTTTCCAGAATATCGGAGTATATATTTTTGAAATGATCACTATCCATAGAGAAGAGCCTGGAGACAGCCTCTTTTTGGGATACCGCTACAGATGCAGCCCATGAGTTTGTTTTTACTTTTCCTTTGAATGGACTTCTTCTGCTTACCGTATTTTTAATAATTTTTCTGCCCAGTTCAGGATAAAGAGCAGGTCTTTTAAGATAAGCTACAAATGTTTTAAGAACTGTTGACATGTGATTGGTTGTATTAAAGTTGCAAGACAAATGTATTTTATAAAAAACCATATTGCATTGAGATAACATTAATTTTGAAACTAAATTTGTTTATAATTTTTTAATGATATAAACAGTAATTGGTCAACAATAAATTGTATTTTCTGATCTATACGTAAAATTTTAAAAGTATGATTTAATTTTTTTCAGAAGCTAAAGATAGGTGCGCGAACTTGCCTTATAGAGCGTAGAATGGTCTCACGCAGATTTTGGATTATACATTTTTGGAATATAATCATCTGAGATATCTATCTGATTATTGGGAGATTTTTTTTTAGAATCGTTAAGATTTATATAAATTTGAATGAAACGTTCTGCTGCATGAACATATGTAGACATTTCTATTAAGTATTCTTAATAGCTTAATCTATTCTAATGTCCAAATTTTTATTGCACAAATGATTGTATTTCATTTGTTTAAGGCTGAAGGTGTTTCTTTATATTTAAGGAGGAATTTTTGTTTTTTTCTTTACAAAAATGTCTGTCCAAAAATATATGGAGTACAGCCATAAAAAGGGTGATTCTTTTCTGCTTTTTCACTTGGGTAGGTATTGTTTTTAGTAACACACCAAATGGTGTGTTGTTTAATGATTGCAAATGTATAAAATAATTATATAAAAAGATAAATTAGGCTAAATTATTTTAATAATCTTTAATCATTGATTGCTGTAGAAAGCAGTACTCAGGAAATTGCCTTATCTTTGGGATCCGATGTTTTCTATACATTAATCAATATTATTTAAAGATGAAATTTTTACTAGACCTCTTATTCCGCGTTTTCCAACTTTTTACAGAACCTTATTTCTTAGTATTTCTTGCTGTGGTTATCATTACGTTGTTAAAAAGAAAAAATAAGCGCAAAAATCTGAGAATAGGAATTGGTATAGTGGCGGTTTTAATGACCATTTTTATAGGAAATGGTTTCCTGGGCAAACTCACTTCCGAATATTTGCAGAAAAGCTATGTGAATACTTCTAATACTAAAAATACAGCTTCTCAGAATCCCGTTATTGTAGTATTGGGTGGCGGAGTTGTAGATTTTGACAATACAGAAAAATTGCATACTATGTCTTATTCCAGAATTGTCACAGCTTATCAATTGTATTATGAATACAAGAAAAATAATCTACCCTGTAAAATACTCATTTCCGGAAAGGGAAGAGGACGTAAAAGTGAAGCAGAATTATTTAGTGAAAATTTCAAAAAAATGGGAGTATCAGATGCCGATATTATCAAAGAAGATAAAAGCATGAATACTTATGAAAATGCAAAATATTCCAGCAAGATAGTAAAGCAAATGGCTCCTTCCGGTGTATATCTGGTTACTTCAGGATTTCATATGAAAAGATCTGTTGCTTTGTTCCAGACATTTGGATTGAATCCTGTTCCACAGGCATCAGATTTTATAGATACTGAAATAACGATGGTTCCTAATAGCTATAATGCTGCATTTACATTTGTGATGCTGAAAGAAGTATTGGGAATATGGCAGGTGAAATTGTACAATAGCTTGGGGATGAATGGATAGTATTATGTGATTTTTTTAATCATAAAATATATGAAACCGGGCACTTAAACTAACTTAAGTACCCGGTTTTGATTTATAGAAACTAGCTTATTATCTTGTTTTCCTCAAAGAGATTGCCGTCTGCAAAACCACAGATGAAATAATGAATACCAATCCTATATAAAAAGAAAGATTGACTTCTTTACTTTCTCCAAAAAATAAAAAGGCCATAATAATAGCATATACAGGTTCCAGATTGTAGGTTAAATTAACTGTAAAGGCGGAAATTTTCTTCAAAACTTCTGCAAACATCACATATAAGCCAACTGTACAAAAAAGTGATAAAACGCCCAAATATGCAGTGTTTTTCAAGTCAGGGACTATGCTATCTGACTTGAAATAGAGGAGGTATACGGGCAAAAATGCTCCCCAGCATAAAGTACCAGCAATCATCTGATAATAGTTGATGATCTTCGTGTCGAAATGGTCTACCAGACGCTTGTTATATATGGTATACAGAGCACCGAATGCGGACGAAAAGACTCCTAAAATAATCCCAAGCTGATAGGAGGTATCAAAATGAAATATTAAACTAATCCCTATAATTGTCAGTGTACTGAGAAGTAATTCTGAAATTTTGAATTTCTCCTTATCAATTACAGGCTTAAATACTGCTGTGAAAAAGCTTGTAAGGCAATAACATACCACACCAATGGATATATTGGCGTATTTTATACTTGCATAAAAAAGAAGCCAGTGTAAAGTAAGCAGCAATCCTGCTTTTGAAATCTGAATTTTTCCCCGAAATGGAATATCAGTTGGAATTCTCAATAGCTTTAAGATAAAAAATAAAATAATGGAGGAGAGGAGGAGTCTATACCAGACCAGTAAACCTTCATTAAGAGTGATCAGTTTTCCGAATACACCTGTAAATCCGGCCAGAATTACGGCCAGATGTAATAATAAATATGATTTTTTCATTAGATAATGAACTGTAAAGATTTGAATTAATATTTTTTGAATGAGAAGCATAACAGCTTATGTCGTAAATAAAATATCGACATAAGTTCACTTCAAATTAAATTGAAAATATTAAGGTGCCGGAGGAGGCAGACAGTTCGCGCGGTTCATATGTATCTGTTGAATGTCAAATATAGGGAAAAATAGTTTGTAAGTTTACATAAAAAATACATTAAACTTGTGTCCATCCGGATCTGCAAACACAAAACCATAATAATTTTCTCCAAAGCTTTCTGGTGCTGAAACAATAGTTCCTCCAGCATTTTTTACTTCTTCAGCCCAATCATCTACCTGATTTTTACTTTCCGCAGAAAGGGTGAATATAATTTCGTTAGAGCTTTGAGGATCTCCAAATTTCATACTTTTCAGGTTATTTTCTATGACATTTTTTAAGAAAAAATGGACAATTAATTCATTTCCTGCCATAAAAAAACTTACCAATTCATTAGAACTGTGTGGGTTATTGGGCTTGAATCCCAGTTCTGTATAGAATTTCTCTGTACGTTCAAGGTTGGCTACGGCCAGATTAGCCCAGATCATTTTAGGTTTCATATTTTTATTTTTTGGTTAGAATAAAGGTATTATGTTTTATGATGATAAAAGCTGTCATGTGGCAAGATTTTGTTTTTTAAGAAAGAATAGAAAAACAGTGCTCTGCAAGGATTTGCTTGAGTTGATTTAACATAATAATTATAAACCAAATGGAACCTGACAGAGTAGGTTCCATTCAATTATTATTTATTTTATTGTAATGATTTGATTATTTCTTCTGCATCTTCATTTTCAATTCCTTTCTTTTTAGATAGTTCTAAAGATTTTTTAGCCCATAGTAAGGCATTGGCTTTATCTCCAAGTTTTCTGTAAAGTTTAGCCAGTGTTTGAGTATTAAAATAGTTTTCCTTCTTTTTTATAGATTCTTTACACCATATTACAGCTTTTTTCAGAGACTCTGGGGTAGATATAAGTTTTTCAAACCTCCATGCAGCCTGCATTAGTTCTTCCGGGCTTGCATCTTTTGGAATTGTACTATACTGTTCCAGAATTATTTTTTCATAAGAAGTATAGTCCTTATTATCCAACGCTTTATTTGCCTTTGCTTCATACAAAGCTTGTTTTGCTTTTTCTTTACCCAGTACTTTTGTTGCTTCTTTAAGGAAGTACACTTCATCAAACTGATTACTTTCTTTATTATAAGCTATTTTTGCAATTCCTTTTTTTATAATGTCTTCTTTAGAATCATTGAATGCCTTATCGCCAAGAAGTTTTCTGATCGTTTTTTCTTTTTCTATCATTATTTTATATAAAGGATCATCAGAATCTTCAACTCTTTCCAAAAGAGCTTCAGCATCTTTTTTTGTAATGTTTTTATCTTCAATTGTACTAAAATAAACTGTTGTAACTTTTTTGGCAATTTCATTATTTTGAAATAGGGTAAATTCATACAGCTTTTTGATAAGCTGTGCATCTCTGTCTCCATTTTCAAATTTTTTCATAAGCCCCTGTACATTTTGATCCGGATCTTCGGCATCTTTAGCCAGTTTAATAAACTCTGATTCATTGCATGAACCAACCTGTCTGTGAACAATATTTCCGTCTCCGTCTATAAATAAAAAAGAAGGGAAGCTGGTAATACTGTACTGTTTTGCTATTGTCTGACCTTCACCTTTTTCCATATCAAACTTAGCATTGATAAATTTTGTATTATAATAATTTCCTACTGATTCTTGGGTAAAGATTTTTTTAGCCATGAGCTTACATGGAGCACACCAATCTGTATAGGCATCAATAAAGAGTAATTTGTTTTCTTTTTTAGCTTTGCTCAATAGTGTTTTAAAATCTCCGTCTTCGAAATGGATTCCTTTTGTTTCTGTTTGTCCAAATAATATAATGCTAATAAAAAGCAGTATAATCATATTCAATTTTGTCATATTGTATAAAATTTATGTTATTTATTTTTCTTGTAATAGCTAATTCCACACTCCAGAAATTTTTTAAATTCCTCTTTAGCCATGTATCCGGAAACCGGAACATTAATAACTTTTTGATCAGGTGTTACCAAAACATAATGTGGCTGTGAATTGTTATTGAAGTTGATCTGTTGAAACATAGACCACTTGTCTCCAATAGTTTTAATTTTCTTTTTTTGTCCATTCCCCATATCAATAGATACTTGTTGGCTGGCAGGAAGGGTTTCTTTATCATCCACATACAGGGATGTCAGAATTACCTGGTTTTGAATAATGGAAAGGATATCTGCCTCACTCCATACAAATTCTTCCATTTTACGGCAGTTTTCACAACCGTATCCGGTGAAGTCAATCAATACAGGTTTGCCAGCTTTTTTTGCCAGTTCAATGGCTTTGAAATAGTCGTGCTCAGGGCTTAATCCCAGAATGCCTTCTTTTTCGGTTTGATAAATACTCACATTCGTTGGAGGCAAAATACCGCTTAATGTTTTTAGCTTAAGGGTATCTGAAGGCAATAATCCAGGTATTAAATACATAACGAATCCTAATCCTGATATTCCTAATATTTTTCGGGAGATGGAGATTTTCGGATTTTTTTCATCATGCGGGAATCTTATTTTTCCGAATAAGTAAAGCACTAGTCCAATAGTAATGAGAATCCAAAGGCCAATAAATATTTCTCTTTTCAGAAGAAATGTTTTAGAAACCAGATCTGCTTTGGAAAGAAATTTTAATGCCAGTGCAACTTCTATAAAGCCTAATATTACTTTTACCGTATTCATCCAGCCACCAGATTTTGGTAATGACTGTAATGCCTGCGGAAATAATGCAAGTAAACCGAAAATAATTGCCCATGCCAATCCAAATCCACCTAGAGCAAATGTGAGTAATACAGGAATATTTTGTGTACTGGAAGCAACACCACCCAGCAAACTTCCCAATATTGGGCCTGTACAGGAAAATGAAACAATAACCAATGTAAGTGCCATAAAGAAGATGCCGATCAAACCTCCGGCTTCTTCTGCTTTTGAAGATTTATTAGCCAACCAGCTGGGAAGTGTGATATCGTAATATCCAAAAAAGCTCAGCGCAAAGAACATGAATACAGCAAAGAAGAATAGATTTAGCCATATATTGGTGGAAATGTCATTCAATATATTTCCGCTGATACCATCCAAAATATAAAATGGAATGCTTAAAGCAATGAAAATAAGTAAAATAAACAGTCCATAAATAAGTGCATTTCTCTTCCCTTTTGCTCTGTTGCTTGCTCCTTTTGTAAAAAAAGAAACAGTAAGTGGAATCATTGGAAATACACATGGTGTAAGAAGTGCGATAAGGCCACCTAAAAAACCAAGTATGAATATTAGCCCGTTGCTGGAATCTTCTGTTATCTGTCCATTTCCACAATCTGTTAATGGGTTTTTATAGTTCAGACTATTTACCCGAATTCCTCTATTATTTGCAGGTAATTTTGGTCTTCCATCTACTGTCGAAATATTGTCTGAAATTGATGTCTCTGAAAGAATGGTATCCTGCTTCTTAATTTCTTTCTTTTCTTCTGTTTTAGCATTGCTGTTTACATCAATTTTCTTTTCGAATTCTAGTGTATTGGGAGCTAAGCAAAGGCGGTCATTGCATGTTTGAAAAGTAATTTCTGCCGTTATACTAGCTGATTTTTTAGGGTCTTTTAGTTTAAATTTCTGAATGAATTTGGCGCTATTGGAGTAGTATATAATTTGGGCTCCGAAAGCTTCACTGAATTCTTCATGTTTTTTGCCTTCCTCGCGGAATCCTCCAATAATTTGTATGTCTTTGGAAGTTAGTTTCATTTTTGTAGGAATACCGCTGTCAGCCGGTAAATCTTTGGAATAAATATGCCATCCATTTTCCATTTTAGCTGTTAATTCAGCCTCATATTCATTGTTACCAATTTGGTTTAGCTGATAAGACCATTTCACTACATCTTTAACCTGGGCACCAGCACCTGTTGCTATAAATAACAGCACTATCAACAACCATTTTTTCATTTTAGTTTTATCTTTCATTAAAAATTTTAAGTTATTCTCCATCGTTTGCTATTTTGTTGTATTTTACTTTTGCTCAATCCTTGTTAGAAATTCACATTACAAACTTAAAAAAGCTTTATAGGGCATATTGTTAATCGCCTACTAATAAATGTTAACTAGAGTTAACTGCTGTAAATCAGTAGTTAATTAAGTTTTATATTTGTAATAAGAATAAATCTTAAAAAATTTTCAGAGTAATAAAGAGAGTATGAAAAAGAAATTCAGATCTGTATTTTTAATTGCTTCCGCTACTGCTTGCTGCATTCTGGTCTTTCAGGTTTATTGGGCATTTAATACCTATAAAACAGCAGAGGAAAATTTGAATGCGGTCATTGGTAATACCCTGAAAAAAAGCGTTGAAATCTATCAGCTTAAACAGCTTGATTCTATTCCTGTTATAAGAAAAGATGACCAGCGGATCTATTATGCTACAAAGAAATGGTATATAGATTCTACAAAGAAAAATAAGGACTACAAAAAGGAGCCTCCTTACAAAATGATAATAGATCCCATTGAAATTTCACAACAGCAGCTGCCAGTCATAAAGAATATGATTTTACAATTGAAAGCATCAACATTAAAGTCAATTGACTTAAAGGAGCTCACGTATATTGTACAGCAAGAATTCGCCAGAAATGAGATAGATCTTCAATTTGATCTTTCGCTGAGCAAGAAACAGGTTCCTCTTAAAAATGTTTTTTACATCCCTGTACAATTATCGAAAGATAATATATTGATAAAAGCCCGGATTACTAATTCTGATGTGTATTTAATGAAACAAAATCTTGTTCCGTTATCTATTTCTCTGATCCTCATTCTTTTATCTGCTGGAAGCTATTATTTTATGGCATTAACAATTAAAAGACAATTGAAGCTTGATCATCTTAAAAACGATTTTATCAATAATATGACGCATGAGCTGCGTACTCCGATCACGATATTAAAGTCTTCTAATGATGCTCTCCTAAATTTTAATGCGATTAATGATCCGGATAGGGCAGAAAAATACCTGAAAATCAATGGAGATATTCTGAGCCAATTAGAGCATAATGTAGATAGGATACTTGACATTGCTCAATACAATAATAATTCTGTTGCGGTTCCCCATACAAAAGTTAAGTTAAATGAATTAATCACTACTGTTATTACCCGTTTTTCTATACATGAAAATGTTGATATACAGTATATTAACCAACTGGATAATGATGAGTTTTATACAGATCCCTTTATTTTAGATACAATTCTTTCTAATTTATTGGATAATTCTATAAAATATGCGCGTGAAAAAGCTCAGGTCATTTTAAAAATTTCTCCTACAGAAAATGGATTTCAGCTCTATGTTGAGGATAATGGTAAAGGGATTGACTCTATTTATCTTCCTTATATTTTTGATAAGTTTTTCAGAGTCCCTGAAGATGATAATCTTCATAGTGTAAAAGGATATGGATTGGGTTTAAATTATGTAAAGGAACTTGTAGACTCATTAAAAGGCACTCTTGACGTTAAAAGCAGATTAGGATCAGGAACAATATTTATCATTAATTTTCCCGCTATATGAATAAAATAAAAGTTTTACTGGTAGAAGATGAAGCAGTATTGGCAATGGTGATCAAAGAAACCCTGGAAAAAATTGGTTTCGAGATAGAAGTAGCTGGCAATGGGGTGGAAGGCTGGATTCAGTTTAAGAATATAAAGCCTGATATTTGTGTTGTTGATGTAATGATGCCCCGCAAAGATGGCTTTTCTTTAGTAGAAGATATCAGAAAAATAGATGACTTGGTACCTATTATCTTTCTGACTGCCAAATCATTAACCGCTGATGTATTAAAAGGTCTGGAAATTGGCGGTGACGACTATATGAAAAAGCCTTTCAGTATGGAAGAGCTTATATTGAGAATCAAGAAGTTAGTACGAAGATCTTCTGTAAAACCAACTGAAGAGCCAATTGATCCTACAATAGATATGACTGTAGGTAAATTTCATTTTGATTTTAAAAGGCTGAAGCTTTACAATGAAGATACTGCCGTTAATTTGTCTCAAAGGGAAGCCGAATTGTTGAATCTGTTAATAATCAATAAGAATCAAATATTAGAACGCAAAACGGCACTGATAAAGCTATGGGGAAATGATGATGTTTTTGCGGCTAGAAGTATGGATGTATACATAACACGTTTGCGTAAGTTTTTGATTCATGATCCGTCTGTAGAAATACTTAATATAAGAGGAATTGGATATAAACTAATTGATTAAAAAAATAAGATTGGGTTAGACCATGATGATCCTATATAAATTTATAGCTAAATAAGACCTCTTAGAAACCGTTGTAGAATATTTGTCAAGGATAATTTGGAAATAAGTGATTTTG
The DNA here is from genome assembly GCF_949767875.1 of Chryseobacterium sp. IT-36CA2. Classification (NCBI taxonomy): domain Bacteria; kingdom Pseudomonadati; phylum Bacteroidota; class Flavobacteriia; order Flavobacteriales; family Weeksellaceae; genus Chryseobacterium; species Chryseobacterium sp. IT-36CA2. The sequence goes on along the minus strand of NZ_CATKPG010000020.1, from coordinate 405,228 downwards.
AGGTGGTTAATACTTCTATTAAACATGTATAATTAATATCCTATAATTTATATTATGTTAAATTGTATTTTTGTAACGATTCACTTTGAAGTCTCCAGGTCTAATTTTATAAGCTTTTAAACCTTCTTCTTTTTTTCCTAGAAGTAATAAACACTCAATAGGATAAATTTTTTGCCTATATTATAAATTCCAATCACCATTTTGATCAAGGATTTTTAAATATCTGCTTTCAATATGTCCCGTATCATATAATTGATGAATCTTGGTTGTAATTTCAACCAAAAATATAAAAAATGTTTCAAAGTCCTTTTTAGAATTATAAAATCCTCCCCATTCATTGAGTATCCATTCTATTTTTTCTCCTGAAGACATTGTTATTGTAAAATTTAAATAAGGCAGATCAATATCAGAGTTCTTATAACGCTCATATATATCTGATCCTAACGCTCCGATTTCTTCTACAGGAACATGGATGTGAATAATATTTCTATAAGCTATCTTTCTACTTCGAATACAGGAAAAATCATTTTCACTGGTTATTATATGCTCTTTCTGTCTTATTTTATGATGCATTCGCTTCCTCAGGTTTATAAATAAGATAATCGCAATTAAAAAAGAAAAAATAGCGAGTAAACCATTGGCTAAGACACATAATAAGAGGCTGGCAGATAAAGACATAATAAATGTGAAATATAAGATTACACCAGGTTTATCTGGTCCGGAGCTCTTATAATTGAAATAATATTCGTTCATCTGCTTGAATTTTAAATGTTTTATATACTCTATTTTTGATTTAAATGTTAATCATTAATCTCAATTTTGTTATAAGCCATCCATCGTTTAAGATTCCCAACCATTCTTTTTAAATGATCTTCATTCAGGAAAATATTGGTCCAATATTCAAATCTGTCGCACTGAACACTTATATAATAGGTCATAATTGCCAAACATGCGAAAGGTAAAAACTTTTTTTCTTCATCATTGATTTTAGTTATGGTCTCATACCCTTTTATGAAGCTTTCTGCTTTTGCTTGATATTCCTCTTCGTTCAGATTGGTTGCCAACAATTGAAAAAGAAAATAAGAAATATCAAAGCATAAATAACCGTTGCCACAAAAATCAAAGTCAAAAAATGTTATTTCTTTTTCATTATCAATGTGCAGATTGTCAAACCAAACGTCAAGATGAACGGCTCCAGATCTCATATTCTGCTGGTCTATATTTTCCATTTTTAGCGTTAAAAATGCAGAAAGACTTTCTAAAAATTCAATTTCGCTGGTATTTTTACTGTAGAATTCTTTTGTTTTTGCAACAGGATTTTTAAGCAAATTCTGAGCATTATAAGACATTCTCATCAGTTCTACATTTTCTGTGGATTGATGAACTTTTGCTAATGCCTGCCCTATCAGAAAGCTTGTTTCGGGGGAGAATTTTGCGGTCTTTATCCCTTTAGCAAACGAAAATAAAACACCAAATCTTTTACCTTCCGGAGCTTCAATTTCCTGAATAAATTTGTTCGATTGATCAGCGATTGGAAAAGCAACCTGTCTGTCTGCTTTTTTTAAAAGATTTAAAAGCCTTAATTCTTCTTCAATTTCTAATTGAGTCCGCCAATGATGGGTGTAAACTCTAAAAACATATTTGTTTTCGCCATCATGAACGATGTATAAATGGTTCATTGCAAGCCGGATTATACTGCATTCCGTTTTGTCGGTTAGACCATATTTTTCTTGAATAAGTTGACCAAGTCTTTCAGGTGAAAGTGTGCTGTTTATGGTCGGAAATTTCTCTGTCATTAATTCTCGTTCGTAACTGGTTATAGAATGTCTGCAATTTCGGTAACATTTTTCGATTTTACAGCTATTAAATCCATTTATTTAACTAATTAACGCAATTCGATTTCTAAATCCTTTTTTTTCATTTTCTTTATAAAATTCAGACAATCTTAAAATTAACAATCCCTTTCTGGATTTGAAAGGGATTGTTAATTTTCTTAGTTATTATTGTTAATAATAGGAGCAAGTTCTTTTTTTAATTCCTCAAACTTTTCTTTGCTCATCATATCAATTTCCATTAGTTCTTTTGCTTCTTTTAATTTTGCAATCGCTTCATCCCTAGTCATTTTTCTATTTTTTAAAAGAATTTCGCCAGATTCAATCCCTAACTCCGTATCCATGACGCTTAAATATTTATTGATTCCAAAAGCTCTATCATTTATTTCTCCCAAAACCATAACTACATACAAAGGTTTACTTTTACTGCCTCTGTGATATGTTTTTATCTCTCTGACAATAACTTTAGTATTTTTTAAGCTATTATCTGCCATATCCTGTGCTTCACCACCCATAGCAGACATAATACTTCCAAATCCAGCTGGTCTACCCATTTGTACAAATTCATAAGTTTTTTTTGAAGTACTTCTTGATTGTGCAATACCCCCTCTGGCTTTATTTCCATAACTCCCTGAATAAGTCCTTGTATTCAGTTCTTCAGAAGTAGGAGCCCCTAATGTTAAAGTATCCCCCACTTTCACACTATTTTTACTCGTTGTTATATATTCCTTAACCTGAGCACCATTTTTAATAGTTTTAAAAAAATTAATGTCCTGCGTATTTTCGTAGGTCAATAAATCAATATTTTCTTGAGCTTGAATATTTGCTATCGATAAAAGAATAGCAAATAAAATAATTGCTTTTTTCATAAATGTTATTTTTTATATATTGGAATTCAATTCTTAGTCCACGCAAATATAATATACTTATTGACATATAAAATATGGAAAACCATAAAGCTCCAAAGTACAATGACTTTGGAGCTTTTTTTATATAAGTAGCCTTTCGGCTGATCTATTATTTCTTGATTATTTTAGCGAACGTACTATTTCCTTTTAACAGATAATTCCCTGATGGATAGCCCGTAAGATCAATACTATTTTTTCCTTTGTTTAAAGTTACAGTTTTAATGATTTTACCGGTAATATCGTATAAATAGGCATTCTCGTTTTCAGTAGACTCTACAGTTATCATTCCTGTTGTTGGATTAGGATAAGCTGATGTTTTTTGTTTTACTGAGACCTCTGCTGTTGATAAAAAACATCCGGAATTATAAGAATCTCCAATAATATTAAAACCTTTATTAATCAATTGAGCTCTGGCCAAAATAGCTTGCGGTGTAGAATAAATGAGTCCCGTCGCATCTATAGTTCCGGCTGTTATTGTTGAGCTCGTCCATGTAGGATTATTATTCAATGCAATCAGGAATTTACTGTAATTCGTACATGATAAGCCTGCGTTTTTAAATCCGAAATAGATGGAACCCCAACTAAAGTTTTGAAGCTTGATATTCCATGTAGAAATATCCTGATCAAAATGTAAAGCCTCTTCAAACATATTAAAACCGGCATAATAATTAACTTTACTTACATCCCAGTTTCCAATGGGCTGATTGAATGATGTTGCCTTTTTAAACATGTTCTCAAAATCTGTAGCTTTACTTGTATTCCAATTATTAAGCGGTTGGTTAAAGGCTACAGCATTATAGAATGTATAACGAAAATTAGTAGCATTTTTTGTATTCCATGAATTTAAAGGCTGGTTGAAAGTTACTGCATCCGAGAACATGGAAGAGAAATCAGTTCCGGATATTGTGTTCCAGGCAGAAATGTTTTGGTTGAAAGAAGCTGCAAAAGAAAACATGCTGCTAAAGTTTGTGACTTTTGCTGTATTCCAGGTTCCAATATTCTGATTAAACAGAGTTGCTCTGCTGAACATACTGCTCATGTCCGTAATATTATTTGTATTCCAGTAAGAAAATGAATTATTACCAACCAAAGATGAGCAGTTAAGGAACATTTGGGATAAATTGTTTATCTGTGTCAGATCAGGAGTATCTGTAGCCGTTACGTTAAGGCTGGGACAATTCGCAAATCCGCTGTCGAATTGCTGAAGCCATGTCGTATTTCCCCATTGGCTAATTTCTATGAGTTCCTGGTTTCCTGTAGGATTCATGATGCCATTATTAGCCCTAAATCCGTAAAATAATCCATTTCCGTTTGAAACTTTCAACTTATATGTGGCCTGGAGAGGATTTATATTTAAAGATGTACCAAAAGAAATGGTAATCGGGTTGTTACTGTTAGAGGTCACAGAAGTCATGAGCCCGCTATGCTGAGGAAAGCCAACTTCTTCCCAGCTAATGGTATAACTTGTTCCGGTACCACCAAAATTTATTGAATTATCAATGGTGCCATTGGCGTTAGGTTTCCATAGAGTAATAAACTCAGTCTGCGCATAGGAAATGAAAAATAAAAAGAGAAAAATGATTATTAGTTGTTTTTTGTACATAATTTTAAAAATTTAAATGAGTTGTTTTTAAGGTTAAAATTTGATTTGGTAAGACAATAAATTTCCCGGGATTCTTTATCTTATTTCTAACACAAAGATAGAGGCGCACAGCGACAGAACTTGTCGTATTAAAATAGTATTCCTTCTTTTTTTAATTATTTTTTATCTTAAAAATGGGCTGAAAAATCACCCAAAATAGTTATTGCGTTCATTCTATTGTAAAGCTAAATTTGAAAGAAAATAACCACCATGGAAACCTTTACAATCATCAAAAATTTTCTGAAAAAAGAAAATGTACAAGCTGTTCTCATTTGCTTGATTCTTGGTGCTTTAGCATTTACTGTACAAACTCAATCGGGTCGTTTTATGGAAGATTCTTCTGTGAAAGTATTAGAACCTTTGGATAAAGCTGATTCTATTCAAAATCAGGTAATTAATGCATCGCTCACAGTATCATCGGTGAAAATTTCAACTTTAAAAAAGCAATATCTTATGAGTGAGCAGGTTAAAAGATATTACAGACAACTGGGAACAACGTATTATGTGAATTATTATTCATTTTCCATTTGTGCCATCGTATTTGCTACCCTTCTTACGGTTGCTGTTTTTCTTATGGTGAATAAAGGCTGGCAAAATTCCAGTCTTCTTCTTAAGACATTCTTATTGGCCAATATTGTATTATCATCTGTGTATTACTTTCTGCCCAATGTTTTAAGCAATAAGGATAATATCAATTCGAATATGCTGAAAATAAAAGAATTTCAAAAAATTCAATCGGATATTATGAAAATAGCTGTCAATGCAGGCAAGTTGGATGAAAAGAAAATGGACAGTGCTATTCAGAACCATTTTGATAGGATTAGTGCGAATATAGACTTTCCTACTACCATTGATAACAGCAAGATTGATAGCAAATTATTGAAACTTCTGGAAACGGATAGTTATAATAAATAACCCCATTTATGATATTAAAAAATCTGCAGCTATCATTAAATAATAGCTGCAGAAATAATATTCATTTAAATTGTAATTTTTACCCCTGCTGAAACATTAATTCCAGGTAGAGGACTTAAAAATTTTAATTGAGAGTTCTGAAGTCTTGCTTCGGTATTCAGAAGATTATTTCCTATGATATAATATTCCAGATCACCTATGCCTAGACTGTTGTCTTTATAAGCTAAACGAACATTCAGTAATGAAAATGCAGGCATAGGAAGCTCAGGATTAATATTTTTCCCTAAATATTTTTGTTTTAAATAATGGTCTAAACTTACATTCACGCTGAAGTTCTGTAGAGTTCCTTCCAGATTAAATCCAAAACGGCTTGTAGGCATATTGGGCATATAATCGCCATCACTCCATTTTCTTATGGAACTGTCGGCAACACTTATATTTCTTACCAAATCATAATATCCCCCTATCTCCCACTTCCCTATTTTTCCAAGATCTGCTTTATAAGAGGCTTCAGCTTCAATTCCATTGATTTCTGTATCATCAGAACGCCATTCTTTTACAAGGAAAATCTCTCGGGAAAGTCCTGTGTGAGCCAGATAAATATAATTTTTATAAAAAGTATGATACAGATTGGCAGATACCCTAACGTTTTTCAGATTTAAGCCACCACCTATTTCAACTGTATTTGCGGTTTCTTTATCCAGCTTGTCATCACCATTTTCCTCTGTCAGAATAGCAAAATGATTGTTTCCTGAGTAGAGTTCATTCACTTCCGGAGCTCTTTCGGAATGGTTATACTGTACCTTTAAATAAGCTTTTTTGAAGATATTCCATTGTGCGGAACTATGGAATTGGTGAAGAGTAAAGTCTCTGTCGCTGAGCTTTCCACCAGAAAGTCCGCGGCTTCTGACGTATTTACTGTCTGCTTCTGCCCTGCGTTGTACATGATCATTTCTATATCCAAGATCTAACTGAATGAAATCAAAATCAAGATGCTGCATCGTGAATATTCCGATTTCACGGCTTATATTGTTGGGTAAATATCTCTGACCTCCAGTTCCGTCCATATCTCTGTATTGTACTTCAAGACCTGTGGTTCCCGTCAGGAATTTTAATTTTTGTTGTGTGATTTCCAGTCGTCCATTGTGCTGGTTTACAGCAAACTGATTTGCTCTGAAAGTATCAAGAAGTTCTGCATTTTTGGAAAATACTCCCATATAATTTAGTTTGATACTGGAAATTGGAAAGTTTGTAAATCTGTAACCCGTTTCCAACATGGCTTTGTGGGATAAGCTTCTTATATTGATGGGAAGATATTCTATTTTTTGCTGTGGTTTTCCATGGGTATGCTTGGGTATTTTCGCAATTGCATATCCCGGAACTCCGAAATAAGAATAAGAATTCTGATAAGCTCCTCCTGCATAAAACGATTTTCCAATATAGCTTGTCCCAACGTAAAATGAGTTGCTTTCTGAATGGCTGTTTGGGATAATACCATCTTTTGTCTCCACATAATCCCTGATTCCGTTTACCTCATTTCTGTAACGGTCTTTTGTAGCATCCTGACCTGGAACGTAAAGATCATTCTTTGGATTGGGATAGTTTTTACCGTCAGCCGGATTATAATAAGTAGGGCTGAATGTGTAAAGGTCATCTTCAGAAAGTTCATAATCTATCATATGATCTTTGGCAAACTGGCTGATGTACGGGAAAAGGCTTTTATTTAGCACTCGTCTGGAGTCCACATCTACCTGGCACAATGACTGTAAAATACTGTTGAAACCCATCAGATTGGGATCATAACATCTGCTATCTTTAGATTTTCCGGGAATTCTGACTATATCCTGCTTGTGGTTGCTTCCTCCTACAGCCCATACCCAATTTTTAGCGATAATCCCTCTGGCTGAAAACGCTTGTTTTTGTCCACTATTACTTCCTCCTTCAAGAAGTCCAGTTATATTCAACTTTTTATCTGGTAATTGCCTGGCAATATAGTTGGTTTCAATGTCAATAGCACCTCCAATGGCTTTCCCGCCATATAGAACAGATGCCGAATTTTTATAAACAGTAATGCTTTGAACACTATTCATTTCTATATCCGTATTAAAATCAGGGCTTATTCCGGAAAGATCATTCACAGCAGTTCCATTTTCCAGTATTTTTACCCTATTTCCACTCAGGCTTCGAATAACCGGAGTGCCAGAATTGGGGCCATAACCTGAGTTTTGAATTCCCGAAATTTTACTCAATGTCTCTCCTAAGGTATTGGATTGAATAAAATCCAGCTTTTTCCTTGAAATATTTACAGAACTGTAATTGGTTTTTCCCTGTATTTCAACAGATTCTATGTCCTTAATAACTTTTTTTTCAGGGTTAAGTTTCTGCGCCTTCAGAATGGATGAGGAATACATTAGTGTGCTTCCCATCAAAAAATAAACGGTCTTTTTCATGTGCATATACTTTAATGATCCGGCAAAGCTAGATAATTAAATCCATTAATGCAACAATGTTGCTTTATTAAGTGTGTTGTCTTTATTTCTTTTACTGATACTCCATTTTATAGATTAAATTTTATATTAGCAGAAACTAAACAACCATAAAAAACGTATTATGAACAAGATATTTCTTCTATTTTTGTTTTTTTCTTTAGCTATACATGCTCAGAATGTTAAATGCAAATCTGCACACACTGGAAAATTCCAGATAGACAGTGGCGAATATGGAATTACCATCATTGATAGGAGTAGTAAATTCCAAATTGAAACAAACGAAAAGATGGGCTATAAAGCAAGATATGACATCCACTGGATTGATGATTGTCATTATCAATTAAAAAACAGAAAAGTTATAAAAAGTAAATCCCCTGAAGAAAGTGCTTCTGGTTATGTATTAGCAGCAGAAATCTTAAAAGTTGTGAATGAAAAAATTTTTTTAAGACTTAGTTCAAACTTTTCTGATGAAATAATGGAATGTGAGATGATTAAGATTAAATAATGCAAATTATTTAATTTCAAATATCCAGGATTTTTATGTCGATATTAAAAATGTTCCTATAGAAAAGAGGCTGCCTGGAAAAGGCAGCCTCATAATTTTTAATGTCAATGTTTACTTATTAGCAAGTAGTACCGCACTCAAGTAATCTGATGTGGATTACACCATTAACAACACATTGTGTTTGGCATAAAGCGTTAGTAACAACAGTACCTACACCGCCTACTACTCCACCTACTGTAGAACCTACACCGCTAACAACACCGCCAACGATAGTACCTACACCGCCTACTACTCCACCAACTACTCCTCCTAGTCCACCTAGAAGACCGCCGATTGGATCTAGTAATCCGTTACCTGAAATAGTTTTTAATTCGTTTCTGTCTAATTTTTTTAAGTTTTTCATAACTATAATTTTATATGATTATTACATCACGAATATATGAATAATAATATTACAATTGCAAATTATTTTAAATAAATTAATTATATGTTTTTATTATTTAATATTTCATTAATATAAATGTTTTTTAATGCAAATATGATTTTCACTTATATGTGATTGATTTACTAAATGTTAAAAATGATAACTCTAAATTTCACAAATTGAGTTATTATTTTTGTACTAAATTATGTTTATTGATGATTATTATTGAAAGTATGTAAAACGTTGTATATTGGATCAAAAACCAACTTTTAGTCTGGTAAAATGAGTCGTTGAGACACTGAAATTCTTTCATTTTGGTAAAAATAGAGATCACACTCATTAAATTTCCTTCTATCTTATAGTAAAACCTGCTGCAGTAATTGATAACGGCATCAAATTTTTGTATTTTTGCTGACATACTTTTATCAATGTCAATTTTTTCAAATAATATACGCTTTTTAAGAGCCAGAAGAAAGCTCTCCCAACAGAATGTAGCCGATGAGCTGGTGATTTCCAGAGTTCGTTATTCAAAATATGAGAATGGAATATCCGAGCCTCCTATCGAACTGCTAGTAAAAATCGCCAAGTATTTTCATGTAAGTATTGATCTTATGCTGTCTGTAGATCTTGAGAAACACCCGATGGATGAAATGCTAAAACTTCCGGACAACAGAATTGTTCTTCCGGTTGCTGTAGATACTCATGGAAATGATACAATAGAAATTATCCCTCAGAAAGCTTCAATGGGATACCTGGAGGGATATAGTGATATTGATTATATCGAAAGTCTTCAGCGTATTGCTCTTCCTTTCCTTACCAATGGGAAATACAGAGCATTTCCGGCAGATGGTGATTCTATGCCTCCGTTTAGAAACGGGTCTTATATTGTAGGAAAATATGTAGAAGGAATCAATGAACTGAAACAAGGGAAAACCTATGTTTTTGTAACCCTTAATGACGGAATTACCTACAAACGTTTTAAAGAAAGAAAAGAAAATGCAATTTCTGTAAGTGCGGACAATTCTTTTTATGAGCCTTATGATATTCCGTTTGAAGAAGTTGTGGAAATCTGGCAGTATGCTTCAGGAATTTTCCCGGAAGATTTTGAGCCGGGTGATTATGAAAGCTACAATTTTAAAGAAATGTTCCGTGAACTGAGACAGGATATCAGGGATCTTGATAAAAAGGTTTCAGGTCGCCGCCGTAAACAGTCTTAAATACATACAATATTTATTATATCATATAGTCCCGGTAATCAACCGGGACTTTTGTATAACGTTTTTGAATGTCGTCAAGATCACCTGATGTCCGGCTTTATTGATTTCCTGTAAAGGGAAACGCTTCTGAGATGTTTTTAATGCCCTGAAGACAGACAATGTCGGGGGAAGTTTCCTTCAGTCTTTCAATATACAGGCAATCTGCGTTGATTCCATTGATATTATAAGTTGTTATCTTCACAATGGAGATTTTTATAAAATCATACTTTTTTAATTATGGTGATAATTATTTCGTCATAAATGTTTGTTGTGTATTGTTTTAGTGAATAATAACCTAAAAAATATAAATATTGGTTAATAATCTCTGGGTTGTGAGATAAAAGTTCAATATATTTGTGATACAAGATGTAGCTCATTAATACAAAACACATCAATGAAGAGATATTCTACCTTTTTATTAGCACTATTTTTTCCAATTGCAATGTATGGACAGCAGAACTTATCTGCTGATGAATTGTTTGTGAAAGCCAGAAATGCAGCTTTTGAACAAAAAGACTATCCTGCATCTATTGCTTTGGCTAAAGAGGCACTGGAGAAAGCTCCCAATTACACAGATATTTCAGTTTTTCTGGGCAGAGTATACGCCTGGAATAAAGATCTGGTTGCAGCAAGAGCTGTATTTGAGGATCTTGGAAGAAGAGAAGTTCAGGATGAGGATTATTTTCTGGCTTATGCTTCATTGGAATATTGGAATGATCAGAATACAAAGGCACTTGAAATTCTGGACAAAGGACTTTCCTATCACTCAAAATCTGAAGCATTGCTTTTGTTGAAAGCAAAAGTATATTTTGGGATGAATAATTATGATGAAGCTGATAAAGTAATAACCACTCTATTATCCATCAATCCTAAAAATACAGAAACCAGAGCTCTTGCAGTAAGAATAAATGAACTTAATTCTAAAAATGCGGTAGGTATTATTTACAACTATTCTCATTTTGACAAGCAGTTTGATGATGACTGGCATATTGTAGGTGTAAGTTATAAGAGGATTACTCCTATCGGTTCTGTGATACTTCGTGGGAACTATGCCAATAAATTTGCTCAGGGTGGTACCCAGATTGAGCTGGAGGCCTATCCAAGACTTTCCAAAATGTTTTATCTGTATGTTGGCGGAGGATACTCTGATGATGTAGGTCTGTTTCCGAAATACCGTACAGGTGTTTCTTTAAATGCCAATCTTCCTCATAGTTTTGAAGCTGAAATGGGCTACCGCCAGTTGTATTTTAGCAGCAGTATTTGGATGTACACCGCTGCTGTAGGTAAATATTATAAAAATTTCTGGTTCAATCTGCGTACTTATATTACTCCCGGCAGCAAAAATATTTCGCATTCTTATACCGGAACTGTAAGATATTATACGAAAGGAGCCCAGGATTATTTTGCTTTTCAAATTGGAACCGGGATCAGTCCGGAAGAATACCGTAATAACCTTCTGGAAAATGAAACCTTTAAGCTCAAAACCTTTAAAGTAGGTGCAGAATACAATTTCTCATACCATTCCAACCTGTTTTCCGTGGGTACAATGTATTATAACCAGGAATACCGTCCGGGAGAGAAAGGAAATCAGTTTGATGTTACTTTAGGCTATACCAGAAAGTTTTAAAACTTTGATTTTGTTTTTTTCTTAAAGTTAGCCATTACCGAATCCGGCATCAGTTTTTTCGTGGAAAAAAACTTAGAATTCATGCTTTTATACTGATTGAATCTGCCATTGATTTTACTAAAGACTGCTGCGTTATTGGAGGGATCTTCTTCGAGATCTTTCAGGTTAAAAAGCTGTCCGTCGTGGATATAATATTTTTCAGATACAAAATCAATAAGCTGGCTTTTACTCTGCATCATTGGTATTCCGGTTTTGCTGATTTCGGAGTCTTGAGAAAATCCCCTTCCTACCCATGTTATGGTAGCTGGTGTCTGAATTTGATAATTATTCCTGTAATAGGCTAAAATAGACGGGGCAATATCAAAATGACTTACTGTTTTATAAAAACGTTTTGATTCTTTTAATAATGGAGAATAGATCAATAAAGGCACATGGAATCTGTCAATCTTGGACTGTAAAGTAATTTCAGGCATACTGTGATCTCCTGTGATAACAAAGATGGTATTCCTGAAGTCCGGACGCTTACTATAGCTCTCAAAAAAACCTTTGATGGCATCATCAGCATTAAGCACTGAAATCAGCTGATCTTTATGACTGGCAGCCCATTTTCTCTGTTCCGGAGTTAAAATCCCAGAATTAAGCCTTTGATTATACAGTTTTTCATAATGATCTTTATTGTTGATTAAAAAAGGATTATGGGTTGAAAGGGTAAGAATCATATTGAAATAAGGTTTGTTCTGTGGTTTTTGCTGTTGCTGCATTTTACCCAAAACTGCCTGGTCTTCATATCCCCAACTTTCTCCGTTATTTGCGGGAAGTTTACGATACGGACTGCTGAACTCGGCTTCATCTATGATATGGTCCACTCCGCTGTATTCCAGGAATTCACGATAACGGTCAAATGACACATGGCCTCCGTAGTAGAATCCTGTTTCAAATCCGTTGGCTTTAAGGATGTTATAAAGATTGAAGTTTTCCGGTGTTTTTTCTATTTCCAGAAATCCATTTTTTCCAAAAGGAAGTGATCCCGTTAATGATGGCAAAGCTCCGAATGTTCTTCCTGCCGAGCTTAGGCTGTTTTCCCAATATAAGCCTTTATGAGATAAGGAATCGAGATAAGGAGTGAAGTTTCCGATATACCCTTTAGGAGAAGTATAAGCATGCCCGAACCCTTCCATCACAAGGAATACAAGATTGGGAACTTTCTCAGACCTGTTAAAGTAGGGTCCTAAAAAATCTGAAGTATTTTCTTTCCTCCAGAATGGGAAATTTTTATCCAGCATCTCCGGATTGGCAGTGAAATCATCATTTTCACTGAGTAATTCATTCAGTTCCGGATGCTCGCTGATAAAGTTATCTTCATTGGATATAAAGAAATAGGCCCACTTGCTTTTTGCCGCATTTTGATTGAATTCACTACCGGAAATCAAAGCTTGAGTGTCCAGCATTCTGGAAGGAATGAAAAAGGCTGCTAATCCTAAGAATAGCAATATAATTCCCGGATATATTGATTTTAAAGCTGTTTTTCCGGCAATCCACAAGGGAATGAAAGATACTGCAATTAAAATTCCCAGCAGGGCAAAATTCTTAAAATTAAGCATTCCACTTGCCTGCAAAATCTGTTTCATCTCTTCTTTGCTGTAGTATAACAGATCTGCTCCCAAAACATTATGGGTTTCAGAAAAATACAGGAATAAAATGTATTGGGTAACTACTACAAGAGGTAAGATTATCATCGCCAGCATTTTTGCCCAGCCTTCTTTGATGAAATTGATAATCAGGAAAACAAGTCCCGCACAGAAAGTCAGCTTAAGGGCAAAAAGGACATTCTCTCCAAAAAGATGAGCGGCAATGCCCGATGTTTCAAATTTTGGAAAAGTATACCGATACCATAACCATTCTGCTGTAACACCTATTGAAAATAAAACAAAGAAAATCAGAGCCAGTATTCCCCATTTTTTAAGTCCTGACTTAAGAATAGCAAAAATTCTTTCTTTTAAAGGTAAATGCTGGGTACTTTGATTGAATCCCTGTCTTGTCATTTCACCCCAGCCATGGGATTTTTTGAAATAATCTATAAATCCGTTCACTCCTGCTTTTACTACTATGGGATGAAAATAGAAGGGTTCTGAAAAGGCTGTAACAATCAGTGTAAGAAAGTCTTTTCTTTTGGTATACACCTGATGACTTACAAGATCCACAAGAATTGCATATATAGAATAAAGGAATCCCATTGAGATAACAAGGGCAAAAAGAACAGTAAAGAACGGCCAGTTGATAATGCCCAGCAATAGAAAAACTATAAAAATAATATACCCTGAAAATTCGATCAGCGGACCCAGAAATTCAAAGAAAAACCAATATGGAAGACTGATCATTCCTAATTTTCCGTATTTGGGATTGAACATCAGCTTTCTGTGCTTCCAAAGGGTTTCCATAGTTCCGCGCATCCATCTGTTTCTTTGTTTTCTCAGGATATCTTTGGATTCAGGAACTTCTGTCCAGCATAAGGGATCCGGGATGGTAAGCACTTCATAAGGTTCCTTCCTTTCTTCCATGTACTTTCTCATTCTTACTACCAGCTCCATGTCCTCTCCCACTGTATTTTTATCATAACCACCACATGCCAGCACTATTTTTCTATCAAATACTCCAAAAGCTCCGGAGATCAGAATTAATCCTGAAGCACGTGACCAGGCCATGCGTCCAAGTACAAAAGCTCTTATGTATTCTAATGCCTGAGTTCTGCCCAAAAGGGTTTTCGGCATGTTGACACTTACTATTTTACCATTTTCTATTACGCAGTTATTGGCAAGACGAATTACGCCACCACAGGCGATGAACTTTTTATCGGTTTGTTCCAGCATAGGTTTTGCGAGTTTCAGAATCGCATCCTGTTCCAGAATACAGTCTACATCTATACAAACAAGGTATTCGCCGGAAGAAATATTAACTCCCACATTCAAAGCATCCGCTTTTCCTCCGTTTTCTTTATCAACTACGATCAGTTTTTTAAAGGCCTGATTTTTACTTTTATAAACCCCTCTTACTGCATTGGTTTCTATCTTTCCCTGAATGAAGTAAGCTATAGATTCCAATTCATATGCTTCGATCAGCTTTTGCATGGAATCATCTTTACTTCCGTCATTAACAATGATGATTTCCAGATTGTGATAGTAAAGGGATAATAAGGAACGCACATTTTCTACAATGGTCATTCCTTCGTTATACGCTGGTGCAATAACACTGAATACCGGTGCATTAGGATTGGCCGCAATAATACTGTAATCGGTAAATGTATTTTCTTTTTTATAACGCAGAACAGCTCCAAGTGCATAAATTCCTATCCATCCATAGATAAGGGTTACGGCTGCTCCGTAAATAAGGAACAGCCAAATAACAATTTCGTATAAGATATGTGAGAATTCTACCATTCTTTTTCCTGTATTGCGTATTTAATAATTTGTATTAATTCTTCTGAGGAAGTCTCCATTTTGGATATTTCTATCAGGTATCCCTTCTTTTCCAGAGAACATAAGGCTTCTGCAGCATGTACTTTTACCCCGGAATCAGTATTATTAAGCAATTGATCTTTCAAAAATTCTGTAGAGCAGTGATCTTTTGATTTTTTCATGACCTTAAGGATTTCTTTCTGAACTTCAACAGGCTGATGGGGGTAAGCTTCCATAAGACGGGTAATAGTTGAAGAATTTTCCAGAGACAATAAGGTCTGTACTGCCTGCATACGTACTTCAATGGAAGGATGATTCAACAAATCAATGACTGTAGGGTAGAGAGATAATATCTGAAATTTTTTTAATAATCTGAGCGTGAAAATAACCACAGAATCGTTAGAACTTTCCATCCAGTTTTTAATATTATCATCAGAATTTTCGGGAATATTGCTGATTGAAAGGAGCAAACGAAGCTGTTGCCATTCTGATATTCTGGATGAAATGCTGCTAAGGAAATGAAGTCCTTCAAACCCTTTAAAACTCACCATTGCGTATTGTGCTTCCTGATAAACCTGTGGTGAAGGATGGGTTAAAAAGGTTGAGATTTTTGGCAATGCATCCTTTACATTCATAGCTGTAAGCTCCTGTATTCCTCCTGCAATCAAATGTTCCTTTTTCTGACTGAGTTTTTTTGAGGCATCTTCCTGCAGGTTATATTTCTGGAATAAGTTTTTTAGTTTATTTTGTGCTGCTCCGGAAAATTTCTTTTCAGATTCTGCCAGTTTTTGTAGGAATAAATTTCTGAATAAAGAATTGCCGGATGCTGTTGAAAAACTATTATCTATGGACTTTTCTTCATCATAAACAATCACTTCTGAGATTCTTTTGTTAATCACCTCAGACCATTTGATGACCTGAACAGATTCTTTGTACTGATAAAAGCTATAAATGAGTACTGCTATGATCAGTAAAAGTACCAGAGAAAGCATTCCCAGAAAAACGAGAAAAAGAAAATGCACGGAAGTGGTGAGAAACATGACTGTCGTTTATTTTGAAAATCTTTTAATTCTTAATATCAATTCATTGGGACTGAATGGTTTTACAATAAAATCGGCAGCTCCGAGATCAAAAGCATTCAGCACTACTTCCTCCTGCCCCATACTGGAAAGCATAATTACGGGTATCTGCTTTTCCATGGTTTTGATGGCTGAAAGTATTTCAATTCCTGAAGCAAACGGCATCATAATATCTGTGATAGCCAGATCTACTTTCTGGGTTTTAAGGGTTTCTATGGCGTCCTTACCGTTGCGGGTAAGGATCACTTCATGTCCTTCTTTTAATAATTTGTGCTCTATCGTTTTTAGAATGAGTTCGTCGTCTTCAGCGATTAGAATCAACATAGTTTTAGTTTTTTATGGTATTAAATTTTTTATTAATTGAAGTCCTGTTGTTATTTCCCGGATAATTTCCTGTTCCATGGATGGGAAATCCATATTTGAATCTGTTTTTCTTTCCCAGTCGGCTGTAGATTCTGTAAGTTTTATTAAGCCTGCAGTTCCGGAAGTTCCTTTGAGTTTATGGAGAACTTTTTTTAAGTCTGCTGCATTTTTTTCGATTACATTTTTTTTGATATTTTCTTCAGCCTGAGTAAGTTCCTGTATTACAAGATCCAAAAATATTTTTCTGAAATCATCATCATCATCACCTGTCTGTTCATTCAGTAGTTTGAGATCCAGATATTTTGTCTGATCAAAAGAATCCTCAGAAGCAGTATGATTTTTATTCATGATGTATTTCTTAAGCATTTCCAAAAGATCAGCCTGTCTTAAAGGTTTAGGCAGAAAATCATTCATTCCGCAATCCATACATTTTTCTTTTTCACCCAGAACATTTCCGGCCGTCACGCCAATAATCGGAATCTGTGCATAGCCAGGCAGCAAACGGATTTGTTTTGTAGCCTCAATACCATCCATTACAGGCATCTGAACATCCATTAAAATAATATTGAATATTTTTTCTTTGCATTGATTCCATGCCTGCAAACCATCTGTGGCTTCTGTGAGTTCGGCATCCGGAATCAGTGAACGCATCATTTTATGGTTCAGAACCATGTTGACAGGGTTGTCATCTACCAGCAGAACCTGAGGAGCCTGCATTAGTAATGAAGCTTCTGTTTCCGGCTGTACGGGTGTGCTGATCTCTTTTTCTGTATTTCTTACTGCTTGTTTCAAGGTTTTATACAGTTCTTCGGATTTAATAGGTTTAAGTAGGAAGAATGAATTATTTTCCTGGCGGAACGAATTGATCACATCATGTTCTTCAGAAGAAGTATGAAGAATAATCAGAGGAGATGATTCATTTTGTCTGCTAAAAAGTTCCTTGATTTTTTCTATAGTTTCCAATCCGGAGATAATTGGCATGTGGTAATCCATAAGAATAACATCGAAACGCTCTCCGGCTAAAAGTATCTGAAGAGCTTCCATACCATTGGCCGCAAGTTTTGAATCTATATTTTTATAGGCAAGCATATGCTGAAGAATCACTCTGTTGGCTTCGTTGTCATCAACAATCAATACGCTGTTTATTTTAAGATCATCTTCTTCGCGACGTTCTGTCATTTCATAAGGAATCTGAATATCAAAATAGAAAACAGAGCCTTTCTGTACTTCGCTCACCAAAGACAGGCTGCTTCCCATATATTTAAGAATATTGTTTGAAATGGTAAGTCCAAGTCCTGTTCCGCCATAACGTTTGCTGATAGAACTGTTTTCCTGGGTGAAGGCATCAAAAATAAACTGCTGTTTTTCTTTAGGAATACCAATTCCGGTGTCTCTGACTGAGAACCTCAATGTGATATCTTTACTGTCAATATTGAGTTTTTCTACTTTGAGTTCAATTTCTCCCTGTTGTGTAAACTTTACTGCATTTCCGAGAAGGTTGATCAGAATCTGTTTAAGCCTTGATTCGTCCAGCCAGATTGTTTCCGGCAGTCCCTGTTCTAGGTTTAAAAGCAGTTCTATGTTCTTTTTCTGTGACTGGTACAGAATTACATTGATAACCTGGCTTACAATATCGTATACGTTGGATTTCTCAATTAAAAGATCCATTTTACCGGATTCTACTTTAGAAAAATCAAGAATATCATTGATGATGTTCAATAGGTTTTCTCCGGATTCATTGATATAATTGAGATACTGTGTCTGTATTTCGTTCAATGGTGTTTTTAACAGAAGGTCAGAAAAACCGATTACGCCGTTTAGTGGAGTTCGGATTTCATGGCTCATATTGGCTAGAAATTCTGACTTTGCTTTATTAGCAATATCAGCCATTTTCTTGGCATTTTTAAGTTCTTTATTGATTACTACTGATGCGGTAATGTTTTGTGCTGAGACAATAATTCCACCGAGAATATGATTGGAAAGATACCACGGTGTAACCTCTACGTTATAATGCTGAATAATTCCTTTTCCGGGAACTTCTATCACCATGTCTTCATTTTTATAGGCCTTTCCAGCCAGTGCGTCCTGATATATTTTTATCCTTTCATCTGGTACATTAGGGGAAATTTTAAACATATTTTCTCCAATGAGCCTGATATCATTCATCTGGAACTCCTCTTTCCAGCTGCTGCTTACAGAAAGGTAATTGAGATCTTTGTCAAACATTGCTACTGTAGCTGGCACATAAGTCACAAATGATTGCAGCATAGCTTCTTTTTTAGCAAGTTCAAGGTAAATATTTTTAAAAGTATTGATATCCTGAATAATCCCAAATACTCTGATACACACTCCTTCTTCAAACTCAGGAATTCCTTTTACTCTTACCCAGATCATTACCCCATCATTGCGTACAAGCTGGAGTTCTTCATCGTAAGGAATGCCTTCCTTTACAGCTCTTTCAAATAAGTAGGTCAGTTTTTCTCTGCTGCTTTCGCTATAAAAACCCAATGCATTTTCAAAATCAGGCTGGAATGTTTTATCTATTTTATGAATTTCTCTCGCAGACTGTGACCATATTACGGTATTGTTTTTAAGATTGACTTCCCATCCTCCCACCTGGGCTACAGCACTTGTCTGTTCCAGCATTTTTTTGGTTTGAACAAGATCTTTTTCCAGAGTCATTCTTTCCGTAACATTCAATGCAGTGCTTACTACATAAGGTTTTCCTTCTTTGTTGATTTCCACAAGATTGTGATACATCCAGATCACCTCCTCTCCGCCTTTTGTTTTCAGAATCATGGTTCCGAAATCTTCATGATTCTTATTGATCCGCTCCAGATATTGTTCAAGGAGCGGCCAGTTTTTTTCAGGAACCAGATCTTTTAAATTCAGTCCTTCTACTTCTTCCGGAGAATATTGCAGGGTTTCTCTACCTTTTTCATTAACAGCAGTGATATTACCTTCCATATCATGCATGCTCATTAAGCCTATTGCATTTTCGAAGAAACTTCTGAATCGGCGTTCAGAGCTTTCCAACTTAAGTTTTTCTTCAATACGCTGGGAAATATCGATTCCGAAGCAGAAAATTTCAGAGTGATTCTGATTAAGCTTCAGGTACCATTCTACAATGATGTTTTGGGTGTCATCAATAGGTGTAGAGGTAGTAAATGTTACTTCTTCATCATTCTCCGGAAGATTTTTAGCCAGTAATTGCAATTGAGAATTATGACTTCCTAAAATATCCGAAAAATTGTGGTCTAGAACTTGGCTTTTCTTTATTTGGTAAGTCTTTTCAAAGGCTGGGTTAATATCTTTCAGTTTGAAATCTTTATCAAGAACGCAGATTAGATTATTGGAAATACTGAAGGTTTGCTGAAAATACTCGGCCTGAATATTTTTTCTCTTTCCCATCAGAACTTTAGTAATCGCTTCTCCAATTTTTTTCAGAGTTGAGATCTGGTCTCCTGTAAGGGTTTTAGGCTTATAATCAATAACGCAGATGGTGCCCAGTACAAAACCTTCATCGTCTATGAGGGGGACTCCTGCATAGAAACGGATCTCACCTGCCAGAATAAGCGGATTATCAGAAGATCTTTCGTCTAGCAAAGTGTCATTAATAATTACAATATCTCCATTTGCTACAGAATACTGGCATAAAGTACTTTTTCTGTCTACAAAATCAAGAGCAAGGCCCACGCAGCTTTGGATGGTCTGGGTTTCGCTTTCCATCATAGCGATAAGTGCCGCAGGGCAGTCTGTCACCAGGCATGCTGTTTCAGCAAAAATGTCTAACTGGGGATCTTTTTCCAGATTTAAAAGATCAAAAAACTCCAGTTTCTTCATTCTACCTTCTTCATTCTCTGGAATTGGGTACTTCTCCATATATTATTTCATCGGTTAGAGATTTTTATTTTCACATTATTAAAAAATGATAATCAGTGGCTTAATGTTTAAATTTTAAACATTCATAAGCGGTTTAAATTATTATTTTAATAAGTAAACCAAAATACGAAATAATTTTATTTCCTTAAAGTATAATTTTCAATAAAGGTATATGTGTGTTTATTTATAATAATTCTGGATGAATTTTAATCAATATGAAGAGTAATATGCAAAAAAACAAGGCGGACACAATCAATCCGCCTCGTATCTCCCAAATAATTAAATATGAAAAAATATGAATGTTTATATTATACAGGTCTTCAGCATCAGATCATGGAGATCCGTATTTTTAATAAAAGGCTGCAGAAGTTCATTTCCTGGTCCATAAGCAGCCACTTCTACATAATCTCCAGAATGATCCATGCTGATCCATCCTACAGAATTTCTGTTTTTCTGAATTTCCGAGTAAAGTTTAAAAGGAAGTTTCTTATAATTATACAATCCTTCTTCTTTCTCAAGACCGTTGTAAAAACTAAGAAGATGTTTGGCTTCATCATCATTCAGTATGACTTTGTTGCCTTCATAAATCCAGTCTTTTATATCTTTTGCTGAATATTCTTTGTGAATATTGTTCAGAATATATTCATTGGTGTATTTGTAGTCTGAAATACTGTTGAAATTCTTGGTTGCATCTGTCCCATAAATTGTTCCGGGATTGGCATTCCCATGATCTGTAGTGATGATGACTAAAGTATTTCCGTCTTTTTCAGCAAAATCCATAACGGTTTTTACTGCTTCATCAAATGCAAGCTGATCATGAATAAGTGCGGCAACATCGTTGGCATGAGCAGCCCAGTCTACTTTTCCTGCTTCTATCTGAAGAACAAAACCTTCCGGATGATCTTTCATTTGATTGATAGCTGTATGAGCCATTTCTGCAAGAGTCGGAGTATTTTTTAGGTCTGGAAGATGACTTCTGTCAATACTGTAAGGCAATGCTCCTGTACTAAATATTCCTAATAGCTTCTCTCCTTTTCTGATTTCTTTCAGATCGGTTTGTGTTTTTAGAATCCGATAACCTTTCTGGCGATAAAAAGAATAAAGATCTTTTTTATCCTCTCTTTTGGCAGGATTAAAAAATTCATCTCCGCCTCCTAAGAGTACATCCAGCTCTAGCCCGGCGTACATTTCAGCAATTTGAGGTTCGGCATTTCTCTTCGAAGAATTGACACAAAAACCTGCGGGCGTAGCATGAGTAATTGTAACTGTTGTTACGCAGCCTGCCTTCTTTCCAGCTTTTTTATATTTCTGCCATATGGGAAGATGTTTTTCACCGTTAGCTCCCATATTCAAAGTTCCGTTTTTTACCCTTATTCCTCCTCCAAAAGCAGAACTTGCAGCTGCTGAATCCGTTACAATTGAGCTTGCTGAAGCAGTGTCCATTAAAGCACGGGTTACCTTTTTGTCATGGTACAGATTCATCCAGTTGCTTCCTTTTCCCAAAATATTCCTTGAATATAAATCTGCCATTGAAAGTGTCCCAAGGCTCATCCCGTCACTTACCATGAAGATGATATTCTTTGCTTTTCCTTTCTGATGCAATTCAGTATTCTTCCCGAAGCTCCACAGATCGGAGGGTGATAAGGTCAATAAGCTTGAAAGTAATGCTGAACCTTTTAGAAATTTTCTTCTGTCCATATTGTTTTTAAAATAATGCTGTAAGGTATTGTATTTAGTTTTCTATTGAAACTTAGTTGCATTAATTAAAAGTTAATTTTAAATATTCTTTGGAAACGGATCTTCAAAAGTCAACTTTTGATCAAACATTTCCTTTTCATTATCATTAATAAGACAATACTGAAGATCTGATAACATTTGATCTTTATCCAGATTCTGTCCGATGAATACAAGCTCATTGATTCTATCACCCCAGTTTTTATCCCATCGGCTTTCAATAAATTCCTGATTTTCTGCAAATGAAGAATATTGTATCCTGTGATTCATAGGCATACTGCACCACCAAACTCCAGCTTTTTCAAGTCTAAAAGAACCTCCGGCCTGAGAAAAATTTAAGGCATCATCGGGTCTTGAAGCCAGCCAGAACAATCCTTTAGCCCTGATGGCTCCTTCCGGATAATGATGATTTAAGTATTCCCAAAGTCTTAAAGGATGGAATGGTTTTTTATCTCTGAAAACGAATGAACTTATTCCATATTCTTCAGTTTCGGGTGTATGATGATCAGATTGTAATTCCTTTTGCCAGCCGGCTGATGACTGTGCTTTATCAAAATCAAAAAGCTGGGTATTTAAAATCTTTTGAGGCTCAATTTTTCCAAATTCAGAATGTAAAAGAGCAGCGTCTGGATTCAGTTTCTTTATAGCAGCTGTTAAAAAGCCGAGTGTTTCAGTGTCTATGAGATCTGTTTTATTTAAAATAATTACGTTGGCAAATTCAATCTGATCGGTCAGAAGGTTGACAATGGTTCTGTAATCTCCTTCCATATCGGTAAGATCCCGATCCATTAACAATTCATTAGAACCAAAATCTTTCATAAAATTAAAACAGTCTACTACGGTTACCATGGTATCTACATAACTGAAACGGGAAAGATCTATTCCACTTTCTTCATCAATATAAGTAAAGGTTTGAGCAACAGGAATGGGTTCACTGATTCCCGTACTTTCGATAAGGAGGTAATCAAAACGGTTTTCATGCACCAGACGTTCAACTTCTATCATCAGATCTTCACGGAGTGTACAGCAAATACATCCGTTACTCATTTCCACCAGCTTTTCTTCTGTTCTTGAAAGGGTATTTTGATTTTTAACAACGCGGGCATCAATATTAATTTCACTCATATCATTCACAATAACGGCTACTTTTAAGCCCTGTTTGTTGTGCAGAATATGATTCAGTAATGTGGTTTTACCAGCTCCCAAAAATCCGCTGAGTACTGTTACAGGAAGTTTCTTAGTCATGTTCTGAATGTTTATGATTTTTAAAATTGATGATATGACCTGTAATTAAACCTGCAGCTCCAACATAAATCAGAGGAATATGGACTTCAAACAGGAAATCTGTCAGTATAGAAACGGAAATGAGACCAATGGAGATCCAGAATAGAAGCTTCAGCCATCGGTTTTCCATTTTTTTTGTTATTCTGAATACTACAACTGCTCCAATACAAAGGAAAGTCAAATCAATATAGGGATTGTGCGATATTCCCAAGGGAACAATTAGTAATAATGGAAAGACAATACAATGAATCAGGCATAAAACAGCAGCGGAGATTCCTACAGCATCAAGAATTTTTGATTTCATAATAGTATGGATTAATTTTCTTATCGTAACTTTGTTGCAAAAGTAAAAATAAAAAACTAAACAACGCAACTTTGTTGCATTAAAATATGAAACAGGTCAGAAATACACATGCCAAAACTGAAATTTTAAACCTTATTAATGGTTCAGATGTTGCACTTACCCACTCTGATATTCAGAAGACACTGGGAGATCTGTGCAATAGAGTAACCATTTACAGGGTGTTGGAAAGGCTTGAAAACGAAGGTGCAATACACAAGATCGTTAATATCGACGGTGTGGTAAATTTTGCAAAATGTAGTGGGAAATGTACTCATGAACAGCATTTTCACAATCATGTTCATTTTAATTGTAAAGAATGTCATTCCGTGACGTGTATTGAAAATGCAATTCCGGAAATCAGTTTACCGGAGCACTTTATTGCACAGGAATTTAATTTTATTATCAGCGGGATCTGCCCGAAATGTGCTGATGCATAAAAATAAAAAGGCAGAAAAGCGAATTTGCTTATCTGCCTTTTTACCTTTTTTATAAGGTGTTATAAAGAAGAGATGTAAACTTCTATTTTGGTCCCGTCGTAATTGAAGGTACCATCAGAATTTCTTTTGCCTAATACCCATTTCATATCTACAGGTACAGACCACGCGGATCCTAATGAAAATCCGTTAACAGATCTTATTTCATTTCCGTTTCCTGTAGTTATAGCAGAGTGAAAGAACGTTTTATCAATAAGTCTGTAGAAACCAATGGCTTTTCCTGCCGGAATGGGTGAATATCCATCCCATTTTTCTCCTGCCGGATAATTGAATAATGTTAACCATTTTTGTCCTGCTGATTCTGCAAGCTGAGTAGGACTTATTCTGGCGCCACGTAAATACAATGCATAAGCTACCACATCATGACATACTCCACTGTTGTATTTCGAAATATTCTCCTCCCCGGAGAGAACTGCATGAGCAACGGGTGCTCTTTCAGATAGGGATAACTGAGCCTTCCTGGCTCCTTCTGGTGTAATAAATGACATATTGTAATATTTTGTTTGGTATGGTAAAGATACAGCTTTAAAATTTAATCACGATTGTAGGAAAATATGTCTTTATTATTTCTAAGTTTCGGCTTATAGTAAATGATTAAAATTTTCTAACAATAAAACATGCATTCATAACTGAAAAGCTTTCCATCTTTAAAAGTGAAAATAAAGAGTCCTGCATCTCCATTCTGAATGTGATATTCATGTGGAGAGGAAATCCAGCGTGAAGAAAGCAAATCACCAAAACGGGTCACAAAATTCTTTTCATCATAATTAGAATCCATGCGCTCTTTTCCTAGAACCACAGCTTCACCATTGCTAAAGGTCATTTTGTAGATACTTCCGGAAACTTTTCCTTTGTATTCTTCAAAAGCAACTATAATATTAGGATTTTTATAAAAATATTGAGGTTCCCAGCCACATTCGGGTGTATTGGGAATCTCTTTTATTTTCTGCATTTCCAATTGCTTTACCTGTGCATCTGTGATTTTTCCGTCAAAAAGTTGGGTTTCCTTCCATACAAAATGCATATCCAAAGCTTTCAGCTTTTTTTCATAAGCTTCTGTGGATGGTTTTTTAGCAAATTGATCCGCCAGAAGAAGTTCAAAGTCGATATCTATCTTTGGGTTTTCTATTCCCGCATGGGTGTAAGATTCTTTCCAATAATTCAATGCTTGTTTAAGGTTTTTATCTTCAGTCCATGCTATTTCACGCAATCTTCCAACTTGGGTCAGTTCTTTTTCCTGGTTTTTGCCCTTTACAGCCAGATATTCTTTCAGAACTTTATCATAAGTAAGTTCACCACCGAGATATTTCATTTGAATATATTCAGGATTTTCGTGGAAATGATCACCAATATATACCCATCCATCCTGATATAAAGGGACATAATCAATACAAAGCAGCTCATTCAATGGAGCTCTGCGGGTTGCCATACTTTCTGTGGTAGGCGCTTTTCTTACCCGAAGTTCTGATACCTGTACATAGAAATGTGGACATTGATACCCTTGTGTTCCGCGATAGAAATACTGAACCGGTTCGCCAGCAGATTTTTTTCCGCGCATAGACTTTTGCAAAGACTGGCGGTCTATAAAACCAATATCTCCGTTACTTACCTGTACTTTATATTGTGTTTGGGTAGAATCCAGAACATAAACTGGTGCTTCGGTAGAAAATATTCCTAAAAGATCCTTATTATTTCCATTTTCACGATAAAGGTGACCCCATTCTGAGGTATAGACAGGATGTGCTCCGGCACTCTGAGCCTGGATATTGCATAAGCAGCACTGGATAATACCAGATGCCAATAGTATTTTATTCAACATATTATAATGAATGTCTGCAAAATATTTTATGTTTTTTGCAGATGGGTTTATAATGGTTAATATAGTTATTCCTTCAAAAATACTGAAAAATGAGAGTTTGTTCCAAAGTTATTGTTATTCAGAATCGGTATAAATTCCATCCTATTCACCTGCTTCCGTTGGGTAGCGTAAATAAAAATACTATTTTTATCGGCCAAAAAGTAAAGACTCAATATGCCGACTGATGCTTCTCATAAGCTGATTCCGATGACCACTTTCGTGCTGGAATATTATTCGCACGAAGGATATGCCGATCTTCAGATTTTAAATCTGATGAATAATTATGCCAATTTTTTAAAGAAGCGTTTGACCCTTGGTATGTTTGTTCCTGTAGACCCCAAAGGAAATATTCTGAAAGAGCCTAAAAATTATTTTGAGTGGAAATCTCTCGATCATAATGACGGGAAAAGAACAGACATTGCCGGATTTGAAGAATATGCTGAATATCAGAAGGCTGAGCAGAACTGTATGTTTGAAGCATTCAAAGTAGATTACAATGGATATTCAAAAGTGAGAATTATTGCTGCATATGACCCTTCTATTGAATTGTCTTTTAATAAAAATGATCTGATTCCTTCAGGATTCATTGATGTAGAATCACTTACTGTCTTTGATGATGTTTTCTTAACATCCAGTGCGTTAAAGGCGATTGGTATCAAAAGATAAATTGAATTCCAGAACCATATTTCTCTTAACCAATTACTTTGCTATTGATCTCTTTTTAAATTCGGACGGAGACATTTCTTTATACCCTTTGAATATTTTATTGAAATGACTGGCGTCATTAAAGCCCAGTTTATCAGCAATTTCACTGATGTTGTAATGACTTTGGAGTAAAAGTTTTTCTGCTGTTTTTATTCTATGCTGCATAATATGCTGCTGTACAGAGAAGCCTGTTTGTTTTTTGATATAAATACTGATATAATTTGGTGAAAGCATAAACTCTTTGGCCAAATTTTCAATTTTCATTTTATCAGCATCCAAAGCATTCACATTTATATAATACAGGATTTTTTCAATTCTGCTTACATGCTGTATAACCCAGTCTTTAGTAGTGACATTGTTCATTGTATTTCGAATAAGAATGGTCATAATTCCAGAAAAAAGATCAGTCGTTATTTCTTTACTATATGTGCTCTTATGACTGAATTCATACAGAAGAATTCGGGCTAACTGTAACAGGTGTACTCTATCAGTTTTACTTTTAATCACCGATTCATATACAAAAGGGTGATTTTCCATCAGGAGCTGAACGACTTTTTTTAGTTCATTCTTTTTATTAGATAAAAGGTTTTCCCAGATATATTGTTCTGTAAATTTTATATAAATGAATTTTGTTCTGCTTTTAATCGAAAACTCATGACCATCGCTTGGTCTTAGGAGAAAAGCATCTCCTTTTTTATACGGAAAAGTAATATTGTTAAGATGATGAAATCCTTTTCCATTTTCAATAATAATCAATTCATAAAAGTTATGGTTATGATACTCAACATCCCAGATTTCCTTTTCTATACTGAAAACATTAAAAGAGTTGAAATTAACAATTCGCTTCATAAGAGAATGGATTTTTACAAATTTACCATTAATTTTTACAATAAATACAGATGGGTTATTTCTCAATTTTGTCCTATCAATACATTCAAAATGAAATATATAAAAGAATCAGTGTTGCTGCTTGCATCAACAATTGTTTTGATGTCCTTTTCTGATCATCATGACAGGGATAAAACAGAGAATAAGCATCAGCATGAAAAACAGGCTTCAGCAAAAAAATACTGGCCTAATGGAGCTCAGTTGGTTATTTCCGTTTCTATGCAGTTTGAAACAGGCGGACAACCAGAGGGAGCAGAAAGTCCTTTCAGCGGAACTCCCCTGCCTAAAGGGCAGCCAGATCTTCCCGCAGAAAGCTGGTATCGCTATGGAGGAAATGAAGGCATCTACCGTATGCTGGATTTATGGAAAAAATATAACATTAAAGTAACATCCCATGTCGTAGGAACAGCTGCTGAAAGGTACCCCGAAGTGGCCAGAGCCATTGCAAACGGAGGACATGAAATTGCAGCTCATGGTATTGCGTGGGACAATCAGTGGAATAAAAGCTATACTGAGGAGCTGAATTTTGTAAAGGAAGGTGTAGATGTTGTTGAAAAGATTACAGGTAAGAAAGCTGTTGGTTATAACGCGAACTGGCTCAGAAGAAGCCCGAATACACTAAAGGTTTTACAGGATCTTGGTTTTCTGTATCATATTGATGATTTAAGCCATGATGAACCTTTCATTACCAAAGTAAAAGGGAAAAACTTTGTAGTCATTCCTTATACCCTTCGTAATAATGATATTGTTAGTATTGAAGGAAAGCATTGGAGTCCGGATCAGTTTCTGGTACAGCTGAAATTTGAATTTGACCGTCTTTATGAGGAAGGAGCTTCAAAGAGAAGGATGATGAGCATCAGTTTTCACGACAGAATTGGCGGAACTCCTGCTATGGTGCATGCCATGGAGGAATTCATTAAATATACCAAAGAAAAACAGGGCGTAGTCTTTATGAGAAAAGATGATATTGCCAATATGGTGATGAATGATCCTGATACCCCAATTGATAATAGCGAAGAAAAGTTTAATAAGTAAGCTGGTGGCTGGAAGAAAGATGGTATTAAAGTCTGCAAAATATTTTTAAAACCAGCTTCCATCCACCACCACCACCACCCAAAAAAAAATACCTCTATGAATACAAAAACAGCCTATTTTTTCCTCCGTCTATCTATGGGAATCAATTTTTTAGGACACGGATTGGTTCGTCTCGTGAAACTACAGGACTTTGCATCAGGAATGATGAAAGGTTTTGAAACAAGCTGGCTTCCACAGCCATTGGTGCATCTGTTCGGAGTTACACTCCCCTTTTTGGAATTTATCATCGGACTACTGTTAATGATTGGCTTTAAAACCCGTATCGCCACTATAGCCGGGGCTTCTCTGATTATCCTGCTGCTTTTTGGAAGCAGTACCATTGAAAATTGGGAAGCGATGGGAATTCAGATGATCTATGCAGGTTTGCTTTATATTCTGATCAGCAGAATTGAGGATAATTATCTGGCATTGGACAAAAAATGATAACAAGGAAATTCTAAGAGCCGGGAAGTAAAGAAAGCAAAAAGAGTTATATATTCTTCTTCATGGCTCTCTTTATTTTCCGGGCTTTTTTATACCATCAGAGATTATGTTACAATTTTCATGGATTCTGCTACTCTGTTTTTATAGTTGTGCCCGAATTTTGCATTGAAAATAAAAGCAATTTGAAAGTATTCCATTTATTTTCAATACAACAGATAACCCTTAAAATAGGAAACGATGCAAACAATATTAGGAGCTAATGGGCAGATTGGTGAAGAACTGGCAAGAGAACTGAAAAGAAATTATACCTCAGATATCCGTATTGTCAGCAGAAATGCTAAAAAAGTAAATGATACAGATACTGTTTTTTCTGCAGATTTATCAGACAAAGAAAAAGCAATTGCAGCGGTGGAAGGAAGTAAAATTGCTTATTTTACTCTTGGACTTCCTATGGATACAGATTTGTGGGAAAAACAATTTTTAACCATCATGAAAAATGTTATTGAAGCCTGCAAAATCAACGGTACAAAACTGGTGTTTTTTGATAATACCTATATGTATCCCCAAAATAATGAGGTTTTAACAGAACAAACAGAATTTGCTCCCGTAGGAAGAAAAGGAATTATAAGAAAAAAAATGACAGATATGCTTTTAAAAGAAATGAAAGCAGGAACAATTGAAGCAGTAATCTGCAGAGCCCCTGAATTTTATGGTCCCGGAAAAACACAGAGTATTACCAATAGTCTTATTTTCAATGCGATTAAAGAGGATAAAAAACTGAAAGTTCCTTTAAGAGATGATAAAGTTCGAAGCTTGATCTGGACTCCGGATGCAAGTCGGGCAACTGCTTTAATCGGAAATACTTCCGATGCTTATGGACAAACATGGCATTTACCGGTAGACGATAATAAATTAACTTACAAAGAATTTATTGCATTGGTTTCTGAGGTCTATGGAAAGGAATTCCGGTATTCTGTAATCCCGAAAGTTGCTTTTACAATAGGTTCTTTATTCAACAAAAATGCAAAAGAACTACAGGAACTGCTTCCGAGATATCAATATAATAATCTCTTTGATGATTCAAAATTCAGAAAAAGATTCCCTGAATTTCCGGTAACCACTTACAGGCAGGGAATTGAACAGATTAAAAAAGAACAACAAGCAACAAAATAGTTCTGTTACATTAAATAACTTAGAAAGACCAATATCCTAAATGAAGGGCAAAAATTCCCCTCTTTTGGAGGGATGGCGAAAATTCAAAGAATTTTTGACGGGTGGTTAATAAAGCAGATGCCCCTCGATAAGTTCCAAACTAAACAATCAGTATAAAAATTTTACTATATTTGTCTTAGTTGCTTGGAATTTATGTTGAAAAAGAAGGAATTATGGAAGTATATACGAGTATTAAATATATTTTTAATACTACTCCATTTGGTGATCCTAAAAACTGAAAATTCCCATTTTTCTTTTATCAATACAAAACAGCATTACAGTCAGAAAGAGACCTCTCATAAAAAATGCAATAAGATTTATCTGGAAGAGAACAACAGAACTCCAATAAAGTGCAACAGTAATTATTGTTCTGGCTTTTCTCTGTTTTTTACTGCTTCTTTTCATTCTTTTGCATTTGAAAAATTTATGGATCAGGAGATAGATAACCGTTATTTCTTGTATGATGATCCACCCTATTCTTCTTTTTTTAATTCTATCTGGATCCCTCCTAAAATATAATTTAGAACTTTTTATTTTACGGATTTCTGAAAATTATATAAGAAATCCAATGATCTAATCAAAAATCACATGACCAGCTGTTGTTCGTGGTTTAGTCATGTTGATATAATCAATCAATGAATTAAAAAAATAATGAAAACAATACTATCAAACCTCGAAAAAAATACAGTTAATATCTATGTAATATGCAGAATACTCATTGGATTATTCTTTTTTATTGCAGGTTTCAACAAACTTTTTCATCCTATTTTTCAGGGATATATGTTCAATACCATCAGTACGATAGGATTTCCATTTCCTCAGTTTACTGCGAATTTTACTGCATTTTGTGAATGTATATTCGGTTTATTTCTCATGCTGGGTTTTTGGACGAGAATAAGCTCTGTATTTTTAATCATTATCATACTTGTCGCTTTATTCACACATGATTTGGGCTCAATTCCCAAAGAACTTATCCCAATAAAATCTGAAACCGGAATTTATGAAATGGATCCTTTTACATGGCTGAGCTATTTCCTTTATCTGCCTCAGACACTGTATCTTCTGTTTTTGCTCCTGTTCTTATTTCAAGGGTGTACGGGATTTGGATTTGATACTTTTAGGAAAACAAAATCTGTAAATAGTTAATTACTTTAAGCAGCTCTCTTTTTGGGAGCTGTTTTTTTGTTGGATAATCGTAAGAGCGCAAAGATTTTTAAAATTTTATCTGAAATTTTTAAGATGCAAGAAAATCCGGGATTTTCAGGAAGGACTGTGTTATAACTTTTCTCAAAGATTTAGAAGTTTTTTTTCTTTTACGCTTAATTTGTATAATCTACGAGAAATTTAAAAATGTACAGTGTCCAATTTTATCGGAGATAAAATCTTTGGGACTTTGTGTATCTTAAAAAAGCAAGACCATATATTTTTTAAATAAAAAAACGCAAAGTTTTAATGGTTTCAGATTTTTACTAAAAATGAGTAATGATAGTGTCTATGCACTGTATCATTGATTTTTCCCCCTTTGAAATCTCAAAATAAAGTAAAACATTAAAATCTTTGCGTTAAAAAAACACGCTTTTTCTGAAGCTTAATTATTATTTTTTATGATAAAATTGATTTTATTATGGTAACAAGACTCATCAGGATCACCACTATTCCTACCACAACAAACATTTTCTTTGTTGGAAGCTTTGACGTAAGCATTGCTGAAAAAGGAGCTGTAAAAACACCACCCAGCAAAAGCCCTAAAACAATATTCCAGTGATGAATTCCAATCGTAAAAATAAATGTAATAGCACTTGTTATGGTCAATAAAAACTTGGCAACTGTAGAACTTCCCACTACATAGCGGGGAATTCTACCCTCTTTAATTAGTGTTCCGGTCACCAATGGTCCCCATCCGCCTCCTGCAAAGGAATCAATAAATCCACCTATCAATCCTAATACTCTGAGATTAGTTCTTCGTTTGGTTTTACCTTGCCCCGATTTTTTATCTTTGAATGCATTTCTTAAGATGTTGATTCCAAGATATAAGGTGTAGCAGGCAATAATAGGTTTTACAATATGAGCATAATGTTCGCCATAATGAGACAGCGTTAAAGCACCTATGATAGAGCCTACAATAGCCAGCGGGAACAACACCCATACCATTTTTTTATTGACATTTCCCAGTTTATAATGACTGAAACTACCGGCTGCAGTAGTAAATGACTCTGCAGAGTGAATACTTGCACTCACAACGGGAGGTGGAACATTCAATAGCAAAAGAATGGTGGTACATATCACTCCATATCCCATTCCCATGGATCCTGCAACAATCTCTGCCATAAAACCGGCAAATAGCATCCAGTAAAAAATATGACCGTCCTTATTCAGAAAATACTGAATATCACCGGAAAGATTGAACTGGTACACTAAAAGTCCAAATAATCCGAAAAGAAGTAAAACGCCTATGATGGCCAGGTAAATATTAGCTTTTCTCTGAGCTGTTTTGGTAATATTGATCAGTTTCTCAATTTCCATGTCTGGTTTTGCAGCAACTTTTCCGTCAGACAGGTATTCTGTAGTAATTTTGTTGAGTTCTTTCACCTTATAATTGAAATCTCCGGTAAGCTGATTACGGATATGCTGCATATTATCCAATACATGATCCATTTCATCAGGAATCACTTCAGTAAAGGTTTCTCTTAATCTTTTAGCGATGGTCGGAGATTTTCCGTTGGTGGAAATAGCAATTTTGAGACTACCCTTTTTGACAATGGAACCTAAATAAAAATCACACAAATCCGGCTTGTCTGCAATATTGACCAGTACATTTTTTTTCTGGGCTTTTTCTCTGATTTCTCCAGCCAATACAATATCATTCACTGCTATAATGGCGAGATCGGCATCATTAAAATCATGATCATCATAGGCTCTTTCGTGCAATGTAATATTGGAAAACTGATTTTGTAAGGTTCTGACTTCGGGGATAATCTCTTTTGCCACCAGTTTGATGGAAGTTTCCGGTGAATTGCCCAGTACAGATTCCAGTTTTTCAAGAGCGACCTTTCCACCGCCGATGATCAGCAGTGAAAGGTTTTCGAGTTTTAAAAATATGGGATATAATGAATTGCTCATCCTGATTACAGTTTTAAGTCATAAGTAAAAGCGAGATAATACAGTCCTCCGATTTCAGGACCTGCTGCATACTGGAAATAACGACGGTTCAGTAAATTGGTAGCCCCAATTTTAATATTTGCGCGGATTTCCGGAAGTTTCCATGTAGCCTGAGCATCAATCGTATAGTAAGCCGGAATTGCTCCGGATGCTAAAGGACTTTCCCACATAAAACCGCTCTGCCATCTCGCCACAAGGGTAAATCCTATATTTTTAACAATTTCTCTGTTTCCTACACTTATATTCACCATCCATTTTGGGGTGTTGAAAGCGGTAATAAACAGGTCTGAAGAATTGTTAGAAGCAAGATCATTATAAGAAACATTGGTGTTCACATTATAATTTCCTGTAATATTATAACGAATTCCTAAAGAGGTTCCATAGCTTTTGTAAGTGTTGTTACTGTTAGTATACACCCTGTATCGGTCCTGTTTGCTTCTATCGAGCATTGCAAGTACGGCAGTATTGCTTCCTACCTGACTATTTTTAGGGACAGCTACTTCTACCTGCCCAAGGAATCCTTCATAGATGTTGTAATAGAAATCCCAGTCCAGTACCAGTTTATTATTGAAAAAAGTAGATTTATACCCTACTTCAAATGAATTGATTTTTTCCGGCTGTAACTTCTGCAGATTGGCTACGGTTAAAAGCTGTTTGTTATCCTGAGCAGCCTGAGCCTGGGTTTTTCCGACGTCTACATCTGCATTCACTGCTGATGTGAATTTATCAATTGAAGCTAGTGTGTAGGAATTTTCCAGATAGCCTAATCCATCATTCACTTTTGAAAGTCCTCCCACTCTTCTTACATTTCCGTTGTTTACGAAAGAGAGGGCTTCAAACAATGATGGAAAACGATATCCGTTCTGGAAAGAAGCTCTGAAATTATGCTCTTTAACAGGAGAATAAACTACACTGATTCTCGGATTTAATTTGGATTCAAATTCAGGATTTCTGTCGATACGTAAAGCAGCATTAATTTTTAATTTATCATCAAAGAAAAGCTTGGTAATCTGTGCAAAAGCTCCATACTTCTGATAAATAACATCTTTCCCGAAGGTACCATTGGCCAAAGGAATATTTCTTTCATTGACAGGGCGGTTGAAATCAACAAAATTGTTTCCATCCGGAGTAATACTGTACAAACGATAATCTATACCAGCAAGAAGGTTGAAAATCTTCACAAACCTGCTGAAATCGTAGGTAAGTTCTCCCTGATAAAAGCGGGATTTCTGTTCAAGTTTTGCCCCTCCTGTTGCCGGAGCTCCTGCTACTCCTCCATTAGCCGAATCCCAGTTATTGATCCCTATAATGGTGTTTTTTAACTGTTCAAAGGCTGCAGTTCCTGGTACGACTCTGTTTTTATCTGCTTGCTGACGAGCTAAGATGAATGCATCGTTGAGATTAGCTCCCGCATTCAGGTTATTCTGAAGTGCTGTTTGGAATATATTTTTCCAGTTGGTATTGGAAAGATTGGTGAGATCCAGATTGTCTGCCAAAGGTTTAAGATTATAAGAATCTCCGGTATTTTCAATGGATACATAAGCTCTGAATGTCAGCTCTTTTCCGATCAGTTCTATTTTATGGTTCTGAACGGTGGCATTCTGTAAACGGATTTTATTTCCTCTTTGAAAAGTCCCGTCCAGTAAGCCATAACGGTATACGTAGGATGTTCTCCACTGATCTCCGAAACGGTAGTATAATCCTGCATCGAACTTGATATTTTTCACATCCGGACTTACAAGATCTTTCTCCAGATATCCTGTTCTTGAAACATTGAATGTAGTTGGTTTCCCATTGTAATCCACTTTTACGGCTACACGGTTATTTCTTTCGTCGCCGTATTTATTCCAAAGGTCTTCTGCCGGATTATTGGCCAGTGCAAAATTAGGATTGGCTGTAACCAGAGATCCTGGATTCTGATCGGTCAGATTGTTGGAGATCCAGTCGGTTCCGCTGAAATAAGATGCATTAACTTTTACCGCAAAGTTTTTATTGATCACTTTTGCAAAGCGGATAGCACTTTCTCCCAGAGAACTTATTTTATGATTGACATTGTCTACATGATTCACCCCGCCACGGAAATAAAGGCTTATTCCTTCAGACGTAAACGGATCTTTGGTCTGTAAACTTGCCAGTCCGTTGATGGCATTCATTCCGTATAATGCTGAAGCGGCTCCGGGCGTGACTTCCATAGATTGGATATCCAGTTCGGTAGGACCTATTGCATTTCCCAATGGCACTCCCAACGTTGCCGACTGTACATCTACACCGTCTACCAACTGCATGAATCGGAAATTATTAGGCGAGTTAAATCCTCTCGAATTAGGAATTTTCAACGTAAGACTTGATGTTAAAAGTTGTAATCCCTTTACATTTTCCAATGTTTCATAGAATGAGGCTGCAGGACTTTCTCTGATGGTTTTGATATCAATCTTCTCAATGGCTATAGGTGATCTTAATATCTTTTCCGGAACTCTGGAGGCTGAGATTACCACATCATCAATGATTGTATTCTGAGGGTTCAGTCCTATCGTTATTTTATTGGAAGGTGAAAGGATTTCAACGGTTTGTCCTGTGAAACCGTCTTTCTGAATCACCACCCTAAACGGAATGGTAACTCTTGTTCTGAGCTTAAAGTTACCCAGCTGATCCGTTAATGCAGTATCTTGTGTATTTTCGATCTGCACCTTTACAGAGTCAAGACCTTTGCGTGTACCTGTATTTTTGATGCTTCCGCTGAGCTCTATAAGCTGCTGCTGTGCTTCTGCGAAGTTAAAGAATAGAAATGTGAATGCGATAATACCCGCTTTTGGCAGAAAATTTCCCTGCTTTTTGTTTTTCATTTTGCTTCATTTTTTAGGTTGAGAATGAAGCTGTCTGAATTTTTTACTTCTATGATGAAAGTCTTCTATATTGGTTAATATTACAATTGAGTGGCTTAGAATTCCCCTCTTTTGGAGGGGTGGCGAAAATTCAAAGAATTTTTGACGGGGTGGTTTAAGCCATTAATATTATTGCTGAGATTGCTTCACCTTCGGTTCGCAATGACAGTCTGTTAGACTTCCATGATTCAAAAACTTCAAACAGCTTTGTTTGTATTGTTATTCAAAAATCAACAACACATACACATTCGTCCGCCTAAATGAAATCGTTTAGTTTTTTTATTTTTTTTCAGATCATAATGAAAATTAGCCATATAATTAATTTAAGGTGTGTAAGTAACGGTATGAAAAATCACCAAATGTTTCTTCTGCAAGTCTTTTCTGTACATAAATTCCGAAAAGCTCATCCAGCGTGGTCAGGATTTCTTCTTCACCAATATTTTCTTTAAATTTTGTATTCAGTCGCATTCCTAAGTGGTCTCCTCCAATATGAAGATTATATTTTCCATAAGCTGTACCTACAAATCCGATTTCAGCATTGGGAGATCGTCCGCAGCCATTTGGACAACCCGTCATACGAATGGTAATATCTTCTTCCAGCAGACCATATTTTTCAAGGATAGGTTCTATTTTTGTAACCAAAGAAGGCAGATAACGCTGTGCTTCCGCTAAAGCCAGTGAACAAGTGTTCAAAGCCACGCAGGCAACGGAGTTTTTACGCAGGGCACTTGCACCATTCGTATAATCTGAAATTCCATGCTCTTTTAAAATATGTTCAATTTCAGGTTTATCTTTTTCCTCAATATCAGCCAGAATAAGATTCTGATTACAAGTAAAACGGAAATTGGCTTTGCCAGTTTGTGCGATTTTTAATAACCCTGATTTTAAAGGATATTCCGCTGTATTAAGGATTCTTCCATGCTCTACAAATACAGTATAAAACCATTTTCCTTCATGATTCTGAATCCAGCCGTAACGGTCTTTTCTTTGTTCAAACTTGAATTCTCTGGCAGGTTCAAAACTGAATCCTGTTCTTTTTTCTACTTCAGCTCTGTACTGATCGATCCCCAATTTATCAATTGTGTATTTTAATCTTGATAATTTTCGGTCACTTCTGTTTCCGAAGTCTCTTTGTACTGTGATGATTTCGTAGACAGCTTTCAAAACTTTTTCTTCCGTATCTACAAACCCAAGAATAGAGGCAAGACGGGCGTAAGTAGCTTCATTTCCATGGGTTGCTCCCAGCCCACCTCCGGCAGCGATATTGTAGCCAACGATTTTATCATTTTCGATAATAGCGATTAAGGCAATATCATTGATGAATACATCCACATCAT
Source organism: Chryseobacterium sp. IT-36CA2 (assembly GCF_949767875.1). NCBI lineage: Bacteria > Pseudomonadati > Bacteroidota > Flavobacteriia > Flavobacteriales > Weeksellaceae > Chryseobacterium > Chryseobacterium sp. IT-36CA2. The sequence goes on along the minus strand of NZ_CATKPG010000020.1, from coordinate 367,440 downwards.
TATTAGGCGGAACAGCGATTCCTATTTTCAGCTTTCTCGGAAGATATCTGTCCTGATATAATGGATCTTCTTCCGCTTTACGGTCTATCAGAAGTTCGTCATCAATCCAGATGTCATAATAAGATTGGGTTTTTGGAAGACACATTTCACTGATTTTTCCAGCCAGTTCGTAAGCTTCCTGCTGTAAAGGAGATTCCGAAGGATTCGCTGTACAGGTTACATTCCTGTTGACATCTCCACAAGCCGCAATCGAATCCAGGTGTTGCAGATTGAAGCTCTGAATGGTAGGTCTTAAATGAGATTTTAAAATCCCATGCAGCTGAATCGTTTGTCTTGTAGTTACTTTTATCGTTCCTGTAGAATGATCTTCAGCAGTTTCATTCAATCCTACCCATTGTTCCGGAGTTAAAAAGCCACCGGGAAGCCTTAGTCTGATCATATAAGAATACAGCCATTCCAGTTTTTTAGAGACACGTTCTTCCCTACGGTCTCTGTCGTCCTGTTGGTACATTCCATGAAATTTGATCAGAGTCTGGTCATCTTCCCTTATGGCTCCGGTAAATTGATCAGCAAGACTCTCTTTTAAAGATCCTCTGAGTCCGTTACTGCTGGTTTTAATCCTTTCTACCGGTGAAAGGTTTTCTTTATCATTGTTCATAACTGTTTCCTTTAATTTTTACGAGTACTTCTTTTTAATACACATCTTTGGCATATCTGCCGTTCAGTTCCATTTCTTCGAGGTAAACTACAGCGTCTTCTTTACTGCGTTTTCCTTCATTTTGAATAATGGTAAGAAGCGTTTGTTCTACATCATAAGCCATGGGTTCTTTGGCTCCGCATACGTACACCGATGCTCCGCCTTCCAGCCAGTAAAATACTTCCTGAGCATTTTGCTCCAATCTGTGCTGAACATATACTTTCTCTGCGGTATCTCTTGAAAAAGCAAGATCTAAATGCGTTAAGCTGCCTGTTTTAAGAAAATCCTGAAGTTCGGCCTGATAAAGAAAATCTGATACAAAGTTCCTGTCTCCAAAAAACAACCAGTTTCTTCCTTCTGCACCTGTAGCATCACGTTCCCAAAGGAATGATCTGAAAGGAGCTATCCCTGTTCCCGGACCAATCATAATGATATCTTTACCGGCTTCCGGAAGTTTGAAATGTCCTGCATCCTGAATATAAAATTCCACGTTTTCTCCTTCTTTGAATTCACTCAGAAAACCACTACATAACCCATTGTGTTTCTGATGGTCAATAAAGAATTCTGACTTTGCTACGGTAATATGAATTTCCGTATCCCCATGAGCTTCTACAGAGGAAGAAATTGAATAAAGACGTGGGGCTTGTGCTGTCAATATTTGAATAATTTCTTCAAATTCATCTGCATTTTTCACAGGATAAATCCTAAGAAGATCAAGAAGGCTTAATCTCACTTCCGGAATGGAATGTTCCGTTATTTTTGCATATTGAGCAACAACAGATTTTAATAAGTAGCTGATGTTAAGATGTTTGTGCAACAGCTCTTCAACAGAAGCTGTAACCTTTGATGTTTCTATTTGTTTTTGAGCATCAATTCCTGTCAGCGCAATAATTTCATCCACTACAGATTTTGAATTGAATGGAATAACTCCCAGCGCTGCTCCAGGTTGATAGATAAGTGCTTCTTCTGTTTCAATTTCAATATGATAGGTTTCTTTTTCAGACGTAATATCATTCAGATTGATGATGGCTGAAACTTTCCCCTGATATTTCTTTCTTCCGGTAGATACCTTTGGAGCTGAAACATTTTTTGTATTCTGACCAGCATTTTTATTAACCGTTTCGAATACATGCTCTATCCAATGAGAGGCTTCCTGCTCGTAATCAATATCACATTTTTTTAACGGAATAATACGCTGTGCTCCCAATATTTCAAAACGTGAATCTACATCTTCACCGGTTTGGCAGAACAAAGGATAACTGCTGTCTCCCAATGCCAGCACTCCATATTTAAGTCCGCTAAGATTAATTTCATTTTCATAAATATAATCGTAGAACTTTTTGGCAAGGGCTGGTGGTTCACCTTCTCCCTGCGTACTGATGACTACGAAAAAGAACTCTTCTTTTGCCAGATCTTTGGGCTTGTATTGAGAAAGATCAGCCAGTTTTACCTGAAGTCCTTTTTTCTTCACTACACCTGCCAGAGCAGTCGCTAGTTTTTTACTGTTTCCAGTTTCTGTTCCGTAAGCCAGGGTTATTTTCTTTACAACATTCTGTGCAATAGTATTCGTTTCCTGTGGTGGCAGAGCGGCTGTCAGTGATGTCCCTCCGGCAATTCCGGCCAGATATCCGCTTGCCCAGATGGCTTCGTCTCTGGAGAGGTCTCCGGATATTTGTTTTAATACATTTAATTTAGTTTCAGACAGCATATTCGAAGAAATTTTGAGTTGTAGGGATTAGACTTCCGTTTTCTACTGATTTGAAGTAAAGACCTTCCTGTTCGGCATTTTCAAGCCATGAAAATTCTTCATGGAGATTTACAATTTTACCCACTACCACCAATGAAGGTGAAGCAAAGTTTTTGTCTCCGAATTTTTCATTGAAATCATCAAATGATGACGTGTATACCTTTTGGAAAGGTGTCGTAGCCTGTTCAATGACTGCAATTTTTTTATCACTCGAGATCTGAAGTTCTTTCAGCTTTTCTACAAGAGGGGTAAGATTTCCTTTTGACATATAGAAAACAAGGGTGTCATTAGTTAAAGCAAGTTCTTTCCAGTATTCTTCACTTACGATTTCCGATTTATAGTACGTCAGAAAACGAACTGATGTAGAATATCCTCTCGCTGTTAATGGCATCCCTGCAAACGCTGCAGCACCTAAAGCGGCAGTAATTCCCGGAATAATTTCGTACGGAATATGGTTCTGTTTTAAAGCCTGCAGTTCATCCAGAATATTTGAAAATATAGAAACGTCTCCTCCTTTCAACCTTACAATGGTTTTGTTCTGAAGGGCATATTCCACCATCAAAGTATTGATATGAGATTGAGGAGTGGAAGCATTTTTACTGCATTCTTTTCCTACATAAATGATTTCTGTGTTTTCATTAACGTAGGTTTCCAGAATTTCCGGACTTACAAGTCGGTCACATAAGATGGCATCTGCTTCTGCGATAGCTTTTACTGCTTTTACAGTGATAAGTTCAGGATTGCCGGGTCCTGCACCGATAAGGAAGACCTTTGGTGATTTTATATTTGTTTTCATTGAAGTAGGTGTTAATTAAGGATTTAGAAGAGTCCTTCTACAGACAGATATCTTTCTCCGGTATCGTAATTGATGGTAAGGATTTTAGCATTAGGTTGTATTTCCGGTAGATGTTTGGCGATGGCTGCTAAAGCGGCTCCAGTGGAAACTCCCACAAAAAGGCCTTCTTTTTTAGCGGCATTGAGGGCATATTCATAAGCCTCTTCCTTTCCTACAGTGATCACTCCGTCCAAAAGGGTAATATCCAGAATGGAAGGTACAAAGCCTGCTCCTAATCCCTGTAATGGGTGTGGTGCCGGACTTCCTCCGCTTAGTACAGGGGATAATTCGGGCTCTACAGCAATTACTTTCAGGTTAGGGTATTTTTCTTTTACCGTTTTTGCAATTCCGGTGATATGTCCTCCGGTTCCTACTCCTGTAATGATGTAATCCAGACCGTCCGGAAAATCTTTTAAAATTTCCTGAGCGGTAGTTTCTACGTGTACTTTTACATTGGCAGGATTATCAAACTGTCTTGGAATCCATGAATTTGGGGTTTCTTCAGCCAATTCACTGGCTTTTTCAATGGCACCTTTCATCCCTTTTTCCCTTGGAGTAAGTACGAAGTCTGCTCCGTAAGCTTCCATAATTTTACGGCGTTCTATACTCATGCTTTCCGGCATGACAAGAATGAGTTTATATCCTTTTACAGCAGCTACTAAAGCTAGCCCAATTCCTGTATTTCCACTTGTAGGCTCTATAATAACGCTGTCTTTATTTAATAATCCTTTGGCTTCTGCATCTTCAATCATGGCTAAGCCAATTCTGTCTTTAATGCTTCCGCCAGGGTTGCTTTTTTCAAGTTTAATCCAGATTTCATGATCTGAACTGAAGAGTTTATTAATTTTTACGACGGGTGTATTTCCAATCGTTTCTAATGCATTCTGAAACTTCATATCAATGTACTTTATTTTTGTTTTTTTTCTTAAATCACAAAGGTTAATGATTCCGGTAATGAGCTATTATCCTTTATTTTTATTTCACTTTTATGGTAGACCAGAGAATTGGCAGGAACATCCTGTGTAACCCAGACATTTCCTCCTATGACACTTTCTCTGCCTATGGTGGTTTCCCCTCCCAGAATAGTGGCTCCCGAATAGATAATCACATCATCTTCAATATTAGGATGTCTTTTCTGATGGGCTTTTTCTTTGGAAACATTCAATGCTCCGAGGGTTACTCCCTGATAGATTTTGACGTTGTTCCCGATAATGGTTGTTTCTCCGATCACAATTCCTGTTCCGTGGTCAATAAAAAAAGACTTTCCTATTGTTGCTCCCGGATGAATATCAATTCCGGTTTTACTGTGAGCATATTCTGAAATGACACGGGGCAAAATTTTCACTTCCTGATTCCAAAGCTGATGTGAAATACGATAGACGTACGTGGCAAAAAAGCCGGGATATGCCAGGTACACTTCTTCCAGAGAATCAGCAGCAGGATCAAATTCCAAAATAGATGTTGCATCCAGAACCAATTGATTATAAAGCTCCGGTAAAGCCTCAAAAAACTGACTGACCTCTTTTTCAGTAAGGATTTTATCTCCTGTTACCGTATTGATAAGGTCTGAAAGTGTTTCCTGCAGTGCTTCAAAATTTCTTTTCAGCTGATCTTCAGTATTATCATTCTGAGGAAGGAAGAGTGTTTCATACAAATCCTTTACCCATTTTTTGGTCTTTATTTTATCAAAGAATCCATGGATATTATTTTGTTTAGTCTGATGAATTCTTTGTATTAACTGATCGGAAATTGCCATTTTTCTATTGAATTATACAGGCCGCTACCGTTGAATTAGACGTTTCATCCACCAAAATGGCAGAGCCTGTTGTTTTATTATTGGTAAAGCTGTCATAGACCAGTGGCTGTGCTGTACGGAGGGTAACTTTTACAATTTCATTCAGTTTAATATCTCCATCCGCCTGTTCTCTGACAAGAGTATTAACATTGATCTTGTAGTCTACCTCTTTTACTACTGCTTTTACAAGTCTGCTGTTTTGCTGCAGAAGGTATTTATTTCCCGGCTGCAAAGGTTTTTGATCAAGCCAGCATAAAAGAATTTCAAGGTCTTTTTCAACAACCGGAACATGTTCTTCAGTAGCAAAAATATCTCCTCTGCTGATATCTACATCATGAGCGAGGTGGATAACGGCAGGCTGACCTTCAAAGGCTTCTTCTTTTTCAATACCATTGATCTCAATTTTGGTGATTTCTGTGGTTAGATCTGCTGGTAGAATATGGATTTTGTCTCCTTTTGTAAATTTTCCGCTTAATATTTGTCCTGCATATCCTCTGTAATCGTGCAATTCTTCCGTTTGAGGACGGATTACATACTGAACCTGAAAACGACTTCCGTTATTTTTTTCTTCATTGATTGTTACTTCTTCAAGATATTCCAGAAGAGAATTTCCTTCGTACCATTCTGTTCTCGAAGATTTTGAAACAATATTATCTCCTTTTAATGCTGAAATAGGAAAATAACTGACATCATTTAATCCCAGATTTTCTGCAATTTTTGAGTATTCTGATTTTATATTTTCAAAAACTTCTTCGGAATAATCTACCATATCCATTTTGTTGATGGCAACAGCTACTTTTTTCAGCTGTAATAAAGAAGCGATAATGGAGTGCCTTCTGGTCTGCTCAATTACACCTTTTCGAGCATCGATCAGAATAACCATCAGATCAGAGTTGGATGCTCCGGTGATCATATTACGGGTATATTGTACGTGCCCTGGAGCATCAGCAATGATGAATTTTCTTTTTGCCGTTGAAAAATATCGGTAGGCAACATCAATCGTGATTCCCTGCTCTCTTTCTGCGCGCAGACCATCCGTTAAAAGGGCAAGGTCTACTCCGTCTTCATTTTTGTTTTTAGAATGTTTTTCAAGGACTTCCAACTGGTCCTGTAAAATACTTTTGCTATCGTAAAGCAGTCTTCCGATAAGGGTACTTTTACCGTCATCTACGCTTCCTGCTGTTATAAATCTTAATATATCCATCCGATTGTAATTATAAGTGATAAATTATGAATGATAATTGATGAAAATGCTTTGTGTAATCATTAATCAACTATCTTTTATCATTGATTAAAAATAGCCTCCTTTTTTTCGGTCTTCCATAGCGGCTTCTGTTACCCTGTCGTCTATTCTGGTTTCCCCACGTTCTGAAATTCTGGTGGCTACAATTTCTTCTATTACAGCATCTATTGTTACAGCATTAGATTCTACAGCGGCGGTGCAAGTCATGTCTCCTACAGTACGGTAACGGATTTTTTTGGTGGTAATGATATCTTCCGGTTCTAACACGACATGTGTAGAATTGGCAAGCCACTGCCCGTTGAAGTCAATTACTTCTCTTTCATGCGAGAAATAGATGGAAGGAAGTGCAATTTTCTCTCTTCGGATATAGTTCCAGATGTCAAGCTCCGTCCAGTTACTGATTGGGAAAACTCTTACATTTTCTCCTTTATGGATTTTTCCGTTGAAAATATTCCAAAGTTCAGGACGTTGCAATTTAGGATCCCACTGTCCGAATTCATCACGTACTGAGAATATTCTTTCTTTGGCGCGGGCTTTTTCCTCATCTCTTCTGGCTCCTCCGATACAGGCATCAAATTCAAATTCTTCAATGGTGTCAAGAAGAGTGTAGGTTTGCAGCCAGTTTCTGCTTGGGAACTTACCTTTAGCCTCGGTCAGTTTTTTGCTTTTTATAGTGTCTTCCACTTTTCTGACTGCCAGGTTAACATCTAGCTGTTTTACCAGCTGATCACGAAAATCCAGAACTTCCTGAAAATTATGACCAGTATCTACATGAACAAATGTAAACGGGATTTTTCCATGGAAGAAGGCTTTTCTCGCCAGATGAGCCAGTACAATACTGTCTTTTCCTCCACTGAATAATAAAGCCGGACGTTCAAACTGACCTGCTACTTCTCTTAATATGTAAATAGATTCGGCTTCTAACTGATCTAAATAGTTTAACTGATGTATTGACATTTTTTTCTTTTTTTATTGATGAATATGCAGACCGCATTCTTTTTTGTTGGCATCTTCCCACCACCAACGGCCGGCTCTGAAATCTTCCCCTTCTTTTATTGCTCTGGTACAGGGTTCACATCCTATGCTCACAAATCCTTTTTTATGAAGATGATTGTAAGGCAGCTGATGATCTTTTACATAAGCAGTCACCTGTTCTGTAGTCCAATGAAGGATAGGATGATACTTAATAATCTTATTATCCGGATCCCATTCCAGCTGAGGCATATTCTGTCTGTTCGCAGAATGTTCAGATCTCAGACCTGTAATCCATACTTCATAGCCTTCCAGTGCTTTTCTTAAAGGATGAACCTTTCGGATGGTACAGCATGCTTTCCTTTTTTCTACAGATTGATAGAAAGAATCAGGACCATTTTCTGTTACAAATTCTCTGAGCTCTTCCATATCCGGATAATAGGCTTTGATGTTCTTTTTAAAGAATGCTTTAGTGGAAGTCCATGTTTCGTAGGTCTGCTCGAAAAGTCTTCCCGTATCCAGGGTAAATATTTCAATATTTAAATCTTTTATCAGATGAGTGATGACCTGATCTTCGTAACTGAAACTGGTTGAAAAGATAACTTTACCCGGAAATCTTTCAGTCAGTATTTCCAGCCCATTCGTTTGAAAGGAAGCTTCATTAACCTCTTTTACAAGATTTTCGTATTCATTTTTCAGACTGTTATTCATTTTGAATTGAGATTTAAGTCTTGCAAATATATACAAAATTCTACAACTCCTATCAAAATAGTAGAATTTAAATGAAAAAAAATTATTTGTTATTGATAAACTTAGTCAGAGTGGCTTCCATCATACTTGTTCTGGTCTTTTCACGAACGATCATTAATTCTTTTCTCAGATAACAGACAGCTTCATCTACACAATCGTCACAGGCTTCGTAAAAGTTTAAAGAAACGCATGGTGTAAGAGCAATAGGGCCATCGAAAATACGGTAAATATCTGCTAACGAGACCTCATCAGGTGATTTCAGAAGGTAATACCCTCCTACTTTGCCTTGCTTACTATTGACAAGTTTGGCTCTTTTAAGTTCGAGAAGAATTTGTTCCAGAAATTTCTTGGGAATGTTTTCGTCTTGTGCAATAACGGAGGTTGGCAGAAAGCCCTGGTTATAATTCCTTGCTAATCTGACCATTGCTTTAAGCGCATATTTGCAACGTTTCGACATCATAATTCCTGCAAGTTATGATAAATTATCTGATAAATGAAATGTTTTATAGTGAAGAAGCGAGAAGTGGATGTGTGCGAACCACCCCGTCAAAAATTCTTTAAATTTTCGCCACCCCTCCACAGGAGGGGAACTCCCAGCCCTTCATTTGTAATATGAGAGACAAGGTTACTCTTTCTGTAAAATAAAATAAGCCAGTTCTCTGTCCTCCCGTTTTAGGTTTTCAATCCTTTTAAAATTACTTTTAAGAAGTACTTTCTGTGATCCGATATTATCAAGATCGGTTACCGCTACGATATCTTTCTTATGATTTAATGAATAGCAATAGTCAACAAGTGCTTTGCATACCTCAGTTCCAAGACCTTTTCCCCAGTATTTTTCGTCTAAAGTATATCCTATTTCCATCTGTTCCGGATTGTCTAGAAAAATTCTGGCAAGACACATTCCTACAAAATCATTATTCTCAAAATTAAATATTCCCCATCTGCTGAAAGGTCCTTCCTTATAATCTCCCAGGGCTTTATCAAACATTTCCTTATATTCTTCAGGAGTCTTGTAAGGAAGATATCGGGTAACGTTTTCATTTTGAAAAAGAGTGGAAAATAAAGAAAATTCTTCAGGAGTAAACGCACGGATGATGATAGTTTCGTTTTTATAATACATTGAAATGTTATAATGAAATTAAGTGATAGCATAAAACTACATAAATAAACGAAGAACCCATCACAAAATCTAAATTTTATTGTAACAAAGAAGTCTTTTAACGATACAAATCGTACATTAAACCTTTAAATAAAAAAGTATTCATAATATGTTTTCAGCAACCACTTATCAGGACAGAAGAGCCGTATTGCAAACCAGTGTGCAAAGCGGAATCCTATTGTTTTTGGGAAATATAGAGAATCCGGTGAACTTTGAGCACAATCCTTACTATTTCCGTCAGGACAGTACCTATTTATACTATTTCGGAATTCAGGAACCCCGTATTGCAGCCATTATTGATATCGATGAAAATAAAACCATTGTTTTCGGAGACGAATTGAGTATTGATGATATTGTTTGGATGGGAAGACAGGAAACTCTGAAAGAAAAAAGTCTGAAATCCGGTGTGCAGGAAACGCTACCTTATGCAGAACTTTCTCAATACATTACAAAAGCATTGTCTTCGGGTAGAAAAGTGCATTATCTTCCACCATACCAGTCTTCCAATAAAATTGTACTGGCAGATCTTCTCGGAATTAAAATTGCAGCATTACAGCCTTCCATAGAAATGATCAAAGCTATTGTAAAGCAACGTTCCATCAAAGAACCTCAGGAAATTGTACAGATAGAACAGGCTGTGGATGTATCTAATGAAATGCATCTGCTGGCAATGCTTGCAGCGAAACCGGGGATGAAAGAATATGAAATTGCCAATGCAATTCAGCATCTTGCTGCCAATAAAGAATGTCAGATGTCTTATCCTCCAATTGTAACAATAAACGGAGGTATTCTTCATAATCATTACCGTCTTAATACCCTGAAAGAAGGTGATCTTTTCCTCAATGATTCCGGAGCGGAAACGGCTATGGGATATGCAGGTGATCTTACCAGAACATTTCCTATTAGCAAGACCTTTACCACAAAGCAAAAGGAAATGTATGAAGTAGTTTTAAATGCTTTTTATAATGCTCAAAGCCTTCTGAAACCAGGAATCCGATTTAAAGATATTCACCTGAATGCCGCTCAGCATTTAGTAGAAGGTCTTATTGATCTTGGGTTGATGAAAGGAAATCCTGAAGATGCAGTTAAAAACCATGCTCATACTCTATTTTTCCAGTGTGGATTAGGACATATGATGGGACTTGATGTGCATGATATGGAGGATCTTGGTGAACAATATATCGGCTATACCGAAGCAGAACCAAAAGATACCAAAACCTTCGGGCTTAAATCTTTACGTTTAGGAAAAGAGCTGGAAACTGGTTTTGTGGTAACAGTTGAACCCGGTATCTATATGATCCCTGATTTGATTGATATGTGGCAGGCTGAAAATAGAAATGCAGACTTTATTAATTATGATAAAGTGAATGAATATCGAAACTTCGGAGGAATTCGTGTAGAAGATGATTTCCTGATCACAGATAACGGTTACAGACTCCTTGGCAGCGGTTTGATTAAAACAGTTGAAGAAATTGAAAATTACAGAGCTGAACATTTAGCTTAATTGAAATAATACCTATGAAGAAAATAAAAAAACTGACAATTATTGCATTGTACTTCCTATGTCTGTCGCCACTTGCGGCGCAAAAGACACAATGGACTCCGGATGGCAATGCATACTATTCATTTACAAAAAAAGGAGTTGAAATTGTAGACATACTGCATCCTGAAAAAGATCAGACGCTTCTAAGCAGCAGTGAACTTGTTCCTGCAGGAAGTACTGAAGCATTGCAGGTACAGAGTTTTCAAGTATCTCCTGATGATAAAAGTTTATTGCTTTTTGCCAATACAAAGAAAGTATGGAGAGACAATACCCGTGGAGATTACTGGATTTTTGATAAAAATACTAAAAAACTTACCCAGCTTGGAAAAGACTTACCAGTTTCATCACTGATGTTTGCAAAGTATTCCCCAGATGGTAAAAAAGTAGCTTACGTGTCCAAGCATAATATTTATGTTGAAGATCTTTCCAACAATCAGCTTACCAAAATTACTACAGATGGTACTGACGGAATGATTAACGGTACTTTTGACTGGGTGTATGAAGAAGAATTCGGAACTCAGGATGGTTTCAGGTGGTCTCCGGATGGCAGTAAAATAGCGTATTGGAAGCTTGATGCACGAGGGACGAAAAACTTCCTGATGATCAATAATACAGATAGCCTGTATTCTTTTACCATTCCGGTAGAGTATCCAAAGGTAGGAGAAAATCCTTCAGGATGCAGCATCTGGTTTTATGATATTGCTTCCAAATCTTCAAAAAAAGCTGATATTTCAGGTGATGAAATGCAAAATTATATTCCCAGAATGGAATGGGTACTGGATTCCAAATCCGTTATTCTGCAGCAATTGAACAGAAAACAGAATCAAAGTAAAATTATCGTAGCAGATGCCAATTCTGGAAGCAGTAAGACCATTCACACAGAAACCGATGCTGCATGGATTGATATAAAATCACGTTGGAACGACAACGATCCAAAGGGTTGGGACTGGATTGATAACGGAAAAGAATTCTTATGGCTTTCTGAGAAAGACGGATGGAGACATATTTATAAAATAGATATGAACGGTAAGGAAACATTGATTACAAAAGATGCCTTCGATGTGATTAAGCCAGAGTTTTTTGATGTTCAGAATAAACAGATTTACTTTTTAGCTTCTCCGAATAATGCCACTCAGAAATACCTGTATAAAGTAAGCATGAAAGGAGGAAATGCCCAAAAAGTGACCCCGGAATCCTATAAAGGATCCAACGAATATACCATCTCTCCTAATGGAAAAATTGCTATGTTTACCAATAATAGCATCAATGCATTTTCCGCAGATGCAGTGGTGTCACTTCCGGAACATAAAGAGCTTGTAGCTGCCAAAAGATCTGCAAAGGCTGATCCTGCTAAGTCTAAAGCTGAGTTCTTCCAGATTACCACTCAGGATGGTGTTACTTTAGATGGCTGGGTAGTAAAGCCTAAAAATTTTGATCCCAATAAAAAATATCCTATCGTCTTTACAGTGTATGGAGAACCCGCTATGCAAACAGTAACAGATGAATTTTATACAGGTTGGAATTGGTTATATGCCGGGGATATGGCAGAAGACGGCTATTTATATGTTTCCCTTGAAAACCGTGGGACCCCTGCTCCAAGAGGACGTGAATGGAGAAAATCTGTCTACCGAAAAATAGGCCAGATGAATATCCGTGATCAGGCGATGGGAGCTAAGGCTTTATTCGCGAAATGGCCCTATGTGGATACTTCGAGAGTTGCCGTATGGGGCTGGAGCGGTGGAGGCTCTTCTACGCTGAACCTTTTAGGACAATATCCTGATATTTACCAAACGGGTATCGCCATTGCACCAGTTGCCAATCAGTTGTTCTATGATAATATCTATCAGGAACGTTATATGGGACTTCCGCAGGAAAACAGAGAAGATTTTGTTAAGGGTTCGCCATTGGCTTATGCGAAAAACTTAAAAGGAAACCTTCTGTTGGTTCATGGAACAGGTGATGACAATGTACATTATCAGAATACAGAAGTATACATCAATGAATTGGTAAAATACAACAAACAGTTTCAGCTGATGTCTTATCCTAACCGTACCCACGCTATTAATGAAGGAGAAGGAACGTCACTGCATCTGACAACTTTGTTTACGAAGTATTTAAAAGAACATTGCCCTCCGGGAGCAAGATAAATAATGAAAGTCTCACAGCAATGTGGGACTTTTATTTTTAATTGTTAAAAACTATTTTAAGCTCAAACAAAAATTCCCCGGATTGCTCCAGGGAAAAATAAGTGTCAAAACCTATAAATTTTTATAGTGGTGTAAAATGATGTTATAAAGAAAGCAACAATGGATGTGCCAAATTACTCACTGATTTATGAAATGTGATTTTTTGTGGTATCTTTTGTATACTTCGTTTCCAATGGCTTTTATTTTTATAAGATTATGACTAAATTTGAGTAAATAATTTCAAAATCATTCATGAAACTACCACCCTCCTATTATTCCAACCAGGATGTTCTTTTTCTGGCTCAGGATCTTTTGGGAAAAGTCCTTTTTACGGAAATCAATGGTGAAATAACAGCCGGAATCATTGTAGAAACAGAAGCCTACTTTGGTGTTAAGGATAAAGCTTCCCATGCTTATGGAGGCAGACGTACAGACCGTACAGAAACGTTATACAGCCAAGGTGGAATTTCCTATGTATATTTATGCTATGGAATTCATCATCTTTTCAATGTAGTGACCTCCCTGCAAGACGATCCACATGCCGTTTTGGTGAGAGCTGTTGAACCTTTGATCGGTAAAGAAATCATGGCACTAAGAAGAAATATGCCCGCTACTAAACCTGCTATTTCTGCAGGTCCAGGATCCGCATCCAAAGCGTTGGGAATAGATCGGTCATTGAATAAAAAAGATCTGAATGGACATGAAATCTGGATTGAAGATCATGGTATTTCTTATACTTCGGATCAAATTACTACAGGACCTCGTATTGGGGTTGCTTACGCACAGGAAGATGCACTTTTACCATGGCGTTTCTTTGTGAAGGGAAATAAATATGTGAGTAAGCCGAATAAATAATTAGTATCACGATTTGTTGACAGTATGATAAAACTCTTTATAATACATAACCAGACTGTCAAGAGAAAAACCACGATTTAAACCACTGGTATTGGGTAAAACCCAGACTTTTGCTCCACAGAAATCTTCAGACTGTTCTCCCCAAAGAATTTCTTTCTTTTTAGAAAATGCTTTATACGCTGCTTTACCAAGAAAAACAATATATTTTGGCTGATAGGTTGTTATTTTTAATTTAAAACTTTCAAGAGATTCATCAAATTCTTCCTTTGAAAGCTCATCTGCGCGCGAAGTTGCTCTTGCCACAGCAGTCGTCAATCCATATCCGAATTTCAGCAGAGATGTATCATGTACCGCTTCAATTTCATACGGTGTAAATCCAGCCTGATGCAGTACTTTCCAAAAACGGTTGCTTCTTCCGGAAAAATGATGTCCGTCATTGGATGATTTTAAGCCTGGATTAATTCCACAAAAAATAACGTTAAGGTGAGGTTTAATAATGTCTGTTAGCATAATTGAACTGAATATTTAGAAGGTCAGTACTTCCCTATTTTACCTTTTAAAGATATTAATATTAATGAATTTCATCCTAATATTTAATTCTAAAATAACAAACGTTTCGTGGTCTTTATACTACGTTTTACCCCTATCTTTTACCGGATCACTCAGTTTTTTGTATTAAGGAGGAATAAGGAGAGCTAATTTTGTAGCAGTAATTGAGATGTAACATTCTATTAGAAAGAACTCATTTTTAACAGATTGAACATCATTAAAACAAATAGTATGAACTGGATTGCATTAATTATCGCAGGAATCTTTGAAATTGGATGGCCTTTGGGTCTTAAAATGTCTCAACAGCCGGAAAATAATAAATGGAGCTGGATTATATTCTCTGTCTTATGCATGACAATTAGCGGTGGATTTCTCTGGTTTGCTCAGAAAAGTATCCCTATCGGAACAGCCTATGCGGTCTGGACGGGAATCGGTGCCGTAGGAACTTTATTGGTTGGGATTCTGTTTTTTCAGGATTCTGCAAGTATTTTGAGATTATTGTCTGCCTTACTGATAGTAGTAGGAATCGTTGGTCTTAAGCTATTCTAATAAAAAATTGGCTTAAGATGATCACTCATCATTAAGCCAAAACATTATTCAACATTCAAATAATAGACTATCTTCATTTATATTTGCCACCCTTTGAATCGAAGGACTTAAAATTTCCCTTCCTTGGAGGGATGGCAAAAATTCAAAGAATTTTTGACGGGGTGATCTAAAGCTCCATCAGCGGTTTATAAGTTCTTCCCACAGGAAGTTTTTTCCCATTGATCTGGATGATATTCGCAGACTTTTCTTCTATTTTTGATCGGGATATAATATAGGATTTATGAATGCGGGTAAACATTTTTGGATTTAAAGTCTCTTCTATTTTACTAATAGGCATTTTAAAAGTGAAAGTCTCCGCTTTTGTATGAATATGAATGTATTCTCTTAAACTTTCAATGTATAAAATGTCCTGAAGAATAACTTTCACCTGCTTTCTTCCAATGCTGATGAAAATAAAATCACGCTCAGCAACTTCCAGTAAAGCATCTTCTGCTTCCAGCAAATGTTTAAATTTGCCAACAGCCGTCTGAAAACGATCATATGGAATGGGCTTCATCAGATAATCCGTAATATCAAGCTCATAGCCTTCTACAGCATATTGATGATAGGCTGTTGTGACAATGACAAACGGAGGATTTTTTACTTTCCTGAGAAAATCAAACCCTTTTACTACCGGAAGATGAAGATCCAGAAACATCAGATCTACCTCATGAATACTTAAAAGACTGCTGGCATATACAGCATCTGCACATTTTCCCACAAGATTCAGTTCCGGATCTCTGGAGATGAAATTTTCCAGAATTTCTGAAGCAATGGGTTCGTCTTCTACAATGATGCAGTTGTATTTTTTAGAGACTTCGTGTGTCATGAAAATCTATGATTAAGGTTACAAGATAACGGTCTTTTTTATCTTCCACGGAAAGCTTGTGTTGTGGATAAAGCAGTTCAAGCTGTCTACGGATATTTTTCAGTCCTATTTTTGTGGAATGCGCGTGAGGTTTTTCTTCCTTAGAATTTTCTATAAAATAAGTAAGAATTCTGTTATTCAAATGAATATCAATACTTATAAAAGCATTTCCTAAGCTTTCTGAAACGCCATGTTTAAAGGCATTTTCTACAAACTGTATCAATATCAAAGGGGAAATCTCCTGAGAAGGATTATCAATATCTTCTTTAAAATTTAACGTTAGCTCACGGTGGCGGATCTTCTGGATTTGTATAAAATCCCTTATGTTTTCAATATCCTTAGCTATGGAAATGGTATTTTCTGCTGCTTCATAGATATTATAACGCATTATTTTGGAAAGCTGTAGAATGACTTCCGGAGTTTCGTCCGCTTTTTTTAAAGCCATTCCATAGATGTTATTGAGGGTATTGAAAAGAAAATGTGGATTTATTTGTGCCTTCAGCATTGTCAGTTCCTGATCCAGTTTTTCTGATTTTAATTGAGAAATCTGATCTTTCAACAGGTTTTTCTGCCTTGTAATTTCAACCCCAAAGATAAGCCCTGTCATAAAAATCAGATCCATAAAAGAATTGAAAGCCACATAACCATTGATAAATCCTGAAGACAGCTTTCCGTCCAGAGTTTCTGTAACGCCATAGATATAAGGATAAATGATAAAATGAGTGAAGAAACGATGCCCCAAAACAGCTGTTATTACAATAAGAATATAGAAAACGTATTTGAAAATCTCTTTACTATGAATCTTTTCGTACACATACAATAATGCATAGGCAAGAGGCATTTTGACCAAAAGATAACCAAGCTCCAGCATAAGTGTATTCTGAAGTCTTATTTGCCATTTAAAATCCGGAAATTGATACCTGGACCAGTAAAAGTCAAGATAAACTTCCAGAATATAATACAATATCCAAAAAAGCAAATGAACCCGTAACTTAGATCTGCTGTTTCGTTTCAAGCTTATAATGATTTAATAGTACAAAGTACCGGTTACTCAGTCAAATATAGAAATATAAGTCTAGCAAATGAACACAATGATCTACAAACTACTCGTTTCGATTCATGTTAAATAATAAAGATTGGTAAAGCAGATGATTGTTGGAAATCTAAGTATTCTTTTTGTTCTTAAACTTTAAATATACTTCAGGGTACATAAGATTAAAAAAACTGAAAATCAGCAAAACATTGTACTCAATGCCGTTGGTTCCCCCTCCTACCACAAACCATCCATTCTGCCAGTGAACGTAATAAATTCCAAAGGCAAAAATCAGAATATTACAAAATGCTAATGGTTTAATACACCTGTCAATCCAAAGTAATGGTATTGAGAAAAGATGAGTCAGTTTTACGGCCCATGCTATATAAATTCCTATAGGACTGAATCCTAAACTGTTCAGGTAAATATTCCCAAAATTGTTCACATCTCCACTGAAAATAGAAATCACACTATGCATTAGTAATATTACTGAAAGGGCCAATCGAAGGTAAAAATTCTTTATCATACCAACAAAATTAGAAGACAAAAACAAGCACTCAGTGTTTTGTATATCAACAACTTGGAATCAGGGATGAAAGTTTCAGTGTAAGGTTTTATTCTTAAACTGAATTTTAATTAGAAATTAAATATTTAATATATTTCAATATTTAGTGATTTAATAAAGATAATTTATTATATTTACATTAAGATTGGATACAATGATTGATTCCCTCGTAATCATTAATCCATACTTACAAAATAATATTAAATTATTATGACACGATTCTAATACACAAATGCTTCTATCTTTTTCAACCAAAAAGAGTGGTAAAATAACTTACCACTCTTTTTACATCTTATCGGGAAATCCTGTTCTACTTTTGAATCAGTTTTTCCTTAATAAATTCTTCCAGCTCTTTTCCATGAAGATTTTTAGCTAAAATAGTTCCCTGTCCGTCGATGATGACGTTAAAAGGTAGTTCATCAACTTCGTAAAGCTTTGCTACAGGGCTTTTCCAGAATTTTAAATCACTGATCTGTATCCAGTTGATATGAAATCTGTCAATCGCTTTCTGCCAGCTTTCCTTATTCTTGTCTAAAGAAACCCCCAGTATTTCAAACTGATTATTTTTCACCTGTTCGGAATAGGTATCGTACATTGTTTTCAATTGAGGCTGTTCTTCTACACATGGAGCACACCATGTTGCCCAGAAATCAATCAGAACCAGTTTTCCCTTTAATGTTGAAAGCAAAAATGAGTCTCCATCTGCTTTAGACATTATAATTTCAGGTGCTTTTTTCCCTATTTCTATCTTGTTTTGTGCCGTAATATATCCTGAAAACAGTATTGAAAATAGTATTGTAAAACTGGTCTTCATATTAATCATTTGTAGGATAGTTTTTATCCAGCCAATCTGTTTTGATATTTTTTGGAAGATTTAAAAGTTTCGCGTTTTTGAAACCCATTTCCATAAGCAGGGCAAATGCAGGGCGTATATTAGGACACTTTACAAAAGGACAGCATCCACAGTAGATCACTACTTCCTTATTTTTAGAAACATCTTTAAGGTAATTTCTCAGTTTTTCTAGATTTTCGGGCTCATGTGTTGGCCCAATATCCACAGAACCTTTGACAATAGCTTCGGGACCTACTGAAATGATCACAAGATCTTTTACTTTATGCTTTTCAATTCTGGAAGCCAGTAACGCGGGATCCATCAGCTGACTGTCTTTCCATGGATCCTGTTTTTGCTGTGCCTGGCTGAAGACCGAGCAGACAAAACATGCGATGATAAACAAATACTTCATTCTTCTATTTTTCACAAAGATAGAAATGTTTTGTAGAGTCTGTCAATAGATAAATGGCTCTATTAAAGATATTTTTATAGAAATCAGAATCTTTTTGGAGTAATATGAATCACATTAGAAGCACCAGGTTCTATAATAAGTTGGGTCCCTCCATCTCTTTCATTTTCCCGGCCTTGGATGGCTGATCCGGTAGCAAGTGTTAGTTTTCCCTGAAAAACAGGATGAGGAGGAACAAGGGAAATTTCAATTTCTTCTTCAAGTTGTATAATAATGGATTCAGCTTCAATGAGATGCCTTGTTCCATCCTTTAAAACAGCAAATGCCTGATATTTATGGTTTTCTTTCATTTCTTTATTTTGTATTAAAGAGTAAAAGTATTAAGATTTTTTTAATGGCTTCATTTAAATATTTAATACATTTATATCAAGTATCATCACATAAAAATATCTTGAAAATGGAAGATCAATTCCAGCCTGATGCCATCATCATCGGAAGCGGACTGGCAGGCCTTACTGCTGCGATGGAAATTACCAATACCGGGAAAAAAGTACTGCTTTTAGATCAGGAAACAGAACAGAATATTGGTGGACAGGCCTTCTGGTCATTCGGAGGATTATTTCTCATCAATTCACCCCAGCAAAGAAGAATGGGAATCAAAGATTCTTATGAACTTGCACTACAGGACTGGAAAGGAACAGCTGGTTTTGACCGTCCGGAAGACTATTGGCCCCGTCAATGGGCTGAAGCTTACCTCAAGTTCGCTGCCGGTGAAAAATATGAATACATTTCTAAGTTAGGAATTAAATTAATGTTTATGGTAGGTTGGGCAGAACGTGGCGATGGTTCGGCAACGGGTCATGGAAATTCTGTACCCCGCTTTCATGTAAGTTGGGGAACAGGAACAGGTGTTGTAAAACCTTTTGTAGAAAAAGCTTACAAGGCCCAGGAAAAAGGACTGCTTCAGATGAAATTCAGACATCGGGTAACTGAAATTATAACAGAAAACGGAAAGATAAAAGGTCTTAAAGGAGATATTCTGGAAAATGATACAAAGGAAAGAGGTGCTGAGACCAACAGAAATGTAATCTCTACATTTGAATATACAGCCTCAAATATCATCATCGCTTCCGGAGGAATTGGTGCCAATCATGAATTGGTAAGAAAAAACTGGCCGGAAAGACTGGGAAAAGCCCCTGAAAATATGGTTTGTGGTGTTCCTGCTTATGTGGATGGAAAAATGATTAGTATTGCAGAAAATGCAGGAGCTCACATCATTAATCCGGACAGAATGTGGCATTATACAGAAGGCTTACAGAACTGGAATCCAATCTGGCCAAAACACGGAATCCGGATACTTCCGGGGCCTTCATCACTATGGTTTGATGCAAAAGGAAAACGCCTCCCCGCTCCTTTTCTCCCTGGATTTGATACGCTGGGAACGTTACAGTATATTCAGGAAACAGGGTTTTCTTATTCGTGGTTTATTCTTACTCAGAAAATTATCAAAAAAGAATTTGCTCTTTCAGGTTCAGAGCAGAATCCTGATATCACCAATAAGGACTACTCTCTTTTTCTGAAAAGGATTTTTGGAAAGAAAGCTCCCGGGCCGGTAGAGGCTTTTAAAGAGCATGGAAAAGACTTTATCATATCCGATAATCTTGAAGATCTGGTTACAAGAATGAATGAACTGGCAGGAAATAACCTGTTGAAGTATGAAAGCATAAAATCTCAGATTGAAGCCAGAGACCGGGAATTAAACAATAAATATTCAAAAGATACCCAGGTTAATTATATCCGGAATACCCGAAATTATTTAGGGGATAAACTAGGACGTGTTGCAGCTCCGCATAAGATTTTAGATCCTGAAAACGGACCTTTGATTGCTGTACGCCTTAATATCCTGACCAGAAAAACGTTGGGCGGAATAAAAACCAATTTAAATGGTCAGGTATTAAGAGATAATGACAGCATTATTGAAGGCCTGTACGCTACAGGAGAAGCTGCAGGGTTTGGAGGTGGCGGAATGCATGGCTACAGAGCTCTGGAAGGTACATTTCTAGGGGGCTGTATCTTTTCAGGAATGAAGGCCGGTAAATACATTGCCGGACTTTAAAATTTAATACTATTGAATATGAGCAGTTATTTTGATCATAAAGTTATTTGGATCACAGGGGCATCATCAGGCATTGGAGAAGCTTTGGTAAAAGAGCTTACGAGGACCAGCAACGCCAAAATCATTCTTTCATCCAGAAAAGAAGAACAGCTTCATTCAGTGGCTGAGAAAGCTGGTTTGAGTAAAGATCGGTATGCGGTAATTCCTTTAGATCTTAAAAATTATAAAGAAATGCCTGCCATTGCAGCAAAAGCATCAGAACAATTCGGAAAGATTGATATTCTGATTAATAATGCCGGGCTGTCACAACGTTCATTAGCCATGGAAACCGATATTGAAGTGGATAAACAGCTCATAGATATTGATTATATCGGAACTGTTGCCCTTACGAAGGCAATTCTTCCTTATATGATCAGAAATAAAGGAGGGCAGATTGCTGTTGTATCAAGTCTTATGGGAATATTCGGGGCTCCTATGAGAAGCGGATATGCCGGCGCCAAACATGCATTACATGGTTTCTTTGATGCGCTGAGAGCAGAATTATTCAGCCAGAATATTAAAATTACGATTATTTGTCCGGGTTTTATACAGACTGATATTTCTATTAATGCTGTTACGGGAGATGGCTCATTACAGGGCACAATGGATGATGCCACAAAAAATGGAATGCCCGTCGATATTTTCGCAAAAAAGATGCTGTATGCTATTGAGAAACAGAAAACTCAAAAAGCTATAGGAGGTAAAGAAGTAATGGCCGTGTATCTGAAGAGGTTCTTTCCGAATATACTGGCGAAAATAATCCGTAAAGCTAAAGTAGTGTAAAGAAAAAAGCACCATTCAAGGAGAAATGATGCTTTACTAAATATAATGAAGAATTTGTTTTAAAAGGTTTTTACAAGGCCTATTCCCACAATTTTATTTTGGTAGAAAGGCATTACCATGGTGGATGAAAGTGAAGTTTTAACTTTATTCTTTCCTCGTAATAAATTATCAATTTTGGGAAACAGCCAGTAAGCCAGCTCTGTAGAAAGAATCCCGAATCCGGCTCCTGCTACAACGTCTCCCAACCAGTGTTTATCATTCAGCATTCTGTATACTCCGGTGAAAATGGCAAACGGATATCCGGAGATACTGAGCCAGAAATTAGTGTCTTTATATTCCCGGAACATAAATTGCGCAGAGGAAAATGCGGTTGCGGCATGTCCCGAAGGAAAAGATAAGGTGTTTGACCCGTCCGGTCTTTCCTCTTTCACCAGATATTTTAAAGGCATGGTAAAGGCAGCCGCAATCAACTGTGAAGAAGCGTAAATGATGGTGCGGTCTCTCAGATTATGCTTTCCTTTTATCCCCATTGCATTAAGACCGTATACCATTACTGCCGGAGCATATTGGGTGTAATTATCCAGTTGTATTTTTTTAGGCTGATGCTCATTGATTTCATCCTTAGTGGACAGATTAAGCTGTTTCAGATTCTTGATGGAAAGACCTGCCACTCCGTAGGTAATAAATGCGGCAGGAATGATCAAACTCTTATAATTCAGGGTGCTTTTTTTAATTTCCGTCGTGGTAATAGTATCCTGTACAGGCTTTTGAACATTTATCGTATCATTGGTATTCTGAGCATTGATCCGGCTTAAAGCTGAACTCAAAATTATTACATACATCAGTGCTTTTTGAAACTGTTTTTTCATGCTAAATCACATTTAAAATTATCCGATTCTGTTTTAAAATTTATAGCTGTACCCCAGTCTAATTACTTGGGTTTCATAATAATCATTGCTGGTATAGGCAAATCCGTTACCTTGTACAGATTTCTTGATCACCATGGTGTTGAGCAGATCCGAAGCGTTGAAAAAGACTTCCCCCTTCCCTTTCTGAATCGCTTTTTTTATCCCAGCATCCATTGAGAATCTTGACTGTATTCTTCCCTGCGGAATAATATCCGGTGCCAGATAAACAAGGGTAAACTGTAAATCCAATCCTTTTGAGAAACGGAAAACGTTATTCATCTTAACATTCCCTGAGATAGCGGTTTGCTGAGCTGCAGAGAATGTATTAGGCTGAGGATACAGATTCTGGACGGTAAATGCATCAATCTGGTTACGGTATATATTTCCGTTAACATTCAGGGAATAAACATCCGATATTTTTTGATTCCATATCGTTTCAAGCCCTGTATTGTAGCTTTTTCCCGCATTTTGGAAGATGGCGTAAATAAGCGTGCTGCCCGGAACAATACTTGAAATTCTTGTGATCGTTCCATTGGCGAAACGATGGTACAGCGCAGAATATAAGTATCCGCTATCCCAATTGTGCTTATATCCGAGTTCAATAGAATTCGTAAACTGTGGTCTTAACGCAGGATTTCCGACCTTAATGATTTCTGCATCATCATATTTTGGGAAAATTCTGATATCTACTTCATTGGGACGGTCTACCCTTCTGTTGTAGAAAACAGAGAACTTATTACGGTCATCAAGTTTGTAGGCAAGCCTGAAATTTGGGAATGGCTGGGTGTAATTGTATCCGTCACTTTTATACGTAGGATGGTTAGGATTTACATCATATTGAATTTTCACATATTCCAGTCTAAGTCCCAGTTCTGCTTCCCATTTTTCATTTTCAAAGACATAATTTCCATATACGGCAGGAATAAATTCTTTATAATCTGCCTTTCCACCTGCAGAAACATCCAGAACAGAGTTTGCTCCCGGAATGAAATTCATATTGGTAGGAATGCTCCTGTTTCTTAGCTTAATTCCAGTTTCTATTCGTCCATATTTTAAAGGTTTTACATAATCTACATTGAAATCATACACCTGTTCATCAGATAATAACTTAAAAGCATCAGTTCCTGTAGAAGAAGGAAGATAATTATCATAGAAATATTTTTCATCCTCTCTATGGAAAGTATAATTAAATCCTACATTCAACACATGTCCGGCTTCTTTGAATTTATGCTGATAAGACGCTGTCCCCATTACGGTTGTTTTCAGTTCATCTTCCAGAAACTGCCAAAGACGCAGCCGTTGAGACCTATCTCCATTGAAAAACGGCTGATCTCCCCTGTCGATAATCTTTTCGCTTCCGTACATTCCTGAAATGGTTAAGGTATTTTGAGGATCAATATTCCAGTCGATTCCGGCTTTGGTCGTAAAGAAATTGGTATTTCTGTTTCTTTTCAGCTGTGAATTGATAATTGTTCCGTCATCATAAGTACGGGTTACAAATTCATTCTTGTTAAGTGTTTCTGTATAAAGATTATCGGCCTGTAAGAATATATTAACCTTATTTTTTCTGTAATTGACAGACAGTGATGGATTAATTTTAGGCGTAAGGGTATATTGAGGTCTTATCGTAGGCAGATTTTCCTTTCTTACCCAAAGTGAGCCTAAACCTGTGGTAAATCCTGCTTTTCCATTCCATCCGTTCTGTTTGTTTTTTTTCATGATAATATTGATGATTCCGGCATTTCCGTTGGCATCATATTTTGAGGAAGGATTGTTGATGATCTCAATTTTATCAATCGCAGAAGCAGGAATATTGTCCAGTCCGGCCTGACTTCCAAAACCAGTGAGAGCAGTCTGTTTGCCATCAATCAGTACTGTTACTTTATCATTACCTCTAAGCTGTACTTTGCCATCCTGTACAGTAATTCCGGGAAGATTCTGCATGCTTTGTAATACAGAACCACCACTTTGGCTGATGTTATCAGCTACAGAATACGTTTTCTTATCCAGACGGCTGTCAATTTCATTCTTTTTGGAAGCTGTGATGGTAATGGCTTCTATTTTGTTCTCAGTTTCCTGCTGAGGAGCCAGTTCAATGGTGGGGATTTCCAGAAACTCAGAAAGGCTTCCTATGAAAATAGGCTGTATTTGTGTGTTATATCCTGTAAGTGAGGTTTCCAGAAGATAATGATCTGGTTTTATTCCAGTAAGAGAAAACCTGCCTTCTTCATTAGTAATTGTTCCGGCTGTAAAGGTGCTGTCTTTTTCTTTTTTTAAAATAATATGAGCATAAGGTAATGCCGTTTTGTTTGTACTTATGATCCTCCCTGAAGCTGTCACAGAAGTTGTCTGTGCAGAAACAAGAGAAGAAGCCACCATACAGGCTGGAAAAAATAACAAGGCTGTTTTATTCATTCTTCTAGTTTTTATTTTCTTTAAAAATCATTTTCGTTATAACAGGTGTTGAATTATTCGTTTTGAAGGGGTAATTCCCGGTTGTGCTTTCTTTGTGAAACAATGATCATCAATATCATCAGAGCAAGAGAGATCAGAGAAGCATTCAAGGTTCCCAGATCCATACCTCCTTTAGCTAAAGGTTTGGTTAAAAGGTCTCCGAATGTAGCACCAAATGGTCTGGTAAAAACAAAAGCAATCCAGAAAAGCACTACATGATTGATCTTTGTGAAATAATGAAGCAATACAACAATTAAAATAATCAGTCCGGTAATCAAAGCTCCCGTCATATATCCGAGTCCTAAATTATCACTCAGAAAATCCCCAAAAGCAGTTCCCAGGCTGTTGGAAAATAAAATGGCAGTCCAGTAATACAGTTCTTTATTCTTTTCAAAAATGGGATAAACCTCAAGGTTACCATACTTTTTATACCATAAAAACAAAGAAAGTAAAAGACCGGAAAGTAAAATTAAACTGCCCGTGAGGTATCCGGTTTTCAGAGTTCTGTCGATGCAGTCAGAGATTTCCGTTCCTAAGGTTGTTGTTCCTATAATCACCATCCAGTAAATTGCCGGAACATATTTTTTCGCACGGAGCTGTACAGTTAAAATGGCAACAAAAAACAGCAGAGTAACCAGAATACCTACTACATAGCCCAGGTTAAGCGTCATAGAGATAAAATCACCTAGAGTTTCTCCTAATGTGGTGGCTACAATTTTCATCAGCCAGAAAAGAATAGTTACGGATGCAACTTTGTTTACAGTTTTCATTTTGATTTATTTTTTAAGAGATGAAAAATCAGGCTTTCAGTTTGGTAAGTACATTATTTTTGTAACAGTAGAACTCATGAGAACTCTTTTTACCCAGTGTATAAACCTTTTCTACATGTACTTTATCATAGTATTCCATCAGGGAATGGTATTTTTCTTGAAGGTTTCCGGATAATTCTTCAGGATGAACGCTTTTTTCGAGTTCCAGCCCTTTTCCTGCTTTATATTCCAGTTCCATATGGGTATTTCTCCAGGACATAGAATATATTTTAATGTTCGGAGTAGACGAGTTATTGATCGAAATCTGATCCTGTTTGATGATTTTTCCGGAAGTACCGCCCAGTAAGGTTATTCCCGATATTACCATTGCTGCATATCCTATTTTTTTAAACAGATTTTCGCTGAGATGAGGAAGAATATATTTCACTGTATAAGAAGAAATTATAGCTGCCACGGCAATCGCAATACCCAGCCATAACGCCATATTGGAATATAATCCTAACGAAATATAGATGATTAGCTTAATAAGATGTAGAAAAATCTCATTGGCTGCACGCGTAGCTACAATTTCCTCTTTTTTAAGCCCGAATCTTAAGTAAAACCGATTGAAAAGAAGACCTACAGCACCCGTAATCCCAGAAATAAAACCCGCAGAAAAACCAATGAGTGCCAATGCTGATTTCGGATATTCTTTTCCGGTTTCTTCGGCTTTATTTTTGGAAGCAAAAAGCTGTGGAAGATTGGCAATCAGAAAGAAAGCAACGATCATTTGAAGGTAATTCGGATTTACATATTTGATCAGATAAGCACCTAATAATACGGCTGGAATTGAAAATGGAACAAACCATAAAAATATCTTCCAGTTGATGTGCTTTTTGAATACCGCAATTCTTGATGCAGAACTTGTAAAAGTACCCACCGTTAAAGAAAATGGAACCAATGATGTAGGAAGAAGCAGATTCAGAATAGGAATCAGAATAAGACTTGCACCGCCGCCACAAATAGCGCTGATCCAGAATGCAAGGATGGTTCCTGCGAATAAAAGGACAATTTTTAAAATCATTTCTAAATAAAATTTATACCTCAGTATGTTTTCAATACAAAGGTGCAACCCGATTTAGAAGAAATTTAGAATTGCAGGAGTCCGGATTTTTTTTAACTATAATTTAACAGAGAAAATATGGTATTGATTCTCAAATCTGTAGCTGATTGTCCAATGATGAAACCTGCAGATTTCCTGAATAATAGATAAGCCAAGCCCACTTCCGCTGTTATCCGTTGAAAGTTTTGAAAATCTTTTGAACAGCAAATCTGTGTTCAGTTTTTCAGTCCCTGAATTGGAAATTTCAAAAACAGAATGGGTAAGCTGTATGGAAATACTGCCTCCAAAAGCCGTATGACGAATGGTATTAATGATGAGATTATTAATTAATATTTCTGTCAGAATATTATTTCCGCTTACCTGTACCGCATTTGAAATGTGTTCCGTAACTGAAATATTTTTTTGATCAAAATGTTCTCCGAGGATATCAATGCTTTGATGAAGCAAATGATCAAACGAAATAATTTCCGAACTGTCGAACTGGTTATTTTCAATTTTAGCAAGCAGCAAAAGGTTTTTATTAATACGTGAACTTCTTGTCAGTGCTCTGTTCATATCTTCTGCAATGCTGTATTGCTTTTCGGTAAGATTTTGATCCTGAAGCAAAAGATCCAGTTTGTTTTTAATAATAGCCAGCGGAGTCTGCAACTCGTGGGAAGCATTTTCGGTGAACTCTTTCTGGGTTTTATAAGTAGAAACATTACGCTCTATAAGCTTATAAAGAGATTGATTAAGTTCTTCAAATTCAGTAGTATCTGAAGCCGGAAATTCTATCGTATTCTGACTGTTAAGGTTAAATGTTTTAAGCTGATCCAATGTACTTCTGAACGGTTTCCAGATAGATGAAGAAAGCTTTCTATTGAGATATAAAAGCCCGACAACAATCATTACAAAAAAGAAGATGGTAATCATGGCAATAACCGCTATGGTTTCATGAGATTCCTCAATATTGGTCTGTATAGTGAACAGATAAGGTTTGCCATGAATGTAAATTACTTTTTCAAGACATCTGTAACGTTCCTTTTTCTGTTCCGAAATAAAAGGCAAATGCCTTTCATAAGTATAAACACTGTCCCGTTTTACCTGATTGGGAGAAATCCTTTCAATATTGGTTTCAGGCTGAATGTGATTCCATAATTCAAGACTTTTGTCCAGCGCTTCTTCCGAAAGTTGCAACTGGTTGAATTCGTAAGCCGTTTTCTCTACAATAATCTGATTGTGCTCATCCAGTTCATTTTTCCAGATCGTATCCACCACAAAATAGTATACAGGAATACTTATCATCAGTACAATAAGCACGTAGATAAGAAAAGGTTTGGTGGTTTTGGTAAGTAGAGGCTTCACGATAATGATGAATTATTAATTTATAGAGTTTAAGGTTTAAAGTTCAGGATTTAAAGTTTAAGTAACATACAAAAGATAATCATTTTTTACCTTCCAACTATCAACTATCAACTATCAACTATCAACTATCAACTATCAACTATCAATTCTCCCACTTATACCCCGTTCCGTACACTGTTTTAAGATAATGTCCGCATCCTGCGTCATAGAGCTTTTTCTTGAGGTTTTTTACATGAGCGTATACAAAATCATGATTATCAAGCATATCTGCAAAGTCTCCGGAAAGATGTTCCGCCAGCGTACTTTTAGAGATTACTTTATTTTTGTTTCCGATAAAATAAATGAGGAGATCAAATTCTTTTTTGGTCAGCGAAATAAGTTCATCGTTTACTGCCACTGTTTTAGCTAATAAATCAATCTGAAGTTCATTTTGATTCACCACATTAGAACTGCTGAACTGTTTCCGCCGGATAATAGAATATACTCTGGCCATAAGCTCGGAAAGATGAAAAGGTTTAGTAAGATAATCGTCAGCGCCCAATTTTAGTCCTTCAATTTTATCATCAAGGGCATTTTTGGCAGAAATAATAATTACCCCGTCCTGTTTCTGTTGTTTTTTTAATTCTTCTAAAATTGTAAGCCCATTTCCGTCCGGCAGCATAATGTCCAGCAAAATACAATCATAGTCGAATGTTTCTATTTTACTCATCGCTTCACCAAATGTACAGGCAGTTTCGCAGAGATAATTTTCCCCGGAAAGATATTCGGAAATACTTTGAGCAAGAGCGGCTTCGTCTTCAATGATGAGAATTTTCATGCGATAAATCTATTACCAAATTTAGAAGAAATTTTGAATTTTAAATTAAAACATAAATTACAAAAATAGAATCTATAGAACAAGTGTAAAGGCTCAAAAGGAGTTTTTTTGTGATATATTTCATAAATTTACGGTGCTGTATCAATCTGATGATAGTGTAAAATATTTCCAAGGTGAAAATTCACAACAAAAAAAAATACCTGAGTTTCCTTAAATTTAAAAGAGATTTCCAAAAATACGGACTTGAAAAAGCACGCAGTTATGAGCTTATTCTGCATTGGCTGAACAACAGGCTGAGCAGAAACCAATTTCTTGTTCTTTCCGGAATTCTGGTTGGCTGTACAGCAGGTTTGGCGGGGGTTATCCTTAAAACTCTTGTACATAATATTCATTATTTCATTACCAATAAAGTTCATTTTGAATATCAGATATTATTTTATATCGTTTTTCCTTTTTTAGGAATTGTTCTGACTACGATGATTGTTTTGACTCTGTTTAAAGGTCAGGATCGTAAAGGTATCGGAGCTATTTTATATGAAATTGCACAGAATTCCAGTATTGTAGCCTCTGTTAAAATGTATTCTCAGGTCATACAAAGTGCTGTTACTGTAGGTTTGGGAGGTTCCGCAGGTTTGGAAAGCCCTATCGCGGTTACCGGAGCAGCTATTGGTTCCAACTATGCACAGACGTACAGATTAAGCTATAAAGAACGAACTCTGTTACTCGCTGCAGGGGCTACAGCAGGGATTGCATCGGCTTTCAATGCTCCAATTGCCGGAATCATGTTTGCCTTTGAAATTCTTTTAACAGGAGTCGTCTTCACAGATTTTATTCCTTTGGTGGTAGCTGCGGTTTGCGGAAGCCTTTTGTCAAGGATTTTGCTTCAGGAAGACGTTCTTTTCAGATTTTATACCAGAGATCCGTTCAACTATAAAAATGTTCCCTATTACCTTATTTTAGGAATTGTTACGGGGTTGTATGCCCGTTATTTCGTTATTATTTCTCAAAAAGTAGAACATTTTATAAAAAGGCTTCAGCTTTCAAGAATGCGTAAAGCGATGTTTGGTGGAGCTGTGCTTTCCCTTTTATGTGTTCTTTTTCCTCCTTTATTCGGAGAAGGTTATGAGACTGTAAAAGCTTTTACCAATGGAAACACCTATTCTATTATTGAAAACAGTTTTTTCAGATATTTTGAAATCGGAGACTGGACAATCATTATATTTTTGGTTCTGGTACTGCTTTTAAAAGCATTTGCAACCTCATTTACGATCTTTAGCGGCGGAAATGGTGGTAATTTTGCGCCTTCTCTTTTTGCCGGAGGAACTTTGGGGTATTTATTCGCTCTGGTTTGTCAGCATATTGGTTTTACAGATGTTCCGGTGACTAATCTTGTCCTGGTTGGAATGGCAGGCGCCATGAGCGGTGTACTGTATGCTCCGCTTACAGCTATATTTCTGATTGCAGAATCAAGTTTTGGATATGATTTGTTTATTCCTTTGATGATTGTTTCCATCATATCTTACCTCATTGCCAAATGGTTCTCTCCTATTTCTCCGGAACTAAAATCTTTAGCAGATGAAGGAAAGATATTCACGAATAAGCATGATAAAAACCTTCTTTTTGCTTTAAGAACCGAAGATTTCATTGACAAATATTCACAGACCATTAATGAAAATGCTCCTGTTACAGAGCTTTTTGAAATGGTAAAGAATGGTGATAAAAATATTTTTGCTGTTGTGGATGAAAACAGAAAACTGAAAGGAGTTCTTACTTTGGATGATATAAGACCTTATCTGTTTAACAAAGAGATAGAGACCTCTCAGACGGTTACCCAGATCATGAAAGCGCCACCAGCCGTTCTTCATAGGGAAAATAAACCACTGGATATTCTCCAGACCTTTGACGATACTGGAGTATGGAATCTTCCGGTAGTAAATCATAACAATGATTTCATCGGGTTTATTTCAAAATCCTCAATATTAATGAGCTACAGACAGCTTTTGAAAGAATATTCCGATTAATAGTAATAACCGAATATTACAACCGAAAACCTGAATTCCCATCCTTTGGAGGGGTGGCAAAAATTCAAAGAATTTTTGATGGGGTGGTTAACATCGTTGAATAACAAAAAAATCCGTTCATTGCTGAACGGATTTAATTTTAATCTATAATAAAGTTGAAAAAATTAGTTGCTCGCGTTATTCAGCAGAGCAATATCTTCCTGATCCAAAACAAGTTTTGGTGCATTGAATACCGTTTCAAGCTGTGATGCACTGGTAGCACTTACAATAGGAGCAGTGATCAATGGATTGGATAGAAGCCATGCCAGAGAAACCGTTCCCTGGGTGGTATTGTGTTTTGCACTCACCTGATCCAGTGCTTTTAAGACTTCAACTCCTTTTGGATTTAAATATTTTCTTACCCCTTCACCTCTCGCGCTTTTTGCAAGATCTGCTTCATCACGGTATTTACCTGTTAAGAAACCTGCTGCCAACGACCAATACGGGAATACACTCAAATCAAACTGCTCTGCCAGAGGAGCATAATTTTGTTCAAAGCCTTCTCTTTCCATTAAATTATAATGAGGCTGTAATGCAACATATTTTGGAAGGTTATTCTTTTCTGCAGCTTCAAATGATGCTTTCAAACGTTCCGGAGATAAGTTGGAAGCTGCAATATAACGTACTTTTCCAGCTTTAATGATCTCATCATAAGCAGAAAGTGTTTCCTCTACCGGAGTGGTATTGTCATCAAAATGAGTATAATAAAGATCAATATGATCCGTCTGAAGTCTTTGCAGTGACTCATCTACAGATTTTAGGATATGTTTTTTGCTGATATCATAGCCGTGTTCTTTTGTTTCTGAACCTACTTTGGTTGCCAAAACAATATCATTACGGTTAGCTCTGCTTTTCATCCACTTTCCGATGATTTCTTCAGACTGTCCGCCTTTCCCATTTACCCACCATGAATAGGTATCTGCAGTATCTATAAAATTGAATCCAGCTTCAGTGAAGCGGTCCAGTATATCAAAAGACTGTTTCTCGTCCAATGTCCATCCAAAAACATTTCCTCCGAAATTGATTGGCGCAATCGATAAATCGGTGTTTTTGATTCTTCTTTTTTCCATAAAAATAATTTACTAAGTGAGCTCTAAGGTAAGGAATATTATGCCTGAAGGATATTCAATATAGCCATTCCCGCTATAGTTATTATAAATGGGAATACAGATGTTTCCTCAGTTTTTTTGATTATTTAAGTTTGTTGGAAAAGCACAAAGGTGCAAATAAATTTAAAGCTAATTGCTTTAAGGCGCAAGGATTTTATCTTCGATAAAACTGTATACTGTTTATTTTATGCCTCTCGCAAAAAAAATGTAAAACCTCTTAACATATCAATTTCTGAAAATCTTACATTGAATGAAGCCGAAATGTTCCTGATCCCTAAAAGTATATATGGTAATAAAACCTTGCGTCCTTGCTTTTTTCCAACAAAAAATACAAATGTTTCATTAGTAACCTAAAAAAATAAAAACAGCCCATGTAAAAGCTGTTTTTATTATCTATCAATTAAAAATACGGTTATTTTTCAACCTGAGGAACCTCAATAGCGATAAGCTGAAGTTTATATTCCTCTAATTGATGGTTGATGGTTGATAAACCGTTGCTGAAGAATGATGATGCTTTAAAAAGCTCATGATAATATGTTATCCCTTCAAGAACATTTTTCTTGAAAGCGTTCCATTTTTTTGTCTGCGAATGAGTAATCTGTGCAGTTGATTCTGTAATTTCTTTTTTCAGATAATCTACATACATTTTCAATTCGTTGATAAACATATTCGGACGTTGATTATCGGAAAGAATATTATTGTTTCCGTAGATGTGTTTTACCATATCTGAAAGAGAAACTTCTTTGTCAAAAAAGGCAATATTAGGGCCCGGACATATTACAACACCTTGCTTTTCACCTTTAATTTCAAGGTTCTGTTCCATGTATGCCGCATTCACAAGTCCTACGCACAGGCAGGCTTTATCGGTAATTTCGGTCTTTCTTTTATTAAATTCTTTTTCAGTCAAGGTTTGCTTGTTTTCGTACAGCTCTTTTAGCTTGATATCCTGATACTTTTTGGAAGCAGTACAGGTTCCTTCCTGAGAGAATTCTTTGCTTAATGCCAAAAGTTTTTTGGGACAAGAACTTCCATATTTCCCTTTTGATTCTTTTTCATACTTCAATATTTCGTTGGAGGTTCCTTTTACCGTATTGAAAGGTACTCCCAATGGCGAAATATTACTCAGATAGAAGTCCTGCTCTTTTGATTGTACAAGCAGATTTCTGGTTTCTTTATCTACAGAAGTTGCTTCTGGTACCAATAAAAATGGTGAACCCCATCCAACACTGTCTACACTATAATTAGCCAATAAAAACTCGTGTTCTTCAGAAGTTCCTACTCCACCCTGAACAGTAATTTTCATTTCTAAAGGCTCAGAAACGGCAGGCCTTCCTTTTTGTTCCAAAGCAGCCGTCATTAAGTTATGAGCAGATTGTATCAAATCATTTTTTTTCTGCTTAAATTCTTCCATAATGGGCCCAAGAAGCATCCCTTCGGTTGCAAAAGCATGGCCTCCGCAATTCAGTCCGGATTCTATTCTATATTCTGATACCCACAATCCTTTTTTTGCCAGAAAATTTCCCTGAATCATAGCCGAACGGAAATCACTGACTTTAAGGATGATTTTCTTTTTGAGCTTTCCTTTTTCATCCGGAAAAAAATCATCAAATTCTTCCATATAGCTGTATAAGCGAGGATTCATGCCTGCTGAAAAAACCATTGATGATGATAATTTACTTTTGGCAAATCCACGCAAAGAGGCATGAGCATCATTATACATCACAGGAAGCTGTTCATTGTTTTGATAATTGTCTTTATCCACTTTCGTCATGATATTGACGTCGATGCTTCCTGGTTTTAAATTGGATTCTATGAAGTTTTTGATATTGGAACTCCATTCATCTTTTTGATTGATAATGTTTTGAAGACTGTTTTTAAGATCTGAAGTATTCGGAAGCATGGCCATAAAGTCCTTCAAAGCCTCTTTATTTCTGCTGATTTCCTGTTTGAAAGATTCAAATTTTTCATTCACGATATCATCCACCATATCCAGATAAGCGGTAACTCTTTTTGCTCTGTAGTCGTCTGTTTTTGTTGAAATTCCGAAATAGTCAAGGTTGAACTTTTTGTTGTAAAAGTTCTTCATTTTTTCCAGGATTTCATCATCAATGATGGAGATTACAGAAGAAATTCCATATTGGGCAACACGAATCGGGCTGTCTATTGTGTAAGCCAGTCCCATTACCGGAATATGGAAATTGTGCAAAGGTTTTTTTGTCATAAAGTTTTGATAAAAGTTCTTTTTATTATTCATCTAAAAATCCTTTACAACTATTCACTTCTTAAAAATATTATTTAAAAATGAATTATGCGTCAAATAGTATTTCTCAATATGTAAAACATGTCAAATGTCATGTTTTTATGTCTTTTAACGCCAAGTAACAATGATTCAGATATTCATTTTGAGTGGGCGAAGAAGTGGGACTGTGTCGCTGAAGAAGCTTATAATTATACATTTGCTTAAATGAATCAATAAAATTGATTCTCTCTTTACCTTATAATATATAACTGTGATAACTTTGCGTTTATTTTTTTAGTCATAATAAATAAAAAAGACCATTCGAAAGAATGATCTTTTTAATGATATAGAATTTATTTAATACTATTCTGCTTTATTTTTAAGCATCATAAGAAGACTGTAGGCACCTTTCTGTACTATTTTCTTATCCTTTAAAAAATCAACTTTTAATACCTCTGTAAACTGGTCATCAGAAATTCCGGTCACTACAGGAATCATTTTGTAATTGGATTTTCCAAGGTCTTCAAAAACATAATTTTTGTTTTCAAAAGATACTACCGCTTCATTGGGAAGCCCTTGTGTGTAACGGCTGCTGATATTCACTTCGGCATTCACGTACATTCCTTTTACAAATTCAGTAGTTACGGAAGATAATTTGGCGATTGCCGTTGCAGAACCTCCGTTTTCAATACTTGGAACTACGCTGACAATTTTGGCATTCAACTTCACATCCGGATGCTGGTTATTGTACACCAAAATTTCCTGCCCCATTTTTATATCATTCACATCATTTTCAAAAATCTTTAGCTCTAAAAGTAATCCAGCTGGATTAATCAGTTCAAATAAAGTATCTGCTGGGTTGATATACTGTCCGTTATTCACAAGAATTTTGCTTACAAAACCTGTAAACGGAGCATAAATATTGATTTTGCTTCTGATATTTCCGGTAGTCAGACCTTTGGCATTAATTCCAATGATTCTCAGCTTTTCTTCCAACCCTTTTAGAGTGGCATTCAAAGTAGAATAATCTGCCTGAGCGGTCTGCATAGTTTTGTCACTGCTGGCTTTGCTTGTATTCAGATCTTTCTGACGGTTAAAATTCAGTCTTGCCGCTTCGAGCTGTGCTTTTGTCACCAGATAATCCTGCTGAAGCTGGATAAATTGCGGATCTTCTACTACTGCAAGCACCTGTCCTTTGCTGAAATGGCTTCCATTAATGACATTGATCGACTTGATATGCCCTCCCATAATACTGGAAACCAGACTGATGTGAGACGGGGCGATTTCTGCTTTTCCGTTCAGTCTCACCAGCTTTTCCATATTTCTATTCTGAATAGTGGTGGTTGTTAATCCTACAGACTGAATCTGCTTTTCTGTAAGATGAACGGAGTTTTTGTCGTTTTTAGAAAATTTAGTGTTTTCGTAAACGGTTTTTTCCTCTTCCTTCTTTCCTGAACATGAGGATAAAGTAAGGATTAAAGAAAGGCTGTATAGCGATATATTCTTGAAATGCATGATGTATTATTTTGAAATTAAGAATTGAAGTTCAGCTCCGGTTTGATTAAGCTTTTCCAGCTGGTCAATATAATCTGCCTTGGTTTTTACGGCCTGATTCACCAGTATTACCCAGTCCAGATAGTCTATTTCTCCTACTTCCATCTGCTTCTGAGCTGTTTTTAGAATGGTCTCGGATTTTGGAAGCTGTTTTTGTTCATAATTTTCGATGATCCGCTGTTGGTTTATATAATTACTCAACTGTTGATTCAACCTGTTTTTAAGTTCAATTTCTTTTCTCTGATATTGATTTTCAGAGATGACAATTTTAGCCTGTGCTGCTTTTGCCAAAGCTCTTTGTCCTTTGGTAAACAATGGAATTCCTACACCCACCTGAACCGAATTGAAACGGTTGTTATTGATGTTTTTCATACTCTGATTGGTGTATCCTATAAGAAGATCCGGAAGCAGTCTGCTTTTTTCAAACTGTACTTCGGCCTCTCCCACTTTAATCTGCTGCTGCAGATATTGAAGCTCAGGATGTTGTTTTACCATTTCTTCTGAAATCTGTAACCCAATGTTGATTGTAGGTTTTTCTGAAACAGGTTGATAAGAAGCTGTAGATTGAAGTAATAATTGAAGCTGAAGTTTTGTAATATTCAAATCATTTTCAAGGGTATTCAATTGTACTTTTATCTGTTCTTTCTGAATTTCAGTGGTGGATTCCTCCAGAATATTGGCCTCTCCTTTTTTTAATCTTAATCCGGCCTTCTCTGCAAAATTATGATAGAGCTGGCTGATATATTCCAGTACTTTTTTCTTCTCCTGAAGCACCAGTATCCTGTAAAAAACATCTGTAACCTCTTTGGTAAGTTGTGTTTTAGTCAGATTCTGATTGATCACACTGGCAGACCATTCAGCATCCAGCATTTGTTTTCTTTTTGAATACACTGTCGGAAAGCTGAACCTTTGAGAGATTCCAAATGAATTATCCGTTTCTTCTCCCTGAATTTGTCCAAAACCACCCGTAACTTCCAGTTGTGGAATATCCAGATAGCTGGCTTTCAGCTTTTCCTGGTAATCTGATATTAATTTTGAATTTTTAAGGGTACCATTCTGCTGGTACGCTTTTTCCAAAGCCTGATCATAGGTGATGTTTTCCTGAGCCTGATTAGTTCCGAAGGACAATAACAACAAGAAAACAGACAGTTTTTTATAGTTGATTTTTTTTGAGAATTTCATTTTATCTTTATTAATATGTTCAAACAGGACGTATAAAATTGGAAGTACAAATAAGGTTAGAAGGGTCGCAAGCATCAGTCCTCCAATAACCACAGTTGCCAAAGGTCTCTGTACTTCAGCTCCTGCACCGTTGCTGATTGCCATGGGAAGAAACCCAAGAGAAGCCACAAAAGCGGTCATTAAAACCGGACGGAGCCTTATTTTTGTCCCTATGAGTACAATTCTGCTGGTGTTACTTATTCCATTCTTTTTCAATCGGTTAAACTCTGATATCAAAACAATTCCATTAAGTACGGCAACTCCAAATAAAGCGATGAACCCTACCCCTGCACTGATACTGAAAGGCATACCTCTCAACGCCAGAAAATACACACCACCTATCGCTGATAATGGAATAGCTGTGTAGATTAGCAAGCTGTGTTTTACAGAACCAAAAGCAAAGAACAATAACAGGAAAATCATCACTAACGAAATAGGAACTGCTATACCTAATCTGGCTTTGGCTTCATTTAAATTTTCAAAAGCACCGCCGTAAGAAATGGTGTATCCCGGGGATAGTTTCAGATTTTTACCTGCTTTTTGCTGAAGTTCTTCCACAATACTCTGGACATCTCTTCCTCTTACGTTAAATCCTACAATAATTCTTCTTTTGGTATCTTCTCTCTGAATCTGGTTTGGACTGTTTTTAAGCTCTACTTTTGCCAGCTGTGACAATGGAATCTGTTCTCCCGAAGAAGTAGGTACCAGAAGATTTTGGATGCTGGTAATATCTTTTTTGTGCTCATTATCCATTCGGACAACGATATCAAACTTCTTCTCTCCTTCATACAAAGCCCCTGCAGTCTGGCCAGCAAAAGCCATATTGATCACCCTGTTGATATCTGCTACCGAAATATTATATCGGGACAGCTCAGAACGGTTATAATCAATCACAACCTGCGGAGCACCTACAACTGGTTCAATATAAAGATCCTGAGCACCTTTTACGGTATTAATGATGCTTCCAATCTTTTTGGCATACGTGGCAAGGCTGTCCAGGTCTTCACCGTAAATTTTGCATACCACATCTTGTCTTGCTCCGGTCATCAACTCATTGAAACGCATTTGTACCGGAAACTGGAAACTGGTAGTCAGTCCAGGAATAACCCTTAATGCTTTACTCATTTTGTCAGAAAGTTCCGGGAATGATTTTGCAGAAGTCCATTCTTTTTTCGGTTTCAAAACAACAATCATATCTCCGGAATCCATCGGCATTGGTTCCGTAGGAATTTCAGCACTACCGATTTTCATTACTACCTTTTCCACTTCAGGAAACTGTGTTAAAAGGATATTTGCGGCCTGAGTAGTGGCTTTTTTAGTCTCATTGATGTTGCTTCCCTGAAGGATTCTCATTTCAACGGCAAAGTCGCCTTCCTCCAAAGACGGAATAAATTCTCCACCCATTCTGGAAAGCGTAAAAACAGCTCCAACAAACAGAATCAGTACACCAATAATTATTGTTTTTCTGAATTTAAGGGCTTTCATCAGGAGTTTCTGATGTCCGGTTTCCACTTTGCCCATCACACGGTCTGAAATGTTCTCTTTTTCTTTTTTCTTTCTGCTTAATACCAGAGAACTCATCATTGGAATATACGTCAGAGAAAGAATAAATGCTCCGATAAGGGCAAAAGCTACAGTCTGAGCCATAGGCTTAAACATCTTTCCTTCAATTCCCTGAAGCGTAAAAATCGGAAGATATACGATTAAGATAATGACCTGGCCGAAAACCGCGCTGTTA
Organism: Chryseobacterium sp. IT-36CA2; assembly: GCF_949767875.1. Taxonomy (NCBI): domain Bacteria; kingdom Pseudomonadati; phylum Bacteroidota; class Flavobacteriia; order Flavobacteriales; family Weeksellaceae; genus Chryseobacterium; species Chryseobacterium sp. IT-36CA2. Next base: position 328,560 of record NZ_CATKPG010000020.1, on the reverse strand, counting down.
ACCATTTTGGTAGCAGAACTTGAAACCTGATCATCCATTTCTCTTTTGCTGAGCATATTGTCTTTTCCAAAATGCTTTTTATGGGCAAGCTGGTGCAGAACGGCTTCCACAATAATAACGGCTCCGTCTACAATAAGACCGAAATCCAGCGCACCAAGGCTCATCAGGTTTCCTCCAACCCCGAAAATATTCATCATGATAATAGCGAAAAGCATGGCCAAAGGAATGACGGAAGCAACCAGTAATCCCGCTCTGAAATTTCCTAAAAATAAAACCAGAATGAAAACGACAATCAAAGCGCCTTCCATCAGGTTTGTTTTTACGGTACTGATGGTGTTATTCACCATTTTAGCACGATCCAGAAAAGGCTCAATCACCACACCTTCCGGTAATGATTCCTGAATTTTTTCTAATCTTTGCTTGATATTCCCAATCACTACATTGGCATTCTCCCCTTTCAGCATCAAGACAATAGCTCCGGATACTTCTCCTGTGTCATTATAAGTCATAGCGCCATACCTTGTCGCATAACCTATCTTCACAGACGCTACATCTTTAATATGCACGGGAATTCCTTCCTGAGTTTCCGCTACCTGAATGCTTCCAATATCTTCCGTACTTCCCAGAAGTCCTTCGCTGCGGATAAATAGAACGGTTTCTTTCTTTTCAATATAAGCACCTCCAGTATTCTGGTTGTTCTTTTCCAGCGCTGCAAAAACATCATTGATATTGATATTGAACGCCTGTAATTTATTAGGATTAATCGCAATTTCATATTGTTTCAGTTTTCCTCCGAAACTGCTGACATCTGCCACTCCTTTCGTTCCGAGAAGCTGTCTTCTGACCACCCAGTCCTGAATGGTTCTCAGTTCAGTTTCATCATACACATTTTCGTACCCTTTTTTGGCCCTCACCACATATTGGAAAATTTCTCCCAATCCGGTTGAAATGGGACCTAATTCGGGCTTTCCGATTCCGGCTGGTATATTGTCCTGAACAAGCTGCAAACGCTCCTGAACCTGCTGGCGTGCCCAGTACACATCCGTATTATCATCAAAAACGACAGTCACTAATGAAAGTCCGAATCGGGAGAAACTTCTCAGTTCCGTTATCCCGCTGATATTGCTAGTAGCCTGTTCGATAGGAAATGTAACAAGACGTTCTATATCTGCCGCACCATAAGAAGGAGCCGTGGTAATGATCTGAACCTGGTTGTTAGTAATGTCCGGCTGAGCATCAATAGGAAGTTTGGTGGTTTCATAGACTCCAAAAAGGATGAGTGCTCCTGTAAACAGAGCAATGATGAGTTTATTCTTTACAGAAAACTCAATAATTTTATTTAACATGGAAAAACTATTAATTGTAATCCGGAATGCTTTATAGAAGCTGAAGTTTTCCCAAACTTAAAGTATCAAAAACAAGTGTTCGTAACTTCTCTGGTTCAGGTTTAAGCATCAATACATCACATTACGAATTAATGGATATGTAACAAGAATTCACTACTTTAGGTAAAAACATAAAGTATTAATTTTCAATGTAAAGTGGATTAAGAAAGCCGTGGAGGCTGGAAAATCTGAGAAAGATATTGATTGGAGAAATCTTTTTCCTTATAAATACTGCTTTTTTGTGAAACAGTAATTTCCTTAGGTTTTTTTATTTCGAATGAAAGTTCCGGAAGCTGGGCATGTACAGTCAATACAATTGGCGGATTGATAAATGGCAGTTTCTGATCGGCATCCCAATCAGAATCCTCCTTGTGATTATCATAATGCTCCATTACAAATTCAGAAAAACTTCCGTGGTATTCCATGAAGTGCTCAACAAACATAGGCACTTTCAATACTTCCCCCGCATTGGTGGTAGCCAGTACATACATCATAGAACATAATATGGAGAACCATTTTAACATGGATGCAAATATAAGGCTTAAATTTTTCTTAGGAAGGCTCAGATATTAATTTTTTGAGAATTTTAGCCAGTTTAAAAGCAGTTTAAATAAATAATAACTCTTCGTAATAATGTTAGTTTTATCAAACAAAAATCAAAGTCTTGATTTTAATCTGCTTAATGTTTCCTGTGAAATATTAAGATAAGAAGCTACCATTTTATTGGAAAGTCTTCTTACCACAACCGGATTTTCATCCAGAAGCTGGCGGTATTTTTCAAGAGCATCCTGAACAAGGAAAGACATCAGCCTCTTCGTATTGTTGACATAAGCAGTTTCCAGATAAATCCTGTAAAACTTTTCCCATTGAGGAATAATGTCCAGAAGATGGTAGAAATTCTTATGGGTAATAAAATAGACTTCTGAATCCTCTACGGCTTCTATGAACTCCTCAGAGGGTTCAGAAGTAATAAAACTGGTGAGTGCTGTTGCAAACTGATTTTCAAAAGCAAAATATCTTGTTGAATCCTGCCCTTCTTCATTAATGAAAAATATACGGAGACAGCCGCTGACTACAAAAAAGGTTTTCTGGCTGTTCTGCCCGTTGGCAAGAAGCATTTCATTCTTTTTTAATTGAACAGAGCTGAAATAAGAAAGAATCGTTTCCAATTCTTGATCCGTTACTGATATTCTATTGTTGATATATGAAGTTAAAAGTTCCTGCATGTAAGCAAAAATAGTGATAAATGGCTTTGCTTACACCCTTTCATCTCTAATATCTACTGGCTTTCTGCCTGTCCGGCTTTCCAGTATGAGCAAATATACATTCCATGTGGATCCCATTCCAATGTTGTTTTGAAATAGTTACGAAGCTCATGTACGGTTGTATATTCCGCAGCGATGTAGACATATCCTTTTAGCATTCCGGGTGGAAAGTCAATAGATTTTATTTTTTCCGCAAGCCTGCTTCCCTGCTCAGGATGAGGATTGTAAAGCCATTCTACCGCAATATCTGCAGCAGAACGCAGTAGAAGTTCATCTTCTTTACCTGCCACTTCCAACACTATTTTTGCGCTTACATATGATGGAAGCTGTTCTGTGATAGCACAAATAACAGGCAGCGCTGTTGCATCTCCTGCAATCAGATAAAAATCAGCTGTGGGAACTAAAGGCTTTGTACTTTCTTTCATTCCTATTTCCAAAAGGTCTCCCGGATTAGTTTTCAATGCCCACGCAGAAGCCGGGCCATTATCACCATGGGCAACAAAATCAATGCTTAGTTCCCGTTTTTCCAGATCAATTTTTCTGTTGGTATAGGTTCTTATGATAGTGCTTTTTTCCTCAGTTGGGATAAAAATTTTATTATTAGAACCGGATTTCACATTGGCGAGTAGTTCAGCTTGGTTTTCATCAATATGAAATACAACACGGATAAGATGCGGTGTAATAAATTGTTTCTTTTTAACAGTGAATACTGAACGTATTTTTTTCGTTTCTTTTGCTTGAGTTGTTAAAATGTTTTCCATCTTTATTTTTTATTAAATAGTAAAATAACCATTGCTATGACGCAGCTGATTCCCCCGAACAGATATACAGCCTGATAATCAAACCAACCTGCAATTAATCCGGCAACAGGTCCTGCTAATCCTAATGAAAGATCTACAAATGCTACATAAGCACCTAATGCTGTTCCTCTCATCTGTGGTTTTACTTTTTGAATAGCAAGAACTCCCAAAGCCGGAAAAACCAATGAAAATCCAACACCTGTTAATCCACAGCCGATAATAGCGGCCACTTTGGAACCAGAGGTCCATATCAGCATCTGTCCCGCCACTTCTATGATCAGAGAGATTAATGCGATTGTAAAGCCTCCGTATTTATCAGGGAAAGAAGCAAAGAAAATTCTGGTTAAGACATAGCATATTCCGAAAACCATAAAAGCCAGTGAAGCATCACCCCAGTTTTTTTCTGAAAAAAATAAAGCAATAAAAGTAGCAATACATCCAAAAGCCATTGATGAAAAAGCAAGACTCAATCCCTGTCCGGATATAGCCCCAATGACTTTATAGAAAGGTGTTCGTACATGATTTTTATCCACAGGAATTGATGGAAGCTGTGCTGTAGAGAGCCAGCTTACAAGCGGAAGCAGGGCAATAAAGACAAAAACAGGAAGGATACTGTATTCTTTACTCAGCCAGATACTGAGAGGGGCTCCAATAGCAATTCCGGCATACATGGCAATGCCATTCCAGGTCATTACTTTTCCGGAACTGGAAGCCCCTACAAGACCTATTTCCCAGGTTAATGCTCCGGTAACGAGAAAGCTTTCACCAACCCCATGAATGATTCTCGCCAATATAAGAAAAGTGAGAGCAAGAACAGGATGAGCTTGAAGTGATACTGCCAAGACGTAAACAATTCCTGCAATAACAGCTAGTATTACGCCGGACATTTTACTTTTCTTAGCACCTTTGGTATCGGTAATTTTTCCGGAATAGGCGCGGGTTAAAAGCGTTGATATCGATTGTAATCCAATCACAAGCCCTACGATAATACTGTCAAAGCCTAACGTGTTCTGAACAAACCTGGGAAGAACTCCCAAAGCAATTCCTATGGTAAGGTATACCGCAAATACCGAAATAATAATTGGAGCGGTTGCCTGATAGAAATTAATAGTCTGCCCTTTTTCTAATGTTGTACTCATAAATTTTGTTTAAAATATTCGGGTGCAAAGGTCCCGGTACAACAGGTAAAAAACTTTGACTTAGATCAAAAAAGGCAGAACGGTTTTAATCAAGATTCAAAAAACCATCAGTAAGACATTTCCACTGCATCTTAGCAGTTCCCATCATTCCTCCGGCAGCGATGGTAATATTTCTTATAATATCAAAGAAGTTAGCATTAAAATTAGGTCTTTCATTTCGTCCGTATACTGCGGCTTTCAAGTGAGCCGGATTTCTGGAGATCATAAAGGTAGAGCTGGCCGCAGAACTGTAAAAGTGGGCAATATGTTTACTTTTTTTATTTTGCGGATTGATGGATGGTCTGCAGATTATCGATATACTTTCGGAAAAGCTGTCCTGATAGAAACAGATATCACTAATTTCTACCCAATCATATCCTTTGGCTTCCTTCTCACCTGGTCCCGGAATATCAATACGGATAAAATCTCCTTTTTGAGGTTCACGATCTACCGGATGACCATTGAAGTCATATAGTTTAAATGCTGCGAATTCTTTTCCGCAATAATCTTCCCATTTATTAATTGATAAGAATCTTTCTCTCAATATTTCAAACTTCAACGGAATCAGGTCCTGCTTAAATAGTATTCTGCTTTCCGTATCGTGGAAACCTCCGAATGTTTGTGTAGGAACTCCCTTGAATGTTTTTGGCCCCATGCAATTATATGTTTTGTAAAACTAATACAAAAACCGTACTGAATTTTATGAACAGCGTCATAAAATAGTTAAATATTTGTTTAATTATGGGATCGGATAGGCTGTAATTCTTTAATAATTCACTTTTAATGAATATTTTATTTTACTTAAAAAACAGCACACAATTCATCAGATGGCGAATTATCTTTGATAGCGACGGTTTTTGCATAAAGAATTCCGGAATCCTAAAAAAAATTAAAATCATTTAGAGAATAATTATTTTTACTTAAAATAAATATTTTTTAAAAAAAACGAACATATAGTGTCTTGTATAACGGGATTTTTGCTTATATTTGTGAATCGAAATAATTTTTTTTCATCATTTGTGTTTTTTTAAGGTCTTCATTCGTGGAGACCTTTTTATTTTGAATAATCTCATAATTGAATATAGCCTATTGAAGTGAAAAATAGATCGAAATGTGAAATATTCCATTTTTCAAACAGGTTAATTGCTTTTCTACAAAGGAATATTCAAACTTTTAAAGGGTCAATAAATCCCTTTTTTAATAAATTTCAATCGGCTTTGTAAGTACTTTAAAGGGGGTATTAAATAGTTTTAATAAAATCTTTAGGTCTGAACTGCATCATGGAAAAAAAACTTTTAGAATAAGCCTGAACACTCTTATATCCTACTTTATAGGCTGTTTCTGAAATGGTAAAATTTTCTGAGCTTAAAAGCTCCAGACTTTTAATAATGCGGAGCATCTGCTGGTATTTACTTAAAGTGAGTCCGGTTTCTTTTTTGAAAATACGTTCCAATGTACGAAAAGACAACAGAGCGGCATCGCTGAGATCTTCCATCTTGATTTCATCCTGATAATGATTATGAAGATGCTCCATGACTTTGGTAAGCCGTTTATCCTTTGGAAGGCTGATATGAAGTGTCAGAGAATGTTCTACAAATCTTGGAAGTTCATTGAAAAGTGCTTTCAAAAATAAATTTTCATCGTTGTCCGATGTCATCAGCTTAGACCATTTTTCAGCATATTTTATCATTTCTTTTAAAACCGGGGGAACAGAAAACACACTCACTTCATGATAGAAAGGTTCCTTTGTACTAACATCTGCAAACATGATCATCAGCTTGATCTTTTCAGAATGGGAATTGGTCTTATGGACAGCATAGGGAGGAATCCATACTGCATGATTCTGAGGAAGAAGGTATATTTTTTCTTCAATGGTAATATACTGAAAACCGCTTTCTACATAGACCAGCTGACCTTTCTGGTGATGATGGAGAACATCATCGTGAACCCAGTTTTCTTCAAACCATACAAAATAAGGTTTCTTCAGATCATCTATTTCTATACTGTCGTTAACGTTCATGTCGTTTTAGGTTAAAACTTTGGCAAAATTAAACAAAATTACTGTGTTAATTTTGTACAAAAGTTTTTATTATGATGAAGAATGAAGTAAAAAAGAATGCTTCGTATGTTTTATTAATTATTAATGTTCTAGTAGTTATATTAATTTCAAGCAATCTGCGATCACCGATTGTGGCAGTTGCTCCTGTATTGGGAGAGATAAGAGACGCTTTGAAACTGGATAATTTTCAGGTGAGCCTGCTTACCTCTATTCCACTGTTTATGTTTGCAGCGTGCTCTGTGCTTGTAAGTAGGTTTTCTAATAAATTAGGAATCAGTAAGCTTCTGATGTATTCTCTGATTATTTTAAGTTTTGGATTGTTTCTGCGGATTACCGGATCTCTATGGCTGTTATTTTTAGGTTCGATATTTATTGGTTTAGGAATATGCATCGGAAACGTGGTTACTCCAGGATATGTGAAGAATAATTTTCCGAAACAGATAGGTCTTATGACAGGGATTTTTGCTGTATCCATGAATCTTACTGCAGCTTTGGCTTCCGGATTCAGTGTGAAAATCGGGGAATTAACTGGTTTTGGGTGGAAAGGTTCTTTAGGAATCTGGCTGGTAATTGCAGCATTAGGGTTTCTTGTTTTATCATTGGAATTCATATTTAATAAAAGAAATCCAAATCAGCCTAAAACGGTACTCAGTACTTCAGATTTTAATATGTTCAAATCTGCTCAGGCATGGAATATCAGTATTTTCATGGGATTACAGTCATTATTTTATTATTGTCTGGTAGCCTGGCTTCCCTCATTTCTTGCTGATTTTCATATGCAGGGGGAAAGTTCCGGCTGGGTGTTTTTTGTGATTCAGATCACGATGATTCCTGTGACGTTCTGCTGCCCGATTATTGCCAGTAAAATGAAAGACCAGAGGATTATGATCCTTTTTATATGTGCTCTGATGTTTGGAAGTACGATGATGTTTGTGTTCCTGAAATCTCAATGGATCTATCTCAATGCTGTTATTATTGGTATTTCCAATGGCTTGTCTTTTAGCCTGTCGATTCTGTTCTTTTCTACGAGAACGAAAAGCAGTATCAATGCAGTTAAGATATCGGGAATGGCGCAGTCTGTAGGATACCTGATTGCCGCATTCGGGCCTCCATTGTTTGGGAAGCTGCATGATTGGGATATTTCCTGGAACAGTTCATTTTATTTATTAAGCTGTGCAGTACTGCTAATGCTGTATTTTGGATTTAAAGCTGCGAGAAATAAGTGTGTAGAAGATTAAAATTACCTTTTGATAAATAAAAAAGGATAGAAATGAGCTCTATCCTTTTTTATTTTATATTAATTCTTTTTAAGCGCGCTTTAAATTAAAAATTAAATTCAACTTCTTCTCCGTCATTCAAAATAAAACATCTTTTCTCTAATCCATTTTCATTAATTTTTTCCTGAATAAATTGACGGTTTTCTCTACAATGGCTTACGGCTTCCAGATGAGTTATCCAAACTGTAGATTCCGGAGCGTATTTGCATACTTTTATAATATCTTCACTGGTCATGATAATAGGATCTCCCACCGAAAAAGTAGCAGCACCTCCTGCTACAATGATATGTTGTGGCTGATGTTGAGTAATTTCTGCCGCAATTTCATCATACCAAATGGTGTCTCCTGCAATGTAGACCGATTTATTTTCTGTTTTAAAAACAAAACCATTTACGATTCCCATTTTTTCTCCGATTTCTCCGGTTCCATGCTGGCCTTTGGTTGTAGTTATCTCAATATTTTTCCATTGAAGAGCACTATTCACCGTAATAATATTTGTAAATCCTTGCTCTGCAATGTGGCCTGCAATAACATTTGAACAAATTATGGGAATATTTTTATCTAAAAGTTCAACAGCATCAGCATCCCAATGATCAGGGTGAAGATGGGTTACAGCAACTGCATCAATTCCTTCTAATTTTTTATTTAATTCTTCTTTACTGAAAGGCAGATCTACTAAAGGATTCAGCAATTCACTGTCTGTCATTGGGATTTTTCCCATAGAACCTTTTTCTCCCAACATAGGATCCACCAGGATGGAAATTCCATCAATATTCAATAGCAATGTTGCATTGCGCCATAATTGTAATTTCATTTTACTTAAGTTTGTATAGCAAAGCTATTGCCCAATACAGGTAAAACAATCGAAGGTTACCAAAAGGTTAACCATAAATATTCAATGGACTTATGAATTTTGAAGAATTTAAGAACTGTGGATTAAGACGCAGCCTGAATATACTTTCAGGCAAATGGAAACCTTTGATCCTGCACAATCTTTTTGAGGAAGATCAGGTACGCTTTGTGGAGCTTTGGCGAAATATGCCCCGGGTTTCCAAGAAAGTACTTGCAGAGCAGCTGAAGCAGCTGGAAGAGGATCTTATTATTGATCGGATTGAAGTTTATAATTTTCCGCCGGAAGTCTATTATAAATTAACGGAGAAAGGACAAAAGCTGGGACCTATTCTTTCCGAACTTCATTCCTGGGGAAATGAACTTGGTTAAAATCATTTGATTAATATTTTATATATTGTCGAATATTACAGTATAATTTTAAAGTGTATAAAAACTAATAACAATTTTTACAAATGAAAAGAATCATTATTTTGATATCCTTTGTGCTAGGCGCATGGGTAAGTGCACAGATAACACCGCCACCTACTATTCAAAGATCTACTACCACATCCCGCGGACTTACTGTCAATTCAAGAAAAGGGACATTAATTGAGAAAAAAATCACCAATCTGGGTAAATTTAAAAACCTGAATATTCAAAAAATTGTAACGAAAGATATATCTGACGGTTCATCAGATTCTCTTCTGGGAATCATGTACGAATATGAAACGTTTGATGAAATATCCAAAAAAACACTTACCGTTGATAAAAATGAACTGGGAAAACTGATTCAGGCTCTTCAGACTGTAGAACAGAAAGAAAACGAAAAGATGAATCAGGAAACAAAGTACAAGTTTGTTACAATGAGCAATATTGAATTTGGAAGTGTTTATCGTGAAAAACTTTCTTCGTGGGTTAATTATATAAAAATTCCGTCAAATCATTTTAATCAGAACTTACTGGAATTCAATAAAGATGAATTGAAAGAGCTGATTAGTGTATTGAAGAAAGCAGAACAGGAAATTTAAAAAACACTAAAATCTATCATTAAACATAAAAACCTTATAGGTTCTGGAAACCTATAAGGTATATTAAAAAAAATTAAAAATAATTATTACTGAAGGGATCATGTTAATCTTTAAACTGATCTAACACTTCCATAATATTCTGATATACAAAATCCAATTCTTCTGATGTAATACAATATGGGGGAACCAGATAGATTACATTTCCCAGCGGCCTCATAATAATCCCTCTCTGTAAGAATTCATTATAAAGCTTCTTCCCTATTTCGTTGAAATAAGAAGTATCATTCCCGGTTTTAAAATCGAAAGCTAAAATAGTCCCGATTTGTCGAACCTTTTCTACATGAGGATGAAAAGCAAGTGTTTTCACAAACTCAGAATGTTGATGAGTGATGCGGTTAATATTCATTTGAGTTTCATTTGTCAAGAGTATTTCCATACTGGCCAGAGCCGCAGTACAGGCTAATGGATTAGCCGTGAACGAATGCCCGTGAAATAAGGTTTTATAACGGTCATCAGAAAGGAAAGCATTGTATATTTCATTAGAACAGGTGGTGATTCCCATGGGCATGGTTCCTCCTGTCAATCCTTTTGAAAAACACATAATGTCCGGTTTTTCTGTAAGATAATCTACTGCGAAAAGCTTACCTGTTCTTCCAAATCCTGTAAACACTTCATCCTGAATCATAAGAACTCCTTCTTCCCTGCAGTATTTCATCAACTGGCTGAGATCTTCAGCTTTATACATCAACATTCCGGCAGCACCCTGAACTAATGGTTCATAGATAAAACAGGCCACTTCATCGGCTAATTCTTTAATCTGTGTATGTAAACTGTCCAGGTTTTCAGCATTGGGTGTGTCAATAAAAACAACTTCAAACAGCATGCTTTCAAAAGGTCTTGTCCAGAAACTCTTTCCGCTTACAGACATTGCTCCGAAAGTATCTCCGTGATATGCATTTTTAAAAGCTAAAATCTTTGTTTTCTTTTTTTCCTGATTGTATGCATATTGAATACACATTTTCAAAGCAACTTCTACTGCTGTTGAGCCATTATCAGAGTAAAAAATCTTTTCCTGACCAGCCGGAAGAAGCTTCAATAAATTCTCCGAAAGCTGTACTGCAGGTTCATGTGTAAATCCGGCAAAAATAACCTGCTCCAGTGTATTCAATTGTTCAAAAACACGTTGTGCAATGTAAGGATGAGAATGCCCATGAAGCGTTACCCACCAAGATGAAACAACATCCAGATATTGTTTTCCTTCAATGTCATAAAGGTAAACTCCTTTTCCCTTTACAATGGGAATAATATCGTCAGCTGTTTTCATCTGCGTATAAGGATGCCAATTGACAGCTTTATCTCTTTGTTGCAGGCTGATTTCTTTTGTTATTGTATTCATATATTGATGTAAAAAGTAATAATGAGTGATGAAATTGGATCTAACAATAATTTAGTTGAATAGGTTGAAATATTGGATTGATCGCAAAGGCGCAAAGTTTATCATCGATTGCTATTAATTTTAAGGACACAAGAGCATTTCGACTTCGCTCAATATTAGATTTTCAGCAAAGAATGTGTTGTAATTTTCCCGCAGATTTTTTATATCATTCATAATCTGCAAAAGGGTAAAATTTGCACTTTCAATTTTATCTCCGATAAAATCATTGCGCCTTAAAATATTATTTACCTTAAGAATCTTCGCGTCTTTGCTTTTTCCAACTCATATCCGATGAAAGCAGTTTATAAAAATTCAAAAATCAATTTTTATAATAAGCGCTATAATAACAATAATCCAACTTATCACTCATAATTTATAATTCATAATTATCTAACAGCATGTTTCTTTTTTCATCATAGGTTTCAGTCCTAATGTCTGAAGCATCTGCATATCTTCGGAAACTCCAGGATTAGGTGTTACTAATAACGTTTCTCTTTCTCCTGTAAAAATGGAATTAGCTCCTGCCATAAAGCACCACGCCTGTTCTGTTTCTGACATTTCTATACGTCCGGCACTTAATCTTACCATAGAAGAAGGCATTACGATTCTTGCGGTAGCAATCATCCTTACCATTTCCCAGGTGTCTACTTTTTCATTGTCTGCTAACGGGGTACCTGCTACTCTAGCCAAAGCATTGATGGGAACGGATTCCGGATGTTTTGGCATTGTTGCTAAAGTTAAAATCATTGAAATTCTATCTCTATGGGTTTCTCCAAGTCCGATAATTCCTCCGGAACACACTGTGATCCCTGCGTTTCTTACGTTATTTATGGTGTTGATTCTGTTATCAAAAGTTCTGGTGGAAATGATTTCCTCATAATATTGCTCGGAAGTATCAAGGTTATGATTGTACGCATATAATCCTGCTTCCTGAAGCCTTACAGCCTGCTCTTCTGTAAGCATTCCCAGTGTGCAGCAAACTTCCAGACCAAGGTCATTTACGCCTTTCACCATGTCAATTACTCTGTCAAAATCGCGGTTATTACGAACTTCACGCCATGCCGCTGCCATACAGAATCTTGATGATCCGGAATCTTTTGCTTTTTGTGCGTGGGCAATTACAGTTTCTGTAGGTAATAAAGCCTGTACTTTAATATTGGTGTGATAACGGGCTGCTTGTCCACAGTATGAGCAGTCTTCAGGACATCCTCCGGTTTTGATAGATAATAAAGTTGAAATTTGTACTTCAGAAGGGTCATGCCATTCACGGTGTACGGTTGCTGCTTTATAGATCAGTTCCATCAGAGGAAGGTGATAAATTTCCTCAATTTCTTCTTTCGTCCAGTTGTTTCTCAATGTTGTTTTTGTATCCATTATCCTATTTTTGTTATTGTTAATTGCTTTGCAGCATGTTGTATAGATTCCTTATTCGTATTGTTGATTTCGGGAATCTTTATAATTTTTGTTTCTTTTTCGATAAAACTGCAGATCACTCTTTCTGTATCTTCCGGGAAATCTCCGTTAAGAATTAAATATTCCAACTGTATTTCTCTCTGTCGTAATGCTATGATCGACAGTAAGCTGTGATTGATACAGCCTAAATAATTTCTGACCACCAGCGCTGTCGGAAGATTCAACTCTTCAATCAGGTCTATCATAAAAGTGGTGTCTGAGATAGGTACCATAAGACCTCCGGCTCCTTCTACAATTAATGGGCTTGCTGTTTTTGGAAGTTGAAAATCATTCAGATTGATGGTGATATTTTCTTCTCTTGCAGACTGATGTGGTGATGCTGCCAGCTGTAAACGATAAGTTTCCGGATGGCAAAATTCGGTATCTGTCCATGCTTCAATCTTATGACTGTCCGTATAATGCAGATCTCCAGACTGTATAGGTTTCCAGTATTCTGTTTTAAAATGCTGAACCAAAACGGCTGAGCAGACTGTTTTTCCTATTTCGGTTCCTATTCCTGTTATAAATAATTTCATGTTTTCGTGATTCTGGATTAGTGCTCCGGATTTTAAAGTTTATTTTTTGTTTTAAAGAAATTCTTTGATAATTCCGGTTAATTTCATAATTTCTTCTTCTGTATTAAAGCTGTGAAGGCATATTCTTAACCGTTCGCTTCCTTCTTTTACTGTAGGGCTGTAGATAGCGTAGGTTAAAAATCCTTCCTCAGATAAAGTATTCTGAAGTGTTTTCAGTTTTTGGTTATCCGGTATTATAATTGCCTGAATCGGACTTGTTTCTGCTGACGGAGACTGTAACTTTCTACTTCGGAAAACTTTGATGTTATTCTGAAGTTTTTCAGCCAGTTTATGGTTTTGATCTAAAAACTCATACCCTGTTTTGATACTCATCCACTGAAAATCCTGTGCTGAAGTGGTATAAATGAACGGACTTGCAAAATTGATCAGGAAAGATTTCATCGTTTCATTACAGAGAATTGCTGCTCCATGAGATCCGAGAGCTTTTCCGTAGGTCATAACAGCCGCTGAAACCTGATGTTGTAATTGATATTTTTCAATCAATCCATGTTCAAAAACTCCGAATGCGTGAGCTTCATCTACAATCAGAGAGGCTTTATATTTGCTTGCAAGCACAGCGATTTCCTGAATAGGAGCAAAATCTCCTTCCATGGAATAAAGACTTTCTATGGCAACATAACAATGACCTTCTTGTCTTTTTAAAATATTTTCAAGATCTTCAATATCATTGTGATTGAATTTCAACTTTTTAGCATTTGAAAGTTTACAGGCATCGTGTACTGACCGATGAATCTGTTCGTCCACAATAACGGTATCGTGACGACTGGGAAGCGTAGAAAATAAAGCCAGATTTGCATTATATCCGGATGGAAAAAGTAATGCAGATTCAAACAAATGTCTTTGGGCAATATCCTTTTCCACAGAAACTGCAATATCGCTGTTCCCGCTGATTAACCTTGAACCTGTACTTCCGGAAAGCAGTTGAGGATTATTCACAACCTTTTGCAACAGCAAATTTTGCAGTTCTTTACTTTTTGCAAACCCCAGATAATCATTGGAATAAAAATCAATTCCATCAGGTTGAAGCCGCAAACGCCTTAATGTTCCCTCCTTTTTTCTTTTATCAAGAGATTCCTGAAAACGAAAGCTATTATTAAGCATAATTCAACTGAGCCACTTCCTGCTTAATCGCGTTAATCCACTCTTCATGCAGTTCCTTTTCTATAGTAAGAATGTGGTCTGCATGGTGTTTCCAGTCCGATGAAAAATCATTAAGCTGATGAATCATTTCTTCCAAATGTCCTTCTTCTTCAAGAATGATCGATTTTACCATGATTTTAGAAGATGCTTCTGTAAGCGCCTGCTGATAAACGGGATAAAGCTCATCAGCACGAACTTCAATAGCATAAGTTACAAAAAGATAAGCTGCATACTTAATATCTACCTTATCAAGATTGAATGCTTTCTGAAGATAACGGCAGGCTTTAATATCTAATGAGTGAAGATATTGGCTTGTTGCAATAGGCGCCAGAAGTTCTGTACTTTCGTAGGTTTTGCAGAGTTCAGGGTTTATTTTCCCGATCTGTTTCTTTAAATAATAAGCGTGGCGGTGCTCTTCAGCAGCGTGTTTCAGCTGGATCTGAGAAACCAAAGTAGGATGTTCACATTTTGATATTTTTCTTGCACCGGCATTTTCCATAAAAGAAAGAGTATTCAGCCATTTGGCGTGGGTACTTCCTTCCTGTACAATTTTTTTTAACAGATGATGAAATTCCATAGATTTTTATTTTGATGTCAAAAGTAGTATATTGCCGGATGGTTATATGGTGCCAGTTTTGATATTATGGATAGTCCGGTTAAGATTCCTTATGAAAGTTTTATAAAAATTGATAGAAAATCAGAGACATCTATCTACTTGCAGATTGCCAATCAGCTGATCAATGCGATTCAGAGAGGGTTTTTACCTTTCGGAACGAAACTGCCGGGTACCAGAACTTTCAGTGAAATGCTGGAAATCCATAGAAATACAGCCGTTGCGGTATACGATGAACTCTCTGCACAAGGCTGGACAGAGAGCTTTCCAAACAAAGGAACTTTTGTGATTGGAAAAGATCAGGAAAAACCTGTTAAATTGAATGACTTTGAACACAATAATCTTCAAAACTACCCTGTTTCGACCGGCTTTTCATTCAAAACATCTAATATTCTCGATAATCCTTTTGAACATTCAAATTGTGAATATGTATTTAATGATGGAGTGCCGGATATCCGCTTAACACAAATCGGACAGCATTCAAGGTTTTACAGCTCCATCTTGAAGCGAAAATCCAACCAAAAAGCACTGGGACATTATAATCATGACGGAAGTGAATTTTTTAAAGAACATTTATCCCAATACCTGAATCTTTCCCGTGGACTTCCTATTTCCAAGAACAATCTGCTCATCACCCGAAGTACGGAAATGAGTATTTATATTGTTTCTGAAATTCTTCTTTCTGCAAGTGACACTGTATTGGTAGGTGCTTTGAGTTATTTTTCCGTTAATATGATCTTTATGAAAGCTGGTGTTGACATTGTTTCAATTCCTATTGATGAAGAAGGAATTATCGTAGAAAGCGTACGGGAAGCCTGTAAAAAGCAAAAAATACGGATGCTCTATCTAACTCCCCACCACCACTATCCTACTACTGTTGCACTGAGTGCTCAGAGAAGGTTTGAATTATTGGAATTGGCCAACGAGTACGGATTTATTATTCTGGAAGATGATTATGATTACGAATTTCATTACGACAAAAGTCCGATTCTTCCTTTAGCCAGTGCTGATACCAATGGAATGGTAATTTACATCGGTTCTTTCGGGAAATCGTTAGCTCCGGGATTCAGGACAGGATTTATTGTGGCTCCTGAAAATTTGATGACAGAAATGCGTAAATATCTTGGAATTATCGACCGTCAAGGGGATATTCTGATGGAAAGGGCACTTGGAGAGATGATTGCCGAAGGAGAAATCAATCGTTATCTGAAAAAATCTTTAAAAGTTTATCAGGAAAGACGGGATTATTTTTCTGCGTTGCTGGAGGAAAATCTGGGTGACTTTATCTCCTTTCAAAAGCCTTCCGGCGGGCTGGCCATATGGCTGGAATGGAATATTCCGCTGAATCTGATGCAACTGAGCCGGAACTGTGCAAAGGATAATCTTTTTATTCCTAAAACATTGTTGTATCAGAATAAAGGGCTTACAGCAATGCGTCTGGGTTTTGGAGATCTTAATTTTGATGAGATGAACAAAGGAATTGATGTTTTTTCGAAGAATGTGAAGGGATTGATTGGTTGATTTATAATCAATTGAATATTTCTTGGTTGGAAAACGCAAAGGCGCAATTGAGATGAAGATAACTTGTTTTTAAGGCGCGAGGATTTTATCTGCGATAAAATTTGATACTGTACATATAATGTAAGTAAAGAGGTTATTCAGAAGTGTCATTCTGAACACAGACTGAAAGTCTGCGAACGTAGTTCATCAATGTAGTGAAGAATCTCTTAACCTAAGTTATTAATGAGATTCTTCCTTCGTCAGAATGACAAAAATGGGATTATTACCCTTTGAGATAACCTCTTTTCTTTACTAATGATGAGTAGGAAAAACTACTTTGTTTTTCTTATGTTTTGGTTTCTTCTTTTTCTTATTCAAATAGATAATAAAACCGGTAATCGGGAGTGACAGGGCGATAACAGCTGCCAGAAAATAAATGATTCTGCTCGTTAATCCCAAAATACTTCCGGTGTGAAGGTCATAATTTCTTTCTCTTAATGCGGTTCCATATCCGATATTTTTGTTTTTATAAGATTGAGATTTTAAAACAGCTCCTGAATACTGATCAAAATTAAAATGTTCATTTCTGTATTGTCTTCCATCATAAGTCAGCTCTGCATAATACGTTCCTTCTTCCGATCTAGGGAAATTGACAAGTGCCGATTTTTTATCCTTAAGTCCTTTTTCCGTGGTATTTCCAATCAGATTGAGGATATTTTCACGGTTTGAAAATTCTTCGGAAGGCATTGTACTTTTGGCTTTCTTTTCTGTAGGAATATTTCCGTTTAATGTATTCTTTACCCATTTGTCTACATCTTCAAAGCTCCATATCAATGCAGAATAAGAGATTAAGAGTAAAGGAATAATAGCATAGAACCCCAACACATTGTGAGCATCATAGTTAATCCTTTTCCAATTAGCAGATGTTTTAATGAAAAACATTCCTTTCAGCATGGCTTTACTCATTTTTCGGGGGTACCAT
The DNA here is from genome assembly GCF_949767875.1 of Chryseobacterium sp. IT-36CA2. Taxonomy (NCBI): domain Bacteria; kingdom Pseudomonadati; phylum Bacteroidota; class Flavobacteriia; order Flavobacteriales; family Weeksellaceae; genus Chryseobacterium; species Chryseobacterium sp. IT-36CA2. The sequence continues at coordinate 311,019 of NZ_CATKPG010000020.1, read as the reverse complement.
ATCACAAGTCCCGATAAAAGGATTACAGCAAATATCAATGTGGAATAACCAGTAATCATTTTCCCGATTTTTTCACCCAGCAAAAGTCTTCTGTGAAGATCCAGTACAATTTCAAAGAAATCTTTTTTGGCGTCTTCTACTTCCTGTACTTTTCCGGTGTAAGGATCTATATAAATTCGATAATAATAAAGATAAGTTCCCCAATACGTCCAAGCTTCGTCATCCATTTTTAAGGTACGGAATATATAGGTTCGTGAGGGATCGGAAGGCATGACTACCCTTTTGACTTTCAAATCTTTTGGAAGTGCTTTTTCTGCTTTTTCCGTAAGTTCAGACAGTGAAAGTTTTTTTCTTCCGATGTTTTCAACGTAATATCTGTTGGGATGAACAATATGTCTTAATTCTTCTTCAAAAGCCAGGATACATCCCGTAGCGGCCATGATAACAACTATAAGCCCGGACGTTAGTCCGAGCCATAGATGTAACTGATATGCAATTTTTCTAAACTTCAGCTTCATTCTTAAAATTTAAAGCTTACCTCAGCAACAAAATTACGAGGCATCTGAGCGACTACCACTCCCTGCCCTGCAAAATATTGTACATTGCCCAAGTTATTCATTTTAAATCCTAATCTGTATCTTTCTTTTTCAAGGGAGATAGAAGCGTTCACTAAAGTATAAGCAGGGAATGCAAACTGTCCGGTAACGGTTTTGTTTCCGGTAATCTGTTTTCCTACACGGTTTACTCCAAAACCTACTCCAAGTCCCTGAAGTCCTTTGATTGGAAGAATATAACTGATCCATGAATTGAATACATTCGCAGGACCTGCAGACTCAGGACGACGGCCCTCTACAGCGGGATCAGCCTTTTCATATCTGCTGTGGTTGTAGCTATATCCTGCCATAATGTTTAATCCCTGAACAGGATTCATGATGGTTTCAATTTCAATCCCTTTACTTCTTTGTGTTCCATCCTGAACAACAATATTGTATTCTTTTCCGTCACGGATTACACCGCTTCCTCTCTGAATATTGTCAACAAGAATATCGTAATATGAAACGGTAAAATTAATCTTGTTTCTCCAAAGGTTTCCTTTCAATCCTACTTCCCACTGATTCGCCATCTGAGGTTTCATTTCTCCGCTAATGTCAGGAAGCTGCTGTGCAACAGGTGCTGTATAACTGAAACCATTCATATAGTTACCATAGGCAGATAACTGATCTTTAAGGATTTGGTATACAATTCCCACTTTTGGAGACCATGCAGTCTGGTTGAAATCACCGGTTCTGGTATTGTTACTCAGGTTAAGCTGTCCTTTACTTTCGTAGTGATCCATACGTAAGCTTAAAAGCGTAATCAAACGGTCTGTAATATAAGTAACGTTTGAAATGTAGGCTCCATAAAGGTTTGATGCAGAATTATTTCTTACCAAAGGAGCTGTAGAAGTCTGGATTTTCTGCAGCACAAGATCTCTGGTGATATTGGCATAACCTGCTAGAGTTTGCCCGTTGATGTTATCATACACCACAATTGGGGAATGGTTGTTATTGATGGTCTGATTCAGATAATCTAATCCGATCAACACTTTATTTTTAATGCTTCCGATTTTAAATTCACCATTGAAATTCTGCTGAATACTTGTAGAAGAAGCCTCTGAGTTCTGCCACTGTACATTACGTTCCAATGTAGCATCATTTACATTTCCTCTGATGAACTGATATTGATATAACCCTTCTGTTTTTCTGAAGTTTCTTGAAAGCAATGTCTGTGAAGTCCATTTATCAGAAATTTTGTAATTCGCCTCAGCTTTTACATTGATAGATGGTGCTTTTAAAGTAATATCATTATTGGAATAAGATTTTTTCCAATCGAAGCCTAGTTCGTCCGGGTTGTGGGCGAAGTAAGGTCTTGTTCTCGCAAGGAAAATAATCGGAGTATTGGTTCCTTCATAATTGTAGATCTGAGCTCCTAAATTGAATTTCAATCTGTCATTCACTTCGTAGCTTATGGTAGGTGCCACAAAGAATGATTTTCTGAACTCAGAATCTCTGAATCCGTTCTGATACTGATAAGCGGCATTCAAACGGAACAGCATTTTTCTGGACTCTGTCATTGGTCCGTAAACATCAGCTGTTACACGGTTCAAATTGTAGCTTCCCATCAAATAAGAAGCTTCTCCTCCAAAATAATCTTTCGGTTTTTTGGTTACAGCGTTAATCAAACCTCCAAAGGAAGTTACCGCGCCTCCATACAATGTTCCTGAAGGTCCTTTGATCACTTCCAGACGTTCAAGATCGGCAGGGTCTATTTCTCCGTTGGTGGTTGCAGGAACGCCGTCTACCATGGAGACTTTGGTAGGAAATCCTCTAAGGCTGTAGTAGAAACTTCCGTCTCCGGAACCTCTTCCTGGGCTTCCCTGCATTTTTACCATACCCGGAACGTTTTTCAATACTTCCGAAATATCGTAAGTAAGCTGTTCTTTCATGATTTGCTGGTTGATGCTTGTGTAAGCCTGTGGATTTTCAAGCACTTTCAAAGACATTTTAGCCACTGAAGTACTGTCTTTATCCAAAAATTTATTTCTGCTCACTGCATATACTGTAATTCCCTCAATCACATTATTGTGTAAAGGGGCATAGATTGCAGGGATTTCATAGACATCTTTCTGAATGTGGATGGGTTCCTTCATCAGTTCGATATCATTTAAAACCACCTGAAGCGTATATTCTCCAGGTGGCACATTTTCAAAGTAATATTCTCCTAAATTATTGGTTTTTGCCTGATAAGACGTGTTGACAAGTCTTAGAATAGCGTTTTTTACCGGTGCTTTTTCAGACAGCATGATTTTGCCATGAATTCTGTCGCCCTGCTGTGCAGAAAGCGAGTTTGAAGATAAAGCAAGACCAAGAAGTAATATAAGGGTTTTAGATGTTTTCATGCTGTAAGTTTTGTAACAGGGGATAGTTTATTTTACCGTTTTGTGATAATGGGAAAGTTTCTATAAGTTCTGTGCGTACATATTGCGGATTGATACGCAGTTTATTTTTAATGGTTTCGGTGATAACCTGAGGATCTATTTCCGGATTGTCATACAATACCACGATTTTTTTATCATTGGCATTCAGACATACGAAAGTATTGCCCTGCATTTCATTTTTAAGAATAAATTCTACCTCATCGAGATTAAGACGTATTCCGAAAAGCTTCATGATACGTTTTATTCTACCTGTGATATAATAAATTCCGTTTTCACCTTTTCTGGCAGTATCTCCGGTATGAAGTACGGAAGGCTGCTCATAAGTAGCAAGATCTTCCAGTTTATTGGCATAGCCCCCGAATATACTGACATGAGAAAAGAGAAGCTCGTCGGTTTCAGAATCAATTCTGAAACTTCCGTTGTGTACAGGCATTCCTATAGAGGTTTCTCCCTCCAGCAATCCTTCTGTAGTAAGATAAGCCATCCTTCCTCCTGCTTCCGTTTGTCCGTATTGTGCAAAGAAATCTTTTTTAAATTCATGACAATAAGAGAAAATGGTTTTTCTCAACTCAGCGTTGATCACTCCTCCGGTATGGGTAAAATATCTAAGGCTTGGAGAATCTTTTCTGAAAAATCCTATTCTGTTCAGGTTTTCATAAAGAAAAGGTACTCCACCCAAAGTACTGTAGCCGTACTCCTCCATTTCATCCCAGAATGCTTTCTGCATAATATCCTTATCTGTACACACAATTCTTCCGGCACGCATACAGTTGGTGGTGAAAATAGAGAATCCGTACACAAAGTTGATCGGAACGTTTAAAGGAACTACATCCGTTCCCTGAATCGGCATATACTGAAGGATACTCAATGCGTTCTGATAAAGACTTTCATCAGATAATTTAACCAGCTTCGGTACCCCTGTTGTACCTGAAGTGCTCAAAAGGATTTTAATATCAGGGTGAATGGTAACTTCACTCTTATAATCATCCTTTGCGAAGATGCTGATGTTGTCTGAGAATACTTTCAGACTGTATCCTTCAATGGCTTCTCTTTGTGGATCAAAGATGTATTTCGGACGGTATTCTGCCTCAATACGTTCTTTGAATTCCTCATGCAGTTTCTGTCCCAGTACCGCAATCGTGTGCGCTGTTCCATAGAAATTGAGGAGCACCTCAATGCTGGACAACTGATTGTCATTGTACAAAAAGAGCAGTCCTTTTTCTACCGGGTTTAAGCCTAAAGACCGGTACAGTGTTCCCACCGGTATTGTTGTACCGGTGGAAGCATCTGTAAACCCCAAGTTCTTATTGGCAATTACATTTTCTAAAATTTTCATATGCTTAGTTTTCTACGAATACTTCGTATTTTTTCATTTTTTCGCGAATCTTTCCGACGGTTCCCATCTCCAGAATATCGTTAAAATCAAATTTGATCTGATAAAACTGTTCAAGCGCTTCTACGATAAGAAGGTGAGACATAGAATCCCATTCCGGGATTTCCTGATACGTTAGTTTTTCATCTACCAATTCTTTCTTTATTGCGATGGCAGAGGCGATAATTTCATAAAATTCTTCTGTAGTGTTCATTTTAAATTTTTATAGTTTTCCATTTTCCATTTTTAAAAATCATGAGGAATAGTACAGCCAAAACTATTTCCGAAGAAACGATTGCGGTAAATATTCCTCTCAGTTCCCACTGAAATCTTACTCCTAAGAGATAAGCCAGAGGAAGCTGAATCACATAAAACATCACGAGGTACAGCAGCGTAACCTGCAGAATGTTTCCGGCTGCATTCAGAGCACGGCTGATCACCATTGTGAATCCTAACAGCAGATAAGCCATAGATACCACATGGATGTATTGAACCGCATATCTTGCGACTTCCGGTTCTGTAGTGAAAAATTTCACCACATATTCAGCGGCAACCTGCCAGAATAAGGCTACAAGTACCAGATAAGTCATGTTGATGGTTCCGGCTCTCCAGACTGTTTTTTCAGCACGTTCCGGTTCTCCGGCACCAAGATTCTGACCTGTAAGAACTCCAGCAGCATTTCCTATTCCCCAGGCAGGCATCGTAGCTACGGAAGCAATACGCTGTGCAATGATATATCCTGCAAGTGCCGTAGTTCCGAAAGTAGAGATGATCTTCACCATAATCAGCCAGCTGGATGTTGGAATGATATACTGAACCAATCCTCCAAAAGCTATTTTCAGAATCTTTTGCAATAAGGGTACATCAAGCTGTAAAGGAACTCTGATGCTGATACTGGTTTTTCCGGACATTAACACAAAAGCCTGGTATAAAACCCCTAAAAGCCTTGATAAAACCGTAGCATACGCCAATCCCATCAATCCAAAAGCAGGAATAAATCCTAATCCGAAAACAAGGATCACTGCAAAGATGATATTGGAAATATGGCAGATCCAAAGTGATTTCATAGCAATATCGGCATCACCAGCTCCTCTGAAGAGCCCATTCACAGACAGACGGAGAATCACAAGCCCGATACTCAGGAATACCAATCGTGAGAAATAAACTCCTTCTGTTACCGTACTGGCATTGATTCCCAGAAAATCCACAATTTCTGATGCGAAAAAGCAGGAAACCCCACCAATAAACACTGCAAAAAACAGAGCCAGCAAGATGATGTATTGGGCGGTTCTACCCATTCCTTCTTTATCTTTTTCACCCGCTCTTCTGGCGGTAAGGGTTGCTGCTGCAATTCCCAAACCTACTGCAATGGCATAAGCGAAGTTGATGTAGTTATCTGTAATTCCCACAAGACCAAGAACTTTGTCGCCTAATTTTGCAATAATCAATAGATTGACGCTTACAAAAACAGATTCCATGACAAGTTCCATCACCATGGGAATGGCAAGACTAAAGATGGAACGGTTGATACTTCCGGAAGTCAGCTCAACTTTCTTTCCGGCTATGGCTCCATACGTAAAAACCGCTCCTTCTTTTAGTATATGCAGGAATTTCCTCATACTGCTGCTACTGAATTTTTATTGGCAATCTGATACAGTGGATTAGGCAGTGCTCCGTCTTTTCTCGGAATGGCAAATGCTTTGTTCTCGCTGTATCCGTTATTTTTCAAACGCAGACTGTTGATATAAAATCTTTTAAATGCCGGCACGTACAGGTCATACTTTTCGTATCTTTCCTGAAGGTGGGTGTTCTCAGCTTTATAATTTTCAACACAGTTGTGAACCAGTTCCCAGAATGTTTCTTCATTAAAGTTGGAATACGTATGCAAAGCATTTGACAGATATCTGAAGAAGGCATCAAAAACACCAAGCAAAATAAACAACGGGATATTTTCTTTGTTGGAAGACTGGATTAAACCATCTGCAAGGTGTGCAGGAAGCTTTTCTCTTGCCTCAGTGGTTAAAACAATATCATCAACAAAGTCTTTGATTACGATTCTCTTCGGAACTCCGTTTTTCAAAACCACCATAATGTTTTCTCCGTGTGGCGTTACACATAATGAATGCGTGTAATAGATATGCAACAAAGGCGTAAGATAGGCATCAAGATAGCTTTCAATCCACTCTTTGATGCTCACTCCTGCTTTTTCAGCAAATGCCTGAACCAATGGAACTCCACTTTCGTCTACATAGAGTAAAGAAGCCATAGTTACCATTTGTTCGTCCTCTTTAAGATAGTTTTCAGCACTTTCTCTCCATAATGCACCAAGGAATTCATTATACTGATAAGGTACACTGGCAATAGCTCCATATTGTGGATGCAGATACGTGATGGCAGCTTCTTCTCCTAAGAAAATAGTTTCTTTGTTCTCAAGGTAAGCATCATCTTTAATCAAACCTTTTACCCAATCTGTAATAGCAGGAGCAATTTTCATCTGCTTAGGTGATAATCCTCTGATATTTCCTGTACTCAGAATAGAAACAGCCGTTTTCAGGTATCTCTTTTTAGGATGATCTACATTGAATAAAGTACGGATACTTTGCTGCGGACTGTAGGTATCGCTACCCTCTCCTAATTGGATTAAAAGTCCGGAAGCAATATCTCCGGCAAAATGAATCTGAAGCTTATGCTCCCACTGCCATGGATGTACCGGGATAAAATGATAATCTTCAACAACTTTTCTTTTACTCAATAGCTGCTGCTGAAAATCATTATATAAATCCGCTCCTATTTCTGAACGGTAAAATTCATCTCTGTTGATATGTTCCAAAGACTGGAATGACGATCTGCTTTTATGAGAAGCCAGCCAGATTACTTTTAAATCTTCATCGGCTTCAGGAGCAAATGTTTTCAGATCACGTGGAGAAAAACCTAATCGGCTTTTGTTCACAATTACCCAAGGATGTCCGGTCATATTATGCTCTACAGTTTGATAATCTGCATTAGCAAGCTCTTTTGAAGACATTACTCCTCTTGATAAGATTAAGGCATCACAATACAAAGTATGCAGTAATTCTTCTGTATATCTTGCGATAGTATAAGGATCCAGATCGAATACAGACTGCATTTCCAGGAAGAAAGCCGCTACATCTACTGAAGACAGGTCTTCACCGTTTTCTGTTTTTGTAATGCTGTCTTTATCAATATGCCAGTAATCCATCATTCTTTCCTGTCCGCGGAAGCTGTAGATAATATTTTCAACTCCGGTTTCAAGGGTAAAAACAGTATATCCGTCTTTATTTTCAAAGGTTACCACAGGCTTTAGAAGCTCTTCATGCATCAATTCTGCTATGGTTTTGGCCATTAGGTTTCTGTTAGCCTGATTCCAGTTTTCCTGGCTTACTGTATTTTTTAAGTTGGTGTTCATTTTTGATTAAATTTTGGCAGTTGGTAAATCAGCATATTTTTCTACATCGAAATCCTGGAAAGCAATTTTCTTTTCAATTTTATAATGCTCTCTTCCCAGAATATCATTGATGATGTAGGAATTACGGTACGCAGCCATTCCAAGATCTGTAGAAATATAGCTGTGGGTATGAACTTCAGCATGAAGCACATAAATTTCTCCTCCGTTGTGGTCTATTGAATAATTTCTGTTGACATCAAACAATCCGCTGGAATCTCTTTTTATTCTATCCTGAATATTCTTTATGAATGCAGGCTCGTGATAGCGGTATCCTGTTCCAAGAATCAGATAATCTGCTTCCTGATCATAAGGTACTTCCTGTTCCAGTTGAGTAAATTCAAGATTGATGAAGTCAGGATTACTGTTGTCTACTCTATTCAGCTGGCTGTTAGGAATAATTTTAAGATTAGGATCAGCGTTGTCGATGTTCAGATCATAAATGAAATCATAGATATCATTGATCAGATCGTAATTGATTCCTTTAAACTGAGCTTGTTGCTTGCTTAAAATAGTTTTCCTTGCAGATTCGCTTCTGTTGTAGAAATATTCTACATAATCAGGTGAAGTAAGCTCTAGTGTCAACTTAGAATATTCCATAGGGAAAAATCTGTCCGGACGGGAATACCATCCCAATTGTGTATCTTCATTTCTGTTTTGAAGAAGATCATAAAAAACTTCTGCGGAACTCTGTCCAGAACCGATAATCGCTATTTTTTTTCCCTGAGATAAAAGTTCTTCTTTTCTGTATAAATAAGAACTTGTATGAATAACACGGGAATCATCCTTCGGAATGAAAGAAGGAATATGAGGCTGTGTTCCTGTTCCTAAAATCAATCTTTCAGTTTTGAAAACCGTAGTTTCTTTGGTTTTTGTATGAATAGTCATTACATGATATAACCCATCTTCATAAGTAATATCCACTACCTGAGTAGAAAAACGGCATTGTGGAAGCTGTTCAATTACCCATTGGCAGTAACGGTTATATTCTTTTCTCGGAATGAAAAAGTCTTCTCTGATAAAAAATTTATACAGTCTTCCGGTTTCTTTCAGATAGTTCAAAAGACTCAAAGGATTCGTAGGATCAGCCATAGAAACGCAGTCGCATAAAAATGGGGTCTGCAGGGTTACATGGTCAATCATCAGTCCCGGATGCCAGTCGAAACCATCTCTCTGGTCCAGGAAAAGGGTTTTTAGTTCTGAAATCGGATTAGATAATGCGGCAAGTCCCAGATTGAAAGGGCCTATACCTATGCCTATTACATTGTATACGGCTTCGTTAGTCATTTTTTGTGATGTTTGTGGTGATTTGTACCTCTTTATTCTGTGGGAATTTTTCCCAGTACCATTCTCTGTAACAGAAGTTCAGATTGGCTTTTTTATGAGGCATTTCAATTACTTTATCTACTTTGAAGCCTACATGGGCTTTGTTCATCATAGACGCAAGAGAGTCTACAGATCCTTCGCCTACCATTTTTCCTACCTGTGGCTGTGCAAAAACATAATCAACCATAGATTGAGTAGACGGAGATACAAATTTCTTTTTAGGATCAATAGGTGCAATAAACTGGTGTGTACCGTAATCTGTTGGCAGCACTTCGTAATAATCACCTACAATATCTCTGCAAGCCCAATACACTTCAATATTACAAGAAGGCTCATCGTTTCCTGCGACGATATAACTGTGTGCTTCATCACTTGGAAGCATTAATCTGTAATACGTTTCCAACTCGTCAATAGGCCAGTTCATCTGCCAGATTTTTACGGCATGTTCACGGTTGAACCATTCATGAAGCATTTCAAGGTCATTTTCAAGATCTATAGGACGCATACTCATCGTCACATCTTCTTTCTGGAAGTATCTTTTAAAGAAAACTTCTGTTCCCTGCGGATTGATTAGCTGATCCGAGAAGAAATGTTTGTGAAGAAGGTTCGGAACCTGAGCATAAGAAATTGAAGAAGCATTCACGCCTCCGTCTACATCAGCAACCGCCGACTGAAGGTTTGATTTTACCGCCCAATATCTTTGATTCAAAGCATAATCGGTTAACGATGAAGGTTCAGTTTCATGAAGATTTTCAAACTCTCTGTACAGAATATGAATCAGTCTTCTTTCCTTAACCAGACCTGTTTTGCCTATTGAAGCAATCAGTGCGCTCAGGTTACTTACCAGAAGATGGTGTGAAATAATGTCCAGAAGACGCTCATCTCTGATGAAAAGGTCTTCCACTTCAGGGTAATCTTTAATCAGAGATTCATATTTTCCTTTAAAACTTTCTTTGATCAGATATCCTTGCCCGTCTCTTACATAAATAGATTGAGGAAGCAATTGATTATCCAATTGTACAAGTAGATTCTGCTGATGAACTTCAGGAGCCATGCCTAATTGATCGTACAACCTGTTTAAAGGAGAAAGCAATAGGTTTACATACTTTTCAAACCAAATAATAGCTGCTTTTTCTGCATCTACACCCAATTGATTGCCTACATTTTTAAAGAAATGCGTTGTAAAATTGAAACCATCTGTAGATTCATCCTGACAAAGCCTGGCTAACAGAATCACTTTATCTTCATTCGAAAAAGGATTTTCACGGAGCAGTATATTCAGACTGTCCATATTCTTCCCCTCATAATGAACGCTTAACGTGGAAGGTTCCAATAATAATTTAAAATTTGGGAAATCTTGTTCAAATGAAGCTTTTTGATGCTGCCACCAGATTGCCGAAGCATACCCTCTGTTGAGATCTTTTAAGCTGTTTGTTCTCACAGAACCAGTCATTAAAACATGCAGAGAGAATTTTAACATCCAGCTGAAATCAGGATTGTATACCGTTCTTATAGAAGAAGTTGCATAAAAATCCTCACCCAAAGGTCCGATGTGAATAATTTTCCCGGAACCAAGCATTTCAGGATATTCTTCGGTTGATAAAAGATATTGTGCTTCCCATGGATGGCATGGAACTATATAAAAATCATTTGTGTTTTCAAAATCGTAGCTTTCCGGTAAAGAAGTCCATTTTTCGAAGATTTCTTTTGCAGAAATTCCTGGAAGAGATTTTTCCGTGATGCAGTCTTTATGAATCAGGAAATAATCCAGCTGAAATCCTTTTCCGAATTCAGGGCCGTATAAAAGCTGTTCTTCCTCAGAGAATCCCATTCTTGATTTAGTGAAAGGATGCAGATTGTGTCCGGCAGGAAGCATTTGTTCAGATTCAAGAAAAGAATACGTTAAAAGCTGATCATCCTGAAGACAGGCTTCTGTTGTCAATTCCAGGTTTCTTAAGCTGCTCTGAATTCTTTCCACAAAGTTTCTGAAACCTGTTTCATTTGTAGTCTCAGAAAGTTCTCTGTAAACCAGTTCAGTAAGCTTTTGATCATTAACTTCAAAAACTTCTTGATTTTGGTGATCCACCGCCCACAAAACAGGTGCGTATTCATGGAAAAGAGTTTCGGAACGATAGGAAACCGGAGCAAATAAAAACAGTCCGCTTTTCTTCATTTCAAATCTCATGTATAATGGATAATTGCTATTCTGAAGAGCTTTTGCTGTCAGAAGATCATATTTCGGAACACCCTGATAGAATTTTCCGTTTCCCAGTTCTCTCAACATTCCGTTCAACAGAATTCTGAAAGTAATTTCCCGGGCTTTTTCTCCTGTTCTATTTTTCTGAATTAAAGTCTTTTCCATGATTTTTGATTGTGGTGAGAATTTGATGAATGTCTTCTGTAGTCGTAATCGGGTTCAGGAATGTAAACTTCAGATAGAAGTTTCCATCCACTTTTGTACTTGCTACAAGGATTTCTCCGCTGTAGAACAGTTTCATCTTGATGTATTGATTCAGGGCATTCAGATCACTGATTTCCGGATTTACATATCTGAAAACAAGAACACTTAAATCAGAATCTGAAAGAAGTTCAAAATCTGTATCTTCCGTAATCATTGCGGCTGCATCTTTGGTAAGATCAATCACTGTATCTGTATATTCTGCCAATTGTTCTTTCCCCATCATTCTTATGGTAAACCAAAGTTTTAAAGCATCAAATCTTCGGGTACTTTGCGTAATGGATTTATTGATCTGTGCCGGAATTTCTTCTTCGTCCATTTCTTTCGGATTTAGATAATCGGCATGATGCTTAAGGATCAACAGTTCTTTTTTGTTTTTAACAATAAAAGCACTGCTGCTGATAGGTTGGAAGAATGATTTGTGGTAATCAATCGTTACAGAGTCTGCTCTTTCAATACCATTGATCAGATCACGGTATTTCTCGCTTAATAATAAAGCACAACCGTAAGCTGCATCTACGTGCATCCAGATGTTATATTGTTCTGCAATATTGGCGATATCATCCAATGGATCAATATTTCCAAAGTCTGTGGTTCCTGCTGTTGCTACAATACCAATAGGAATATTTCCTAACTGTTCTTCTCTTTTAATATATTTTTTCAAAAGAGAAATATCCATACGGAAACGGTCATCAGTAGGTACTTTAACAATACTTTTCTCACCCAGTCCCATAATGGACGCATTTTTCAGATTGCTGAAGTGAGATTTATCTGAAACAAATATTCTGAAACGGCTTGCCTCCACTGGAAGACCATCCATCTTAATATTGTGATTGTATCTTTTCTGGGAAAAACAGTCACGCATCATGACCAATCCCATTAAATTGCTCTGTGAGCCCCCTGCTGTGAAAACTCCATCGCTTTCATTTGTATTATATCCAATCTGACCAGCAGTCCAGTCGATCAGTTTTCTTTCCATAAAGGTTCCTCCGGCACTCTGATCATAAGTATCCTGTGAAGAATTGATAGCACTTACAAGGATTTCTCCTGCCAAGGCCGGGATTACTACAGGACAGTTAAGGTGAGCTACATATTGTGGAAGGTGAAAAGCTGTGGCATGTTTCACATAAATATCATCTACTTCTGCCAAAAGCTCATTATAATTGGAAAGTTTTTGATTAAGATCAATCTGTTGTACCATTCCTTTCATTGTTTTGGCTTCTATACCACTGAAAGGCTTGTTGTTTCTGTGAAGAAATTCCTGAACCAGGTCTAAAGTACTATTGACAGCATTACGATAATGATCATAATTGTCAGGATGAAAAATATTCCCAAAATTCCCCGAAATGTGAGGTGAAGTTGTGCTTGCGAGCTCTTCTAGGGATATTAAATTGTTGTTCATAAAAGTTTTGTAATGTGATTTTTTAAATCTGTGAGTTGTTGTGGTTTTTTCGATATACTATTATATATATCTGATAGTCAGGTTTTTAAATTTTACATTTTTTATTATAATTTATTTGGTGATTGAGTAATTATTACTAAATTTGAACCAGCTATTGTTATTTAGAATAATTAAAAACAAAGATAAAAATTATTACTTAACACCAAATTTTTTTTAATGAATTCTACAGAAATTTTAGATAAAGACTGTTTAACAGCGGTAAAACTGCTTCCTACGGTCATAGAAGTCACCTCTCAGGAAAGAAGAATGATAAAAGATGCGGCATTGCATCTTCAGAAAAAGTATGACAATTATGAAAACCGTGATTTTATAAAGCATGTACATCAGCTGGCGTCTTATTTCTTACCGGAGAGAATTTTAAATATAGCGGCTGATTTTGCGAGTGACTTTTCAAAAAATCAGTATGGTGCCCTGATCTTTACAGGATTAATGGATATTGATCAGGAGGATATAGGATCTACCCCTCCCAATTGGCAGGCGGCAGATTATTCAAAATTTAATTTATATGGTTTTGCGTGTGCACTTATTCATGGGGCACTTCCATCAAAACCTGTACAATATTATTCACAGCGTAAAGGTGGTGGACTGATCCATGCCATCATTCCTGATGAAAAAATGAAGGAAACACAGACAGGATCAGGGTCTTCAACAGATTTATATGTACACACGGAAGATGCTTTTCTGAAACATCAGGCTGACTACTTAAGCTTTATGTATGTAAGAAATGAGGAACAGGTTCCTTCTACGCTTTACTCTATCCGTTCTCATGAGTCTATCGGGGACAATTACAGACCTCTTTTTGAGCGTATTTATAAAATTCCGAAAGATGCCAATCTGGAAACGGATGATAATGAAGAGGAGACATTAGATTCTGTACTGTATGGTAATTATAGTCTTCCGTTTATGAGATTTGATGCTGCGGAACAGCTATTTAATTCCAGCATAAGACAATCTGATGAAGCACAAAATACGCTGCATGAGTTCTGGGAAGAAGCCAGACATTTGATTTATTCAGGATTTACACCTCAGGCTGGAGATGTTATTCTGGTTAATAATCATCTATGTGCTCATGGAAGATCGGCTTTCCGTGCAGGAGTACGAAATATTGACGGTATAGAACAGTCGTGCGAGAGAAGAATCATGCTTCGTATGATGAGTAAAGTGAGCCTTATTGATATGAGAGCACACACGCTTACGGAAGATCCGTTCTTTGTTATTGAGGAACATCTGGGTAAAAACTTTCAACATTTTTAATAGAATGCTTAGTTAGCATTTTTGAACATTCAATCAATCGAAATCCTTTTTGGGCATAGCTCAAAAAGGATTTTTTTATTTGACTTTAAGTTTTGGCTAAAGCCATCGGAATTTATATTTATTTATTAAAACGGGCTAAAGCCCGTTCCTATTGAATACTTAAAATATTCACTATATTTTGTGCTGTGAACCTATCATCACTTCAAAAAATTTTACTGTTTAAAAAACCTGTCAAACAAAGACAACTGTTCAGATAACGATCTGCTCCAATATTCCGGGACATGTCCCCCCAAAGATTCTGTGTAGAGATGCTGAATCTTCATTTCTGTCAGTTTTTTATGAAAGTTTCTATTCATACTTATCATTTGAGTATCTTCTGTACCGCAATCGAAAATATATTGTTGGCCTGCTCCTACCATCAGTTTTACTTTGCTGTCAGTGAGGAAATTGGGATTGATCGATTCCAGCGGCCCAAGTACTTTATTCACCATATATTTTTGATACCCTTCTCCGAAAGAGTTGAAATCCAATGCTCCACAAGAACTCCCTACGATACCAAATGTCTTATTATAAGTCACTCCAATATTGGTTGCTCCGTAACCTCCCATACTCCATCCCAAAATTCCGCGGAATCTTTTCTCTGCTTTTACCGGATAATTTTTATCAATGAATTCTACCAGTTCTTTTCCAATAAAGGTTTGATATTGTGAATCTTTAATGATTGGGCTATCCACATACCATGAGCTGTAATTGCCATCCGGAAGTACATAGATTGTTTTAAGTTCCTGTGCTTTTTTTACCAGATCCGGAATATCCTGCTTAATAATTCTGTCCGGATTACCACTGAAACCATGAAGGATATAGACCGACGGATAGGTTGTATTAGGCTGAAGATTTGGGGTGATGATAACTGTTTTGATCTTTTTATTCATTTTCGGACTGAAAATTTCCTGATGAATAATTTTTTGTGCTGATAACTGAATGAATGCTGTCAGTACAAATACAATGTTGATAAGCTTCTTCATTTTGAAAATATTTAATAAATGATAATCACAGGTTATTAATGGTAGAACACATAATATACCAATGATCTTTTGATACAACAAAATTGCAGGAGAAAAAGAAAAAAAGCCTCAACATATGTTGAGGCTTTTTTAATTTATTTTCCAGTTAAACTTAAAAATATCAGTTGATTTCCTTTTTGATCCGGCTTAGCTGTGTAGGGGTTATTCCTAAATAAGAAGCGATGTGATGCTGTTTCAGTCTGTTATATAAAGATGGATTTTCCAGTAATTGTAAATACCGTTTTTTTGCTGTTTCATACTTCAGGGATACTTCCAGAGGTTCTTTTTTTACTACCCAGTTTTTTTCCAGGTAATACAGATGAAAAAGGGCCAGATCATGGTGTTTTTCCAGCAATTCACGATAAGCTTTTGCGGGATATTGTATCACGGAACAGTCTTCCAGTGCAATGATATTGAAATCGCTGGCTTCATTTTTAATAATGGCTGCTGTGGAAGCAACAAAGCTGTTTTCTTCGAAGAAGATTTTATAAATATTATCTCCGTGTTCATCCTCAGTATAATATCCTATCAGCCCTGATTTAATAAAATAATAATACCTTGCCATAGAACCGGATTCCAACAGAAGATCATTTTTGTGATAATATTCTTCTGTACAGATACTCAATAAATCCTGAATTGTTTCTTTGGATAAAGGATAATACTGATTAATATGCTTTACAAATTCTGAATGGTTCATTTTGGAATATCTTACTCAAATACAATCACCTTAATTTTTGTTTTTGAATTGCAAAAATTCTGATAAAAAATTAAAATCCCGATTTTTCTTAAATTTTAAAATATAATCATCCGTGAAAATCTGCGTCATCTGCGGGCAAAAAAGGTTTATTCCAGTATTTTTTTCATCATCAGATCCGTTTGTTCCTCTTCTCCCAATCTGAAAATATGTTTATCAAACTCAACAAATCCGTTTTTCTTGTAAAAGTTTAAAGCTCTCAGATTTTCTTCCCATACTCCAAGCCATAGGTAGGATTTACTGAGCTGTCGGGCAATTTCCAAAGCCTGATCATAAAGAAGCTGCCCTACTTTTTTTCCGTGGTGGCTTTTCTTTACATAGATTCTTTCAATTTCAAGACTGGTTTCATCCTGAAGTTCTGTCTGAGCATTTCCTGTATTTACTTTCAGATAGCCCACCGGATTGTCTTCTTCCCAGGCAATATAGAAAAGAGAATCAGGATTATTGAGCTCAGATTTTATCTTTTGGGTATTAAAGCTTTCTTCCAGATATTTTTTCATGGCCTCTTCCGTATTATCTTCTGCAAAAGTTTCAGAAAACGTCTGTATTCCTAAATTTTGTACAATTTCTACGTCTTCAGCCGAAGCTTTGTTAATAATGGTTGAGCTCATGATGGTAAGATTAAATGTTATGAAAAGAGTATTTTCTTAAAAGCTTCAGAAGCCAGGTGAACCTGTACGCTCCAGTCGTTTGCAGCATCACTTCCGGCATCATCAGAGATATATTTCAGGCACAGAAACGGAATGTTTTCCTTTTGAGCAATCAATGCCAATGGATAAGCTTCCATATCTACAATATTATAATCGGTTTCAGAGTGGTTCATTTCAAAACTGTCACCACTTCCGCAAACTCCTTCTTTCAGGGTGTCCATTTTAAGACCGTATTCCAATACAGGTGGTACTCCGGATAATGGTGTTTCATACAATTGAAATCCTAATCCTCTTACATCCATATCTCTCTGGATGAATTTTGTACAGCATATCACTTCTCCTTTGTGAAATCCTTTACTTCCAGCAGAACCTAAATTTACAATCAGTTTAGGTTTTCTTGTATGAATTTCTTTGGTTAATTCGATCGCTGCATTTACTTTTCCGATGCCAGTAATTAATTTATTTTTATCATCAAACACAGTTCCCGCCTCGGAATCTAATGCAAAAACAAAAAGAGTATCATCAATTGAATAATGACTTTCGTTGTTAATTTTTATCATTGAAAAATTAGATTTATACAGTTATTACCACTGTATGACAAAGATACGAGACTCTATTCAATTAAAACCCCCAAAATAAAACTATTTTGGGGGTTTGATATCTTAAATGCTGCATCCGTCTGCATCACAGGAGGCTCCGTTCTCACTGGAAAGATCCTTAAACGGGCTCACTGTTTCTTTGTAAGTTTGCTGCAGTGCATTTTCAAATACTTCTGCAGGCTGAGCACCAGAAACGGCATATTTACCATTCAGGACAAAGAAAGGAACTCCGGAAATACCATTGTTTCTCGCTTCCTGAATATCCTGGTTGACTTCATCATCCAATTGATCTGTTGTAACCGCCAGTCTTGCCTCTTCTTTATCAATTCCTAAGCTTTCAGCAAGGGCAATTAGAACTTCATTATCTCCTACATTTTTACCGTCAATAAAATGAGCGATAAATAATGCTTCTTCCATTTCATTGGATTTATTGTGCTTTTTAGCCAAATGAAGCAGTTTATGAGCACTAAAAGTATTGGTGATCAATGTTTTTTCAAAATTAAAATCAATTCCGGCTCCTTTCCCCATTTCAGTTACCTGTCCAAGCATTTGGGTAGCCTGAGCTTCAGGGAAGCCTTTCTTTTCTCTGAAATATTGTATCGTATCCTGAGTTTCTTTTGGATCTAAACTTGGATCCAGTTGAAAGCTCTTCCACTCTATTTCTACTTCATCTTTAAAAGGAAGCTTATTCAAAGCCTGTTCAAAATTATTCTTTCCGATATAACAAAACGGACACATTACGTCCGACCAGATTTCTATTTTCATTGTATTTAATTTTACATCAAATTAATAGTGCAAATATACTGTATTTTATTTAATGTAACAAAAATTATTACAATTTAATTCTGACAGGTGGAAAGCACTTGACTCCGCTTTTCTACGATCTCTTTTACAATCATCATCAGAAATGCAAGAAGCCCAAAAGCAAGGCCTATCCATGGAATATACTCTACTCCTTTTGTAATGATCACCCATCCTCCGATTGTAGTTCCGACTGTTACTCCCAGATTTCCAAATGAAGTGGCAAGGCTATTGGCAAACTCCAGAGATTCCGGTGCTGAAGAAATCATATAAGTGGATGCATTCAAAAAGCTTGGTGAATAAAGAAAACCCCAGATTCCAATGACGGCAATTGTAGCCCATAAGTTTCCATCAGAAAAATAGAGAAGAATAGGCACTACAATAGTTCCGGAAAGAAAAATAGCGGTGGTACCAGCCACATTTTTGTTAAGCATTTTTCCGGCTACTCCATTGGCCAATACTCCGATAATTCCGAATAACAAGAGCATATAACTTACCATTGAAGTATCCATTCCTTTGGCTTTGTTCAGATAATCTGCAAAATAACTGTAGGTAGAAAACCAGGCTGTAATCATGAAAAAATTAGTCAGTGTACTCAAAACAAAGGGAGGCTGTTTCAATATCCTGATCTGATTTCCATAGGATTTCTTCTCTTTTACAGGCATTGGAGGAAGCAGGAAATAAATGACAGCCAGGGCAATCAAACTCACCATAGTCTGTATCATAAATGAATATTCCCAAGACCAAAGCCCTGCAATCCATGTGGCAAAAGGTACTGTAGTTACCATTGCAATGGCTACTCCGTTGAAAACAATTCCCATCAGCTCATTCTTTTTTCGTTCATCTGCCTGAGATACCGCCACAGATAATGCGGTCGCAATATACACCGGCTGAAGGAATGCGGGTAAAATTCTAACTAACATCAGCAACCAGAAAGGAGGTGAAAAGGAAGATACAAATCCTGTAATCAGAAACATGAAAATAGCAGTGAGCATTATTTTTTTCCGGTCAAAACCTGATGTGAGTAAAGTCATAAAAGGTCCTGTAAGAGCAATAATTAAAGCAAAAGCACTTAAGAGATATCCAGCTTTGTCTATGCTGATATTATAATGCTCTGCAATCTGCGGGAGAATTCCGATTACCCCAAATTCGGTTGTAATAACGGCTATAAATCCGAGACATCCAATGTATGCATATTTTTTCATGATCCTTTTTATTCGTCAGATTTTAAATTTTGATAGGCGAAATCAGCCATTTCATTCACTGCTAACTGTACTTCTTCCAATAGTTCTCCCATGTGCATAAATCCGTGAACCATGTCTTTGTAAAGACTTGTTTTAAGCTCAACTCCTGCATTCTTCATGTTTTCAGAAAGCTGTTTGCCATCATCCAGCAAAGGATCATGCTCTGCCAGAATGATTAAGGTAGGCGGTGTTTCTTTAAAATCTTTGATCAAAACAGGAATTGCCAGAGGATTTCCTTTTTCTTCTTCCGGAAGATAGCCAGCCCAGGCTTCTATACCGCCTTGTTTATTAAGAACCGGACCGTTTTCATAGATTTCCCAGCTTTTAGAGTTCAATTGATTGTCTACTGCAGGATAAATCAATACCTGAAATTTGAACTGTTTTCCTAGCTGGGTAGAAACTGCTGTTGACAAAGCACCTCCGGCACTGTCTCCAATGATTCCTATTTTATCAGGATCAATTCCTAAAGATTCTGCATTTTTGAATACCCATTTTACTCCATCCATACAATCATTTAAGCCAGCGGGAAAAGGATGTTCCGGAGCAAGACGGTAATCTATAAAGATCACTACGGATCCTGCTTTATTGGCCAATTTACGGACTACAGCATCATGAGTCTCATATCCTCCGGCAATAAACCAACCTCCATGGATGTAAATAATAGCCGACGATTGTTGAATTTCTTTTCCCTTAGAACGATAAATCCTGACAGGAATCTGATGATTTTCTTGTTGAATACTCAGTTCTTCAATCATGGCCACAGATTCTTTTTTTCCACTAAGCTGAAGAGACATGGTTTCAAGGAATTTACGTGCACCGTCTAAAGAATCCTGAGGATTAAAGGGTTGTATGGTTTCTAAATGATTTAAAATCTGTGTTATTTTAGGCGTTAATTGCATTGTATTCTGGATTTAAATTATTGTTACTTCTGCTGAGAACCTTAGCGCTATTGTTCTTTAGGCAGTATATTTTCTATTTCGATGAACAAAATTAAATCTCAAACCCTACATTTGCATTGTATACAGCTAAATGTATGGTACTAACAAATTTGTAAGTAATGGGCAAGATAAAAGAGAATTCAACGAATAATATCAACAAAAAGTATATCCAGGGATGCGATCTGAGCTATGCAGTATGCAGAATCGGGGGACGTTGGAAACTGATTATTTTAAACAAATTAAAAGACGGAAAATTACGCTTTAGTGAGCTTAGAAACTCCATTTCCGGAATAACGGAAAGAATGCTGACGCTTCAATTGAGAGAACTGGAAAAAGAAAGGTTAGTAAAGAGAACAGTTCACGCAGAAGTTCCACCGAGAGTAGATTATGAATTGACAGCTATTGCAAGAGAGCTTATCCCTATTTGGAAACAGCTTGATGAATGGGGAGGAAGACACAGAGAACTAATGCAGGTGCTGGAAGATCAAGGAGAATTATAATAAAAAACTTCGGGATTTTATCTACGATAAAATCCCCCGAAGCCATAAATAGGTTTAGCATAAAAAGACTTTTCCTATGCTTTATTTACTTTTTTACAAAATAATATATGTGCTACCAAAGCCAATACACCAAATACCGTTCCTACAAAGCACACACCAGTCCATTGAGCCTTTTGCCACGCGATAGAAGCCAGCCAGGTTCCCAAAGATCCACCGATAAAGTAAGATACCATATACACGGTATTTAGCCTGTTAACGGCATTTGATTTAATCAGAAAATAATTGGTCTGGTTCATAATATGACTTGACTGTACTCCCAAATCCACAAGAATTACTCCTATAATCAGTCCCCAATAGGTTTCTCCTGCGAAATAGGTAAAACCCCAGCTTCCAATAACAATCAATAAAGAATATAGAATAATCCGGTTGATATCCAGATACTTTTGCAATTTTCCCACTTTGGCCGCAGCTAAAGCTCCTACAGCTCCTGCTAAACCAAAACTTCCTACAACAGAAGACCCTGCATTAAAAGGAGGCTTCTCCATATGGAAAACCAATGTGGTAAACAAAGCACACATCGACCCAAATGCCATAGCTCCACGGAATGATGCCAGCTGAAGCACAGGCTGTGTTTTTGCAAGTTGAGCAACAGAACGCATCAGTTCTTTATAGGTTCCTTTAAAGTTTGGAGACATTTCCGGAAGCATTTTATAAACAGCCAGCCAAACGAGAATCATCAGTCCTGCTGCAATACCAAACATAGCTCTCCAGCCCCAAACCTCACCTACAATTCCTCCTATAAAACGGGATAGAAGAATTCCAAGTAATAGCCCGGACATTACCAGTCCGATATTGGAGGATTTTTCTTTATCTGACGAAAGTTCTGCCGCAATAGGAACAAACAGCTGCGGAATAACTGATGTAGCTCCAATCAGTAAGCTTGCTGCGTACAACATCCACAACTG
Source organism: Chryseobacterium sp. IT-36CA2 (assembly GCF_949767875.1). Lineage (NCBI taxonomy): Bacteria > Pseudomonadati > Bacteroidota > Flavobacteriia > Flavobacteriales > Weeksellaceae > Chryseobacterium > Chryseobacterium sp. IT-36CA2. Next base: position 289,192 of record NZ_CATKPG010000020.1, on the reverse strand, counting down.
AGTAGCAAAAGTCATCCATAAAAGAGACCCGAAAACAAGAAACAGATCAATTAAAATTAATTTCTTGCGGAAAAACTTATCTCCCAAAGGAACAATCAACAACAATCCTAATGCATAGCCAATCTGTGTAAGTACAGAAATTCTACTTGCCGCACTTTCAGAAACATGAAGCTCTTCAGAAATGAGTGCCAATAAAGGCTGGTTATAATAATTGTTGGCTACTACAAGTCCCGAAATAATGGCCATAAGCCAGATAACAGTCCGGGAAATACCATGGGAAGAACTCTCCTGCATTACGTATAAGTTTTATTTGAATTGAAAGCTGCCTGACGGAAGATACCGCCAGATTTTTAAGAGATCAAAGATAGTCATTAAAAAAAGAATTGATCCGCTTCCTTTCTTTACGTTTTCATGAATAACAGAAGATTTTGCAGTAAGTAGAATAGTTTCAGTGTTCTGCCTGTATGATTGTTTTTATTGATAATATATATCGACGAAAATCCTTTTAAATATTAGAAATATTAAAGAAATTTGCAGCATGAAAATCATTCCACTTAAAGAAGGCAATTTTTCGGCAAGCAAAACCAAAGACTTCACGCTTTTAACAGAAGAAAATTTTGATAAGGTTGGAGGAATCAAAATGTCTGTTCAACCCTTTTTAATTATTACTGAAAACGATTATATCCTTTTAGATGCTGGAATTGGTTGGAAAAATGACTCCGGAAAAACAGTAGTTTCAGAAATTCTTGAAAGAGAAAATATCCGTCCTGAACAGATCACAAAATTATTGTTGTCCCATCTTCACAAAGATCATATTGAAGGAGCTGTAAAACTTACAGAAAATGGTTTCGAGGCTGCTTTTCCGAATGCCCAGATCTATATCCAAAAACGCGAGCTGGATTTTGCGATGGAAAAGAAAGGGAATCCTTCTTTTGATTTTGATATACTGGAAAAATTGATCAAACTTCCAAATATTATATGGATGAATGAAGATCATGGACAGATCACAGATGAAATTTCATATGAAGTGGTAGGTGGACACACTCCTTTTATGCAGGTTTTCTGGATCAGAGAAAACGGGGAAACGGTTTTCTACGGTGCTGATGATCTGCCACAGGCTTCCTATTTAAAATATCACTTAGCTTATAAAAGCGATTTTGATGGTAGAAAAGCAATGGAACTAAGACTTAAATGGGAAAAAGAAGCAAGAGAAAACAATTGGCAAGTTCTTTTATATCATGATCTGGACAAAGCCATAATAAACATTTAAATACAGAAAAAAATGGTTTAAAATTCATTAAACCATTTATAAATATCAAATTCAGAAGGAATATTCAGTTTTTTTCTGATTCTGTTTTTCCTGTTTTGTATCGCTTTCGGGGTTACAAAAATATAAGTTGCAATTTCCTTAGTAGTCATATTGAGCTTAAGATAAATACAAAAGATCAGTTCAGAATTTTTAAGGGAAGGCTGTATATCGGATAACTTTTTAAAAAAATCAGGATAAACCAGTCTGAATTTATTCAGGAGACGAGGAGAATTAGATTTGGCCAATGCCATTATCTCGTCTTGCACAAGAATCTTTTGTTTTAAATCCTCTAAGTTAGTTTCAGGTTTTCTATTTTTCATAATACTTTTTCATCTACGCATTTCAGATGTAATAACTTTTGAACATCAGTATAAAGTTTTTATCTGATCAATCTGTTTCCTGATACTATAATACCATAAACAAAATGATTTCTATATATTCAAAAATTAATTGTTTTTTTTAATGTAATCTAATGATAAACAACATTTAGTTGTATTCAACAAATGATTAAGTAAAAAAACATCACCTATAAATTTCGGTTTATTTTTATACTGGCAAAGAAAGAAAAAATGATTAAAATTTTGTTAAAACCGTGTACCACATAGATACCACGTTACATTTTGAGCTAAAATATCATAACTGCTTTTATCAGCCCGTTTCTTCATTATCTGCTTTGCCATTTTGTAATTGTAAATGTAATAGGTTCCTATGTTTACTTTTTATGATCTGGATCAATGTTTTCAGGGTATTCATACCGGAAATAAACGGAATGATAAATAAAAGCAGGATCGAAACCCGGCTTTGTTAGTTATATGATAGTTTTACAATACAGTCTTTATGTTCTACTCCTGATCAAGCTGTCTCTGAAACTCTTCAAGATATTGAGCAATGTGGATTCCGTCTGCCAACCCATGATGTGCCTCAATAGAAACCGGAAGATATTTTCTGCCCTCTTTGATATTGAACTTTCCAAAAGCAATTTTAGGAACCGATTCTGTGGTATTAAAATCTGTAGGATGCAGTATCGCACTGAACGAATTCCATGGAATTGTGGTATGTCTGATGTGATCCTTCCCAATCCTTTCATTGCTTAATCTAAGACCTGTAGTCGCATGAACTCCTTTTATTTCCTCTTGTAAAGCTGCATTGAACGTTTCAAAATCTTCGGAAAAAGGAGTGAATGAAAATCCAAAAGTGCCATCCGGTCTTCCGATTGTACTGCCCGCATGAACCATATCAAACTGTATCACCTGCCTATCAATGATTCTGAGCTTTAACTCATCCACCGTATTGATTGCCACCATAGATTTGTGAAAATAATAAGCAAAAAATGAATATCCTTTTTCTTTTGCTATATCGTAGGCTTTTGTACAGTCTACCTCCGTTGTAAATCCAAAATAAGGACTTGCCATATTTAGAAAAAAATTCAAAATGTTCTTTTCTGTTCCAGTTCTCTATATCTACAATCTTCATTGATTCTTATTTGCTGCAAATTTCTGAAAGTTTCTTCGGTTTTAAAAACTTATGCTTAAAAATATAATTAAAACTTAACTTTGTAAAGTGACCATTTGGTCGATATTTTGCTGCAAAACAATCGTATTTTATACTTTCATTTATTTACTCTCAAATAACTCCTTTTCATTCAGGAGGTTGACAATATACAATCTTAATTAATAAAAAATTAAAAGATAGGACAATGGAAAAAATTGGATTCATCGGATTAGGAAATATGGGACATCCTATGGCAAAGAACATTGAAAAAGCAGGATTTCCACTTTCAGTGTATAACAGATCATCGGAAAAAGCTAAAGATTTTGAAGAAAAATCCACAGTCTCTACCCAAATTAAGGACCTTGTACAAAACAGCGATATTATATTCACCATGCTGACCAACGACAGTGCTGTAAAAGCCGTATACGAAGAAATTCTGCCTTTAAACATTCAGGGAAAATTATTCGTGGACATGAGTACCATTTCTCCGGAAGCTTCTACAGAAACTGCAGCTGCCTTGAAAATAAAAGAAGCTTCGTTTATTGATGCTCCTGTAGCGGGCAGTACCCAGCCAGCAAAGGAAGGAACACTGATCATTATGGCAGGAGGTGAAGAAAAAGATATCCAGCGTGCCATGCCTTGTCTTTTGAAAATGGGAAAATCTGTAAAACATTTAGGTGAAAACGGAAAAGGGATCGCAGGAAAACTATCGATCAATTATTTTCTGTCTGCCATTTATCAGGGACTGGCAGAAACTGTTTTACTATCAGAAAAGTTAGGAATTGAACGATCAGATATGCTGGAAATCATCAATGAAAGTGCCAGTGGAAGCGGTGCTACCAAAGTAAAAACACCTCTGTTGATTGCAGACCAGTATGCTCCGGCATTTGCCCTTGATCTGATGCTGAAAGATATTCTTCTGGCCAAAAATGCAGGCGCAGATTATCCTCTGTCTGAAGCTCTGATTCAAACGTATCAAAATGCCCATGACAAAAACTTTGGTCAGGATGACGTAATAGGAATCATCAATTATTTGAAAACAATAGAATAAATATGGAGATTATGAATTATAAAGGAAACCATTGGTCTGCAAGAAAGGTAGATCAGATTTATGTAGTAAGCCCTAACAATCATTCCAACATTGTGGAAGTTTTAACGGACTTTATTCAAAACCAACATATTCAGGCAGGAGAAGTGACAGGAATAGGAGCTGTGAGTGAAGCCACTCTCCGATTCTTTAATCCATCAACCAAAAAATATGTGGATAAGACTTTCAAAGAACAAATGGAGGTCACCAATATTTCCGGAAACGTTTCTGAAATAGAAGGAAAACCAACTTTACACCTTCATATTACGTTGGGAAGAGAAGATTATACTGCGTTAGCAGGACATCTTCTGGAAGCGAAAATTCAGGGAGCTGCAGAATTTATCTTTTATCCGTTGAATACCAGAATTGTAAAAATAAAGAATGAAGAAATAGGAATCAATCTCTATGATTTTGAAAAGTAGATCATTAATTATGATTGAAAATAGTATTTTTGATGAAATATTTATCTGATGTTTGAAGTGTTGCTTTCCCATATCGAAAATAAGGTTAATATCACAGACGAACATAAAAATCTTGTTCAGTCTTATTTTACCCTTAAAAAACTTCGTAGAAAACAGTATCTGCTTCAGGAAGGAGATATCTGCAAATCATTGTCGTTTGTAAGCAAAGGGTTGCTCAAATCTTATTTTCTGGATGAAAAAGGAAGTGAGCACATCAATATGTTTGCCTTTGAAGGCTGGTGGATTTCAGATTTCAACAGTTTTGTTAATCAGGAAAAATCTATACTGAATATTGATGCCATTGAAGAAACCGAAGTACTGATGATCACTTTGGAAAACTATGAAAAAATGATGCTGGAAATCCCGGTGATGGATCGTTATTTCAGAATTTTATACCAAAACAGCCTCGTTACGAAAGATTACAGACTCATTGTTTCCCATAGTTATACTGCTGAAGAAAAATATTTTCAACTTGCACAAAAGAATCCGGAAATGATTAAAAGAGTGCCACACAACCTTATTGCCTCTTACCTTGGTCTTGTTCCTGAAACTGTAAGCAGGATCCGAAAAAAGAATTCCCTGAATAATACTTGATCCAGATCAATCCAAATGCATGATCCACATCAAGCGTAAAAGCCTGCTGTCAGCCATAATTTTGTACAAGAAATTTTACAATACTTATGGAAAATATTGCATTGGTAGTAGGTGCTACCGGAATTACAGGAAGTAACCTTGCCGAAGAATTAATTGCACAGGGCTGGACAACCTATGGATTATCCAGAAATCCCAACACCAATATCCCGGGGCTATACACCATCAAAGCAGACCTGATGAATAAGCAGAATCTTGCAGAAGCTCTGGAAGGGATCTCTCCTACTCATATTTACTTTACCACATGGATGCGCAATGACACTGAAGAAGAAAACATCCGTGTCAACAGCACATTGGTTAGGAATCTGTTAGACGTTTTATCCTCTAAAAAATCGGTTCAGCATGTAGCTTTGGTTACAGGGCTTAAACATTATCTCGGACCATTTGAGGCTTATGCTAAAGAAGGCGTTTTACCAGAAACGCCTGTAAGAGAAGAACACCCAAGACTTCCCCTTCCCAACTTTTATTATGCACAGGAAGACGAGGTATACAAAGCTTCAGAAAGAGATGGTTTTACATGGAGCATTCACAGACCTCACACCGTAGTTGGATATGCTGTAGGAAATCTTATGAATATTGGAGCTACATTGGCCGTATATGCCAGCATTTGTAAAGAAACCGGAAGCAAATTCATTTGGCCAGGATCTGAAGCGCAATGGAATGGCATTTCTGATGTAACAGATGCCAGAATATTGGCTAAACAATTGGTTTGGGCATCCTCTACAGAATCAGCCAAAAATCAGGCTTTTAATATTGCTAATGGAGATGTTTTCCGATGGAAATGGCTTTGGAAAAGACTGGCAGACTGGTTTGGTATAGAAGCAGGAGGTTTCAACGGTACCATACGACCTCTTGAAAAAGAAATGGAAAACAACCACGAAATCTGGACAGCCATTGCAGAAAAATATAATTTGAAAGAAAGCAATCTTGATCGTCTCGCATCTGCGTGGCATACCGATCTGGATCTTGGAAGACCTCTGGAAGTAATGTGTGATATGTCGAAAAGCAGAAAACTGGGTTTTACAGCTTATACAAATACAGAAGACTCTTTTATTAATGTTTTTGAAAGATTGAGATCTGAGAATATGATTCCTTAATAACTTGTAGGAAAACGCAAAGAGGCAGGAAAATTACAAATGACTGACAGATTCTCGCAGATTTTGTGATTAATCAACGGGGCAATAAAATAATCCTTTGAAATATTCAGGATTAAATTTTATCGGAGATAAAATCTTTGCGCCTTAGAACAGTCACATTGTAAAACCTTTCTTGCGTCTTCGCGTTTTTCCAACAGTTAAATTATAGTATAGTTGTGTTTTTTTTTAATGATTAAAAAAGCTATACCTCTGTAGTGGTCACCCCAAATTTCTTTTTGAAAGAAGAATAAAAGTGAGATAAATTCTCAAAACCCAGATCAAGATAAATATCTGAAGGCTTTTTATCTCTGTTCTTAATCAAATAATAGGCTTCCTTTAATCTTTTTTCTTTCAGCCATTGTTTGGGTGTCATTTCAAAAGTTTTGCTGAAATCTCTTTTAAACCCCGAAAGGCTGCGCCCTGTAAGCCTTGCAAAAGCATCTACCGATACGTTGAACATAAAATTTTTGTTCATAAACTCTGCAAGATCAATCTTATGAGGTTCTGAAAAATCAAAAAGAAGATTTTTAAAATCAGGATTACTCAACAAAATCAGTTCTATGGCTTCTTTTACCTTAATTGCGGCCAATTTTGGCGGAATCTCCTGCGTTTTATTAATGTAAGGAATAAGAGATGCAAAATAACTCTCAAAAAAATCATTCGGCTCAAAAAATAACCGCTGACTATCTGGAAAATTTTTAGGTACAGTTATTTTATTCTCACTGGCATACTGTCTCAGCGTTTCATCATCAAGCGTAATAGAAATAAACTGGTACTTTTCATGCTCTGAAGGATATTTGATCGTCCTGATCAGTTGATTTTTCCTTACCAGAACTACTGTATTTTCTTTGATTACCGTTTTACCATGTTCATGAAAAGCATGAGTCTCTCCGGATATCTGAAACCCCAGAAAATGATCAGGAATAAACTCTTCATGGCCTCTGTAAGATTCAAAAGCACATGAATAAACCAGTTTATCAAATATGATTTCAGAAGTATTTTCCATGATACAAATATCTGAAATTTAAGCAATAGCACGAGCTCCCGCCTCTGCAATTTCTTTATCCTGCTCGGTAGTTCCCCCTGAAGAACCTATTGCGCCTATAATTTTTCCTTCTGCATTTTGAAGGACAACACCACCTGCAATAGTTAAAAGTCCATGATTAGAATTCAGCATTCCGTATCCATGCATACCGGTTTCTGAAATAATAGCTCCCATTACATCGCTGTTTACTCCAAACATAGCTGCAGTTCTTGCTTTTTTAACAGCAAAATCAATTACGCCATAAACACTATCAAGTCTTGCCAAAGCAAGAAGATGTCCTCCGGCATCTACCACAGCAATACTCACAGGAATATTCAGAGATAATGCCTTTTCTTTTGCTGCCTGTAAAGCCTTTTCGGCTGTTTTATAGTTCAATTCCATGATATTAGCTTTTTGCTGTCCATGCATCGGCCTGAAGCTGTTTTACAAAGTCTTCAGTTTCCTTCGGATGAACATTTCTGAAGTTACTGTTATCATCTAAAGCAACATTGACAATAACATCTGCCATAGATTGTGGATCAAGCTGGTGTGCTAAAGATTCAGCAGCACCATCAAAAGCAGATTCCGGAGTGAAATTGTTTTTCGGATCATACCAATGGAAAATAGAATCTACTCCCCTGTCATTGAAACCCGTTCCAAATACACCCGGATTACAAGTTGCAATCTTGATATTGAATGGTGCAAGTTCAGTTCTTAACCCTTCTGCAATAGATTCCAGCGCATGTTTTGAAGAGCAATAAGCAGCAACATAAGGAACGGTCCATAAACCTCCCATTGAAGAAGTGAAAACAATCTTACCTTCCTTCTTTTCCACAAACTTTTTGATATAACCCTGTGCAAGATTCAGAGCACCAAATACATTCACTTCAAACATAGAACGGATAATATCTACGGGTTGTTCAGCAATCGGGCCGCCTTCCATAATTCCGGCATTGCTGATGAGAATATCAATATCACCATATTTCTTTAAGATATAATCTACATCTCTTTGGCTCGTTACATCCAGTTTGTCAACAGTCAGATCAACTCCTTGTTCTTTAGCTTCACGGATTAAATCACTCATCTGAGGATAGACCTGCGCAGTGGCAATTACCTTATGTCCTTTTTTAGCAAGATCAAAAGCAGCAATCTTCCCGAATCCGCTTGCAGCACCTGTAATTAAAATTGTTTTACTCATTGTATTCTTTTTTTAATGATTATACAAATTTCTAAGATTTCACGAAGCTGAATATTGGTGCAGCGTTCATTTTTATATTGTTGAAAAGTTCAAAAAAATATTAAATCCTACTATCATCCATTCTATTATCACTTTTATGCTATAGCATATCAATAGAAATGGGCTACTATCCTAAGCATTGTTGAAGGAAGCCCATTTAATAAAAAGAAATATCATCATCGGCTTTAGCCAAAACCTATTATAAATAATTATTCATACGATATAGGCTGCTTCATATAATCTCATACCACAAAAATCAAAAAATAAACAGTTTATTGTAAATTGGTTAAGTTTTTGAAGCTTATTTTCTAAACCAGCCACACCATTGAAATTAATCACATTTACAAATAAAGGAATTTACTGCCCACAGGGAAAATTCTACATAGATCCCTGGAGACCCGTAGATATGGCCGTTATCACCCATGGTCATGCCGATCATGCCCGCTGGGGAATGAAAAAATACCTTTGTCACCATTTTACCAAACCTATTCTGCATCAGAGAATCGGAACAGATATCGAATGTCAGAGTGTAGAATATGGAGAAGTGATTACCATCAATGGAGTAAAACTTTCACTTCATCCGGCCGGGCATATCATTGGTTCTGCCCAGATAAAGCTTGAATATAAAGGATATGTGACGGTCATTTCGGGAGATTATAAGGTTCAGGATGATGGGCTGAGCACTCCTTTTGAGCTTGTAAAATGCAATGAATTTGTAACAGAAAGCACCTTTGGTCTGCCTATTTACAACTGGCTGGAAGTTCCGGATTTGAACATCAGACTTCAAAATTGGGTGTTGAAAAATAAAGAAAACAATAAAACCTCTGTATTCATAGGATATTCTTTGGGAAAAGCCCAGCGTATCATGAAGGCAGTGGAAGAATTGGGAAAAATATACGTCCATTATTCCATCGGAAAACTGAATGAAGCTTTTGAAACAGTGGGAATTGATCTTCCTGAGTATACGATTGCAGATTTCAGAGAACGTCCAAAAGAAATGGAACACGAAATTGTCATTGTGCCACCCGCTTTGCTCGACAGTAATATCATCAAAAAAATTCCGGATCCGGCTACCGCAATATGTTCCGGCTGGATGCAGGTACGCGGTGCCAGAAGATGGCGAAGTGCAGATGCAGGATTTGCAATGAGTGATCACGCAGACTGGAAAGGATTATTACAGACTGTAAAAGCAACCGAAGCAGAATTGGTACACGTTACTCACGGACAGACAGAAGTATTTTCAAAATATCTGAATGAAATAGGAATTAAGGCAGATGTCGTAGAAACACTTTATGGTGAGGATGAAGAAGAATCTGAAAAAGAAACCCCAGAAAATCCGGAATCATGAGACATTTTGCTGACCTTATCAACGCGTTGGAAACCACCAATAAAACCAATGCTAAAATTGATGCCATCTTAGATTATCTGGAACGCGCTCCTGATGAAGATAAAATATGGTTTATTGCCTTATTTACCGGAAAAAGACCTAAGAGAAATGTCAATACCAATTACATGAAAGAATGGGCGCTGGAAATCACAAAACTCCCATACTGGCTATTTCAGGAATCTTATTCTTCCGTGGGCGATCTTGGAGAAACGTTATCATTAATTCTTCCGCCTCCGGAAGAAAAAATAGAACGTTCATTGTCAGAATGGATGAACGATATTGTCAGTCTGAAAGGTAAAACAGACGCAGAAAAGAAAGAATTTGTACTGCAATCTTGGAATGGTCTGGATTATACCGAGCGTTTGATTTTCAATAAATTAATTGGCGGCAGCTTCCGGATCGGAGTATCAGATAAAACATTAATCAATGCTTTGACTAAATTTTCAGGACAGGAATCGAGTGCTTTGATGCACAGCTTAATGGGGAAATGGCTGCCGGATGAAGTCTCTTTCAAAGAACTTATTGATGCGGAAAATGTGAATCCGGACAACTCAAAACCATACCCTTTCTGCCTTGCCTATCCCTTAGAAAAAGAAACCCAAGAATTGGGAAATCCCGATGAATGGCTGGTAGAATACAAATGGGACGGAATACGCGGACAGATCATCCGGAGAAACGATGAAGTCTTCATCTGGTCAAGAGGTGAAGAACTCGTGACAGAACAATTTCCGGAAATCGTGGAGGTCATAAAAGCCATGAAAGGCAACTTTGTACTAGATGGAGAAATACTTGCGGTCAAGGATGGTAAAGTTTTAAATTTTAACGAATTACAGAAAAGATTAAACAGAAAAACTTTAACTAAAAAAATGCTCTCAGAAATCCCCATTGAAGTCTTTGTTTACGATTTGCTGGAATTAGAAAATAACGATCTGAGAGAAAAACCAATCTCTTCAAGAAGAGCTTTACTTGAAGAATTATTACTCAATGAAAATCCGGAACGCATCAGTATTTCCAAAAGTCTGGATTTCGAAAAATGGGAAGAATTAAATGCTCTCCGTGAAAATTCAAGAGACGTAAACAGCGAAGGCCTGATGTTAAAACAAAAAAACTCCCCTTATCATTCAGGAAGAAAAAAAGGCGACTGGTGGAAGTGGAAAATCAATCCATTTACCATTGATGCAGTTCTCATTTATGCCCAAAAAGGCAGCGGAAGGCGAAGTGCCTATTATACGGATTATAGTTTTGCTGTAAAAAAGGGAGATACTTTGGTCACTATTGCCAAAGCCTATTCAGGACTCACCGATAAAGAAATCATGGAAGTGAGCCGGTTTGTAACCAAAAATGCCATTGAGAAATTTGGTCCTGTAAGAACGGTAAAAGCAGAACTGGTTTTCGAAATAGCTTTTGAAGGCATAGGCTTCAGCAATCGTCATAAAAGCGGTGTAGCCTTGCGATTCCCAAGAATTGTAAGATGGCGGAAAGATAAAACGGTAGATGAAATTGATGACTTGGAAGAAATTAAAAAATTAATACAGTAAACTTGGCAGCTTTTGAACATACCGATGGATTAAAGATCATTCAACAATGGATGACCGATAAAGGTATTGCGCCTTTCAAATTTCAGCTGGAAACCTGGAAAAAATTTGGAAACGGATACAGCGGAATGGTTGTAGCTCCTACTGGCTTTGGAAAAACTTTTTCTGTTTTCTTAGCCTTAATTACAGATTTCCTGAATCATCCTGAACAATACAAAAAAGGGCTGAAAATGATTTGGATAACACCTCTCCGATCCCTGTCTAAAGATATTGCAAAAGCCATGCAGGAAGCCATTGATGAAATAGGACTCGACTGGGCTGTAGGTGTTAGAAACGGAGATACCGATCCTAAAGTAAGACAGCAGCAGGTAAAAAAGATGCCTGAAATTCTTGTTGTAACTCCCGAAAGTCTTCATTTGCTTCTGGCTCAGAAAAATAATGAAATGTTTTTCAGGGATATGAAATGTGTAGCAGTGGATGAATGGCATGAATTATTGGGTTCAAAGCGTGGTGTCATGGTAGAACTTGGGATCTCACAGCTTAGAAAATATGTTCCGAAGATTAAGATCTGGGGAATCACAGCTACCATCGGAAATCTGGATGAGGCCATGGAAGTGCTCATTCCGTATGATATTAAAAAGACAAAAATTACAGCCAAAGAACATAAAAAAATAGATATTTTGCCGGTATTTCCGGACGAAATAGAGATATTGCCATGGGCAGGACATCTTGGAAACAAACTTGCAGATAAAGTGGTTCCTATTATTCTGGAATCAAAATCTACCATTGTATTCACGAATACCAGAAGCCAGAGCGAAATGTGGTATCAGCTTTTACTGGATGCCTATCCTGATTTTGCAGGTCAGATAGCCATCCATCACAGTTCTATTGATGCTCATTTAAGAATCTGGATTGAAGAAAATTTAAGTTCCGGAAAATTAAAAGCCGTTGTTTCCACATCTTCTCTCGATCTTGGAATTGATTTTAAACCTGTTGACACCGTTATTCAGATTGGATCAGCCAAAGGAGTTGCACGCTTTCTGCAAAGAGCCGGACGCAGCGGGCACTCCCCTTTTGAAACCTCAAAAATTTACTGCGTTCCAACCCATTCTCTTGAACTGATTGAAGTTTCAGCTTTAAAAGAAGCCGTAAAACAGAAAGTTGTTGAACCCAGAGAACCACAGGTCTTATGCTTTGATGTATTGGTGCAGTTTCTGATGACATTAGCGGTTGGAGACGGCTTTTACCCTGATGAATTGTATGAAAGAATAAAAAAAGTATATGCTTTTCAGGAAATGCTGGATGAAGAATGGAAAAGTATTCTGGAATTTCTTACCATTGGCGGCAGTGTTTTAAAAAGCTATGAAGAGTTTCATAAAATCGTCATTATGGAAGATGGCCTTTATAAAGTAACTTCAAGGAAAATAGCCATGCTTCACCGGATGAATATGGGCGTGATTGTAAGTGATGCGATGCTGAAAGTGAAATTTATTTCCGGAGGTTATATCGGAATGATTGAGGAATATTTTATTTCAAAACTTAAAAAAGAGGAAAAATTTATTCTTGCCGGCCGTACATTGGAAGTAGCTATAATCAAAGATATGACGGTGTATGTAAGAGCAGCGAAAGGAAGAGCTTTAGTTCCGAGTTATCTTGGGGGAAGGCTTCCTCTGAGTTCCAATCTGGGGCATTTTCTGAGAGAAAAACTGTCACATGCCTTAAATCCTAAAGCTTCGGAAAAAGAACTTAAATTCCTGCATCCTCTCCTCATCAATCAGGAAAAAAACTCACACATTCCCAAAGAAGATGAATTTCTCGTCGAAATGATCAAAAACCGTGAAGGATATCATTTGTTTATGTATCCTTTTGAAGGACGTCTGGTACACGAAGTGATGGCTGCTCTGATTGCCTATCGGATCTCAAAACTGGCACCTATCTCGTTTTCTATGGCGATGAATGATTATGGATTTGAACTGTTCAGTGATAAAGAAATCCCTTTAAATGAAGACAATTTGCAACAAATTTTAAGCAGAGATAATCTTATGAATGATGTGATTGCAAGTATCAATTCTGCTGAAATGGCAAGGAGGAAATTCAGAGATATTGCTGTGATTTCAGGAATGGTCATTCAGAATTATGCAGGACAACAACGATCCAATAAATCTTTACAAAGCTCTGCCGGACTCATCTTTAAAGTCTTAGAAGATCATGATCCCAATCATTTTTTAATAAAACAGGCGTATACGGAAGTCTTTAATATGCAGCTTCAGGAACAGCGATTGGTAGAAGCTTTTAAAAGGATTGAAAAATCTGAAGTTATCTTGAAATATTCCCGTTCTTTTACCCCGCTCAGCTTCCCGATTAAGGTTGACAGCTTAAGGCAGACTCTTTCAAGCGAAGGATTGGATGCAAGGATTAAAAGAATGCTGAAGCTATCCAATATAAGTGATCTTTTATAATCAATTAATGTGTTTTCTGTAAGAACAGATATGCCGATGAATATTTGTTTATCGCAAAAAATTGATAATAATAACATTTTAAGGCGCAAAGATTTTATCTCCGATAAAATTTAGTCCCGTTAATCTTGCTGAAAATCTAATATTGAGCGGAGTCGAAATGTTCTTGCTCCTTAAATAAAAATAGATAATATAAAATTTGCGCGTTTGCAAGATTCTAAAATTTATAAAATCAAATAAAAAACCTATCGTTTTAATCTTATTCTTAGCCTAATATTCTAAGTTAATTTTCTTGATAAATTTAAATAATCACCGTAACTTAGAGTATACCTTTTTAGAAGTTGAAATAAAATTTAAATAATGAAAAAATTGTTCTTAGTCCGTCACGGACAGTCACTCTGGAATCTTGAAAATAGATTTACAGGGTGGAAAGATATCGATATAACTGAAGCCGGTATTGAAGAAGCAAAAAAGGCAGGTCTCGCTTTAAAAGGAGAAAGAATAGATATAGCATTCACTTCTGCACTGATCAGAGCACAGCATACCCTTTCTATCATCCTGAATGAAATTGGAAATCCCAACATCCCGGTCATCAAAGATAAAGCATTAAACGAACGTTCTTACGGAAATCTGGAAGGACTCAACAAAGCAGAAACCGCCCTGAAATATGGTGATGAGCAGGTTCATACCTGGCGCAGATCATTTGATGTGGTTCCACCGGGTGGAGAAAGTCTTAAAGACACTTACAACAGAGTGATTCCTTATTTTGAAAGCCAGATAAGACCTTTATTAAAACAAGGCGAAAATGTATTAATTGTTGCTCACGGAAACAGTCTTCGTGCACTCATTATGTATCTGGAACATCTTTCTCCGGAAGAAATTCTAGAAAGAGAGATTGCAACAGGCTTTCCTCTGACCTATGTTTTTGATGAAAAATTTCGTGTAAGCCGGAAGGTTGGCTAATTAGATTTATATAGTTTAACTTTAAACATTCAATTTTCAATCCATCAAGTGTGTTTATAGCAACCAAAAATATTTCCATCCATAACGAAACTTTCACTCTGACCAATCAGCGGGCAGCATTCTGGCAAAAAGAAAAAGCATTGATCCTTTCTGATCTGCACATCGGGAAAACTGCTCATTTTCGTAAAAATGGGATTGCACTTACCAATCATATTATGAAAAGTGATCTGGAAAGATTATCAGTGCTGATTGAATATTTTCAGCCTGAAAAATTCATTGTTGTTGGAGATTTACTTCATGCCGGAGATAATTCTGATGTGGATGAATTCTGCACATGGAAAAACCAATATCCTGATGTTCAGTTTTATCTTATTGAAGGAAACCATGACCGTATTTCAGAAGCTCTGGAGAAAAAATTATGCTTTAATCACAAAGTTGAATGGCTTGAAAAGAACGGCATTATATTTATTCATGATTTTGATGCAACAAAAGCCGGGTTTCAGATTACCGGACATATTCATCCGGGAATTGTGCTAAATTCTGCTGTGAAAAATATCAGGCTTCCCTGTTTTGCTCTAAGCAGCAATCAATTATTATTACCTGCTTTCAGTAAATTCACAGGACTGGACACGAAAAATCTCCCTAAGAATAGTACATTTTTTGTGTTTACAGATGCTGAAATTTATGAAATTTGATAACTAGGGTGTTAACTCCAATGGGTTTTCATATTTCTTGCTTTCTTCTTTTTCTTTTTCCCGTTGTTTGAGTATTTCCTGCCCTTTCAAGATGGTTGTTCCATAGCTTGCAAGAATTGCGGCTTCATTAACTTGGGCATTTTTTAACGCTTGTTTAAGTTTCAGTTGCGTAGTTTCTATGGCTTCAGTATATCTTGTTTTCTTAATATTAATTAATTTTCCTTTCAACTGAGAATCAGATGCAGATTTTACCAATTCAAAATCATAGTCTCCTTTGTCATCCGTTATTTTAACAATTAAGCCAGGTAATCCGCTGAATTTATAAGGACCATAAGGCAAAGGGATTTCAGGAGTATACCATGCAATCCAATTTCTTCCTTTAAAGGTTACTTCTGCTTTTTTACAATGTATAGTATTGATTTCTTTGGTTTCATTGACAAGTTTCCAGTTCTTTATCACAGGTTCCTGATACATGAGTAATGCCATTCCAACAGCATTAAAATACTGAATACTTTCATTGGATTGTATAATGGTAAAGTTAAAATCCGTTTTTGGAATTACAGTTCCCTTTTTCCAACTAAGTGTTGTGCTTCCGTCTGGATTATTTGTTGATATTCCTGATTTTGTCATTACAGAATCTCCTTTCAAGGATATGCTACTTGAAAAAAATGAACGATTATCCCCTATTTGTAATAAAAAAGGTTCTTCATGTCTATTATCTACCCGCGTATCAAATTTAGCTTTTAACAGATAAGTAAATTCACCACGCAAAGTATCTTGTTTGTATGATTGAGCATAGGATAAAATACTATACAATAGAATGAATAATTGAAGTAATTTTTTATGGTTATGCATAGGAAATGTTTTCATTATAAAATTGCACTTATAACGCAGTAATCTACGTTATAAGTGCTTAAGTTGATTAATTTCTATGCTAAATTTGTACTAGCACCACTATGAGTAGCTGGTTTACAATAATTTTATTCAATCTTATCACGCCATTCGTTTGCTTGTTCAGCAGTCCAATCTTGAGTTGTTGTAGCTGTTATACCGCAAGAAGTTTCTGCAATCCAAACTTGACCTGCTTTCACCATTTTAAGTTCATTTCGGGATAATTTTTTTAAATTTTTCATTATTTATGTATTTAAAATTAGATGATAAATATATACAATAATTCAATTGCCAGATGAATTATTATATTATGTTAATCAATTGAAAATCAATACATTTAATTAATACTTGCTAAATAACAAAATATATTTTATATAAGAACACGTGTTGTTTTATAAATTTCAAATAAGTAATATTAAATAGTTTTTTTTTTAGTGAAAACATTAAAAAAATAGATAAAATACATCTCTGAAATCCTGGTTTGTACTTTGTGCTATGAATTATAGCTAAGAAATTAATATAAAAATAGGAGTAAAATCTTAATTTTTCTGGTTTAAACGGATACTGTAAACTGTAATAAAAATGGTAACCAACAGAAATAAAGCACCTATCCATGGTGTACTTTCCAGACCTAAAGAAGAGGTAACAATCATTCCACCTACATAAGATCCGATCGCAATACCAATATTAAAGGCAGCAATATTAATCCCTGAAGCAACATCCTCAGTCCCGGGAAGCTCTTTTTCTGCAATCTGTACGACCAATAACTGAAGTCCCGGAACAGAAGCAAATGACAAAGCGCCTAAAAGGAAAAGCGTAATGATGCTTAAAACCGGACTGCTTACTGTGAAATAAAATGCTAGCAATACCAATCCCTGCGCTGCAAACATCCATAGAAGGGCTTTCAAAGGATTTTTATTGGCTACCTTTCCACCAATCAGGTTTCCTAAAGCAATGGCAACTCCATAAATCAAAAGAATAAAAGTGACTGTTGATTCCTGAAATCCCGTAATCTTCTGTAAAATAGGTGACAGATACGTAAATACTACAAATGTACCACCATATCCCATCGCAGTCATTAAAAAGGCAAAAATCAAACGTCTGTTTCCCAATACTTTAAACTGGCTTTTTATGGAAGCTGTTTTTCCATTTTTCAGATTGTTTGGAACTAATAATAAACTGGCAATTAGCCCAATAATTCCAAGGATTGAAACGCCTATAAAAGTTGCTCTCCATCCGAAATGCTGCCCAATAAATGTTCCCAGAGGAACTCCTGTTACAATCGCCAGTGTAAGTCCGGCAAACATAATAGAAATGGCAGTTGCTCTTTTCTCTTCAGGAACCAGCGAAGCTGCAATAGTAGAACCAATGGAAAAATAAACCCCGTGGGCAAATCCTGTAAGTATTCTGGCCAGAACTAAAGTGATAAAACCTGGCGCTATAGATGCCAGCCCGTTCCCAATAACAAATAAAAGCATGATGGATACCAATAATATTTTGCGCGGAATTTTACCTGTTAATGCCGTTAATATTGGTGCTCCAATAGCTACTCCTATTGCATAAAGACTTACCAGCAGCCCTGCGGAAGGAATCGTAATTTCAAGATCAGAAGCAACCGTGGGGAGTAGTCCTACAATTACAAATTCTGTAGTTCCTATTCCAAAGGCACTTATCGTTAGTGCCCAAAGTGCTGCAGGAAGCCCTTTTTTAGCTGTCTGTGTTGAAGTATTGATCTGTATTTCTTTTTGAAAGTTCATTGTCTTGTAATTTGTTGATATTGACAAGGCAAATTTCCGACGAATATTTATATTATAAAAATTATTTAAATTGTATCAAAGTATCAGAATAATGATAGTAATATTTTTAATTAATTTTTGATCTTTAAAAAACTATTCATGCGTACAATATAAATTTCTTCTCAATACTACCTACAGAAGAGAGTCAATTTTTAATGACCTTCATCATTAAGCCAAACCACTTTTTGTTCAGATGAATGCTCTTGCCCAATAATATCTCTGTATAATTCCGCTCTTCTGGCTTTGATGTAGCGATATCCTCCAGCCTCAGTAAGTTTTTCAGGAGTAATGACAGCCGATTCAAAACTGTCTTCCCAAGAACGGCATTCTGCAATCACATCTCCAAAAGGATCAATAATCATAGAACATCCATTTTTCAACTGATCGTCATCCATACCCACAGGATTTGAAAAAACAATATAAACTCCATTATCATAAGCTCTGGATGGCAGCCATTTCATCAGCCAGTCTCTGCCTTTCATTCCCTCAAATTCCAGACGTAAAGATGTCGGATCTGCTACTCTATTTTCCCAAAGCTGAGGATCCACAAAACCTGCACCCGGTCTTGTAGAAGGAGTACACATCGTAACATGAGGCATAAAAATAATTTCAGCACCCAAAAGTCTTGTGGCTCTCACATTTTCAATGATATTGTTATCATAACAGATAAGTATTCCACATTTCCAGCCCATAATATCAAATACACAGTACTCATTGCCCGGGGTAAGATTTGGATTGATGAAAGGATGTAATTTTCTGTATTTCGCCTTCAGACCGGTTTTATCAACACATACATAAGCTTTGAAGAGGTTATCTTGTTCATCTTTTTCAAACAAACCAGCTAAGATGGTGATATTATGTTTCGTGGCAATCTGTTGCAATTTTTGAATGCTTTCACCTTCCGGAATACGTTCAGCAATATCAAGGAGATGTTCTCTTGAAAGTTTTCGGGCAAAAGTATAGCCTGTAATGGAACATTCATGAAAAGCAATCACATGGGATCCTTTGGATGCTGCCTCACCAGCCAGTTTTTCTATGACAGATAAATTATAAGCCTTATCTCCGCTTCTGTTTTCAAATTGTGCGGTTGAAATTTTAATATTCATTGATTTTTTTAAGCAAAACTAGGTTGTATTGCTTGCTAAAAATTGTATAAAACCGACATACTTGTTTTACAGCTCAATGAAATTAACAGCCATTTTATTTTCTGTATTCAGGTACTGTTTGGGAGTAAGTCCGATATTATTTTTAAATTCTCTGATCAGATGAGACTGGTCAGAATATCCGGCTTCATAGGAAAGCGAGGTCATACTTTTATAATCTACATCTTTATTCATAAGATTTAAAAAATAATGAAGGCGGATGATGTTTCCATATTTTTTGGGAGACATTCCCATATGGTATTCAAACTTTCGCTCTAAATGACGCTCTGAATACCCTGTAAAATGTTGCAAATCTTTGGAAGATACAGAACCTTTACTTTGAAGCAGATATTGTTGGGTAGCTGCTATTAAATCGTGATCTGCACTCATTCTTTCTGATAAAAAATGGGTGAAAAAGATATTGAGATCACTGATTATGGTCAA
Organism: Chryseobacterium sp. IT-36CA2; assembly: GCF_949767875.1. NCBI lineage: Bacteria > Pseudomonadati > Bacteroidota > Flavobacteriia > Flavobacteriales > Weeksellaceae > Chryseobacterium > Chryseobacterium sp. IT-36CA2. The sequence goes on along the minus strand of NZ_CATKPG010000020.1, from coordinate 269,487 downwards.
AGGATTCACTTTATTAAATAATTTCTCTTGAAATATTTCCAGTTTGTTTTTCAATACATCTTCCACCGAAACAATCTGATTCCGAATATCTTTAGCTGAAGTTTTTAAAAGAATATTCAGAAAATAAGGTTGAAATACAACCGCAATAAGGGAAAATTTACCTATTGAAGAGAAATCTTTATATCCGTTCAAAGTACCATAGAAAAAGGAAAGCGGCATACGATCTTTTGAAATACCGGAATACAGATTCATATCTCCTGATAAAATAAGTCCGGAACTCCCATCAGTAAAGAGCCTTAAACTTCTAATATCTTCTCCGGCATTTTCCAAAAAAATATAATGCCTGATATAAGGAGCTAAATGTTTAGGAGGCGAAATCTGCATCCATCAAATGTACACAAAAAGATCTATTAATGTAAGAAATAAGGTTAAGGTACCACACTTTATCGTGCTTTGGTCAGGTATTTGAATATTTTAGAATACCAATCATTAAAATATTATATCATGTCAACACAAAATCTTACCCACCTGGAAGCGATCAAAAAGATCAAAGAACTGTCAGAAAAAGCACGAATATGTATGTTCTGTACAGAATTGGAAACAACTCCTATTAATTCAAGACCAATGACATTGCAGGAAACTGACGATAGCGGAAACCTCTGGTTTATCAGCAGTGGAACGAGCAATAAGAATTTTGAAATAAAAGAAGACCGAAGAGTGCAGCTTTTTTTTATGAATAATAGTGATTCTCAATATCTTTCGGTATATGGAGAAGCCTCTGTTTATAAGGACAAAGCCACTATCGAAGACAAATGGTCTCCTTTGGCCAAAGCCTGGTTTGACGGAAAAGACGACCCTAATGTTACCATTATTCGAGTAGAACCCAAAGAAACCTATTATTGGGATACTAAGGCTGGAAAACTGGTAAGTCTATTCAGCTTCGTTGCTTCGGCAATCACCGGACATAAAACCAATAATTCTGACGGTGTAGAAGGAAATGCAACCATTTAGAAAGCTCTGAATAAGCAATAAATTATCTAACAAGAAAAAACGGCTCAATTTTTTGAGCCGTTTATACAAGATTAATGATGCTCTAACCTTTCACATCTTCCATAGATGCTCCAAAATTAATATGAAGCACATTTCCGTTAGGAGTTACTAAAGCAGGCACAGATTTTACACCTGCCTTTTCAGCGTCTTCAATTCTGTTTCTGTCATTACCCAAATGGATAATTTCAACATTTTCTAAACCTATAAGGCTAACGATATCATGTTCTGCGCTAATGCATACAGGGCATCCTGCATGATAAAAAATGGACTTTTTCATACGATTGTACTAATTAATAAGGGTTTTAATAATATTTTTTAATTCTTCTGTTTCTTTTTCATGTAAAGGTTTTAAAGGGCTTCTCAAATTTCCGCCATCTTCACCCAGAATATTCAGACCGGATTTCACGGCTCTTGGTAATCCTTTGTTCACAATAAATTTTAAAAGATCAAACTGCTGGTAGAAGATCGTTTTTGCTTTTTCAAGATCCCCTTCTTCTACTGCATTGTAAAGACTGATATTCAATTCAGGAATAAGGTTGGGTGCTGCAGTACACCATCCTCTTGCTCCCGCAGAAAATGCAGCGAGTGCCAAAGGGTTTGAACCATTATAGAAAGCGACTTCCTCTCCCAGTTCTCTTCTCAGATAATGCATTCTCTGAATATCTCCTGTACTTTCTTTGATCATCGTTACATTAGGAATTTCAAGAAGCCTCTTCAGCAAAGCCGGAGACATGTCTACTCCACTTGTTGCCGGATTATTGTACGCCATAATCGGAATGGAAATTTTATTTGCTACGGCATCGTAATGCGCTACAATTTCATCATCCGTAAGCTTCCAGTAGCTCATGGGAATAATCATAACGGCATCAGCTCCTGCTTTCTCCGCAAACTGAGCATGGTGAATCGTTTTCTCTGTTGTCAGGTTGGAAACTCCTACAAGTGTCGGAATTCTTCCTTTCACCTGCTGTAAAGTAGCTTCTGTAACCTCTTCTTTTTCTTCATCAGACAGATAAGGCATTACCCCTGTACTTCCCAATGGAGCAATACCATGGCTTCCGGAGATAATCAGCCTTTCTACCAAATGTTTGAAAAGAGGAATATCTACTTTCTCATTGTTATCAAAAGGTGTTATGGGATAGGCTATAATCCCTTTAAATGGTACATTTTTCATATGTTGCTGGTTTAAAAGTTTAAGATTATTTTTAAACCATTAAGAGAGAATAAGTTCTTAAGATATTAAGTTAAGCCTCGTTTAAAAAAATCATATCCGATATCAATACAACGACTCTCTTAACGGTTTAAAATACTGATATTAAAGGTCTCTGCCTTCTTCTTCTCTCAAGGCAACTCCCAGATTCTGCAGTTGAGGAGCATTTTCGCAGGCAATATATTTAGCAGGTTCCGTATCACTTAGATTCTGATGTTTGTGCCAAGCCCAGGAAGGAATATATACGGCATCACCTGCTTCCCAGTGTACTCTTTCATCTTCTACTTCTGTCCAGCCTTTTCCTTCAATGACAAATAATACAGTCTCATACGTATGGCGGTGTCTGTTGGTTTGCTGTCCGGGAGTTAATCCTCCAATCGTCATGCTCACATTCTTACTCGGAAGATCTACAAAGAAAACCGGGTGCTTTCTTTCTGTAGAAAACTGATTGTGCTCTCCAGCATTCTCTACATTTTTATGAATCAAATGACTCGGTTTTACATACTTTGGTCTTGCAAAAGTTTCTTGGAAGTCTTTAGAACTGAATTGTTTCTTATCCATGATTTTAAAATTATTATGGTTTTGTGCTTTATTGCATGACAAAATTATTCTATATTTGGACTGTTTAAATGATTCAGTTTTCACATAAATAGATAGTCCAGATGTTACGACCTTGGAAATTGGAATTAGAAATTGATAAAAAGCTTGATAAAGCAGTTTATCTACAGATTGCGGATACTATTATTACAGATATTCGCTCAGGAAGGTTAAAAACCGGAGATGCACTTCCCGGAAGCAGAAATCTTGCACAGACTTTGAAAATCAACAGGAATACCGTTGTAGAAGCATATCAGGTGCTTATCAATGAAGAATGGGTTATTTCCAGAGAAAGGAAAGGTATTTTTGTCTCTGAAAGGCTTCCTGTTTTGCATGAAAAAAATGCAGATGCACTCCATGATTCTCATCATCAGCAGGTAATGCCTAAGGGAATTTTAATCAATTTCGATGATGGTCATCCTGACAGTAAAATTGCTCCTGTAACAGAGCTGGCAAGAGCCTACAGACAAATTTTCAGCATCAAAGCAAAATGGCAGATGATGGGTTACGGAGATGAGCATGGTGATATAGAATTCAGGAAAATGATTTCTCAAATGCTTAACCATCAGCGTGGAATGCATATTCATGAAACTGAAATTTCTATTACCCGAGGCAGCCAGATGGGGATGTTTCTGACAGCTCAGAGCCTTTTAAGTTCCGGAGACCGTATTATTGTTGAAGATCCCGGATATCAGCCTGCCTGGCAAGCTTTTCAATACGCAGGAGCACAACTTTTGCCCGTGCCTTTAGATCAGGAAGGAATCAATATTGAAGCTGTTGAAAAACTTTTAAAACAACATCAGAATATAAAAGCGATATACATTACTCCCCACAGGCAATACCCTACTACAGTTACATTGAGTTTGTCAAGAAGATTAAGACTGATTGAACTGGCAAACCAGTATAATATGACCATTATTGAAGATGATTATGATAATGAGTTTCATTTCGGATATCGTCCTATTCTTCCGGTTTCAAGCTTTCCTGAACTTCACAATTATGTATATATCGGAACATTGAGTAAGGTGGTAGCACCTGCTTTGAGGATTGGTTATCTGGCTACTAAAAACCAGGAGTTGTTGAAAAGAATTGGTGATCTGAGAAAGATTATTGATGTACATGGAGATGTCATCATGGAGCAGGCAGTTCTTCAGCTGATTAAAGAAGGTGCGGTAAAAAAACACATCAGAAAAGCAACCGTTCATTATAAAAACAAAAGAGATTTCGTTTTTGAACTGTTGAAAAAGCATATGAAAGACATTGCAGATTTTACACTGCCTGAAGGTGGTCTTGCTTTTTGGATTGTTCCTAAAATACAATTGGATTGGGATGTGGTAACAGCTTTGTTATTAGAAAAAAATATTAAAATTATTCACCCTAAACAATACAGCCAAAATCAGGTGAATGGATTCAGATTAAGCTATGGAGCCCTTTCTGATGAACAGCTGCAACAGAGCATTCCCTTGATTGCTGAGATTTTTTCTAAATTTTTCTAATCCTTTTATACGATAAATGTCTCAAATTTATACAGGTATTGAATGCAAACCAGATAATAGTTTAGTATCTATGGTTTTCCCATCCGTATAAATCTGAGACATCTATGTTTTAATCAAAAAAATATGAAGCTTATTCTACTTCAAAAACAGCCTGAATTTCTACTGAAGATCCCACAGGAATAGAAGAAGCTCCCAAAGTAGCTCTGGCATGTTTTCCTTTTTCTCCGAAGACTTCAACCGCAAGGTCAGAAGCCACGTTCATCAGATCTGCATGTTTTGTATAATCATCTTTAGTATTGAAAATTCCCGTAAGCTGAACACATTGTTTTACTTTGCTTAAATCTCCTCCTACAGCCTCATTCAAAACAGAAATTACATTCAGCATGGTTACTTTTGTGGCGTCTTTTACCTGCTGTTCATTCACATCAACACCCAATTTTCCTGGATTAAAAATTTTCCCGTCTTTCAAGGCAACCTGATTGATAAAAACCAGATTTCCGGAACGAACAAAAGGCTGATAATTCCCAGCAGGTTTCGGTACCTGAGGAAGCATAATATTTTTTTGCTTTAATATTTCATTAAAATTCTGGTGGTTTTCAGCAACAACTGCCGTTTTTTTCGGTCGTGTATCTTTTAATGCCAAAGCTATTTTTGCAAAATTTCTACCTTGAAGCTCAGCAATACCTCGTTCTCCTTTGGTAGGTCTTTCAACATCTTTTAGAGAAGCCATACTGGTAACTCCTAGAACAGTATTTCCCTGTGGAATAGCTTTGTTCAGTTCTTCTGTTCCACGGATCCCATTAGAGACCATTACCATTCCGTGAACAGCAAGACTGTTCCAGAAGGCCTGAAGAGCAAGCTCCTTTCCTGCTCCGCTTCCTGCAGACATAAAAACGGTGGCCGGAACTCCTTCCAAAGCATGATTGGTCCATAGCGGCACTGTTTTGGATAAAAATTCGCTCATTCCCGTACTGATATTCCCGAAATAAACAGGAGAACCAAAAGCAATCCCATCATAAGCTGTTAGCTCATCAACTGTTGCCACCGGAAGGTTTTTCAGAGCAGGGCTTTGTGATGCTTTAACTAATTTTATGGTGGAAACTGCATTGTTTTCACTTTCAATTCCTTTGGCGATTTCCTTGGCCAGTTCGTAAGTTCCTCCATTATCTGAATGGATAAGAACCAATATTTTAGCTTTATTTTGTGCCATGATGTTGGTAGTATTAGATAATAAAATTAAGACAAAAAAAAGACATAGTTTTTTCATTCTGAATAAGATATAGATTATAATTTATACTAATAATGTCATTATTACATTGATTATACAAAATTACTAATGGTGTTTTTATTAAATTTGCCAAAATATATATACAAAACGACAGCATGAAATGTGGACTGATTGAAAAAACGGAAAGTCAGTTTGTAGATTCCATCGAAAAGGAAGCTTACGTATGGTGTGAAAAAAACTGGAAACATGATGATTATGAACACAGACATAACCGCGCTCAGCTTACCTTTGTGGAAGAAGGTTACCAGTATTTCCATATCGACAGGAAGATTTATCTTGTTCCACAGCATCATGTGATCTGGATTCCTTCGGAAAAAGCCCACAGAATAACTTCAGAATCACAAACGGTGAATTTAATGGTATTTCTTTTTAAATCTGTTTTTGAAGACGAATTCTATCAGAACGTTCAGGTATTTGCCGTTCCGCCTGTATTAAAGGAAATGCTCTTGTATGCTTCAAAATGGAACCAGTCTCTGGACGAAAATGAAGAACAGGATATCTTCTTTAAAGCCATTTTAAAAAGTCTTCCCAACTTCTGCAAAGAAAGCAGCGGTCTTGAAATTCCGGTACCTGCAGATACCAGGCTCATTCCTGTGTGCAATGATATCAATTCCAATTTTAAATATAATCTGGATATTGACTCTTTAGCTGAAAAAGCACAAATGTCTGTGAGAAGCCTTCAGAGAATTTTTAAAAATGAAACAGGAATTACCCTGCAAAAATACCTTCAGCTGACCAGAATTTTAAAAAGCATTGAACTGATCGATACTAAACAATATACTCTGAGTGAAATAGCCTATAAAGTAGGCTATCAAAGTCTTCCAGCTTTCACATCATCTTATTTTGCCATTATGCAGACCAAGCCGAAAGTGAATAAAAATTAAGGTGTTTCATCATGAGGCATATCTACAGGTTTTGATTCCGGGGAGCCTTTTTCGCGAAGCCAAATGGATAAAAGAACAAGGGAAGCTACCGCTAAGAATTCACTCTGCCAGTTCTGAAAGGATTCAAACCAGAATCTAGATTCTGAAATATATTGTAAAGCGGTTACAGCTGGTTTATTTTTCATTATCTGTTCATCATTAAAATCTGTAAGACTGCCATAGAAATGCAACACAAAACTTACCAGAAATAGAATTGCAAAAGCAAGAGATAAAGAATGTTTATAAAGTTTCAGCCAAATTCCGCCTTTTTTAACAGGCCATGGCGCTTTGGAATGAGCTTTCGGTTCCCTGTCTACATCTTCTTTCTCTGTCATAGATTTTGATTCACTGGATCCTTTTTGTCTGAGAAAAATCGTTAATACAACATAGATCATCATCTGAAGGAACTCGCTTTCCCAGTTTTCAAAAGTAGCCTGTATGAAATGTCCGCTATGAATATATTCACTGATTTTTAAAGCAGAGCGGCCATTATCAATCAATTCTCTGTTTTCAGTTTTCCAGCCCATAAAAAACTGCCCTGCAAGAAAAATAATCATCAGAGTAAACAGAACAATGCTTAAGCTGTTGCGATACAGGAAACTGGGGCGTGACATATTTCGGAGTTTATTGTTTAAAAGTTCAAGATTCAAAGTTTAGGATTATGAATCACGTTTTTGATAAGGAAATACTTTCTGCAGATTTTTTGTGGTGGGTCCGGTAAGAATTTTTCCGTTAACATTAAATCTTGATCCATGGCATGGGCAGTCCCAGCTCAGTTCGGCACTATTCCACCGGACTTCACATGAGGCATGCGGACAGGTGCTTCTGAGAAGATGCAAAGTACCGTCATTTTCTTTGTACAGGGCATATGATTCGGATTCATACTTAATCACTTTTGCTTCTCCTTCTCCAATTTCTGAGAAGGATTCAATTTTCTCAGTTAAAATTTTATCCTTTATAAAATCAAATGCTACGGTTGCAGTTTCTTTCACAAAATCTGAAAATCCGGCAATAGGTTTGATCCTGGAAGGATTGAAGAGGTCTCTATATTTACTTTTTCCGGTAATAATGAGGTCATGGAGTATCTGTGAAGAAAGTGTCCCGAATATCATTCCGTTTCCTCTGAAACCTGTGGCTGTAAAAATTCTTTCCTTACTTCCGGGAAGTTTTCCAATGTACGGAAGCCCATCCACAGGTTCATAATATTGGCTGGACCAGCTGTAGAATACGGTTTCCACATCAAAGTATTTTCTTACATAGCTTTCAAGAATTGAAAAACATTCTCCGGTATCGTCTGCATGTCCTGTTTTGTGATCTTCACCACCTGCAATCAAAAGATTTTCACCATCAATATTCTGAATGCGGTAATAATGATAAGGTTCACAAAGATCATAACCTAGTTCCCATGGATACTTATCATTTTTTAAGGTAAGTGCCATAGCATAGCTTCTGTAAGGCGCATTTGTAAAGTGCAGAAGATTTACTCCGGGTGGAATATGAGTTGCGTAAACAAGATTTCGCGCTTTTATTTCTCCTTTTGAAGTTTTTAAAATAACATAGTCTTCCTTCTCATCATGACTTTTACAAAGACAATTTTCCTGAATGGAACCTCCAAGCCTGATAAAGGCTTCACAAAGTCCCTTAATGTATTTAATAGGATGAAAATGCCCTTGTCCGGGAATAAGTACTGCTTCTTTGAAAGGAATCGGAAATGGGATTTCGTTCACATAGCTCATTGTATGTCCAACGTTTTCAGCCCCCTGAACAATACTTTTCAATTGCTCCTCCTGTTTTTCATCCAAAGCAAAAAGGTAAGCCGATTTTCTTGTAAAATCACAGCTGATCTTGTATTTATCAATATTATCTTCAATAATTTTGATAGCATCACTTCCGGACTCTGCGTAAAGCTTAGCATTATCTAAACCAAAATCGCGGATAGCCTGCGTAAAGGTAGTATCAAAGAAATCATTTAAATGAGCTGTTGTACCTCCCGTTGTCCCAAATCCAATGTTCGCAGATTCCAGAATAATACATTTCTTTCCGGATTCCTGAAGCTTAAGTGCTGTTGAAACTCCGGTAATTCCGCCTCCAACTATGGCAACATCAAATAATGAATTGAGATCCGTTTCTGTAGAAAATTTTCTGATCTCTTCCTGCCATATACTTTTTCTTGCACCGTCTCTATACATAACCAAGCATTTTATTGTTAAACTTATTGAATACTCAAGGTATCACCGCTTTATTTTATCCATTTACAATCAGTCCTCCATTGGGATGAAGTACCTGTCCCGTCATCTGTGAAGAATCAGTACCTGCCAGAAACAAAAAACTGAAAGCAATTTCTTCCGGTGTAGCATTTCTCTCCAGAGGAGGTTTTTTAGGGTTTTCTTCTTTTTCATCAAATGTTTCTTCGGTAAGAGGTGTTGCAACAGGTCCTGGTGCCACTGCATTGACACGGATTCTTTTGGCCTTTGCCTGAAGTGCCAATGAACGGGTGAAAGAAACAATAGCCCCCTTGGTTGCTGAATAATCCAGCAGTTCAGCATGTCCCTGGTACGCAGAAACAGATGTTGTATTAATGACGGAGCCTCCTTCTTTAAGATAAGGAAATACAACTTTCGTTAATAAAATCATTCCTACAATATTAGAATCAAAGGTTTGTCTGATATTTTTTTCTTCAAGCTGCTCAATACTTTCTGCCGGAAACTGAACACCGGCGTTATTGACAAGAATATCAATTTTTCCAAGCTCTGAAATAACGTCCTTCACTGTTTTTTCACAGAATTCATAATCATTGATATCTCCTTGAAAGATGATGCATTTTCTATTCAAATTTTCAATTTCTGTTTTTGTTTTTTCAGCATCATTATGGCTTGAATGGTAAATAATAGCAATATCTGCTCCCTCTAAAGCAAAAAGAAGAGCCACTGCCTTACCAATTCCACTGTCGGCACCGGTAATCAGAACAGATTTATTTTCTAATTTTCCCATTTCAAATGTTTATTTCTTAATACTTTCTGCTAAAGAAGTTCTTATTTTAAGATTAAAAGCCTGTTGAGCTCACTTTTAAAACATCCTAAAATGAATTCCGTATAATACAGCTGAGCATTCAAAGCCTGAGTTTTTGGATGCAGTTCCAGTTTTTTAGTCAGAATAATCTCACCTTTATAAGAGAATGAGAAATAAGCGAAAATTTTATATCCTGAATTCCGAATGGGTGTACAATAGCCAGTTGTAGCAATAGACCAATCAGATTCAAAAAGTCTGGCAACGTTCATTGCCATTGTTTCTGCAATATTTTCGGAAACGCAGTCACATTCTTCGGCTTCATGTCTGTTGACTTTTAAAAGTCTAACTTTTTCGGATAAGGAATAGGTTGTTATTCCTCCTTTATAAAACATTGAAGCATTTGGCATCTGTGAAAAGGCCAGTTGTAAGCATCCCGAGGTCACACTTTCTGCAACAGAAATAGATTCGTCGATGGTCATTAGTGACTGGCTTATATATTCAAGAAGATTTTGTTGAAATTCCATGATATTATATTTTGAATGAGGTTTAAAATTAATTTGAGAAAATGAAAAAGAGAAGTTCAAAAAGCTGCTGAATGTATCAGACAGCAGCTTTCATAACAAAAATATTTAATATGGTGTGAAAGGTCTTGTATTGTGATCAGGCGTTTCTCTCCATTTCAAGATCCCAAACTCTGTGTTTAGCTATAGCATTAATGAATTTATCTGCCGGATTTCCGTCTTCCCATATAACAATTCCCGGATCATCATGCTGTTTTGCCGAGACATTGGAATTATGATAAAGAACCTGTGTATCTGTCCCGAAATAAATGGCTTTACAATGTTTATAAGCTTCGTTGATAAAATGAAGAACAAGATTTTTATTTTCAGCAATCATCAGCTCTTTTACGGAATCTACACCAGAACAGATATAAAGCGCATCGAAGCACACACTTGAAGTATTAGTCAGAGTATGTTTAGGGGTCAGTTCTGCTCCGTCATTGGTTCTTACATGAGCAAGGCTTGGGGCAATCAATTCTACTTTTGCACCTTCTGCTTCAAGGCTTGTTTTAAGATCATTGATAGCTCCACCATCTGCTCCATTGGCTAGAATAAATCCTACTTTCCGGCTTTTAATGGTGTCTTTTACCGTATGTCTCATGCTCAAAGCATCGGAAATTTTTGTTTTAGGTTCTCTTTCTTCGCTCTGCAGTTCTACAATATTGCTGTCTGCAGGTAAGCTCTGATTAGGCCACTCCAGTTTTTTAACTTCAACGCCTACTTTTTCAGCCACTCTCCATGCAAGAAACATATCAATATAACCTAATTGCCCTACCATTCTTTCTCTGATCTCGGGACGAGTTACTTTGGACAATTCAAATATTAAAGCATTCTGCAGGTGTAATTTTTCCGGTGTTGACTGGCTATTGTAAAATAGTTTAGCCTGTGAATAATGATCTACAAAGCTTTTACTTCTTTCTCTAACTTTTTCACCGGAAACTCTTTCCTGCTGGGAAGTAAATCCTCCTTCAGACATCATCGCCTGGAAAGGACATCCGCCCCCAATAGAATTGGGTTCATAATTTGTTTTTCCTTTGACAATCTGTTGTCTCATGTGACCATCTCTCTGATTGTTGTGAACAGTATTGATGGATCTGTTGATTGGTATTTCATGGAAATTGGGTGATCCCAGCCTTGAAAGTTGCGTATCTGTATATGAAAATAATCTTCCCTGCAGCAATGGATCATTGGTGAAATCAATTCCAGGAATAATGTGTCCCGGGTGAAAAGCAATCTGTTCGGTTTCTGCAAAAAAATTATCTGGATTTCTGTTCAGGGTTAATGTTCCTACGATTTCTACAGGAACTTCTTCTTCGGGCACCAGTTTAGTGGGGTCAAGAAGATCAAAATCAAATTTGTGTTCATCTTCTTCCGGAATCAGCTGTACACCGAAATCCCATTCCGGATAATCCCCATTTTCAATAGCTTCCCAGAGATCTCTTTTATGAAAATCAGAATCTATTCCTGAAAGAATCTGGGCTTCATTCCAAGCTACAGAATGTACTCCTAATTTTGGTTTAAAATGGAATTTCACAAAATGCACTTTTCCTTCTTCATTGATGAATTTAAAAGAATGTACTCCAAAGCCTTCCATCATTCTGAGACTTCTCGGAATTGCTCTGTCACTCATTACCCACATGATCATGTGCATACTTTCAGGCATTAGCGAAATAAAGTCCCAGAATGTATCATGAGCGGAAGCCGCCTGCGGAATTTCATTATCGGGCTCCGGTTTTACGGCATGTATAAGATCCGGAAATTTAATAGCATCCTGAATAAAAAACACGGGCATATTATTGGCTACCAGATCGTAATTCCCTTCTTCAGTATAAAATTTTATAGCAAACCCTCTTACGTCTCTCGCCAGATCCGTACTGCCTTTACTTCCTGCAACAGTGGAAAACCTTACAAAAACCGGAGTTTCCTTTCCCAGCTCAGTTAAAAATTTTGCTTTGGTATATCCTGCAAGACTTTTATTAAGCTTAAAAACTCCATGAGCACCAGAGCCCCTTGCATGAACTACTCTTTCAGGAATTCTTTCATGATCAAAATGGGTGATTTTTTCTCTCAGGATAAAATCTTCCAGTAATGAAGGCCCACGCTTTCCTGCTTTTAAAGAATCCTGATTGTTATTGATCTTTAAGCCTTGGTTAGTGGTAAGCTTTTCATTTTCATTGGATGTACTGTGTAAGTCCAGCTGTTCTGCTTTCTTATTGTGTTCGTTGGTGTTCATATTCATAATCTTTTTGTGGTTGGTGTATTTTAATTTTAAAAGCATTGAAATGATGGAATTGCAGACATTAATCTTTTTTATTTCCCAGGATTTCAAGAAGCCTGTTGATATACTCTTCTTCTTTCAAAACTTTATAATAAGCAGTTTTAGCATACAAAGTGAAGGCAGGCGATTCAAATCTTATTTCAGCATCCGCATTTGTAGTTTCCGTTGTATTTTTAGAATGAAATTCACGGATATTAAAAATATAGTCTTCTAAATAAGTATCTATCACTCCTTTCAGGACCTCACATGTTGCATTGTTTTTAATTTTTTCCAAGGACTTGATCAGAAAAGCCGTCACACCATAAGAATTAATAATAGGTGGAAATAAAGACTCATTCTCTATCGCATTATTTTTATCATTTAATCCGGAATTTTGTAAAGTGTCGTTTTCAAATGTCATATTCAAAAAATGGTATTAGTTATTGGAAGCTTTCAAATATTGTTCAAAATAATGAAGGTCATTTTTATCTTTTATAGACAAATAAAACATGATCTGTTCCGGCTCTTTTAATCCTATGCTGCCGAAACAGTCGAAATGAGCTATTAATGCCCGTATATTTTCAATATCAATATCTTTCAGGATGATAAATAAAAGAAAGATATTTTCTTTGATCTCCTTAGCATAAATTGCCGCTCCGTCTTCGAAACACTTTCCCGTGTGGGCTACTTTTACAAAGTCTTTGTGTCTCAATGTTTTTATTATTTTCTGACAGTCCATATATTTTGATTTCATGGTTGAAATAAGCCATATAGAACAAGCTATATGGCTTATTATTTTTGTTTTATTCTTCCTGTTCTGCATCAAAATTGATGGAGGTCTCTGCAATATCAGTAAGATGCGAATCAGTATTTTCTTCTTCCTGAAGTGTTCTTTCCAGCAGATCTGCTGCCTTATCATGTCCCATGGTAATGGCAAGTTGAGCCAATCCGCCATAAGTGGCAATTTCGTAATGTTCTACTTTTTGTGCAGCAATAATCAATGCAACATCTCTTGTTGCAGAGCCGTCTTCTGTTGATTTGATAACTTCTTCACCTTCTTCAATGATTCCTTTTATAGCCTTGCATTCTTTTTTTTCAGGCTTTTCGTCAATGAGCTGGAATACTTTTTCCAGACGTTTAACGTGTTTTTGGGTCTGAAGATGATGATCTTCAAAGGCATCTTTCAGTTCTTCTGTTGTAGCGGAATCCTGCATTTTTTCCAATGCTCCAAGAATGGCGTTTTCCGCATAGTAAATATCTTTAAGAGCACTTACAAAGAATTTGTGAAGCGATGAACTTTTCATTTCATCTTTGTTGACAGTTGACTTGTCTGCCGTTCCTTTTTTGGTGGCAGGAACTGCACTATCTGTTTCTAAAATCTTATTTGGCATGGTGTGAATGGTGTTTTGTTTTTAAAGGATTACCCCTTTATATGACTAAAGAGGTAATCCGGGAAAAAGAATTATGAATTACGTCTGCCGCCGAATCCGGAACGACCTGAAGATCTTCCGCCTCCATGGGATGCCTGTCCACCCATTCTGGCAATTCTTGTACGGTCTGCCTTGCTCATTGCTGCAAAACCTCTTTTTGAATTGCCTGAACCTGAACTGGAATTACGGCTCAAGCTATTACTGTTACTATTGATTCCTGATCTTGAATTAGAACTTGTTCTTCCTGAGTTGGAACCCGAATTTGAAGATCGACCTCCTGATCTGGAACCTGAACCTGAGCGGTTACGGGAACTACCGTTTGAGCTTCCACTACGTGAGCCTCCTCTATCGGAAATAAATCTTCCTTGGTTGTCTCTCTGCTGGTTTCCGTTGCTGTTTCTGGAATCTCTGTTATTACGCCCTCTTCGGTCATAATTATCATCATCATCTTCCTCATCGTAGTTATTATCATAATCATCGTCTTCATCGTAATCATCGTCATAATCATCATTTTCATTATCAAAATAATTTTCATATTCTGAAAAATCATCGTCATAATCTTCATCTTTGGTGGCATCGTTGAAGCCATGGTCATATCCTAATTGATAAACTTCTTCAAGATTTTCGGGCGAATGCGAACGTCCTCTTGAGCTGCTGCTTCTTGAGTTTCTAGTGTTCATAACTGAATTTTTATATTAATATTTAGTGATGGGTATTACAGTCCGTGACTAGTATTAGACGGCAATGATTGAGTGTCGGTAATTTTAGAATGATTGATAAAAGCAAAATGCTTTTTGCGTGCCTTTTACTAAGGGCTTAAGGATGTAGTGAATAATTCTATATCAAATGTATGTCTTAATAACTCATTTTTTTATGATCTGAGTCATGTTAATACATATTAATATAAAATTTTGCGGTCTTTTAAACTCAGCATTCCTTCTTTTTCCATTTTCTTTAGAGTTCTGATCACGGTTTCTACACGCAACCCTACAAGATTGGCAATCTGCTGCCTTGTAAATGCAATATGAAAACACTGATGGCAGTCTTCATCATGATAACTTTTAAGGTAATCTAATAAAGCTCTTAATCTTTGCACCGGATTTTGAGAAGCCATACTCTGCATCATTTTCAGTTTATAAAAAACCTCCTGAGAAAGACAGGCATTCATTTCCAGAGAAAGATCTGGATTCTGGCTGAGCATTTCAAAGAAATTATTTTTAGGGAGTCTTATAATTCGTGTTTCTTCAAGGCATACTGCATTGATCGGGTAATCCTGATTGAGAAAAAGCATAGCTTCTCCAAAACTCTGTTTTTTACCCAAAATATTATGAATAAACTCCTTGCCATCTTCATTATAATTGTTGAGTTTCACTTTTCCTTCAACAATCTGAAAATAATAAAGTGCATGATCCTCTTCTTTAAAAACGATATCACGTTTTTTATAATTCCTTTCTTCTCCTCCGAATGAGTACAGAAGACTTTCAGCAATATTCATGCAGCTTATTGTTTTCATAGCTTTACTCGATTTTAAGTAAAGAAAAACGCAAATAATATACCTAAAATGATTTTTTTAGTATAAAATTTTACGATTTTCAATTCTCAAAATTTTATCCCTTTCCATATGCTTAATAGTTCTTATAGCAGTTTCTACGCAAAGCCCTGTAAGGCTTGCCATTTGCTGCCTGGTTAATGGTATCAAAAAAGAATATGGGCTCAAATCCTTTTGAAAACTTTTAAGATAATCCATCAATCCTTTAAGCCTTATGGAAGGATTTTGGGATGAGAGATTCTGCATCATGATAAATTTATAATAAAGGCGTTCGGAAAGAAAGCTGTTGACTTCCACATATAATTCCGGAGACTCGTTCAGGAGATTGAAAAAAATGGATTTATGAAGTTTTAGAACACTGCATTCTGTAATAGCTTCAGCATTCATAGGATAAGGCTTATCTATGAAAAGAATAGATTCTCCACAGCTTTCACCATCAGATAAGATGTTTTGAATGAATTCTTTTCCTTCCTCATTATAATTATTGAGTTTCACCTCTCCTGTAATGATCTGGTAATAATAATTAGGAATATCTCCTTCTGAAAATAAAGTTTCTGAAGGGGTATAATGTCTCGTTTCTGCTCCCGCTGAAATCAAAATGTTTTCGTTGATAACCATAATAGTTGTTTTTTGGCGTTGTTTTCTTCTTCTCTTCTTCTTAGTCTTAGTAAAAATATCATTGGGAACTGACTTTAATATACATGCAAAAATCACACCTTAATGATTATCCCAAACGTTAAAAAAGGTTAAAAAAAATAACAACTTTAAGCATATTTACATTTATTGTTTAAATATTATCACCAAAAAAGCAAATAAATTATTTTTTTGATACCACATTTTTAAAAACATAATTTAAGCAAGATGTAAACAAATAAGAAAAGAAAACCCATTTCGCTCAATGAAAACGGGTTTTATAGGTAAATAACAAGAAATATTGTTATTTTTTTGTTGTTTTATTTTTAGAAGTTCTTACAGTATCCATATTTTTTTTTGAAGAAACCGTATCAGTACGTATTGTATCTGAGGGAAGAGGTGTAACAGAGGAAACCGTATCCGTTCTCATAGTATCTGTAATAAGACTGTCTGTAGTAATTGGCCTCTCTGTTTTTGATTCTTTTTTGCAGCTTAGGACAATAATTCCTACAAGCAAGGTTGGGATGATCAATTTCATAATGATATATTTTGTGGTGATGTTCCAAAAGTAGACTATTATGACACCGATTTCTTATGACCAAAATCATAATGCTCTATTGTTGATTACTTTGCAAACTTTTTAGTTCCAGCAACACACAGAATCACTCCTACTGTCACACCCAACATTCCTATACTCACCTGCTCATGAAGAAGTAACGCCGCTAATGCCAAACCAAAGAAAGGCTGAAGCAGCTGAAGCTGTCCTACAGTAGCAATCCCCCCCTGCGCCAAGCCTTTATACCAAAAGATAAAACCAATAAACATACTGAATAAGGAAATATAAGCTAATCCAGACCATCCCTGAATACTAACATTCTGAATATCATTAGGGAAATAAATAAAAAACAAAGGAATCATTATAGGCAATGCTAATACCAGAGCCCATGAAATTACTTGCCAGCCTCCTAATGTTTTAGAAAGTTTAGCGCCTTCAGCATACCCCATACCACACAAAATAATAGCAAGCAGCATCAGAACATCACCTATAGGAGATGCAGATATTCCTTGCGAAACAGCATATCCAATCACGAGAAGACTTCCTACAATCGAAAAAAACCAAAATACAGGATGAGGTCTTTCACCACCTCGCAATACCCCGAATACTGCGGTTGCCAAAGGAAGCATTCCAAGAAATACTATAGAATGAGCGGAAGTAAGATATTGAAGAGCTAATGCCGATAATAGCGGGAAACCTATCACACAGCCAAGGGAAACCAAAAGCAATGGTATCAAATCTTTTTTGACAGGGCGTTTTTCCTTGCCCAACCATAATACGATAAGAGCCAAAATCCCAGCAACGGCCGCACGAACTATTGTTACAAAAGTAGGACTCATTTCCATTACTGCTAATTTTGTTGCCGGTAATCCACCACTAAATAGTACAACTCCTATAAAGCCATTAATCCATCCGCTTATATTTTCATCTTTTGATATTTGTTTTGTCATCATTTTATTCAAGCTTTTAATTGATGGTTCAAAATTAGAAAGGATAATTATATAAACACAGTATCAGTTTTGTATATTTGCATGAGCACAGTTTAAAAATATGAGTAAAGAATTTTTATATACAGAAATTGCAGACGGAATCGCAGGACAGATTAGAAACGGTATTTTAAAGGCTGGAGACAAACTTCCTTCAATCAGAATGCTATGTAATGAACATCAGGTGAGCATGAATACAGCCAAGCGTGTTTTCCTGGAACTGGAATCCCAGTCTTTAGTAGAATCAAAACCCCAATCTGGTTATTTTGTAAGCCAGTTGCTGTCCGCAAAACTTCCTTTGCCGGAGGTAAGTCGTCCGTCATTGATCGCCAATAATGATGAACCGGATGAGCTGATAAGTAAAGTATATGAAAATATGGGTAAAAAGGATCTTACTTTTTTCTCTATCGGGATTCCGTCTGGAGATCTTTTGCCTCAGGCCAAGCTGAAGAAAGAAATTGTAAATGCTATCAGAGAATTAAAAGAAGGAGGTACAGAATATGAAGAACTTCAGGGAAATCTGAAACTCAGAAGAATGATTGCCATACGTTCTCTGCAATGGGGAGGAAACTTGAGCGAAAACGATTTGATTACGATGAATGGCGGAATGAACGCTCTTTCTTTCTGCTTAATGGCTTTAGGAAAACCTGGGGATACGATTGCAATCGAAAGTCCTTGCTATCCCGGAATTCTGCAACTCGCTAATGGATTAGGTTTAAAAGTATTGGAACTTCCTACCCATCCTACTACCGGAATAGAAATTGATGCTCTTAAAAAAGTAATTCCCAAAATAGATATCTGCCTGCTCATTCCCAACTTCAATTCACCGTTGGGAAGCTGTATGCCTGATGAAAATAAAAAGGAAATTGTAAAAATACTTTCTGAAAATAATATTCCGCTGATAGAAGATGATGTCTACGGAGACCTTTATTTTGGTTCCAGCCGTCCAAAATGCTGTAAATCTTTCGATAAAGACGAAAACGTACTATATTGTAGCTCTATTTCAAAAACATTAGCTCCGGGTTATCGTGTAGGCTGGATTGCACCGGGAAAATATAAAGATAAAATTCTTAAGCTTAAACTTCTGCATTCCACTTCTTCCATTTCGATTGTTAATGAAGCTGTAGCCAACTTTTTGAAGTCAGGAAAATATGAAAAACATCTGCAGCAGCTTCGCAGAACATTACAGTTCAATTATCAGAATTATGTTCAGACGATTGCTGAATCTTTTCCGGAAGGAACCAAAACCAGTCGTCCGCAGGGAGGGCTGTCTTTATGGGTAGAATTTGATAAAAAGATAAGAACCACAGAATTATATGATCTCGCCATCAAACAAAATATCAGTATTGCTCCCGGAAGAATGTTTACCTTTCAGGATCAGTTTGAAAACTGCATGAGACTTTGCATAGGCCTTCCATGGACTGAAAACACTCAGGAAAAGCTTAGACAAGTTGGTCAGCTTGCCAAAAAGATTTATTTGAAGTAAGGAAGATGGAAGTCATTATAGCTTTAAGAATAGCTCTTATGTCAATACTCATTGATCATATAAAGGATACTAGTGTTCACCAGAACTTCAAGCTTCCCTCTCCCATCTTCCAGCCTTCTTTATTTATTATCCGGGACGAAATTTTTCCTCGCCAGTTCTTTTCTTACACGGCTCAGACTCTCAGGAGTAATTCCAAGATAGGAAGCAATCATCCACTGTGGAACTCTCAGAAGCAAATCCGGATACATTTTAATGAATTTCATGTATCTTTCTTCTGCAGTTTCTCCCAACAAAGAATTGATCCTGTTCTGAAGACTTCTGATATGTTTCTGAAGAAGAAAATCACTTCTTTCAATACTGTTTGGAAACTGTTCTACTAATTTATTAAAGAAATCAGGGTGAAGAAACAGAACCTCCGAATCTTCCACTGCTTCTATATAATAAATCGACTTTTCATTGAAATAAAGACTGCTTCGGTCAGAAATCAGCCAGCTTTCAGGCGCAAATTGTATTATATGTTCTTTTCCATTTTTATCAATAGAATACATCTTTATCAGACCTTTTTCTACAAAGAAAATATGTCGGCAGATTTCACCATACTGAAGAAGAAACTGATTTTTAGGGATCTTCTTTACTTCATAGTGGAGGCTGCAGGTGTTCACGTTTTGAAGCGGAACATTTAAAACTTTGGCTAAATAATTATTTATATTCTTCATGATACAATCTGGCTTAAAGAAATATCTTGGTGCGAAGCATTGTTTACAGGCTTTCCATTCTCAATTACAATCAACTGTGGACTTTCGTGTCTGATCTCAAAATCTGCCGCTATTTTGTTAGAAACAGGTCTGTGAGCCAGTAGATCCAAGTAGTATACATGTACTTCCTGATCTGAATTTTCAACTTCTTTTTCAAAGTTTTTTAATACGGTCCTGCTGATGAAACAGCTTGTTGAGTGTTTAAATATAGCTATTTTATTCTGAAAAGAATCTTCTATAGCTTTTGTAAGATCTTCCTCAGACTCAATCTTTTTCCAGAACGTTTTTTGGTCAGGGGTTTCGCTTTTTCCACCGAATATTTTATCAAAAAAACTCATACATTAAATTGTTTTAGATGGTGATCAAGATGTTTGTACTCTAAAAATGTCCAGTCTTTTTCAGTCATTTTACCGAATAATCTGTGATGATCCGGCAGACTGTTGTTTTTACAGGCTTCCCGGAATTCTTCCAGCGTTTTCAGCAGATTGGTTTTTGATACATCAAAATCACACTCAAAATTAACGATTAGTTTTTGAAAAGTAGGCATGTTTCCGGGAATTCCATTATTGAAAATATGCATTTCTATTTTAGTAAAAATCCCTATTGCCCTAAACAGGACGTTAACACGGGGAAGTTCCAGTTTTCCCAAAGCTACCTGAAGAACTAGATCACAGTGCTTTAGCATTTGAGACACGTTCATTTTCCCCCACTTTCCGGTGGAGTTTTCAGATAACATGGAAATTCTGTCTTTAATTTCCTGATAATATATGGGATTATTGAGATTTTTCCTTACCAAACTTTTTCTATCTTCAAATTTTCAATATGAGCAAAATGATGATTACAATGCCAAGCGTATAAAGCAAGACTTTCTCTTAAATTATAATTTTTATTGTGCTCTGGATGATGAAAAGTTCTTTCAAACTGTTTATTGGTAAGGCTTTTAAGAAGTGTCACCCATCTTTGGTGTGTTCCTTTCAGCATTCTCATGGCCGGTTTTACAGGCATATGAAAACTGTCTTGAAGTTCTGCCCATTTAGCTTCATCATAAGGTTTTATGGTAGGATTATCTTCCGTAAGTGCCAGTTTAAAACGGATAAAACTGTTCATATGACTGTCAGAAAGATGGTTCACTAGCTGTCTTACCGTCCAGCCTCCTTCACGGTAAGGAGTATCCAGCTGGTCATCTGTAAAATGTTCAATGAGATTTTTCAGTCTTCCGGGAAAGTCTTTGATCACTTTGATATAAGTATCCAATGTCGTATCACAGATGCTTTCAGGAGCTTCAAACTGGCCAATTGGAAACTTTTTTTTCTCTAAATCACTCATTGTTCAAGGGTTTTTAATTTTTTAATTATTGCCGATTTGTCCTATCCTTATTTATTAAGACAATTTATAATGATCAGCTTGCGCGAATTTATCAAAAATTCAAGAATTTAAAGTGAATAAAGCATTAATTGTACCGATAATGATTTTTGTGGTACCGATTTTTCACTAAAAAAGGTTTCAATTGTATAAACTGAAACCTTTTATTATTTATAATCAATGATTAATATCCGTGTAAATCAATACCTTCTGTTCTTTGCAGAGTTACTTTTCTGCCCATTTTCTTTTGAATAACTCTAAAATGCTGTAATTCATCATCTGTCAGAATACTGATTGCTGTACCTTTTTCATTGGCACGTCCTGTTCTACCAATTCGGTGGATGTAATCTAAAGGTGAGCGCGGCAACTCGTAATTGATGACACATGGCAGGGATTCAATATGAATTCCACGACCAATTAAGTCTGTAGCCACCAAAATCTGGGCGCCATCTACTTTAAATTCTTCCAGATTATTTCTACGGGCACCTTGTGACTTCTGACTGTGGATTGCTACTGCTTTTATTTTGTTCTTTTTAAGCTTCTCTACCAGATTATCGGCAGATCTTGTGGAAGAAACAAAAACAAGTGCTTTCTCTACTTTCTTTTCTTTAATTAAATATCTTAAAAAAGGACCTTTATTTTCCGGAGAAACATGATAGGCAAGTTGTTCAATATTATCAATTTCAACTTCTTCTTTTTTAATTTCAATAATCGTAGGGTTGATGGAAAGACGTTCTTTCATTTCAGCAACTTTATCATTCAGAGTCGCAGAAAATAAAATGGTCTGTTTTGCAACAGGCATCATGGCAAAAAGCTTATTCATTTCTTCACCAAATCCTAACTGAAACATTTTATCGGCTTCATCAATCACCAGATGTTTAATTCCTGAAATACTCAGTGCGTTATGATCAATTAAGTCTAATAAACGTCCCGGAGTAGCAATCAAAACTTCCACTCCAAACATACCTTTCATCTGTGGATTGATAGAAACTCCACCATACACTGCCATTGTGCGTACTTCCCTCTTCAGATTTTCTGTAAACGCTCTGCAGACTTCATCAATCTGAATCGCCAGTTCACGCGTAGGGACCAATATTAAAACCTGAACATTACGGTCTTTTTTAACTTCCGCATTCTGCAATTTTTCTAAAATCGGCATCACAAAACACGCCGTTTTTCCGGAACCTGTCTGGGCTATTCCCATCAGATCTTTTCCTTGTAAAATAACGGGAACCGCCTGCTCCTGTATAGGGAACGGCTTTAAATATCCCAATTTTTTAACGGAACGAATAATATTTTGTGATAATCCTAAAGACTCAAATGACATAAAAATACTTATTTCCTGCAAAGATACGCTATTGATATTTGGTTTATGCCTCAAAACCTAATACACTGCAGACAAAATTTAATTATTTTAATTTTAAACCCCTACATTCCGGAAGTATTATAAAAATTACATTGCCGATTTGTCCGATAATTCGATTTTGGACAAATTTTTGCCAATTAGTTTTGTAAATTTATCAAAAATTCGAGAATTTAAAATATGAAAAAAGCATTAATAATAGTCGATGTACAGAATGATTTTTGTGAAGGCGGAGCACTTGCAGTCCCTGGATCCAACGAAATTATTCCCTATATCAATCTTCTGATGGAGGAAAACGAATATGATCAGGTTGTCTTGACACAAGACTGGCATCCTGCAGGTCATAAAAGTTTCGCAAGCAGTAATGGCAGAAAGGTAGGAGAAAGCATTATTTTAAATGGAGTTCCACAGTTTATGTGGCCAGATCACTGTATTCAGGGAACTTTCGGAGCAGAATTCCATAAAGATCTGAACAGAGATAAAGTAACCCATATCATACAAAAAGGTAAAAATATAGAAATAGACAGCTACAGCGGTTTCCAGGATAATAATCACTTTATGAAAACCGGATTGGATGATTTCCTGAAGTATCATGATATCCAATTGGTAGAAATTGTAGGATTGGCATTAGACTATTGTGTTAAGTTCACAGCACAGGATGCAGTAGCCAATGGATATGTAACCTGTCTTCATTTCAACGGAACACGTGCTGTAAATGTAAAACCGGACAATGCCAGAGATGCAATCTACGATATGATTGAAAAAGGAGTAACAGTCTTGGGGTAATTATAAATGATGAGTTATGAATTTTAGAACTCATAACTTAAAACAATAAAAAAAGCGCAGAAAATATTTTCTGCGCTTTTTTGTTTTTTATCCTAAGATCCTTTTTGAAAAAAATGATATAAGCTAGAACCCTGAATCTGTGATTCATCATTTATAGCTCATCATTTATCATTCTTCTAAAGCATTTTAAGGTTGTTTACTTCCAGTTCGCTAAGGATTCTCCAGTGTCCTCTCTTGATGTTCTTCTTCGTTAATCCTGCAAACATTACTCTGTCTAAAGATTCTACTTCATATCCTAATCTTTGGAAAATTCTTCTGATAACACGGTTCCATCCGATATGAATCTCAATTCCGATCTCATTTTTAGGTTTTCCCTCAATATAAGAAATCTGATCTACCACTGCTACTCCTTCATCAAGACGGATACCTTCAGTTATAAGACGTAGATCTTCAGCAGTCAGTTTTTTATCCAGCGTTACATGATAAATCTTTTTAGCATCAAAAGATGGATGCGTTAATTTTTTAGTCATGTGTCCGTCATTCGTTAATAAAATAACTCCTGTTGTAGAGCGGTCCAGTCTTCCAACCGGGAAAAGTCTGTAAGGTGAAGCATTCGCCACAAGATCCATTACAGTTTTTCTTGCTTTATCATCTTTTGTAGTAGAAATATAACCTTTTGGCTTATTCAAAAGTACATATACAGGTTTTTCAGGAGTAATACCTTGTCCGTCAAAAACTACTTTATCAGTTTTCTGTACCTGGTAACCCATTTCAGTCACTACCTGCCCATTAACTTCCACTAATCCCTGAGTAATCAGTTCATCCGCTTCTCTTCTGCTGCAGATTCCTGAATTCGCGATATACTTATTAAGACGGATGCTGTCTTTATGAACGTCTTTTTCAATTTTACTCAGTCTTCTTTTCTGTACAAAAGATCTCGTTTTGTCATCATTTCTTTCATCACCATTAGAAGGTCTTCTTCCATATTTCAGACTGCCTCTTTCATACTTATCTCTGGTATCGAAACTTTTTCCGCCTCTTTTAGGTTTTCCGAAAGATTTTTTCTCATAGCTCTCACTTTTGTTCGTGATATAAGCTTTTCTTTCAGATTTTGAACCTGATTCTTCGTTGGAATTTTCGAAGCTGTCTGTATTTCTTTTGAAGGGTTTCTTTTCAAATCTTGAGTTGGATCCCTGATGTTCTGATCCTTTTCTTGCCCCGTCTTTAGAAAACGGTTTCTTAAAAGGCTTTGATCCTGAAGAATTTCCAGATCTGGAAGCACGAGAATCATCAGAACTTTTCTTGGTTGAAATTCTTGGTCTCTTTGGTCTGTCTGAATTATTATTATCTCTGCTCATTCTAAAAATTTCTGCAAAGATAGTAATTTAGTTACGAGTTAAAAATTAAGAATCATAACTTTGCACTATAGTTTACATTTTAACTTTACATAAAATAGAAGATGATAACAATATTAAACGATAATTTTTCTCAGCTTAATGAGTTTCTTCACGAAAAAACTTTCAGTAAAATTTTCATTCTGGTAGATGAAAACACTCATGAATACTGTCTTCCTATTCTTTTAGGAAATATGGAAACAGATCTTGGCTTTGAAATTTTGGAGATTGAAGCCGGAGAAGAAATGAAAAATATCCAAACTGCCAATCAGCTTTGGGAAATTCTTACAGAAATGCAGGCAGACAGAAAAGCACTGGTTATCAACCTTGGTGGCGGTGTGATTACTGATATGGGCGGATTTGTGGCATCTACTTATAAAAGAGGAATACAGTTTATCAACATTCCTACTACCCTTTTATCCATGTGTGATGCTTCAATAGGAGGAAAAACAGGCATTGATCTGATGCACTATAAAAATATGGTGGGTACTTTCGCTTTCCCGCAACAAATTTTCATTTTCCCTAAATTTTTAGAAACATTACCTTTTAAAGAATTAAGAAGCGGATTCGCAGAAATGCTGAAACACGGATTAATTGCTGATAAAAACCATTGGGATCAGCTGATTCAGATCCGCAAACTGGAAGTGGAAACTGTAATCCCTCATATTCAGACTTCTATGAATATTAAGCAAAATGTTGTAGATAAAGATTTTCACGAGCAGAATATCAGAAAAACCCTGAATTTCGGTCATACAATAGGCCATGCCGTAGAAAGTTTATGTTTGCAGCAAGGAAATCCTATACTTCACGGTGAAGCAGTGGCTATGGGAATGATTGCAGAAGCTCATCTTGCTTATCTTGAGAATCTTATTACTGAAGATGAGGCAAAAGTTATCATTGAAAATGTTCAGAGATATTATCCTTACCTTGATATCAGCGATTTTAAAGATGAAGATATCACAGCATTATTACTGAATGATAAAAAGAATACAGACAGTAAAATCAATTTCTCTCTGCTTTCCGGAGTTGGTTCTTGTACTTACGATCATCAATGCAGCCAGGAAAATATTCTTGAATCACTCTCTTTTTATAGAAAACTGAATGATGCTTAATCCCTTTTTGGAAAAATATATTCATTTTAAATAAGGTTTTTGACAAAATTGTCAATTTAGACCACATCTAAACAAATGTTTATTTAAAATCATAACAAACTGGTAATCAATTTATTATTTTAAAAATCACTTAAACACTAAGTGATTTTTTTATTGATTTTACTCTTAAAAAATATTTTTGGCAAGCAATTTGAAAGATACTCTGCGTTCAACTGAAAATGCTGAACAGTAGTAAAATTTAAAATTAAGAAAGAGTAAAATTAAAAAAATTAAAGTTATGAAAAAGTTAATTTTAGGATTAGCGTTAACTGCAGGAACATTCGCATTCGCTCAACAGACAGGAAACACATCTTCTAATCCGGTAACATTCGGGGTAAAAGGAGGAATGAACGTATCTTCACTTTCAAAAGACAGTGGTCTTGACGATCAGAAATCTAAAATAGGGTTCAACGCAGGTGTATTTGCTAACATTCCATTAGCAGCTTCATTCAGCGTTCAGCCAGAGGTACAATACTCTCAATATGGTAATAAATCAGATTATACTTTAGCAGGAACAAAATATTCCGCTTCTACTAAATTAGATTATATTACTGTACCTGTAATGTTCCAGTATAACCTGATCCCTAATCTTTATGTAGAAGCTGGTCCGGAATTCGGTTTCATGGTAAGTGCCAAAAACAAGTTCAAAAATGAATCCAACGGACAGTCTAATACGACAGATAACTTCAAAGACAATTTAAATACATTTAACTTTGGTATCGGTCTTGGTGCTGGATATTATTTCACTCCAAACTTAGGACTTACTGCAAGATATGTTGCAGGTTTAACAGATGTAGCGAAAAACAGACCTAGTGGATCTGATGCTACAAGAAACAACCTATTTCAGGTAGGTTTAGCTTATAAATTTAAATAAGCTTACACATTCACTAACAAATTTTATATTCAATAGAAAAGATCAGGTTAATTTTTTAATCTGGTCTTTTTTTATTAAAAATATTATCCCAGAAAAAGCCTACGAATAAGGAATCAGAAGTGATTTTTAACTTTGGCACGTCGTTTGATAACTAATCAAATGTTAAATAAAACTTAAAAACTATTAAAATATAAACTTATGAAAAAGTTAATTTTAGGCCTGGCTTTAGTAGCAGGTACTTTCAGTTTCGCTCAGAAGACTTCAACTTCAACTTCTACTGCTTCATCTTCTCCAGTTAGATTTGGATTAAAAGCAGGTCTTAATATCTCTAGTATTTCTAACCGTGATGCAAATTCAAAAGCTGGATTTTATGGTGGTGTTTTTGCTAATATTCCAGTAGCACAGGACTTCTCTGTACAGCCGGAAGTACTATATAGTGGTATGGGTGCTAAGGCTAAGGCAAACAGCAATGCAAAATTAAATACAGATTATATTGCAGTACCAGTAATGTTACAATACAACCTGATTCCTAACCTATATGTAGAAGCTGGTCCTCAATTTGGTTTCCTTATCAGTGCTAAAGGTAAAGCTAATGGTGCATCTTTAGATGTTAAAGATGACTTCAAAACTTTTGATTTCGGACTTGGTCTTGGAGCTGGATATTATTTCACACAAAATATTGGAGTGAATGTAAGATATACTGCAGGATTATCTGATATTGTTAAAAATAATAGAGGTGATGCTTCAAGAAACGGAGTATTCCAGGTTGGTTTAACTTATAAATTCTAAGAACATAGGAAGCTTTTAAAAGCAGCCTTTCTAATCAATACAAAGTCGGATTAAATTTAATCCGACTTTTTTATTTTAGAAATGTTTTTGGCAAGAAATTTGCCTATTGAGTAATGATTGTACTCTATTGCGGAAATTTCCAACTTATGGTTTCTGTTTTTACAATGAAATAGGTATTGATTCAATTGATAAATCAAATGAATGCAGTGCTAAAAATCTAACTATTACCATTATAAACTTTTTTAACAGAAACAGCATTGAGTTGGCTAACGTCTTACAGTGCAAAGCAAATACTAAAAGTGTTTTGCTCCATAATTAGATACATTTTGATTTCAATAGAAAAAGTCAGGTTTATTAGTTTAAGCCTGACTTTTTCGCTTTACAACATGATTTTTATCACTTCTCCCCTTTGTGGCAGATATTTTGCCGCGACAAAGAAAATTTAAAACTTTAATCATGAAAAAGATATTTTTGGGGTTTGCATTAGTCGGATCACTTGTAATGAACGCTCAGGAAAAAGAACAGCCAGTGTCTTCAAAATCGCCTGTCAGATTTGGTGTAAAAGCAGGATTCAATGCTTCTACACTTAGTAATAGCAACAGAGAATATGGGGATAATAATGAAAAAATAAAGCTTGGTTCTCATGTTGGAATATTTGTTAATATTCCCGTTGCAGAAAAGTTCAGTATACAGCCTGAGCTTCTTTTTAGCCAAATGGGTTCAAAAACAGAAGAAAAATATGTATATCCATCCGGCTTGGACGGCCATATGATAAGACAGGAATTCAGCTATACAACAAATTTGAATTACCTTACTCTTCCAGTGATGGTTCAGTATAATATTCTTCCTCAGCTTTATGTAGAAGCGGGACCAGAATTCGGGTATCTTTTAGGAGGAAAATCGAAAGGAGACCAAAAAACCGAAAATACGTTTGGAGGTACTACAACTGTTAGCAGTGGTAGCTTTTCGAATAAAATTCCAATGGAGCTTTACAAAAGATTTAATTTTGGCATTGGCATTGGTGCAGGGTATTATTTTACCCAAAATTTTGGAGTAACCGCAAGATTTACTGCCGGTATCACGGATCTTTTTAAGAACAATGATTATAACAACAAAGTAAGAAATAATGCTCTTCAAATTGGAGTAGCTTATAAATTTAAATAGAGATATTTATTATTTTCAAAATGAATGCCGGGCTTTAAAGAGTCCGGTATTTTTATTTCTGATCTTAAAAAGATTCCGGATGACTCATAATTTTATTAAAATACTTTAGCTTTTTTATTTTTTTTATCATTTTAATGATTGACAATAATACTTTTTTAGTATTAAACTTTTTTTACAAAATATTGACTATGGCATCCTATTTATTCATTAAAAAGGGAAAAATATTGAGAAAAACCTTTCTCAAAACCGCCCGCAAAGCTCTTTAAATAAGCATTTTTCGACTTTGGCAAGCAATTTGCAAAATACTTGGAGTCTGATTGAGAAATCATTCGGCACACAAATAGTAAAATTAAAAAATAAAATTATGAAGAAGTTATTTTTAGGAATAGCATTAACTGCTGGTACACTAGCTTTTGCTCAAGAAACAGAAACAAAGACAGAAACTAAAACAGTAAATGCATCACCTCTAAAAAAAGATGTTCAACCTATTAGATTCGGTATTAAAGCAGGAGGTAACTCAGCTTATTTCAGTGAGCAGAAATTCGGAATCAATAGCCAGCAAATAGGTTTCCACGCAGGTGCATTCGTTAATATTCCACTTTCAAAACAATTCAGCTTCCAGCCAGAGGTTTTGTATAACCAAATGGGAGCGAAAGATGTATTCTCTTCTACGGAAACGGACAATGGAGTTACGAATGTAAAGACTAAAGTAGAAGGCAGAGTAAAAATGAATTATATTTCAGTTCCATTAATGGTTCAAATGAGACCTATTGACAAGTTTTATATTGAAGCAGGACCTGAATTCAGTTATTTCATCAATGGAAAAACTAAAGCAGAAACAAGTGTAGCAAGTACTACAGGAGGTGTTACTACCACTACTACAAGCTCAAATACTGAAGATATCAACAAAGATGATATCAACAGATTCAACTTTGGATTAGGTCTTGGTTTAGGATATGACATCACTCCAAATATTGGTATCAGTGCAAGATATGTAAACAGCTTGACAAAAATTGAAAAGAGCAGACCTGCCGCTGAAAACAACAACAGAGTGTTTCAGTTAGGACTGAACTATAAATTCTAATCAGAAGAACCAATTTTTTAACCGAAGTGCATTAACCTGCACGCATAAAATAGCCGGAAGAGTTTCTTCCGGCTATTTATTTATATCATATTAATTGTTATTCAAATATTCTCGGATCATCACTGATCACTCCGTCTATTCCCATCTCTTTTAATTCTTTTAATCTTTCTTTGGTATTCACAGTCCATGGGATTACTTTCATGCCTAATGTATGGCATTCCTTGACTAATTCGGGTGTAACAAGATTATGTTCCGGGCTGTAAATGGTTGGGGTAAAGCTTAGGAATTTCATATCTCCAGCTACTCCATTCAGATGATTGGGATACATCTTGAATTTTTCTGCAGGAATATTTCTAAAATAAGTCTGCTGCTGAGCCAGTTTTTTATCATCTACCTTTTCAACAAGTAAAGCGGTCATAATTTTAGGATATTCTTTGTGAAGAATTTCCAGTGTTCGAGGATCAAAAGACTGGATAATGACTCTGTCCTGAATCTTTTTTTCGATAATGATCTTCATCATCAGATCCACAAATTCTTTCGGTTCCGGATGAAATATATGATCGGAAAAAGGACGGGTTTTCGTTTCTATATTATAAAAAGGCAGTGGTCTCTTTAATTCTTTGGCATACGCTTCACATACATCTATTACGTCTGAAAAGAGGGGTTTCTGAACCTTCATTTTCTTTTGATCAGGATAGTTATTCAATTTCTTTAAGCCTACATCAAATGTTTTAATCTTTGCGTAAGACATTTCGTAAATTTTATAATAAAACCCTGAGTCTTTTGGAATATAAGTTCCATCCGGCTTTGTGACCAATTCCGGGGAAAGAAAAGCATCGTGGGAAAGAATAACTTTTTTGTCTTTCGTAATAGCAAGATCCATTTCCAGGGTGTTAACATTCATTTTCAGAGCATTTTTCATTGCCGGAATGGTATTTTCCGGGTAAAGAGACTTTCCTCCGCGATGTGCCTCGTTATCAAAAGTCTGTGAAGAATAAAGTTGGGAAAATACCAAAAATAGACCCGCGAAAAATACATGTTTCATATCCTGACGTTTTAATCCAACAAAATTAAAGCTCCATTATATATTGTATACTACAGGAATATTAAGCTTTTGCTACATTTATACAACAAAATAGCCGGATTATAAACCCGGCTATTTATTTTTTATGAATTCAATAAAGAGATTAGTTGAATAAATCTACCTCCTCTCCTTTTCCTACAGGATATTCTTCTGTAAAGCATCCGAAACAGTGATTAGCTGATCCTAAAATGTCTTTCAGGTTGTCTATGCTTAAAAATTCTAAGGAATCTACTCCCAGATAGTTTTTAAGTTCTTCTGTTGTCATATTGGCGGAAATCAGATCATCTTTAGACGGAGTATCAATTCCCAGATAACACGGAGCGATAATGGGTGGAGAAACACTTCTGAAGTGGATTTCTTTTACGCCTGCATCTTTTAGAATTTTAACCAGTCTTTTGGATGTGGTTCCACGAACGATAGAGTCATCAATGATCACTACTTTCTTATCTTTCATCTCAGAGATGATCGGGTTCAGCTTAAGGTTCACTACCCTTTCTCTCATTTCCTGTGTAGGAACGATGAAACTTCTTCCGATATACCTGTTTTTGATCAAAACAGGACGGAAAGGTATTCCGGAAGCCTTCGAGAAACCAATAGCAGCAGGAACTCCGGAATCCGGAACTCCAATCACCAGGTCGGCTTCTACAGGAGCTTGTTCCCAGATTTTCTCACCAGATTTTTCTCTGATCTCATATACATTGATATTTTCTAATGTAGAGTCAGGTCTTGCAAAATAAATGTATTCAAAAGAACAGATTCTCTGCTTTCCTTTCGCTTCATCCATCATATAAGAATGAAGTTTTCCAGGTTCGTTTTCATTGGTATAAATGATCTCACCAGGAAGAATATCACGTACATATTGAGCTCCTACAGCATCCAGTGCTACAGATTCTGAAGCTACTACATAAGATTTCTCATCAATAGCTCCTAACACCAATGGGCGGATTCCGTTGAAATCTCTGAATGCAAAGAATTTATTTCTGGTCATCCCAACTACGGAATAAGCTCCTTCGATCTTTTCCATAGTTGCTTTGATAGCACCACGAAGACCTAAATCAAGGTTTTTCTGGATCAGTCTCAGGATCACTTCAGAATCGGAAGTCGCTCTGAAAACTACACCTTCAGCCTCTAATTCTTCTTTTAATACTTTTGCATTGGTAAGGTTACCGTTATGCGCTATAGAAAGTATAATCTGGTCATATTCGTTTTTCGCGAAAAATGGCTGGAAGTTATATTTCTTTTTATCTCCTGCAGTGGTATAACGGGTATGCCCAATTGCAGAATTTCCCATAAAAGTTTCAGGTTCCTGAATGTCTTTATAAACATCTAAAACCAGTCCTTCGTCTTTCATGTTTGTGATTCTTCCATCTTTTAAAACGGAAATACCACAAGCTTCCTGACCTCTGTGCTGTAATGCAAAAAGCCCGAACTGTGAAAGCGAGAAGGTATCCAGATCATTGTCCGAATATAATCCGAAGATCCCACACTCTTCATTAGGAGCATCCAGTCTTTCCTCTTCCTGAGTTCTGAAAAGATTTCTTCCGTAAGTCTGGGTTTCAAACTGTTTTAAATATTCACTTTTATGAATGTCTAAACTTTTCATTTCTATTTTTTCTAATTGTAGATCTTAGAAGTCAGATTTCAGATCTCAGATTAAAGCCTACTTCAAATTTTAATTTTGTTTGAATTAACAAAGTATTTTCAGTGCCAACATCTGGAATCTGTTATCTGAAATCTTATTTCTGTAAAAGATTTTTAAGACGGTTGTAGATTTCAACATAAGCTTCAGTAACTTCTCCTAAGTCTCTTCTGAATCTGTCTTTATCTAATTTCTTCATGGTATCTTTATCCCAAAGTCTGCAAGTATCAGGAGAGATTTCGTCTGCTAAGATGATTTCACCGTCTGAAGTTTTACCTAATTCGATTTTGAAATCTACCAGGATGATATTGATTTTGTCAAACAAATCGATAAGGATTTCGTTGATATCTGAAGTAAGCTCATACATTTCGTCAAGCTCTTCATAAGTAGCTGCACCTAAGAAAACTGCGTGGTGATCATTGATAAGTGGATCTCCCAACTCATCTTTTTTGTAGCAGATATCAAAGATGGTTACCGGAGATTTGATTCCTTCTTCCACTCCTAATCTTTGTGCCATACTTCCTGCAGAGTAGTTTCTTACTACCATTTCCAAAGGAATGATAGATACTTTTCTTACCAACTGCTCTCTTTCGTCCAATTGTTTGATGAAATGAGTTTTGATTCCTTTTTCATTTAAGTATTCAAAAATAAGGGTTGTGATCGCATTGTTCATTTCTCCCTTCAGGTCAACCTGACCTTTCTTTTGAGCGTTAAATGCTGTAGCATCGTCTTTGAAACGTACTACTACTTCATCAGGATTATCGGTAGCAAATACCTGTTTTGCTTTCCCCTCATACAACATTTCTTTCTTTTGACTCATAATTTTACTTTCTAAATTGTAGTTAGATTTATTGATTTATTTTATAATTATTCCTGTTAAGACAGCCAGTCCAAAACTCAGCAGTGTACCTATTAATACATATTCTGTAAGTTTTCTCTGTTTTGCCTGTGCAAGGTCGCTGAACCTGAAAACAGATTTTGCAGCTACCATGAAACCTACGCCTTCCCAGTGATTCATCATAATAAAAGTGAAAACCAGCAGACGTTCTAAAATTCCGATATATTTTCCGGCACTTGATAAAGATTCGGTTTGAATAGTATTGGGGCCATCCGGAGCGGGTGTCCATGATGACAATAAGATTTTGATAAAAATAGAAGCTGGTGTTGTCAGAAACAATGCTGCCATGATTATCTTTAAAAATTCCTGATTCTGTAAAAATCCGAAGCTGAATTCCTGGAAATAAAAAGAAACTCCGGCAATCACCAGAACATGCAGCAGCTGATCAATGAAAAACCATCTTTTTTTAGTCTTTACCTTCTGAAAGGTAAGCTTTGCTGCATCAATAATGAAGTGGCTGATACCCACAAGAACAGCTACCCACCAAAGTTGAAGATCCCAAAGGAAAATAAGGCTTAAAGCAGTGTGAATCAGAATATGAAAGTATAAAAACTTACTTTTTAGTTTATAGTTTTCCTTATCTGCAACCCATGAATCTGGCTGAAGTATAAAATCTCCAAGTAGATGTGCCAATATGAGTTTGATGAAGATCATGCCTATAGTTCTGAGATTTTCTTTCTGAAATACTGATTGGTCTCCACGATGAGCTCATAGTTGGCTCGCTTCAGTCTCTGGCTTACAGAAGACTGTGAAATAGCAAATCTCTTAGCAAGATCTTCCTGTGTGATATCCTGATTCATGATCATTTCATGAATAATCTCTGCCGTAGCCATGGTCCAGTTATCAAAATCTTTGGACGACCATTTCAACAGGATATTAAGATCTCTGTCCACAGGGTCACTCGATGTCTTGATAGCCACAGTATGGCCGTCATTTTTAATATCATTAAGCAGTCTTCCGGAATTAACATAGGCTGTACCATTAGATTCTGTGATTTTCTCAGAAGAGAAACTTTCTTCACCGATACCTATGGCCATTCTTACATCTAAATTTTCCTGACTTTTAATAAGAGATTTTATGGCTAGAAAACGCCAGAAAACGTCATCAATTTTGCATTTGAACTGAAACTCATCTCCCCTGTAGATTTCCCATGTGCCAGGAGCACTTCCCCATTTTTCGAGAAGATGTTTAAGTCTGGTAATCCAAACTTCAGTATCCGCATGCTGTGAATTTATAATATCACCGGTAATGACCGCTATCATACTGCAAATATAAGCATAATTACTTATATATAAAAGATATAAGCAGAAACACTTATAGATATTGATTATTAGCCAATCAGCTTATATCAATTATGTAGTAAACATAAGGTTTTTAAGGCTTTAACAAAAATCATAAATTATAAAAAAGTGGAAAATTGACAAATATTCTGTCATTACATTTACATTAACTCCACGTTTTTCTCTTTATTTTTAGTAGAGAAGCTATTCCTGCTATCCGCTCATACTCCTCGCTCCATCGCTTTCATCCTGAGCGCAGCCGAAGGACCCAACTCCTGCTGTGGGGTAACCGCTGCTATCAGGGCTAGAACAGTCATAGTGAGCAAGACAACCTCAATTATATGTAACACCTAAAAAAATAACCTTGACAGGTTTGTCAAGGTTAATATTTGTTTTTCTTTAATAATATTACTTTTTAATAAACTGATGCGCCTTCTCATCAAGCTTTAAGAAATACATACCCGTCGGAATTCCCTGTACCGAAATACCCTTCTTATATCTGAAAGGATCCTTCTCTGTATAGATTACTTTTCCGGAAAGATCTATGATCTGGGCTGTTTTTACTTTCTCTGTTTCTCCGTTTACATAAAGATTATCATACACCGGATTTGGATAGATGGTAAATTCATTATTAACAGTAATCAATTCCGCAGTAGACAATGTGCCACCCAGATTCTGACAGTAGTTGGAAGGATAAGAATCCCATTCTCCTAAACTGAATGTACTCGTTGGCTGATTGATAGTACTCTTTCTATATAAAGATACATTTCCGTTACTATTGGTTGTAAATTTTGTTCCGATAGCATCTACAGTCACAGTCTTGTTGTAAGCAAGTTCAACGTAATTCCCACCTGCATACATCATAGGATCAGAAGCTGTTGCAAATTTTGCCTGTCCAGCGGTATAACAAGACAAAGTACCTTTTGGATTCAAAATAACAAAAGTTTCATTATTTCCCACTTTACCCTCCAGTTCATAGGTATCTCCACTATAATAAGCTCCTGAACTGTTATTTCTGAACTGAATATTGATTCTGTAGTTATTTAAATTAACCTCGTGTCCTGTTTTATTAACGATTTCCAGCGCGTTATTCTTAATAAAATCTGTATTGGTTCCTGATATATATTTGTTAATCATAAGATCCGGCGCATAAGAATCCGAAGCAATAGTGGAAACTGTAGCAGTATTACTGAACGGAGATTCCAGATATCCTTTATCAAAAGCTTTTATGGTAAAAGTATAAGATGTAGACGGACTCAGGTGATCAATACTTATAGAAGTTCCCTTTGTAACAGCAACAGGTGTTGTTGAGCCATTCATATAAATCCTGTATCCTAATACATCAGCATCAGGAGAAGCTGTCCAGCTCAAATTAACGAAATAAGCATTCTGCTGTGTTGAAACCAGTGACCCTGGAGCTGCAGGAGCCACACTGTCCGGAGTTTCAGACCAGATCATATCAATCCATTCAGGATGATCAATAAATGGATTTCTGTTTTTTTGTATGGTATAGACCGCATTGTTCCTGTCAATTTCTCTTTGCGAAACAGGGTCTGCATTGCTCCATTGCTTCAGCATAGCAATATAAGGAAGATCAACAGCTCTTTCTTCAGTTCCATCAAGGGGACACTGGTCCGTAGCAGGGGTTATGGTTGATGATGTACTATAAGCTGTATTAAACGAGCCTAGTTTCCCTTCATATCTTACCGCAAAATATAATAAAGTCCTTGCAATATCACCTTTAAACTCATTAATAGGTTCATACACCCTTCCGGTATAAGGATAATTGGGAATGGCAGCATTAGACATCCTTGAAGTGTTGCTGAAAATATAATGGTTCGTGCTGTTTCCTATTCCGTAAGGATAATTATTCCTTAGTTGGTTAATCCTCGCATCCGCCGGAATAATAAAATTCAGATCCGAATACATTGGGTAATCACTGATTGACGAACTTGTACTGAAGGTACTCTGTGGCATCATATGCTCCCTGTTGTAGCCCAGTCCTTCAGCGCCTGCTGTACCTGTCATCTGATCTACTATATATTCATAAGCATCCGGCCCTGAAGGGATTTCAGAATAAATATCCAAAAGATACTGGGTATTGGAGGCATCGTGGTCATAATATTTGTCAAGATCAGTCTGGCCATAATATCCCTTAAGGTCGTCATAATGCCAGTTGATCATTTTCTCCGAAATAATATCGTGAAGTTTCGATTTCAGGGCATAACCCGTCAACCCAGCTGTTCCGTTATAATATCCGGCAGGTGCCTGCGCAGAAAAATAAGAGGAAATTAAAATAAGAGGAAATAGAATTTTTTTCATGCCTTAAAAATTGGGGGACTAAAATAGTGAAATAAAAAATGTAAAAGACTGAAAGTTTTATTAAGAAAGTATTAATTCTCGAAATATAAAAAATTGAAAATTAAACAAATCACCCTTTAAATAGTACGAATAAAATAATTTGTTTTAGCATTCCGTCAATTTGGTTATCTTTGGGAACTAACTATTATTATATGAATACAGAGACTATTGACAACATCAAAATGATAGCGGAGACAGCTAGAGAATTTGCAGAAAAGAACATCAGACCAAACATTATGGAATGGGATGAAAGCCAGACTTTTCCAAAAGACTTATTCCACCAGTTAGGTGAAATGGGTTTTATGGGAATTGTGGTTCCTGAACAATATGGAGGTTCCGGCTTAGGGTATCATGAGTATGTTACTATTCTGGATGAAATTTCTCAGGTTGATCCATCTATTGGTCTTTCTGTAGCAGCACACAACTCTCTTTGCACCAACCATATCTACGAATTCGGAAATGAAGAGCAGAGACACAAATGGCTTCCTCAGCTGGCTTCCGGAAAAGTAATCGGAGCTTGGGGGCTTACAGAACACAATACTGGTTCAGATTCAGGAGGTATGTCTACTACTGCTGTAAAAGATGGTGATGAATGGATCATCAACGGAGCTAAAAACTTTATTACTCACGCTATCTCAGGAGATATTGCCGTAGTAATGACAAGAACAGGAGAAATAGGTGCTAAGAATAACTCTACAGCCTTTGTTTTAGAAAAAGGAATGCCTGGATTCTCTTCAGGAAAAAAAGAAAATAAATTAGGAATGCGTGCTTCCGAAACTGCAGAACTTATCTTTGATAATGTACGTGTACCGGATTCTCACCGTTTAGGAGAAGTAGGAGAAGGTTTCAAGCAAGCTATGAAAGTATTGGACGGAGGTAGAATTTCTATCGCTGCCCTAAGCTTAGGTACTGCAAGAGGAGCTTACAAAGCAGCTTTGAAATATGCAAAAGAAAGACATCAGTTTGGAAAACCTATTTCAGATTTCCAGGCTATCAACTTTATGTTAGCAGATATGGCAACAGAAATTGATGCTGCTGAACTTCTTATCCAAAGAGCTTCTACATTGAAAAACGCAAAACAGAAAATGACAAAAGAAGGAGCTATGGCTAAACTTTATGCTTCTGAAGCTTGTGTAAGAATTTCCAACAATGCAGTTCAGATCTTCGGAGGATACGGTTATACAAAAGACTTCCCTGCTGAAAAGTTCTATAGAGACTCTAAGCTTTGTACAATCGGTGAAGGTACTTCTGAAATCCAGAGATTGGTAATCGGAAGAGATATTACAAAATAACCTTAATTTTAAAACACATACAAATGATTAAACAAGCCTTATTAGGTGAATTTCTGCATGAAGCAGAAAACACAAGAAAAATTTTAAAAGCAATTCCCGACAGTGCCTTAAACTGGAAACCGTCTGAAAAAAACTGGACAACAGGCCAATTGGCTTCTCATATTGCAGAAGTATATAACTGGTATGAATCCACCTTCAATCAGGATGTTTTTGATATGGGTACTTATCAGTATGACAAAGGAGATATATCCAAAGCAGAAAATATCGTTGCCAAGTTTGAAGAAAATGTGGCAAAAGCTCAGAAAGTTCTTGAAAACTCTGACGAAAATGCTTATTTTAATGAATGGAAAATGGAAATGGACGGTAATGTACTTTTCCCTCCTATGCCAAAAGTTCAGGTGGTAAGAGCTTTTCTTTACAATCACCTGTACCATCACAGAGGGGAACTGGTTGTTTATTTAAGAGCAACCGGAAATAAAGTTCCCGGACTTTATGGCCCTACTGCTGATGATAATATGTAATAGAATAAATATTATATCAAACCATAAGAATGACATATACTTCGGTATGTGTCATTTTTCTTTTAATAAAAGGCTTTTTCAATTATATTTAATGCATCGCATAATACACTGAACACATATTCTAAAATAATCTTAAAAAATTTTGTTTTTCGTAACATATTTTTTATTAGCTTTGATATTCCACAATCAAATTTAATATTTAATATGAAAAAACAATTAACGCTGATTGGAATGCTCCTGATTTCGGGTATTTCTTTCGCACAGACTGACCGTCTTTGGTCTGAAGGTTCCAGAAAAACTTCATCAGAGATTTTTGAAAACAAAACCGGCATCAGCAATCCAAAGGTATACAACCTGGATATCAACGGATTGAAAAATGTCCTGGCAAAAGCTCCCAAAAGACTGGCTGCAGGCGAAAAATCAGAACTCATCATTTCTTTTCCGAATTCTGAAGGCAGAATGGAAAATTTTAAAGTGAGGGAGAATTCCAATTTTGCCCCTGAGTTGGCAGCAAAATATCCGGATATCAAATCCTATGTAGGACAAGGTCTGGATGATCCTAATTCCACAGTCTACTTCAGTGTTTCTCCACTAGGACTGTCATCTATGGAAATTTACGGTGATAAATCTGCAGTTTTCATCGAGCCCTACGCTAAAGATCTTTCTTCTTATGTAGTGTACAGAAAATCCGACAAAAAAGATGATCTTAACAAGTTTGAATGTACAGTAGTAGACGCTGCACAGAAAGGAGTTTCCAACTCTGCTCTTGCTGCAAGACCTAACGCTGATGACGCTAAATTAAGAACATTCAGACTGGCATTATCTTGTACCGGAGAATACACCACTTATTTCGGAGGTACAAAAGCTCAGGCTTTAGCTGCAATGAATACCACAATGACTCGTGTAAACGGTGTTTTTGAAAAAGATTTCGCAGCAAGAATGGTTTTGATCGCCAACAATGATGCTGTTATCTACACCAATGCTTCTACAGACCCTTATTCCGCAGCTTCAGGAATGAGCAGCTGGAATTCTCAATTACAAAGTACTTTAACTTCTGTAATTGGTGAAGCTAATTATGACATCGGACACCTGTTCGGAGCTTCAGGAGGTGGCGGAAATGCAGGATGTATAGGCTGTATCTGTACCAACGGATCCAAAGGAAGCGGATATACTTCTCCGGCAGACGCTATTCCATCAGGAGATAATTTCGACATCGACTATGTGGCTCACGAAATGGGACACCAGTTCGGTGGAAATCACACTTTCTCTATGAACAATGAAGGAACCGGCGCCAATATGGAACCTGGATCAGGATCAACCATTATGGGATACGCAGGAATTACCAGCCAGGACATCCAGCCTCACTCTGATGCATTCTTCCACGCGATTAGCATTCAGCAGATCACAAATAATATTAAAGCTAAAACCTGCTCTGTAAACACCAACACAGGAAATTCAATTCCTACAGCCAGTGCAGGCTTAGACTACACCATTCCAAAAGGAACTCCATTTGTTCTGACTGGTACCGGAACAGACGCTGACGGAGATTCTTTAACCTACATCTGGGAGCAAATGGACAACGCTTCTTCTTCTCAGACAGGAGCAAGCTCAGCAGCTAGCGCAACTAAAGCTTCTGGACCTAACTTCAGATCATGGACTCCTACCACTGCTCCTGTAAGATATTTCCCAAGAATGGCTTCTGTTTTAACAGGTGCAACCACTACAGCTGGTTCTGAAATTACAGTAGAAGCGCTTTCTTCAGTGGCAAGAACATTAAACTTCAGATTTACCGTTCGTGATAACAAAGCAGGAGGCTCAGGAAACAATTCCGACGATGCAGTAATTACCGTTAATGGAACTGCCGGGCCATTCAATATAACTTCTCAGAATTCAACAACAACATACGCAGGAGGAAGCTCTCAAACCGTTACATGGAACGTAGCAGGAACTACTGCAAATGGTGTAAACGCTGCAAATGTAGACATCCTTTGGTCAACAGACAGCGGAAATACATGGACTACTCTATTAGCAGGAACTCCAAATGACGGTTCACAAGCTGTTACCATTCCAAATTCTACTACCACCACAGGAAGAATTATGGTAAAAGGATCGAATCACATTTTCTTTGATGTTAACAATGCCAACATCTCTGTAAATGCTGGTTCAGGAACTCCTGATACAGTGGCCCCAACAGCTCCTACCCTTGCTGCTTCAGGAACTACTGCTACAACAACAAATCTTTCATGGTCTGGTGCTACAGACAATGTAGGAGTTACCGGATACGATGTATATCAGGGAGCTTCATTAATTGGTTCTACAGCTTCTACTACTTATACTGTAACCGGACTTTCTCCAGCAACTACGTATACTTTCTCTGTTAAAGCAAAAGATGCGGCAGGAAATGCTTCTGTTTCCAGCAATACAGTAAGTGTTACTACTCTTTCAGGAGGAACTGTTTCCTACTGTTCTTCTTCAGCATCCAATACCGCTGATGAAAGAATAGGAAACGTAACATTCGGTTCTATTAATAATACCTCTACAGGAACTGCAGGTTATGAAAACTTCACTTCAGTTTCTACTAATGTTACAAGAGGAAGCGCTTACACAATTTCCATTACTCCGGTTTGGACTTCTACAAAATACAGCGAAGCATATGCTGTTTATATTGATTACAACGGAGACGGAGACTTTACAGACAGCGGAGAGCTAGCATGGACAAAAGCGGGTTCTACAACCAGCCCGGTTACCGGATCTATCACAATCCCATCTACAGCAACTGTTGGGTCTACAAGAATGAGAGTAATGATGAAGTATAGTTCAATCCCTACTTCTTCATGTGAAGCATTTACTTACGGACAGGTCGAAGATTATACCCTTAACATTGTTTCTTCAGGAAAAGGAGATCTTCAGAATACGAAAGACCTGATCACAGATGTGAAGCTTTATCCAAACCCAGTGAGAGATCAACTTTTCATTTCAAATACGACATCAGAAGATTATAAGATCTTCGATATGGGTGGAAAACTAATTGACTCAGGAAAACTTCAAAGAGGTTCTGTGAACGTAAGCAATCTTGTAAAAGGGGCTTATATGATTCAAATCGGAGAATCAGCTAAGAGGTTCATTAAAAATTAGTAACTAATAGACTTTTTAAAATTAAACGATGTGAAAACCTGTTCTACATAGAACAGGTTTTTTGTTTTATGTAATTTTATGAAATATTTTTCATCAAATTCAATATTTAAGGGGAGTACTGACAAAAAACATGTAAATAACATCTCTATTCAGGGATTTTTTTATTATTTTTGACGAAAATACATTTGCGTGAAAAAACAATTATTGATGACGGGAATGCTCGCATTGTCGGGTATTCTATTCGCACAGACAGATCGTTTATGGACCTCCGGTTCTTCAAAAATATCCTCTCCGATTTTAGAAAACATGTCACGTTTTGAAAATCCACAGCTTTATCACCTGAATATAAGCGGATTAAAAAATGTATTGATGAAAGCTCCTAAAAGGTCAACAGGGAAATCTGAAACAATTATCTCTTTCCCCAATTCAGCCGGGAAAATGGAAAATTTCAAGATAACAGAAAATTCTAATTTTGAACCTGAGCTGGATGCTAAATATCCAGATATCAAGTCTTATATTGGTGTAGGCGTGGAAGATCCTGCATCAAAGGTTTATTTCAGCATTTCTTCCCTGGGACTTTCTTCTATGGAAATTTATGGCGACAAATCTGCCGTTTTTATCCAACCATATACTAAAGATCTTTCCACCTATATCATCTACAAAAAATCCGACAGCAAAGACAATCTGAATAAACTCGAATGTAAAGTTTTAGATATAGCCCCAAAAGGAAATCTCAACGACATATCGAATAAAAATGCAGATGATGCTATATTAAGAACGTTCAAACTTGCTCTTTCATGTACAGGAGAATACACCTCTTATTTTGGAGGGACAAAAGCTCAAGCTTTGGCAGCTATGAACAATACAATGACCCGCGTAAACGGCATTTTTGAAAATGATTTTGCAGCAAGAATGATACTGATCGCCAATAATGACGATCTTATATATACCGATGCATCCACAGATCCTTACTCTCCATCTTCACAAATGAAGAATTGGAATCTGGAGCTCATGAACAATTTAAACACTTCTATCGGAAATAATAATTTTGATATAGGCCACCTTTTCGGAAGAGATGGCGGCGGCGGTAATGCAGGTTGTATCGGATGTATTTGTGACAATAATATGTCTACTTATCAAGATCAGGGCATAACCTATCCAAGCAGCTATAAAGGAAGCGGATACACTTCACCAGCAAACGGTATTCCTTCCGGAGATACTTTTGATATTGATTTTGTAGCTCATGAAATGGGACATCAGTTCGGCGGAAATCACACATCTTCTTATCGCGTTGAAGCGGGGCTAAAACCTGTAGAACCAGGTTCAGGATCAACCATTATGGGATATGCCGGTGTTACCAATTATGATGTTCAAACTAACTCTGATCCGTTTTTTCATGCTCTAAATATTGAACAAATTACTGATAATATCAAAACAAAAACCTGTTCCCTTAATACTCTTACAGGAAATTCTATTCCTACAGCAAATGCAGGCCTAGATTATATTATTCCCAAAAGCACTCCTTTCATGCTTACCGGATCCGGAACTGATGCAGACGGAGATCCACTCACCTATATCTGGGAACAAATGGACAAAGGAACTTCTTCTGAAACAGGAGCTGATTCTGCAGCAAAAGAAACAAAAATTCCAGGACCTACATTCAGATCATGGACTCCTTCAAGTTCTCCTGTAAGATATTTTCCAATAATGTCTTCTATTTTAGCAGGCTCTCTTAAGACAACAGGAAAGGAAATAGATGTTGAAGCTCTTCCCGCTGTTGCCAGAACTTTAAATTTCAGACTCACTGTTCGCGACAATAAAGCCGGAGGTGGTGGAAATAATTCGGATGACACCAAGATCACTGTTAATTCAGCAGCAGGGCCATTTGTCATAACATCGCAAAACACAGCCGTTTCCTACGTAAAAGGGAGCTCACAAATAGTGACATGGGATGTAGCAGGCACCACAGCCAACGGAGTGAATACTGCTAACGTAGATATCCTATGGTCAACAGATAATGGAATTACATGGACCACGTTATTAACAGCAACTCCTAATGATGGGTCGGAAACCATTACAATCCCTGATACTTTAACCAATTCTGGTAGAATAATGATTAAAGGAAGCAATCATATTTTCTTTGATATCAATAATGCCAATATTTCTGTAAAAACTTCTGACGATAAATCTACAGACAGCAATTCATCATCCACAGAAATCAAGCTATATCCGAATCCTGTAAAAGACATCCTTACCCTTACCAACACCAGCAATGAAGAATATAAAATCTATGACATGGCCGGAAGACTTGCCAGTGCAGGAAATCTGGAAAGCGGAACAGTGAATGTCAATAAACTAACCAATGGCACCTATGTAATCCAGGTTGGAGGATTTGCAAAACAATTCATTAAAAAGTAACAAGAATATAATTCAATCAGAAAGCTGCTCATTAGGGCAGCTTTTTTTATTCAAAAAAAAATAAAAAATATAA
Organism: Chryseobacterium sp. IT-36CA2; assembly: GCF_949767875.1. NCBI lineage: Bacteria > Pseudomonadati > Bacteroidota > Flavobacteriia > Flavobacteriales > Weeksellaceae > Chryseobacterium > Chryseobacterium sp. IT-36CA2. The sequence continues at coordinate 225,037 of NZ_CATKPG010000020.1, read as the reverse complement.
ATTCAAACACGTTTATTATTTGATTAAATTTTACAATAATGTTTTATTTAAAACAAAATAACTAATATTCAAGTTTTTTAATTTAAATTTATCACATAGCAATATTTCATTGTGCCGTTTACCCAGATTGTATTTAAGGGAGCTCCAAGCCGTTTTTTGACGTCTGATGAAGCTGCTTCTTTTGCCCTTATCTTGACATGAATTGATAATTTCAGCAATTTACTGTCAGAAAAGTGCATGATTACACCTGATTCCAATCCTGAAAACGCTCTTTTTTAGCCTGGAAAACGGTAAAAATATTTCACTTAAGAATTTTGTAAAGAAAATGATGTTTCAAAAAAGGTAACCCCTCTAATACCTCAATAATTTTAAAATAATTTAAAATTTTTTATATGAAACATTTATTTAAGTACTTCTTTTTTTTAACAATTACTACGCTCTCGGTAGCCTGTAGCTCAGACAATGAGGATGTAATAGACATTAATCCCGACGTTACCTCTGTATTCTACAAAACGGCAGATGAATTGGCTGCAACTTATGACAGTAACAATTCGGTAAGCCAGGCCATCAGAAATCAAGCTTACGATCTGTACAGAAGAGGTAAATGGAGTGAACTGGAATCGCTTTTTAAGGCTAATAATTTAAATGGTGGATGGCCGCCTGCAAACGGAGGCTACAATATTGTTGACGATGTTCCATTACAGGTTGGACAGAAGTTTGACCGATATAGCGGAGCTGTTGGCAGCTATAACGGAACGGGCGTTCCTACTTTGGGCGGAAGCTTTACAAGTCCGATCATCAACGGATATGTGTATACTTTCACACAAAGAGCTCTAAACCAAGCAGAAGACAAATATGATTTCTATTACGAAATTGATGTATTGAATAATTCCATGCAGTTTAAAACCCAGACAGCAGATATTATTCCTTGGTTTAGCCAGGCAGGAAAAGGGAAACAAACCATGTGGAAAATCCCTCTCGATATCAACACTGGATATCAGAAAACATGGAATAAGCTGGCAGAAGAAGGTTATATAAAAATCACCATTAAGAAAAGTCCAAGCGGAAAATATCCTAACTTAGTAGGCACAGTTATTCAGCCATAAATTAACCCAGATGCATTCAATATCAGAAAAAATAAAAATTACAGGAAAAGCTTCTGTTGAAAAAAGTACTTTTATCAATGATGAAGCTCTTCCATCTGCAACAACAACTTTCACTTGCTGTGATTGCGGTCACAAAAACACATTTGAAATAGCTCCCTATTCATCTGGATTCCCTATCCTTCAACTGTATCATGAAGATAAAGTGATATCCAAAGATGAATTGTTACAACACAGAATCGCCAACGGAACCTCTCAGAGCATGTTTCATTTCGGAGAATTGACCGTTAATAATATGCCCACTTTGTATTTTGGAACAGATTGTTCTTCTTGTCATTCAAAATATCTTTGTGTATTCAGCTACGGTGAAAAACAACCAGGGTTGATGATATTGAGTATTTCAGGGATCTGGAAATATGAGTAGTTACAATAATTGAATAGAATTAAAATATTTCAAACTAAAACCACAATTTTTATAGTTGTGGTTTTATTGATTTTTGCAGATTAAATTTTGTTTTGAAAAATTTTCCATCAATTCTTTATTCACACATTTAGTCTTGTACATTTCACATTTTACAAATCCTTTTCTATCTTTGTGGGAAATAAAAAAATTCATGGATAAAATTGATAGTTTGAACCAAGTAGCAGAATTCCATACTACTTTCAAAGCCCCTATTTTAGATACACCACAAATTCCTTCTCCTGAAAGATGTAACCTGAGAGTGGAACTTTTACAGGAAGAATTAAACGAACTGAAACAAGCCATTGCAGATAACAATATTGTAGAAATTGCTGACGCATTGTGTGATCTTCAGTATGTTTTGAGTGGTGCTGTTCTGGAATTCGGACTTGGCAGCAAATTTGTAGAGCTATTCAACGAAGTTCAACGCTCCAATATGTCGAAAGCATGTGATAATGAAGAACAGGCAAAGGAAACTGTTGAATTCTACAAAGAGAAGGAAGTAGAATCTTTTTATGAAAAGTCTGGAGAAAAATTCAATGTTTACAGACAGGCGGATCATAAAGTATTAAAAAACAAATACTACTCTCCTGCTGATTTAAAATCAATTATCGAAAAATAAAATATGAAAAAATTTATTACCAATATTGTTGCATTTTCAAGCTTATTTTTAGCTACACAACAGCTTAGCGCTCAAAAAGTAGTGGTTAACCGTGAGGTTGATACTCAGAAAGATGGGAAAATGCTTCTAGGAAACCAACTGAAAGAGCAGTTTTTGAAAGCTCCTTATGCAGATTGGTATGTAAAAGAACATGATGAATATGCTATTGACGAAAAAGCAGTCAGCGAATTAAGAAAAGGTAAAATAGGCACTTATGAAGTTGTTGTTTTCTTGGGAACATGGTGTGAGGACAGCCACAGAGATTTTCCAAGGCTGATGAAAATACTGGAAGCTGCCAACTATCCTGAAAACAAATTAAATATTATAGCGGTAAACCGTAAGAAAGAATCTCCTACAGGAGACGAAAGTCTTTATAATATTCAGAAAGTTCCTACCATTATCCTGAAAAGATACGGAAAAGAGGTTGGCAGAATCATAGAAATGCCCACTACAGGATATATTGAAAGAGATTTAGTTCAAATTCTTAAAAAGAACGATTCATCTGTCATCAAAGAAATTTTTAAATAGATTTTGAGAAATTATAGAACCATATTATCCTTTGCTGCAGGTGCCGGAGCCATGGTGCTTCTGTTTTTTGGCCTGAAATCCTGTCTTAACCTTGGAAATAAAACTGAAAAGTCGGATTATTACATTCTGACCAATCAGATTTCCAAGATGAATAAGATGGTGGTCATGGAGCAGAATACTTCCAGTATGCAGAAAACCAAAATGGGTTATGAAGTTTTTGGGAAAGAAATTTCCAGCAACAGCATTATTACCTATACCAAGACTAATGCGCAGGTTTCTTATGACCTTAACAAAATGAAGATTGAAGTAGATTCCATCAATAAAAAATTGATCATTACTGAGCTTCCTGATGCTGAAATAAGAATTACACCGAGTGTTGAAATTCAATCTTTGGATGATTCTTTTATTAACAGAATTTCGGAAAAAGATATTAAAAATGTCACTCAGAAAGCTAAAGAAACAGCAGAAAAATCAATTGATCAGAATCAATTGAGAACAGAAGGTCGTAAACAGCTGATGGAAAATCTGAATAATGTTTTCGTTTTGGCCAAGGCTTTAAATTATGAAATAGAGGATAAAACCGGAAAAATTGGTATCTTAGGTCTTTAAGAAGAATAAAGCTTTACCCGTTTCCCATTTTGGCAAACACTTTGAATGATATTATGATATAATATTGAAAATTTAAAGTCATGGATAAAAAAGGAAACACCCACAAGAAAGAATCTGCTAATGCAGCAGAGACCCAAAAGCAGAATCAGGATTTCCAGAACATTCCTGCAGCGTCAAAAAAGACAAACCCACCTGATATTGATAAGGAAGACATTCAAAAAGCTTCAAAAAACAAATCGGGAAAAACAGATAATACAAAAAAATAAATGAGCTCTCAAGGCTTTATTTGATAACAAAAAACGAAAAGTTCCGTCTCATACGAGGCGGAACTTTTCTTTCTAACTATCTAAATGAACTTTTTTTATACGATGGTTGATTTTCCGATCTTAATATTTTCAAAATTGTAATATGATTTTTCGGAATATCTGATATGGTCAGCAATAAAGCTTCCCACTTCACTTGTTGAGTAATATTGTTTGGTATTAAGATCAATGGTAACATACTTGTTTTCAATAGCATGTTCCACAGATTGTCTCAATTTATCAGCTGCAACCTTTAAATTAAGATGATCCAGCATCATCGCCACACTTAAAATAGAAGCAATGGGATTAGCAATTCCTTTTCCTTTTGCCTGTGGATAAGACCCATGAATAGGCTCAAATAAAGCATTCTTCTCTCCCACCGACGCAGATGGCAGCAATCCGATAGAACCTCCGATCACACTTGCTTCATCTGAAATAATATCTCCAAACATATTTTCAGTCAAAATAACATCAAAATGCTTAGGATTAAGAATAAGCTGCATGGCCGCATTGTCTACAAACATATAATCAAGCTGTACATCAGGATATTCAGGAGCTATTTCCTGACACGTTTTTCTCCACAATCTTGAGGTATCCAAAACATTGGCTTTATCGATAAGCGTAAGTTTTTTCTTTCTTTTCTGAGCTTCCTGAAATGCCATATGAGCAATCGGAATAATATCTTCACGACTGTATTTGCAGACATCATAAGCATAAGCTCCTTCGGGATCTGTAAATTTTTCACCAAAATAAATTCCACTTACCAGTTCTCTGAAAATCTGGATATCTGCTCCTTCAATAATTTCTCTTTTCAAAGGACTTTTATCAATCAGAGATGCATATGTTTTCAAAGGACGGATATTGGCAAACAGTCCCAGTTCTTTACGAAGTTTCAATAAACCCTGTTCAGGTCTTACTTTTGCTTCCGGATTGTTATCAAAAACCGGATCACCAATAGCTCCGAAAAGCACAGCATCAGATTCTTTACAGATCTTTAAAGTTTCTTCAGGCAAAGGATTTCCTGTTTTAAAAATAGCTTCTGCACCAATTAATCCATAATCAAAATGGAATTTGCATTGAAAAGCTTCAGCAATAACATCTAATATTTTAATGCTTTCACTGATGATTTCCGGGCCAATCCCATCTCCGGGAAGAACCGCGATTTTAAAATAACTGTCGCTCATTTGCTTTTTGTGTTTTTAATTCAAATTCTGTGATCGTCTGCTTTCTGCTTATTAAAAAATCAATATCGTCATAGCCGTTTAGCAGGCATATTTTTTTGTAAGAATCAATTTCAAAGGTTTCCGTGGTATCTTTGAAGCTGATTGATTGTAATTCTACATCAATGGCAATTTCATTGTCAGGATTTTCGTTGATTCCTTCTAAAATTTCTTTTAAAAATTCTTCGGAAACCTTTACAGGAAGAAGTCCATTATTCAGGGCATTTCCTTTGAAAATATCAGCGAAATAGCTGGAAACAATCACTTTAAAACCATAATCTGTCAAAGACCAGGCTGCATGTTCACGACTGCTACCACAACCGAAGTTATTTCCTGCCACCAGAATCTCACCATCAAATTTAGGATTGTTTAAAACAAAGTCAGGATTTGGCTCTCCTGTATGCATATTGAATCTCCAGTCTCTAAACAGATTTTCTCCAAAACCTTTTCGGTCTATACTTTTCAGGAATCTTGCCGGAATAATCTGGTCTGTATCTATATTTTCTGCCGGCAATGGAACTGCGCGGGATTTTAAAACAACTAATTTTTGCATGTACTTTTATCTGTTTAGTTTACACTTTCAAAAGCTGAGATTTTACCTTCTATTGCTGCTTTTGCTGCGGTAAGCGGGCTGGCAAGAATCGTTCTTGAACCTTGTCCCTGTCTGCCTTCAAAGTTTCTGTTGGAAGTGGAAACACAATATTCTCCTTCCGGAATTTTATCATCATTCATCGCCAGACATGCTGAACATCCCGGCTGGCGAATCTGAAATCCTGCATCACTGAATATTTTATCCAAACCTTCTTCATAAATCTGTTTCACCACTTGCTGAGATCCCGGAACAATCAGTGCTTTTACAGCTTCTGACTTGCTTTTCCCTTTAATATACTGGGCTGCAGAACGGAAATCTTCTATTCTGGCATTGGTACAGCTTCCTATGAAAACATAATTAACTTTGATGCTGTTAACAGCCTGGCCAGCTGCCAGTCCCATATATTTCAAAGCTTTCTCTTCAGATTCATTTTGTGGTGCCGGAATAACTTCGCGGATTGAAATCCCCATTCCCGGGTTGGTTCCATAAGTAATCATTGGATAAATATCTGAAGCATCAAAGCTTAATTCTTCATCAAAAATGGCTCCTTCATCGGTTTTCAAAGTTTTCCAATAAGCTACTTTTTCAGTCCATTCATCTCCTTCCGGAGCGAATTTTCTTCCCTGTACGTATTCAAAAGTGGTTTCATCAGGGGCAATCATTCCGCCTCTGGCACCCATTTCAATACTCATGTTGCAGACCGTCATTCTTCCTTCCATTGACATTTCCTCAAATACATTACCTGCATATTCACAGAAATATCCTGTTCCTCCGTCCGTTCCTATTTTTGAAATGATATAAAGAATAACATCTTTAGGCTGAACATTTTCGTTCAGTTTTCCATTAACTGTAATTCTCATTGATTTTGGTTTGTTCAGCAGCAAACATTGGCTTGCAAATACCTGAGCAACCTGGCTGGTTCCAATTCCGAAAGCTATAGATCCAAATGCTCCATGGGTAGAAGTATGGCTGTCACCACACACAATACTCATTCCCGGCTGGGTAATCCCTAATTCCGGAGCGATGATATGAACAATTCCCTGATATTGATGTCCTAATCCGAAAAGCTCAATATTGTTTTTCTGACAGTTTTCTGTAAGCTGCTCTACCTGATTTCTTGAAAGTTCATCTCTGATAGGCTGTTCCTGATTCAAAGTAGGAACATTGTGATCCGCAGTGGCTACAATCTGTTCCGGTCTGAATATTTCCAGGTTTCTGGATTCAAGTTCTGCAAAGGCCTGAGGACTGGTTACCTCATGAATAAGATGTTTGTCTATATAAATGATCTGAGGTCCGTCAGGAATAGTTTCTACCACATGAGCGTCCCAAACTTTATCAAAAAGTGTCTTTTTATTGTTGTTCATTGTTTACTTTATCTTGATTTAAATCAAACCTATCCAATTTTTCTGTTGAAAGAATCCATCATCAGGCTCAGATCATCATTACATATTTCTTTTTTAAGGTCAGCGATTTTCAAAAACTCCTGATATAGATAATCAAGTTCATTTTTGGTCACTTCATAACCGATATGCTTGAAGCGGTAAGCCAATGCTGAACGTCCGCTTCTGGCAGTAAGAATAATCGAAGAAGCATTCACACCTACTTCTGCAGGATCAATAATCTCATAAGTTTCTCTGTTTTTAATCACACCATCCTGATGAATTCCTGAGCTGTGAGCAAAGGCGTTCGCACCTACAATAGCTTTGTTAGGCTGTACAGACATTCCCATAAGATCAGACACCATTGTACTCATTTCATTCAACATTCTGGAATTCACATCGGTATGCAGATTCAAATCTCTATGCTGCTTCAAAATCATGACAACTTCCTCCAAAGCCGTATTCCCTGCTCTTTCTCCCAATCCATTGATGGTACATTCAATCTGACGCGCACCATTGATCGCTCCGGCAATAGAATTGGCAGTAGCCAACCCAAGGTCATTATGACAATGGCATGAAAGCACCGCTTTTTCGATTCCTTTTACATTTTCTCTCAGGTATTTTATTTTCTGACCATATTCTTCCGGAAGGCAATATCCTGTGGTATCAGGAATATTCAGTACAGTTGCTCCCGCTTTGATAACGGCTTCGCAAACCCTTGCCAGATATTCATTATCCGTTCTCCCGGCATCTTCAGCATAAAATTCTACGTCTTCCACATATGTTTTAGCATACCTTACAGCATCTGCTGCCCTTTCAATAATATCTTCTCTTGTTGAGTTGAATTTATATTTAATATGAGAATCAGAAGTTCCGATTCCAGTGTGAATTCTTGGTTTCTTTGCAAACTTCAGAGCTTCAGCTGCTACATCAATATCTTTTTTGTTTGCTCTCGTCAGTCCGCATACCTTTGCATTTTTTACCAGTTTTGAGATTTCTGAAACAGATTCAAAATCTCCGGGACTCGAAATTGGAAATCCCGCTTCAATGATATCAATTCCCAACTCGTCAAGCCTTTCAGCAATAATCAGCTTCTGTTCCGTGTTCAGTTTACATCCCGGAACCTGTTCCCCATCTCTCAGTGTCGTATCAAAAATTTCGATTTTTTCGGAATTCATAAGTGAAGTTTTTTACTTAATTTTGGCTCAAAACTACAGCATGCAATATTTTTTCATTTTCATTTTTTCTGAAAATTACAATATTCAACAGCTGAAAAAACAATCGTATTCATTTGTTAATCAATAATTTAATTTATAAAAATTTACAATGGCAGAATTGCAGAAAGATTTTTTGTTTGTATTGGTAAAGTCATTGACCACCTCTGAAAAAAGACAGTTTAAGTTATATGTAAACCGTCTCGGAATTAACGTAGATGCCAAATTTCTATTGTTATTTTCCGAAATGGATAAGATGAAAGAATATGATGAAAGCATTATTATTGAGAAAAAAATTTCCACCAAACAACAGCTTTCCAATCTGAAAGCCCATCTTTACAAACAGGTTTTGGTGAGCCTCCGTATGAACCCAAGTCACCAGAACTACAGAATCCAGCTTCGTGAACAGTTAGATTTCGCCAATATTCTGTATCAAAAAGGGCTTTACAAACAGGCTTTAAAGATATTAGACAAAACCAAGCAAACTGCATTGGAACTGGATGAGAAAAGTATCGCTTCGGAAATCATAGATCTGGAAAAAGTAATTGAATCCCAATTTATTACACGAAGCATTGAAGGTCGTGCCGAAGAGCTTATCAAGCAATCTCAGGAGATCAGTAAACAGAATCGTTACACCACAAAATTATCTAATCTTTCACTAAAATTATACAGTGAAATGCTTACCCACGGCTATGTAAAAAATGATACAGACCGCCAGGAGGTGATGGATGTTTTCAATGCTCAGATTAAAAACATAAACCCCGAAAAGCTGAATTTCACGGAAAAGCTTTGGTATTATAAAGCCCATGTCTGGAAAAACCAGCTTTTACAGGATTACAAATACACTTTGAAATATGCCTATCAATGGGTAGATCTTTTTCATAAGAAGCCAGAAATGATCTATAGCCACCCGGTTTGGTACATTAAGGGGAATACTTACCTGCTAAAAATTCTGTTTTTGTATGGAAATATTGATATTCTGGAAGAACATTTTGAGAATTTCAATACAATGGTACATGCGGAGAATTTTGTTCAGAATGAGAACCTTCAGTCCCTTATTTTCCTTACCCAATACAATACATTGATGAATATTCATTTTGTAAAAGGAGAGTTTTTTACAGGAACCAAGCTTATTCCTGAAGTAGAATTAAAAATGGAAAGACTTAGAGAAAGAATTGATGAGCATCATTTCATGATTCTTTACCTTAAAATGGCGGCCATGTTCTTTGGCAGTAAAATGTTTGATAAGTCCATTGAGTATTCTATGAGAGTCATAGAATCTAAAGGAAATGTACAGGAAGATTTATTATTTCATACTCGAATTTTGATCTTAATGGCAAAATATGAGTCTGGAAATGATGAAGATTATGATGAATTCATTACTTCTACATTGAAGTTTGCCAAGAAAATGAAGAAACCGGAAGAATTCCATTTTGAAAGCATTCAGTTTTTTAAGAATCTTAATAATCAGGTTTTGGATCAGAGACAGAAAGCATTTGAAAGTTTTGATAAAAAGCTGGAAGAGTATTCCAACAACGAATATTACAGACGATCATTATTTTATATTGATATTCATGGATGGATCAAATCTAAAGTCCAGAATGTGGATGTGGTTGAAATTATCAAGCAGAAAGTAAAGTATAAAAGAAAGCATTAAATAAAATTACATAAAAATTCATTTTACAGTATCTTATCATACTTTACTTCATGTAAAATAAAACAAGAAAAATTATTTTCTTGTTAATATAATTTCACAGATTTAGGTATTAACAGATCGCTCCTCCGGAGCTTTATTTTTAAAGGCACTTCATTTTTTCTACTAACAGTAGATCCCGTTGAGATCAAATCCATCTTCAATAAGAGCTAACTATTAATAGGAAATATTTAGTTTTAAAATTAGAGATCCGGAGGAGCGACCTGTTATAATTATGCATTGATTTGATCCGATAAGAATGATTTTATTTATACATATTCTCTATGAAATCCAATGCATTTTTATGACTGATCTTTTCTAACAATTCGGAAGAGAAACGTTTTTCAATTTCTTTATTGATTGCATTAAAAGCGGATGCATCATCGTATCCTTCAAAGAAAAAAGGATGACGGGATTTATCAGGATGGTTTTTGCAAAAGAAAAAATCGGCACCGTACGCAATAGCATCTTCCGCACCCAGATCAAGACCGTACTGAATATGTTCGTATAACATCTCAGGATTTTTATCATCGACACAATTGCGGATAAAATTGAGTCCTATCAATCCTTTTCTTTTAATGACTTCTTTTGCCAGTTCATCAGGAAGGTTTCTTTTTTTGTCATGTACTGGTCTATAGTTAGAATGACTTGCCAAGATAGGAATCTTATAGTTTCTTTGATCTATATAATTAAGAATTCCGTAGGCAAGCTGATCGCTGGTATGGGCAAGATCAATAGCAATGTTTTTTTCTGAAAAATAGTCAAGCAAAACTTTCCCGTCATCTTTAAGTCCTACATCAGAATAGTTCCCTCCTCCAAAGCGGTTTTCAGTATGATGGGTTATTCCAAGATAAAGAATTCGCTGTGTTTTTTCAATGATTGCTTCCAGATTTTTAAAACCAGTTTCTAAAGTATCATCTTCGCCACAGAAACCGGATGCATTTTCAATAGAAGCGATAACTCCTACTTTGTCTTTGTTCTCAGAATTTTTATAGTTTTCTCCTTCGAACAAGAAAAAATTTTCATTTTGAAGGAAATTTGAAAATATTTCGCTCTGTTTTGCTCCATAAGCAGTACTATTGGCCCCTGTTGCTGAGTATATGGCCATAACCTGAAGCTTTACATTTCCTTCTTTTAAATAAGGAAGTGAACAGCCAAGTTCTTTGTCATCAATTAATGCGCCCGGCTCAAGTAAATAGCATAATAAGTCGCAGTGCAAATCTACATTTATAGTATTCATTGTATTGTAATATTGGAATTTTTATTTTCTATTTTGTTAAGTTCACCATTGATAAATTCCACAGAACTGTTTTCAAAAATTTCAAGCAGTTTTGGTACGAAAGCTCCGAATGTTTTATATTTTTTCCTGTCAGAATGATATTCTTTTAATTTCTCTTCTAATAATGGAATAAAAATGAAATTATTTTTCAGATGATATTCCTGAAGTCTTTTTACCCTTTCCTTATCTTTTTGAATTCTGGCGGTTTCAATTTCGCCTAATCTTACCAAATGTTCAGCTACACAGGTCTGATAATCTCCATAACCTCCTGTTCTGATCATGGTTTCCTTTAATTTTGATTTTTCGAATAGGTCTTTAAATTTTGTACGCTTATCTGTGTTTTGATAAACTTCTTTATTGACAAAGGAATGTCCAAATTCGTGAACACTTAAAAACCGGGCCTGAAACTGATTGTCATACCCAAATTCTCCTGGTTTCTGTACCCTTACAAACGGGCTGGCAATCTCGTAAATATTCTGTTGCCCGGATGGTAATATGACATTGGTACCAATTCCTCTTCCTTCATTATCTTCAATAGGCCACATCATCATAGGGGAAATAATAATAGTATAACTATTAAAACTTTCACCATAAAATTGTTCCATGGCTCTCGTAAATCCGTCAGGAATCTGTTTTCTGTATTCTGCTATTCCCCCCTTATAAAAGGTTTCATTCTCTTTAAAAAACTGTCCGATATTCTCCTTAATGTAGAATTTTGAAAGCTCTGAAAGATAATTTTTAATTAAATCTGTTGCTTCTTTATTCTGTTCTTTTGTAAGATTATTGTTTTCAAAGTGATATTCATTAATCCATTCCACATCCGGAAATTCCTTATGATACATTAGAGGTTTCATCATTGCATCATTTCCACTCCCATATTTTTTCAATAAAATATCATTGAGTCTGGCGGTTGAAACAGCAATATCTGAGTCTTTCAAATGGCCGTATTTCTGTAAGGCATTTTTAACAACCGGCTGATAAACAGAACACTCTTTTATCTTATAAAGTTCAAAATCCTTATTATTCTTTCGGTGCTCTGCAGACAGTATTTCTACAAGAAAATAAGTCTCAATATTTCTATTGTAAGTAACAGAAAATGTGGATGTACTTTTCTGCGAAAAACAGAATGTGGCACTCAATGAGACAAAAACCACGAATAACTTTTTCATTTTAATATTAATTCTCATTCTAAATATAGGCTAATATAGTATTTTATCTAAAAATTCCGTATTTTTGCATCTTAAAATTTCTTAGTAAACAATGATAAAAATTACACTTCCAGACAATAGCGTCAAAGAATTCGAAGGAGCAGTGACTCCTCTAGATGTGGCAAAATCTATAAGCGAGGGATTGGCAAGAAACACCATCTCCGCAATTGTTAATGATCAACAAGTAGAAATAACCACACCTATAACCACGGATTCTACGGTACAGCTTTTGACGTGGAATGATGATCTTGGAAAGAAGGCTTTCTGGCATTCTTCTGCCCACCTTTTGGCGCAGGCTATCCTTGAGTTTTATCCTAATGCTAAGTTGACAATCGGTCCGGCTATTGAAAGCGGATTCTACTATGATGTAGATTTCGGGGATGAAAGCTTATCTGAAAAAGATTTTGAAAAGATTGAGAAAAAGATCTTAGAAAACGCGAAGAAAGGGTCTACATTCTCTCTATATCCGGTTTCTAAAGAAGATGCTTTAAAAACATATGCAGACAACCCTTACAAAGTAGAATTGATCTCTAATCTTAATGACGGAGAAATCACTTTTGTAACGCACGATAACTTCACAGACTTATGTCGTGGTGGTCACATTCCAAATACAGGAATTGTGAAGGCAGTTAAGATTTTAAATGCAGCAGGAGCTTACTGGAGAGGAAATGAAAAAAATCCTCAATTAACAAGAGTATACGGTATTTCTTTCCCTAAACAGAAAGATCTTACTGAATATCTTGAAAGATTAGAAGAAGCTAAAAGAAGAGACCACAGAAAATTAGGGAAAGAACTTGGAATTTTTGCATTCTCTGAAAAAGTAGGTGCTGGTTTACCACTTTGGTTACCAAAAGGTACTGCTTTAAGAAGAAAATTGGAGAATTTCCTTTCTGACGCTCAGAAAAAAGGAGGTTATGAATTCGTAATGTCTCCACACATCGGGGCAAAAGAATTATATGTAACTTCAGGACACTGGGATAAATACGGGGAAGACAGCTTCCAGCCGATTAAAACTCCGAACGAAGGAGAAGAATTCTTATTGAAGCCAATGAACTGTCCTCACCACTGTGAAATTTACAAAACTTCACAATGGAGCTACAGAGATTTACCAAAAAGATATGCAGAATTCGGTACGGTATACAGATATGAGCAAAGTGGAGAGCTTCACGGATTGACAAGAGTTCGTGGATTTACTCAGGATGATGCTCACCTTTTCTGTACTCCGGATCAGCTTTCTGAAGAATTTGAAAAAGTAATTGACCTTACACTTTATGTATTCAAATCTTTAGGGTTTGAAGATTTTGTAACCCAGGTATCATTAAGAGATCCTGAAAACAAACAAAAGTACATTGGTTCTGATGAGAATTGGGAGAAAGCAGAAAGTGCAATCATCAATGCAGCTCAGAAGAAAGGTTTAAAAACGGTAGTTGAATACGGAGAAGCGGCATTCTACGGTCCTAAGCTTGACTTCATGGTGAAAGATGCTTTAGGAAGAAAATGGCAGCTGGGAACTATCCAGGTAGATTACAACTTACCAGAAAGGTTTGACCTTCATTATATCGGAAATGATAATGAAAAACACAGACCGGTAATGATCCACAGAGCACCATTTGGTTCTATGGAGCGCTTCATTGCTATCTTACTGGAAAACACAGCTGGTGATTTCCCATTATGGCTAAGCCCGGATCAGTTTATTATTCTACCGATCAGTGAAAAATATGTAGATTATTCAAAAAAAGTTTCACAATTTTTGGAAAATCACGATATTAGCGGTCAGATTGATGATAGAAACGAGAAGACAGGTAAAAAGATCCGTGATGCAGAATTAAATAAGATTCCTTTCATGCTTGTAGTAGGAGAAAATGAAGAAAAAGAAGGCACGATTTCTGTAAGAAGACGTGGAGAAGGAGATCTTGGAGTAATGAAGATGGAGGATTTCGTTGCTTACTTCAAAAAAGAAGCAGCAATATAAATTTAAAATTAAAAGATTGAAGGATTCAAAGATTAATGAATTAATGAATCTTTCAATTTTAGATATTTAAATCAATTAAAATAAGTAGTTAACCAATAAAATTATAATACAATAGCACAAAGATTTAACAACAGGGGCCCACAAAGACGTCCGGTACAAGAGGACTTACACTTGATCAACGATAAAATTCGTGTGAGAGAGCTTCGTTTGGTGGGCGATAACGTAGAGCCAGGAATTTATCCAATTGACAAAGCAAGACAGATTGCTGCGGATCAGGAATTGGATTTAGTAGTAATTTCTGATAAAGCAGAACCTTTTATTGCAAGAATATTAGAATATAAGAAATTCTTATATGAGCAAAAGAAAAAACAAAAGGAACTTAAAGCTAAGCAGGTAAAAGTGGTAGTAAAAGAGATCCGTTTCGGACCTCAGACAGATGACCACGATTATGAATTCAAAAAGAAGCATGCTGAGAAATTCCTTGAAGAAGGTTCTAAATTAAAAACCTACGTATTTTTTAAAGGACGTTCGATTATCTTTAAAGATCAGGGAGAAATTTTGCTTTTAAAGCTTGCTCAGGAATTGGAGCACGTAGGTAAAGTAGACCAGCTTCCTAAACTTGAAGGAAAAAGAATGATTATGATGATGAGTCCTAAAAAACCAGCAAAATAATTAAGTCATTATTTCACATATAAAACCTCAAATTGCTTTGAGGTTTTTTTGTTGCAAAAATTCAGTAAAACACAGGAATCGCTGACCCAGACTACTCTAACTGAATCAACGATTAATATTCTTTTATAATTTATCCTTCGAAATTACCGCAATCATGCTCTGTAAAAAGCTCAAAAGCTTTTTCGGTTGTGAAATAGGTGGATATTCTTTTGCCTTTCATTTCCAGTTTCTGACCTTCTATAACAAGTTCGTAAACGGGAGCTTTATCTATTTGAGTTAAAATATAAGTTCTTTCCGGTGTTTTAAAAATAGTTTTATTTCCTTCTATAGAATATGAAAAATCACTGATCTCAAAGGTATCTTTTTCATCGCAGACATTGGTCCATCTTATTTTCTTCTTTGTGATGGACAAACTTGTTAAGTCACAGGAATAACAGTTACCCGAGAACTCTATACCATATTTCTCATACACATTTGTACTTTTACTATTCAATACATCAATAGGGACCAGCGAAGCAAAATCACCAGGTATTTCTAATTTTGATATAGCCTTCTTTTCCATATCGGTTTTAGAAACTGAAACAGGTGCTGTTTTTACATCTGGAGAAGCATTTTTTTCCACTTTTTTTTCTGTAGCAGGCGAACAGGAAGTTAACAATACTATCGCAATTGAAAGGCTGGTTATTACGTTTTTCATCTTTTTAAAATAATCTATAATACTTGGTTTATCATTTTGTAAAATTGTCCAAATTCTATCGTTCAATATATCCCTGTTTTCAGCCATTTATCCCCTATATTAGGTAGTTTTGTTGGCCACAGGTGTGAATACTGATACATTTGCCCAAAATAGAGAAAATGAAAATATTCAATCAAATCGTTATATCATCTATGGTGGTTTTTCTGGGATGCAATCAACAAAACAAAACGTCAGAAACAAGCAAGGCAGAAACTGAAGTTAAGCAAAAACTGATAACACTTGCCGATTTTAAAAAAATAAAAGGAGTGGATAATGTTCAGGAGGTACCATTTCAATTATTTACCAAGCTTGACTCTGTCCAGTTTTTTGTAACTCCCAGCAAAGATGCCGCTCATCTGAAAGTAGCTTATAATAAGTTCGATAATTATTATGGATTTGAAGAGTTTGAAGACTTCTACTCTATTCACTACAGCATTAATAACAATATTTCGAACAGCATTGAAGCTTTTGTTTTGAAGTCAGAATTCACTCCGTCATTTGAATTAACTTTAAATGGTGTGGATCTTTATGAAATCAGAAGCAGCACATTTAAACAATCTGATGATTTTAAAAATAAATCTTTTAAGAAATTTGGAACTATTACTGAGATTTCAGAACAGGAATTTAAAACCAGTTCAAAAAATACAATCAATGAACCATTAGTAAAAAATCCGAATATGAAACTACAGGATGATAACTGGGTATACATTGAAAATGGCAGAAAAGAGGTTATTACACAGCATGAAAGTATATCCACAGAAACGGGTCCACTTGCGAATGAATACGTGGGAAGATCACCTTTCCTGAATCTTGAGGTTTTTAAAGAAAATTCCGATGAAGTCGCAGAATCTTACTATTCATTTTACAATATAAAAAATGCAGTGATGTTTGAGTTAAGTACTGATGGCTATCCACAAATTCTTCCAACCAAGAGCTGGGTTACCTCTGTTTCCTCTAATAATGATGTGGGGAGTAATTTTATTATCGCTAAATATTTACCGCAAACCAAGAAACAGGACAATCTTTTATATGTGAATTTCACCAACTTCAAAATAGCTGATGATAAAAAGGCATTCTGGACAGATAACAATACCTTTTATGCAGAAGTTTTTCCACTTAATTCTGCTGCGGTAAATGGTAAAAAGCAGAAAACAGCTTATATAAAGATCCAGTTAAAGGCGGATTTGTTTTAACCTATTAATAAGATAAAAAACCCCTGAAATCAGCCAGTGTGTAAGGGAATAAAGTCTAATATCTTTGCTGCAATTATTTAAAGAGATACAATGAAAAAATTAAGTTTGACGATTCTTTTCTGTTTACTAAGTTTTATGACTTTCGCACAATCGTTAAAAGTAGTGATAAAACAGGATGGAAAAGTAATTCAACCTGTGAATGATGTTTACGAATTGAAGAAATCCACTTTCCAGTTCGAAATCACTTCTACCAATCTGGAAGGATTTCTAGTGGGAGCCACTACAAATAAGGATATTTATGCAGGAGCTTTGGGACTTTTAAGCACACAAGAGGTTCCATGGTTTCAGAATACGGGTATGGCGGAGGAACTCTACAATAAGGACAAAGAAATGTTTCTGATGGATTCTGCTCCTTCTTATTGGTATTATACAGATGCGAAAGATCACAGATTTGATAAAAACCCTAAAGGTAATGCTAAACAATGGACTGCTACACGTACTATCACAAGGTTTTATGATATTATGGTAGACCAGCCTATCAATTTAAAGGATTTTGATGGCAGAGTTTTCATCCTGATGTATCAGCCTGAATATAATGACGAATATGATTTAATAGGAAAGAAAAACCTGTTTCAGGCAGCGTTGGAATTCAAAGATTAAAACACACCAATTATTTGATTATATAAGAAAAAGGTCTGCTTTTACGATGTAAGCAGGCCTTTTTTGTAGATAAATATTTTATTCAATAATCAATCCATATTCTATCGCTAATTTGATGGCTGAACTAAGATTGGATGTCTGGAATTTCTCAATAAGGTTCTTTCTGTGGCTTTCTACGGTATGCGGACTGATAAACAGTTTTTCTGCCATTTGATTGGTGGTAAGTCCTTTCGCAGCTTCCCCAAGAATTTCCTTTTCTCTTCGGGTCAGCTTCGGAACCTGATTGAGCCCATCAGCTGATTTTTTCTCCAAAACAGACTTAGTTTGCGAGCATAAGAATTGTTTGCCATCATATACTGAGCTAATTCCTTCCAGAATTTCAGAAACTGAAGCATTTTTTTGAATATACCCCGAAGCACCTTCTGCCAGAGAACTATTAATGACAGGCAGTTCATTGTGAACGCTGAGTATAATAATCTGAAGATTGTTATACTTTTTCTTTAAAGGTTTTATGAGTTCGATACTGTTGGTATCTACCAGATTGATATCCAGCAATAAAATATCGATTGTTTGTTTTGCGAGACCTGCATTCATTTCTGAAACATTTTTGAAACAATCTACTACATCTATGGTATCACTGTTTCCTAAAATATTCTTCAATCCTTCTAAGAGAAGTGGGTGATCATCTGTTATGGCTACTTTTATCATGTTTAATGAATAGGAATTTGAAGTTCTATACTGGTACCAATATTCCGTTCGGAAGTAATATTCATTGTTCCTTTTAAAAATTGGATTCTTAATTCTATATTATGAAAACCTGCTGTTTTTCTAACGTCTAAGCTTTTAGGATCAAAACCTTGACCGTTATCTTCTACCGTAATGTTTAATACATTTTCTTCTTCGCTTATCTGAATAATAATCTCGGAAGTGTTGGCATGTTTTATGGCATTATTGACCAATTCCTGAATGATTCTGTATATGATCAATTGTTTTTCCTGATATACAGAATTGCTGTAATTGATAAATTCTGTGTGAATTTCTAAAGCATTATTGGAAATACGGGAAGCAAACTCCTGAATAGCTACTTCCAGACCATATTTCATTAACAGATCCGGCATTAAATTGTGAGCAACACGCCTTAACTCTTCTACCGCTCCATCAATCTGATTAATTGATTTGGAAATTCCTTCTTCCATATTTTCAGACTGATGAGGGTTTAAATAAGACAACTGATGCTTCGTTCCGGAAAGTAGACCTCCCAATCCGTCATGAAGATCACGGGCAAGCCGGCCACGCTCCTGTTCCTGCCCTTCCAACAATGCAGTAAGCGTAGATATTTTCGAGTTTTGTTTCTCCTGTTCCATTGCTAAGGCATGCAATTCATCTCTTCGCTTAAGAGACTTGGCGCGTTGTTTATAAGCATACAACAATAACAGGATCAGAATAATGAAGAATATGATAAAGAAAATATAGTAGGTATTGATCTTTTCTTTAAATGCCAGCAGCTTTTTATAGTTGTTAATATCATCACTCTTCTGTTGGGTTTCTAATTTTGCCAAACGAAGCTGCTGTTCCTTTTTCTCCGATTCAAGTTCTGAGAATTTCAATCGTTCCCGTTGATTTTCTTCTACCAGCTTTAAGTTGTTGTACACCTGCTCACGTTGTGCCCGAAGAATGTTGATTAATTTAATTTCCTGCACTTTTTTATCACTTTCCAGCTGAAGCTTTATGTATTTCTGCTCCTGCCGTTCTTTATCAAATTGGGATTCCAGCCTTTTGGTAATATCCAGTTTTTCCTGATCGTAAACGCTTTTATATTGATCAACATAACCTTTATAATAAGTGAGCGCTTCTTTATAATTGCCCTGTTCTTCGCTAATTCTGGATAAAGATTCAAGGACAGACAATTCTATCATATGATTTCTTACCGGGCTTTTCCCAATTTCCATAGAAGCTTTCAGAAAATAAGACTTAGCTAAATCATAATTTTTATCCTGTAATGCCAATTCTGCTAAAATCCCAAATGAAGAAGCAATGTGAATAGCATCACCGATTTCCAGACTCACCTTATTAGCGAGTTGGGCATATTGCATTGCCTTACTGCTATCAAACCCAGTATATAAATTCGCTAAATTGATGGCCGCATATGAAAGGCTATTTCCGCTAAGCATAGCATCTTTCTTTTTATTGAAAGTAGCGATAGCCTGTAAATAATACTGTTCTGTTTTATTTCGAAACACTGTATTGGATGGATCCTGTGTATATTTTTGTTCATATACGTACCCCATCCGCATATAAGCATCAAAGATAAGATTGGGATCATTTTGTTTAGAAGCTAACAATAGAAATTGTTTGCTGTATTTTTCTTCCAGCTGATATTCATTCAGGTCAGAATAAATGGCAGATAACTCCTTGGCTGTATTACCCAATCTTCCATATAGTGTGGAAGTGATTGGTGAGTCTTCATAATATTCGATAGCTTTCAGGTAAGCGGCAACAGCATCAGTCGTTTTATTATTACGGATCAAAATCCAGCCTTTTGCATATTGCAGATAACCCTTGGCTTCGTTGCTGGTTGTTTTCAAGCTGTACGCTTTTGCCATTTCCAGGCTTTTTGAAGATTCAGATTCTTTATTATCCAGCCGGTAATTCATGGCTTGCACGGCATATAAAATAGTGGCATACTTCCCATCAGGCTGTTTTCTAGCAATGGAAATATTGGTTTCTAAAATCTGATAAGACTGAGGTTTACGATTATGAAAAAATAAGGCTGTAGCGTATCTGGGAGCAAGATTCAATTGTTCTGCAGTATTGTTTGAAGCATGTTTGAACTCCCTTTCTAATTTGCTTAAAACATCTTGTGCCTGAACAAAAAACGGACAAATAATTAAAGTAAATACAAATAGCAACCTGTGCATCAGCCCCTTATCTTTATTAAGTTTTAGTATAGTAAAGAATGTAAATATAGGTAAATACCGCTAATTGATTTTGAGGCTGTTTTGTTCGGTAAAATAACTTTTTATTCCGTAAAGCAAAACGGCAATCCTATCCAGATCAATTATTACTTTTACAGCTTCTTCTCCACCCAATTTTATTTTGTTATTGCTTTTACCCATGCTTATATTGTAGTGTTTGTTCGAAATAAGAATTTATCCTTTCATTATGGGTGAAAAAGAAAGCTATAGAAGTTATTGAATTAATATTGGTGTTTCGCCACTTTACTTCTTAATCAATTTTCGATTTCAAAGATAATAACAGCTGTTACACGAAAATATCCCTGATAACAGTGGTTTTTTACATCACATGAATATTTTCTAAAATACTTTTAATATATAATTTTCAACCTGTTAAGACAGTATTACACTCAAATAAAATGCAGCTAATATGAGTCCCATAACTCCGGAAAGCAGGAATGAAAGAAAATAATAACGTGCCGTTTTATTCTTCTTCTGTAAAGAATGAATGATCAAAATAATGAGTGTGCATAAAATTCCTGCTCCAAAAAATATAATCAGCACAGCAAGGAATAATGCTCTCTCAAGGTGTAAATCTGCGGATGAAAGCATAGATCAATTAAATTTATAAGTTAGAAAAGTTTTTAAAAGAAGAAAGTTATAGAAATCATCAGATATTTCTGAATTTCACATCATATTACCCCTCAATATTAGAGAGAATCAAACAATAAGACAATCCCGATTATCAGCTATTTTTCACGGTATCTACAGTCTTTCATAGACAATCTAAAAGTTGTTTTGAGTTTTTTATTGATCTATTTCTATAATATAAAGACTTATAGCTCATATATTTTAAAATAATACTACCTGTATATTATTATTGTTTAACAATTATTAATCAATTATTATCTTACATCAAGATATAGTGAAGATTTTCTATCTACATTTGTGAATATAAAAAAGTCAAATACACTCTATTATTAATCATTAAAAAAAGAAACAATGAGCACACTTACATTAAAAGACGGAACAGAAATTTACTACAAAGACTGGGGAAAAGGACAACCTATTTACTTCCACCACGGATGGCCATTATCAAGTGATGACTGGGATGCACAAATGTTTTTCTTCCTTGAACAGGGATACAGAGTAATTGCTCATGACAGAAGAGGACACGGAAGGTCAGAGCAAACTCCTTATGGTCACGATATGGATACCTATGCTTCTGATGTAGCAGAAATAGTAGAAGCCTTAAATTTAAAAGATGTCATCCATGTAGGACATTCTACAGGAGGTGGTGAAGTGATCAGATATGTTGCAAAACATGGTAACGGAAGAGTTTCAAAAGCTGTTTTGGTAAGCGCAGTTACTCCTATTATGGTTCAGAATGACAACAACCCAAATGGAGTTCCAATTTCTGTTTTTGATGATATCCGAAATAATACAGCTAAGCACAGACAGCAATTCTTCATTGATCTTACCTTCCCTTTTTATGGGTACAACAGAGAAGGAGCCAATGTTTCTGAAGGAATCCAGAGAAACTGGTGGAGACAAGGTATGAGCGGTTCTATCAAAGCTCATTACGACTGTGTAAAAGCTTTCTCTGAAACAGATTTTACAGAAGATCTTAAAAGTGTAGATGTTCCTGTATTGGTAATGCACGGTGAAGATGATCAGATTGTTCCTTTCGAAACAACAGGTAAAGTGGCTGCTACCCTGCTTAAAAACGGAAAACTAATTTCTTATCCTGGTTTTCCACACGGTATGCCGACAACAGAAGCAGAAACTATCAATAAAGACTTATTATCTTTTTTTCAATCATAATTAATTTGTATTAAAATATCCCAAAAGCATCATTTTAATAAATGATGCTTTTTTAATACAATACACTAATAAGTGTTTTAAATATAATTAAAAAATACTTTAAATAAAGGGATTAAGTGTATTTTTTTAATCTCAAACTTGTGATTTAAGAGTATTATTATTAAATTCGTGTCGTTAAATAATAATTATGAAAACCAAATTACTGACTTTATTAAGTCTTCCGATGCTTCTTGCATCTTGCGCTCAGGACAATGATCTTGACAATGTGAATGCGAATACACAAATTGAGAAAACTACTACTGCAGATGGAAAGAGTGCATCCCGTCTTATAGACCTTACACGTTACACTCTTTTAAAAGAATCTACCAACCACCCTCAAACTTTAAGTGCAGGACAATCTATCAGCATGGAATACAACGGAAGTACTTACCGATTCATCATGCAAACGGATAACAACCTTGTTCTATACAGAGAAAGACCAGGACTTAATACTGTATTATGGCATTCCAATACCTACAGAAGTACAGGTACTCCATCTCTTATTGTACAAAATGATGGAAACATGGTGATCTACAGAGACGGAAGCCCGCTTTGGAGCTCTAATACTGCTGTTAATTATTATGTGGCTAACCCACATGTGAAACTTCAGCTTTATTCAAGAGCGGGAGCAGCTATTCCTACAGGTTTCAGAATTAAAGTTGTTTTAGGAGGAAATAATGAAGAAAGAAACGACATTATTGTTGAAGACTTCTTATAAAAAATAATTTTTTGATGGATAGCCGCTTCTGCACAGAGGTGGTTTTTTTATATAAAGAGGATAAAACCAAAGATTATGGAAGCTCGAATTGATTTTTTTCGTATCTTTGCACACTATTATTCCTAATGTCTTTAGGGGTAACCAAAACAGATATTGATAACAAAAACAATAAAAAAGCAAAACAATGCCAAAATTAAAAACGAAATCAGGTGCTAAAAAGCGTTTTGCTCTTACTGGTTCTGGTAAGATCAAAAGAAAAAATGCTTACAAAAGCCACATCTTAACTAAGAAAGAAACTAAGCAGAAGAGAAATCTTACTACTACTTCTTACGTAGCTAAAGTGGACGAAAAAAGCGTTCAACGTCAATTAGCAATTAAGTAGTTTTTATAAATCTATATTCGGTTTATAAGAATTCAAAACAAATTCAACAATTTAACCCTGGAACGGAGCAAATAAGAGTAACATCAGTTGCCGCCCTTTTCAAAAAAACAATTTAAATTATGCCAAGATCAGTAAATGCCGTAGCTTCAAGAGCTCGCAGAAAGAAAATTTTTAAGCAAGCTAAAGGTTTCTTCGGAAGAAGAAAGAACGTTTGGACTGTAGCTAAAAACGCGGTAGAAAAAGCAATGCAATATGCTTACCGTGGTAGAAAAGAGAAGAAGAGAAATTTCAGAGCACTTTGGATCACTCGTATCAACGCGGGAACTAGAGAGCACGGAATGTCTTACTCTCAATTTATGGGAGCTCTTAAAAAGAACAACATCGAACTTAACAGAAAAGTTTTAGCAGATTTAGCAATGAATCACCCTGAAGCTTTCAAAGCTGTTGTAGATCAAGTAAAATAATGTAGAATAGATTTTGTTATCAATATAGATCCCGGGTTTTTCCCGGGATTTTTTTGTTGTATAGTTTTCAATCTTATTATGGCTTCGTACAAAATACAATTCCCTGTAGATTTTATAATAATTTGAGACATCAATACTGAAATACATTGCTCACATGAATCAAATACTAAATATTTAACATTAAATATCTAAAATAATAGAAAAATATAAATCAATACAACCAATTAAAAGAATACAAAACCAACATAATAACAAATTAAATAAAAAGACATATTATTATTGAAAAAAGAAGCAATACAGTCAATATATCCATAATTATTGACAATAAATAATGATTTATTGCTATATTAGCAATCTCTAAAGAAAGTATTACAATGAAAAAAGCTGCAGTTTTTTTACTGACGTCTATTGCCCTACAAACTATTGGTGCACAGAGTTTTATTCAAGCTTATAAAGACAGAGCTGATATGGTTACCCAAACCAATATCAACACCAATCTTCAGGAATTTGCAGGATTGGGTGTAAAAAAAACGGGAACAACGGCTAATAACAATGCTTTTGACTGGCTTAAAAATAAATATCTGTCTTACGGATATACAGCCAGTGACTTTTCTGAAGATGCTTTTACCTACGGAGGTAATGCCTCAAAAAATTTCATTATTACCAAAACCGGAACTTTATACCCCAACAAATATGTCATTATCTGTGGGCACTATGATACCATTGTAGGAGCTGGCGTAAGTGACAATGGCAGCGGAACTTCCATTATTCTTGAAGCAGCAAGAATTCTGAAAGATGTTCCTACAGAATATTCAATCAAGTTTATTCATTTTTCCGGTGAAGAGCAAGGTCTTGTGGGAAGTAATCATTATGTAAATAATGTTGCTTACCAGGGAGGTACACGTGTTCTGGATATAAAACTGGTTCTAAATATTGATCAGGTAGGAGGTCTTATAGGAAATAACAACAATACAATCAACTGTGAAAGAGATGAAGGCGGAATATCTTCCAACAACGCAATCTCTAATACGATGACTCAGGAACTGATGACCTGCACTACCCTTTACTCTCCTCTTCAGACTAATCTTTCTCATGCTTACAGCTCAGATTACATGCCTTTTGAGGGCAAAGGATATACCATTACAGGATATTATGAAACGATCCAAAGTAGTAATGAGCATACTGTAAATGATACTTACGCCAATCTTGATCCTGTCTATGTTTTCAATGTAGGGAAAGCCGCTGTGGGAGCTTTGCAGCATTTTGCCGTAGCTACTACAACCAGCAATCTTCTAGGCACCAAAGAAACTACACAAAATTCAACAGAAGCAGTAAGAGTGTATCCTAACCCAGCGAAAGATCTTCTGACGATAGAATTTCAACAGAAGGTAAAACAATTTAAAGTTGAAATTAATGATATGGTAGGAAATTCAGTTCTCAATGTTGAAAACGAGGAAAAAATAAATACTTCAGCCCTTAAAAACGGAATTTATATGGTTACCGTAAAGACAGAAAAAGGAAATACTACAAAAAAAATAATCATTAATAAATAATATCATCCTGAATATTGATGTAAGCTTAAATTTCATCAATATTTCATGGATTAGAATCATACAATGAAGAAAATCTCTACTTTTTTACTGGCCTCTATTGCTATGTATAGTATGAATGCTCAAAGTTTCATTCAGGCTTATCAGGACAGAGCAAATATGGTAAATCAAACCAATATCACCACATCTCTTCAGGAATTTGCAGGATTAGGTGTAAAAAAAACAGGGACGACAGCCAATAACAACGCTCTGGAATGGATTAAAACCAAATACCTTTCCTACGGATATACTGTCAGCCAAATGGCAGAAGACCCTTTTACCTCAGGAAGTTACAGCTCCAAAAACCTTGTCATTACTAAAACAGGAACCGTATATCCTAATAAATACGTGATCATCTGTGGACATTTCGACAGTATTACCGGCACGGGAGTTAATGATAACGGAAGCGGAACGTCTATTATCCTTGAAGCAGCAAGGATTCTGAAAGATGTACCAACCGAATATTCTATAAAATTCATCCATTTTTCTGGTGAAGAGCAAGGACTTTTAGGAAGTACACATTATGCTAACACAGTTGCCTACCAGGGAAGTAACCGCGTTTTGGATATTAAGCTTGTTTTCAACTTGGATCAAGTAGGCGGTGTGATGGGAAATAATAACAATACTGTTTACTGTGATGAAGATCAGGGTGGATTATCAACAAATAACGCAGCTTCCGCTGCTGTAACGCAGGAACTAAGAAACTGTACTGCATTGTACTCTCCTCTTCTTACGGCCGTAGACCCTGCTGAAGATACAGATTATATTCCTTTTGAACAGAAAGGTGAGGTAATTACAGGTTTCTTTGAAAGAATCAGAAGTACCTATCCACATACAGTGAATGATACGTTTGCCAATACGGATCCTGTATATATTTATAAAATAGGAAAAGCATCAGTAGGAGCATTACAGCATTTCGCGGTTGCTACAGGAACACTGGGCACTCATGAAACTGTAGTAAAGAATACCCTTGAAAATATAAAGATCTATCCAAATCCTGCAAAGAATGTCATCAATATTGAACTTCCGGATTCCGGAATTAAGAATTTCACTTTTGAAATTACCGACTTCCAGGGAAGATCAATTTTCAAGAGAACCAATGAAACAAAAATCAATTCCTCCGGATTGGAAAATGGTGCTTACCTTGGGATTTTAAAAACGGGAGATCAAACTGTAGTAAGAAAAGTGATGATCGAAAGATAATTTATAATACAACTTTATTACATAAAAAACCTTTGAAGCCATTCAGAGGTTTTTATTTTTTTACTACCGGTTACAATTCAATCATTTACAATGAAAATCAGAAAACAAGTATGATATTCATATTAAATTTCATTTTATTTTGATACATTAAACACTTTGTTGTGATTTATTTACTACATTCGTGTCACCAAAATAATATTATTTATATGAAAAAATTCACAACACTTTTGTGCACTGCATTTGTGATGCAGTTCATCGGGGCTCAAAGCTTTATCCAGGTTTACAAAGACAGAGCGGATATGGTTACCCAGGCCAACATTACTGCCAATCTTCAGGAGTTTAGTAATTTAGGCGTAAAAACTACTGGTTCTGTGGCCAATACCAACACTTTGAACTGGATCAAAAACAAGTATACTTCTTATGGCTATACTGCCAGCCAAATCGTAGAAAGTCCGTTTACTTTCGGAAGTACGAGCTCCAAAAACTTAATTATTACCAAAACCGGAACGCTTTATCCTAACAAGTATGTTATTATCTGCGGCCATTTCGATACTATTTATGGTCCGGGAGTGAATGACAATGGCAGCGGAACGTCCATCATTCTGGAAGCAGCAAGAATTTTAAGAAATGTTCCTACTGAATATTCAATCAAGTTTATCCATTTTTCCGGCGAAGAGCAAGGATTAAAAGGAAGCAGTCACTATGTGAACAATGTGGTCTATCAGGGAGGTGTCCGCAAATTGGATATCAAACTGGTCATCAATCTGGATCAGGTAGGCGGTGTGAAAGGAAATAATAATAACACGGTCTACTGTGATGAAGATCAGGGAGGTGTTTCCAGTAACAATGCAGCTTCTGCAGCAGTGACTCAGCAGTTGAGAAACTGTACAGCGCTCTACTCTCCTCTTCAGACAGCTGTAGATCCTGCAGCAGATACAGATTATATTCCTTTTGAGCAGAAAGGTGAAGTAATTACAGGATATTTTGAAAGAATCAGAAGCACCTATCCACACTCTTCAAAAGATACCTTTACCAATATGGATCCTGTGTATGTTTATAATATCGGGAAGGCTACTGTAGGCGCTTTACAGCATTTTGCAACAGCAACTACTACAATGAGCAAAGCAGCTGCTAAAAACTCATTAGAGGCGGTAAAAATCTATCCTAATCCTGCCAACAATATCCTTAATATTGACTTACCGGATTCTAAAGAAGCCAACTTCAGTTTTGAAATCAGTAATTCTCTGGGGAGATCTCTTCTGAAAGTAAATAACGAAAGAAAGATTGATGTTTCAAGTTTACAAAACGGAGTGTATATTGGAGTTTTGAAAGTAGGTGAAGAAACACTTGTTAAGAATATTATGATCGAAAGATAGTATATCATTTCACTTAAAAAAATATAGCCCTTTTCTATTTCGAAAAGGGCTGTTTTTTTATAAAGAGGATTCAGATTAGTAATTAAAATTAAGAGAAACCGTATAATATCTTCCATTTCCGCGGACGTATTCTGCGTCACGAGCGGTATACATCGAGGTTGGTGTGAAATAAGAAGTGTTGAATACATTCTCTATCCCAAGACCTACTGTCAGGAGTTTATTCAATTTATAGCTTCCCTGAACATTGAAAAGGTTAAAGCTTTTCACAGGTCCTTCTCCTTCATCATACTTTCCTGAAGCATCAGGTTCAAATTGATCTCTTTTAAATGAGTACATGTGATAAACTCCGAGCTGTAATTTTTGAGCTTTATCATTCCATTTTACGAAAGAGTTCAACCTTGCAGGTGCAATTCTTAAACCGCTTAAATATTTTTCATAGCTGTTGTCATTTCTCACATCTACTTTTCCTTCCTGATACGTATAATTGGTTCCGATCGTTAATCCCTGTGTCGGATAGATATTCACTGCCAATTCTACCCCGTTGATGTACTGAGGAGCACGAAGCGGAGTCCAGAAACCATTCACAGAGACAAGATCAGCTCCCAGTTTGGAATAATTGTAAAAATAGCTGGCTGAAAAATCTACATACTGCCCTATTTTACTGTTGAAACCAATTTCGTAATTGTCAATAACTACGGGATCTGTATTAATTTCGCTTAAGACATTGCTTTTAGCATCTCTAAGTACACGTCCCAGATCATAGATATTAAATCCTCTGGAATAAGAAGTGAAAGGCTGGAAGAAATCAAATGCTACATAGCTCACACCTACATTATAAGACAGATTTGAATAATTCAATCTTCCTCCTTCTACGTTGAACGGAACATCTTTGTTGGAAGGCAACGTAGTATAATCCGGAACTTTTACAGACATTTTATCCCATCGAACACCTGCCTTTACTGTCAAATCATCTGTAAGGAATAATTTTCCCTGTACGAAAGGTGCTGCTGCCAGCATATTCATTTCCGGAACCCACATTCTTCCATCAACCAACGGCTGACTTGTTTTTTCATTTAAGAGGTCCAGACCATATGTCAATGAACCTTTTAATCCTTTGTCTTTTCCAAATTCTGTATTAAAATCTGCTCTGAGACCGTATTTTTTTTCTAAAATAGCCGATTGTCCTCCTGTTTTCCATCTCGGAGCGTTCCTGTAATCATAAATAGTATAAAAGTCCTGGAAATACAAGGTTGTATTAAGGGTGGTGTTATGGAAAATATTCTTATTGATATATTTAAGATATCCATTGTGGTTATATCTTGTTCCTTCTTTCACTCCTTCTCTATCTCCTAATTTACCGGTAGAAGGCAGTTCGCCGTATTTTCCCTGATCCAGAATATATTTGGAATCCTGCAGACTCGAATAGTAATTATACATCGCTTCCAATCTGTTATTCTCATTCAGGTCATATCCTATCTTCGCAAAAATATTGTTGACAGCAGTCTCGCCCAATCCGTATCTTGGATTCTGGACTAATCCTTCACCGTCTATTTTTACTCCGTTTTGAGTAAGAGTTCCATTCACCAGATAATCGAACTTACCTGCTTTACCAAAGAAGCTTTGTGAAATTCTGTACCCTGCGCCACCATCTGATTTAAACATTTTGTTATTAAACAAATCATGGCTGGTAAATCCTAATACAGTTCTTCCTGAAAAAGCTTTGCTGGAAGTACTTTTTTGAGTAATATAATTAATGATTCCTCCTTCTGCGCCATTTCCGTAAATTGAAGTCGCTCCTTTCACCACTTCAATCTGTTCTAAGACCGAAGGATCAATACTTCTGATTTCTCTGTCATTATTACGTAAAGGACTGGATTGTGGAATTCCATCAATCATAATCAGAACATTTCTCCCTCTTAATGTCTGCCCTCTATTGCTCACCAGGTTATTCCCAAATGCTAATCCGGGAACTTTGTAAGCCAAAATATTACTGAGATCAGCTGAAATCAATGATTGTTCTGCAATTTCTTTTTTGTTGATGATATTAACTGTAGAAGCTGTTTTCTTTACAATTTCCGGAGATCTTGATGCGGTAACAATCACTTCATCAAGTCTGTTTTGCTCTAATGAATCTTTTTTCTGGGCAGCGACTTGAGAAAATGTCACAAGGCTTCCGATTAAGAAAATAGATTTAGTCATACTTAAGTGTTATTTAGAATAATTAAAAACAAAAGTACGATTTTTAACAAGCTTTGAATTTTGGATCTTTTAACAACCTTTCTCTTGATATAGTTTTAATTGCTTTTATTAACCATTTTTAAATAAAATAATCAACCTGTCTAATCATTATAGTTTATTTCATTAACAGCAACTGATAATCATCATGTATAAAAACGTGCACCAATCTATTTGATTTTGGATGTCTTCTTTGTGTTAATGAGAAAGTTGCTGCATTAAAAATTGAATTATGTGGTTTTTGTCATTGACTGCGTCGAATCTTCGATTTCTGACGAAGGAAGAATCTTATTGATAACCAAACATATGAGATTCTTCACTACATTTCATTTCATTCAGAATGACACTTTTAAAACCATCTCTTTATTTATCTCTGTTTTTAAGAATTTCTTCAATATCTTCCATTGAAAATCCTTTGGCTTTCAATAAAATCAGGAAATGATACAGCAGATCTGCAGCTTCATTTTTAAAGAGCTCTTCGTTATTATCTTTCGCTTCTATAACGAGTTCTACGGCTTCCTCTCCTACTTTTTGAGCCATTTTATTGATTCCTCTCTGGTAAAGCGAATAGGTATATGAGCCTTCAGCTTTGGTATCTATTCGCTGAGAAATTTTTTCTTCCAGTTCATATAGAAATCCTTTCGTATTCTTTTCTCCGAAACAGCTGAAACTTCCCGTATGACAAACTACATTTTTCGGAACGGCTTTAATTAAAATGGTATCCTGATCACAGTCAATATCAATACTTTTTACGGTTAAAAAATTACCGGATTCTTCTCCTTTTGTCCAGAGTCTGTTTTTGGAACGGCTGAAAAAAGTAACTATTCCTTCCACTTTTGTTTTTTCGAAAGCTTCTTCATTCATGTAGCCCAACATCAAAACCTGTAGTGTTCTGTTGTCCTGAATGACTACCGGAACAAGCCCGTTATCTTTATTAAAATCTATTTTCATCGTACTTCTATTTGTTGAGTTTTTAATTGCTGTTTTAAATCCTGAATGCTTATTTCATTAAAATGGAAAATACTGGCTGCCAATCCTCCTGTAGCCTTTGTTTCATTGAATACTTTAACAAAGTCATCGACGGCACCAGCACCGCCTGAAGCAATCACCGGAATGCCTACCGCTTCAGAAACCAGCTTTGTAATGCGAAGATCAAAGCCATTTTTTGTGCCATCGCCATCCATCGAAGTTAGCAAAATTTCTCCTGCACCAAGAGATTCAGCTTGTTTTGCCCATTCTACTGTAGAAAGTTCAGTGGCTTCTCTTCCTCCTTTGATATGAACCAGATCTTTACCGCCCACTTGTCTTGTATCAATAGCCACCACAACGCACTGGCTTCCAAATTCTTTGGCTAAATCAGAAATAAGTGCCGGATTTTTTACCGCTGAGGAATTGATACTGATTTTGTCTGCCCCGGCTTCCAAAAGTTTTCTTACATCTTCTACAGAGGAAATTCCGCCGCCCACGGTAAAAGGGATGCTGAGCTCTTTTGCAATATCTTTTACCAGATCTACAAAGGTTTTTCTGTTTTCAATAGTTGCTGTAATATCAAGAAAAACAAGTTCATCTGCTCCTTCCTGTTCATATTTTTTGGCAAGCTCTACGGGATCTCCTGCATTTTTAAGGTCTTCAAAATTGATTCCTTTCACAGTAGCTCCATCTTTAATATCCAGACATGGAATAATTCTTTTCTTAAGCATTTTCAATAAAATTTTGAAGTTGTTGTAAGCTTATTTTTCCTTCATAAATTGCTTTTCCTATGATTGTGCCTGCACAACCGATATCTTTCATTTTATACACATCAGCAATCCCGGAAATACCTCCGCTCGCTACAAGCTGAACCGATGTTTTATATAAAATCTCAATATAAAGTCCTGTTGATGGACCTTCCAGCATTCCATCTTTTGCAATATCGGTACAGATTGCAGATTGAATTCCTTTTTCCTGATACTGAAGGATGAAATCAATAATATCATTATCACTTTCTTCAAGCCATCCGGAGGTTTTAATCTTTCTGTTGTCACAGTCTGCCCCGAGAATAATTTTCCCAGCACCGTATTTTTGGATCATTTCATAGCAGAATTCAGGATTTTGAACGGCAATACTTCCTAAAGTAATCTGTTTTGCCCCAGAATTAAAAGCTGTTTCAATATCTTCCTGAGTTTTTAAGCCTCCTCCAAAATCAATATGTAATGAAGTGGAATGAGCAATATTTTCCAGAACTTTCTGATTGACAATATGTTTTGATTTTGCTCCATCAAGATCCACCAGGTGAAGAAACTGAATGCCAAAACTTTCAAATTCTTTCGCCACTTCTACAGGGTCTTCATTGTATATTTTCTTTGTGTTATAATCTCCTTTTGACAAACGAACACATTTGCCGTCAATAATATCAATAGCCGGAATTATTTTCATCATTATAAATTTATAAAGTTCTTAACGATCTGATTTCCTACGATTCCCGATTTTTCAGGGTGAAACTGTACAGCATAGAAATTATCTTTCTGTAATGAAGCACTGAATGGCAGGATATAATCACAGACAGAAGTGGTAAAGTCTGAAAGCTCACAATAATAGCTGTGAACGAAATAAACATCATTATTCTTGTCAATTCCTGAAAACAATGGTGATCTCTGCTCTGAAAGTGTATTCCAACCCATATGCGGAACGATATCTTTTGCCGGAAATTTTCTGACATTGATATCAAAAATCCCCATTCCTTCGGTATCACCTTCTTCATTTCCTTTACACATCAGCTGCATTCCCAGACATATTCCTAAAACGGGTTGTTTAAGGCTCGGAATCAAAAGATCAAGTTCTTTTTCCTTTAGAAGTTTCATGGTGGATGAAGCTTCTCCAACGCCCGGAAAGATGACTTTATCGGCTTTTAAAATCTGTTCCGGATCATCAGTGATCACAGAATCTATTTTCAATCTATTGAGGGCATTCTGGACAGAGTTTACA
The DNA here is from genome assembly GCF_949767875.1 of Chryseobacterium sp. IT-36CA2. NCBI lineage: Bacteria > Pseudomonadati > Bacteroidota > Flavobacteriia > Flavobacteriales > Weeksellaceae > Chryseobacterium > Chryseobacterium sp. IT-36CA2. Next base: position 191,808 of record NZ_CATKPG010000020.1, on the reverse strand, counting down.
TTTCCTCCGTTGTATTTTATTATGGCAATCATATTTATAAACTTCCTTTTGTAGAAGGTAAACTGTAATTACTATCCGATTGATTCACTGCCATTTTCACGGCTTTTGCAAATGCTTTAAAGATGGATTCAATTTTGTGGTGTTCATTATCTCCTTCAGCTTTAATGTTCAAATTAGATTTTGAGGCATCTGTAAAGGATTTAAAGAAGTGAAAAAACATTTCCGTAGGCACATCTCCAATCTTTTCTCTTTTAAATGGAGCATCCCAAACCAACCATGGTCTGCCACCAAAATCAATAGCCACCTGGGAAAGGCAGTCATCCATCGGAAGCAGGAATCCATATCTCTCAATCCCTTTTTTCTTTCCTAATGCTTTTAAAATAGCTTCTCCCAGCACAATTCCTGTATCTTCAATCGTGTGGTGCTCATCTACAGCAAGATCTCCGTTTACTTTGATGGTTAAATCCATATTTCCGTGTCTTGCAATCTGATCCAGCATATGATCAAAAAAGTGAAGTCCGGTTGAGATATCTGACTTTCCGTTTCCATCAAGATTGACTTCAATTTCAATATCTGTTTCATTGGTTTTTCGGGAGACTTTCGCTTTCCTCATTCCGGATTTTAAAAACTGATAAATCTCTGACCACTGGGTGGTAGACAGCTCAGCTTCACTATTTAAGTTTTGATTAAGATAAATAGCTTTAGATTTCAGATTTTTAGCGAGTTGAACATCCGTACTTCGATCACCAATTACATAGGAATTTTCCAAATCATAATTCCCATAAATGTATTTCTCCAGCATTCCGATTCCTGGTTTTCTGGTAGGAAGGTTTTCTGATTCAAAGCTTTTATCAATTAAAATATCACTAAAAATGATTCCTTCATTTTCAAATGCCTGCAGCATTTTTGCATGGGGTTTTATGAAATCTTCTTCAGGAAAACTTTCCGTTCCCAACCCATCCTGATTGGTTACCATTACCAGTTCGTAATCCAATTCACTGACAATTTTTGCCAGGTTTTGAAAGACTCCGGGATAAAACTCCAATTTTTCCAGAGAGTCTACCTGAAAATCTGCAGGCGGTTCAATGATCAGTGTTCCGTCACGGTCTATAAATAGTACTTTTTTCATATGTTTTTTTATTTTTTTTAACCATTAAGATGAGACTTCATTTTTCTTAACGATTTATATTCCTTTTAAAAGGTTAATTAATTTTTCATTTTCCGAACGGTTCCCCACATTAATCCTGATACATCCAGGAATAGCAGGGTCTCTTCTGCTGGTTAAAATTTCTTCATCCAGCATTTTTGTATAGACATTATCAACATTTTCCATTCTGATCAGAAAGAAGTTGGCATCCGTTGAAAAAACTGTCTTAATGCAAGTAATTCCATCAAACTGCTGCTTCAGCCATGTTCTCTCTTCCAGAATACGGTTTACGTTCTCCTGAAGTCTGTTTTCCTCGTCCAACGTCTTTAAAATGAGTTCCTGACTCAAAACATTTACATTATATGGTGCTTTTACGGTATTGATCAGGCTGATAATCTCTTCAGATGCATAAGCCATGCCTACTCTTGCTCCGGCAAATCCCCATGCTTTAGAAAATGTTTGCAGTACAATCAGATTAGAATATTGATCCAAAAGCTCCAGACTTGATTTTTTTCCAGAGAATTCAATATATGCTTCATCCACAACTACAATTCCGTTGAAATTCTGAAGATAAAACTCAATATCATCTACACTGTTTCCTGTAGGATTATTAGGTGAACATAAAAAGAAAATCTTCAATGAAGGATCTTCGGCCGCCTTTAAGAAATTATCTTTTACGATTTCAAAGTTCTCATCCAGGTTCAGCTTTGAAACTTTATTCTCATTGATTGCTGCATAGAAACCATACATCGCAAATGACGGATTCATCATCAGAATAGCATCTTTTTTAGGCTCACAGAATATTTTAATGATAAGGTCTATCAGCTCGTCACTTCCGTTTCCTATGGCAATCTGTGAGGGTGAAACTTTTTTAAGCCCTGCAAGCTTGCTTTTAAGCTTTTTCTGGGTAGAATCCGGATAGCGGTTGCATTCTCCAAAAGGACTTTCATTCGCATCCAGCATTACCGGAGCATTGAATTCATTATGATCCCTGAAACTGATGTAGGGCTGTAATTGTAATATATTTTCTCTTACGATTGTTTTGATACTGCTATTTTTCATTGTATTGATTTTCTTTAAAAAAAATTAATATAAAACCGTTTTTAAACCATTAAGCTGAATTAAGTTATTAAGAATAATGAATAAAATATCTTCCAATCTTTTTAAGCAGTGAGCTGAATTCGAATGTATTTGAATCTTAACTTTACTTAAAAGCTTCATTTTCTTAATGGTTCAAATTGTTTTGTTGGATGAACGCAAGGGCGCAAAGTCTTTTATTTTTTTAATTTTTTTAAGGCGCAAGAAAATCGAAGATTTTCAGCAAAGGATATGGGCTTTGTTTTGTGTTTTTATATACATTAATCATTTTATCTCCGATAAAATTCTTGCGTCCTAAAAAATATATTTTACCATATTATTTTGCGTCTTTGCATTTTCCAATATTCTTACTTTAATCTTATGGATACTGCATTTTTGTGAGCAAACAGACCTTCTGCTTCAGCCATGAGTTCTATTGTTTTTCCTAAATTCTGAAGACCTTCTTTTGAAAGATGCTGAAATGTTATTTTTTTCACGAAACTATCCAGCGACACACCACTGTAATTCTTTGCATAAGCATTGGTAGGAAGCGTGTGATTGGTTCCACTGGCATAGTCTCCGGCACTTTCACAGGAATAATTTCCAAGGAAAACAGAACCTGCATTCTGAATCACCGGAATATATTTTTCAAAATCATTGATTGCCAGAATAAGGTGTTCCGGAGCATAAAGATTACTGAATTCAAGAGCTTCTTCCAAAGAATTGACTAAAATAAAAGAGCTGTTTTCCAAAGCCTGGCCTGCAAATTCATTTCTTGGTAAATTCTTGATTTGCTGTCCAACAGCCTCTACCGTCTCTTCAAACACTTTAAGGTCTGTCGTAATAAAAACCACCTGACTGTCACTTCCGTGTTCTGCCTGTGAAAGAAGATCTGCAGCACAAAAATCAGGTACTGCCTTTTCATCTGCTATAACAAGTACTTCACTCGGCCCGGCAGGCATATCGATAGCCACTCCGTAACGTTGTGCATATTCTTTTCCTGCAACTACAAACTGATTTCCAGGACCGAAAATTTTATTGACAGCAGGAATGCTTTCTGTTCCGAAAGTCATTGCTGCGATAGCCTGTGCTCCACCTGTTTTAAAGATTTCCGAAACTCCGCAAAGCTTTGCCGCATAAAGAATTGCAGGATTGACATTTCCATTCTTATCCGGTGGTGTGCACAGCACTATTTCTTTACATCCGGCCAGATTTGCAGGAACAGCAAGCATCAATACGGTGGAAAATAAGGGAGCCGTTCCTCCCGGAATATAAATCCCCACTCTTTCTACAGCACGGTTTTCACGCCAGCAAACAACTCCTTTTGTCGTTTCAACTTTCTGAATTGCCTGTTTTTGAGAGGCGTGAAATGTTGAAATATTTTCTTTAGCCTGTTGAATAGCCTGTTTTAAGTCATCATTAATCTGATTTTCTGCCTCTTGAATTTCAGCATCAGAAACTTTAATGCTTTTAGTTTCTGCTTTATCAAACTTTTTGTTGAACTCTATTAAAGCTTGATCACCGTTTTTCTCAACTTTCGTAAATATTTCCGCAATCAGACCGGAAATTTCTTTCTGCTCGAGAACAGGACGTTTTACCAGGTCTGTCCAGGTGTCTTTTGCAGGATATCTGTATATTTTCATTGTATTATTTTAAATTTTAACAAACTATTAAGTTGCTGGTTTTTAATTGTTTTTTACGCAAAGGCGCAATTTTTTTAATCCTAAGTATTTTTTAAGGCACAAGAACATTTCGACTTCGCTCAATATTAGATTTTCAGCAGGCATGTGAGGTAAGTCTTTGTGAGTTACCACAGCATTCAATTTTATAGCAGATAAAATCTTTGCGTCTTAAAACAGTTTTAATTTTTATTCTTCTGCGTCTTTGCGTTGACCAAAATTCTAAATAACCATTTTATCAATTGGAATGATTAAAATATCCTGAGCACCATTTTCTTTGAGTTCGTCAATAACATCCCAGAAACGTTCTTCATCAATAACAGAATGAATACTGCTCCAGCCTTCTTCTGCAAGCGGAATGACTGTTGGGCTTTTTAATACAGGAAGGACATCAGCAATCTTTTGGATTTTTTCGTTGGGAACATTCATCAGAATGTATTTTGAATTTTTTGCTTTTAAAACAGACTTGATTCTAAATACAAATTTTTCAAGAATGGCTTCTTTTTCAACCGATAATTGAGGCGTTTGAGCCAAAACAGCTTCCGATTTCAGTAAAGTGACCGTCTCTCTTAATCCATTTTTGAATAAGGTACTTCCAGAGCTGACAATATCACATATCCCGTCTGCCAAACCAATATTAGGAGCGATTTCTACAGAACCAGAAATAACGTGAATATCTGATATAATTCCTTCTTTTTCTAAAAAGTTTTTAAGGGTATTTGGGTAAGAAGTGGCAATTTTTTTGCCCTGAAAATAAGAAAGCTCATCGGTTTCTACTTCTTTGGGAACAGCCAATGAAACACGGCATTTTGAAAAGCCAAGATTCTGAACAGTCTTGATATTTTTACCTTTTTCAATCAGGAGATTTTCACCAAGAATGGCCACATCAACTACTCCATCTTCCAGGTATTGAGGGATGTCTGAGTTCCGAAGGTACATGATTTCCATCGGGAAGTTATCTACTGAAACTTTGAGTTGGTCTTTACCGTTGTTGACAAAGATTCCGCAGTCTTTGAGAAGCTGAAGAGATTCTTCGTAAAGCCGGCCGCTTTTTTGGATTGCAATTTTTAATTTACTCATTTTGCCTTTTTTGGGTCCGAGCAAATAAAAACTGATCTATTGAAATTTCTGAAGAGAATTCAGGAAACAAAAAAACCGCCTATTTACTCAGACGGTTTTAATTATTTTTGATTTTAGCACATACTTATATCAATCAATTCCGTCTAGCAGAGATGATGGTGATAATGATGTAATGCTAAAAATATTGGTTTCATTGTATTGAATTATGATACAAATGTAGGATTTATTTTTAAAATGCAAAGTTTTTTCAGATAATTTTTTGATAGAAGTTTATCAATTCCTTTGCAATAGGTTCGTCATTAAACTTCTGAACAAACTCGAAACCCTTTTCCTCACGGCGTTTTCTCTCAGATTCATTTTCCCAGAGAAATTTGATTTTTGCCCGGATATCAAGATCATTGTCAGGATTCACATACACAGAGTCTTTTCCTCCCGCTTCCGGCAGACAACTGGTATTGCTTGTAACTACTACAGTCTTGGAGAAAAGTGCCTCAATCACAGGAATTCCGAAGCCTTCAAAGAAGCTTGGATAGACAAAAATATCGGCCAGTTTGTAGAGACAAGCCAGTTCATCCATAGAAACTCCTTCGAGGAAGAGCACCTGTTTTTCCATTTTGTTTTTTTTCAGGAAACTTTCTATTTTCTGGTAATATTTGGTTTTTCTTCCCACTACAACCAGTGGAATTTCTGTCCCGCTGATTGCTTTTACAACATTCAAAAGATTCTTGCGGTCTTCGATGGTTCCAACATTCAGTATAAACCTTTCCAGAAGCTTAAATTTCTCTTGCACAGCATGCATCAGTTCCGGAGATTGCTGTTCTTTAAAGGCATGATGACATCCCTGATAAATAACTTCAATTTTAGTCTCAGGAACCTTTAAATACTGGATAATATCTCTTTTCGTCTGTTCTGAAATAGCAATGATTCTATCGGCGGTATCGGCTGCTTTTTTGAATTTCCAGAAATGGATTTTCCTGTCAAAAAAAGAATAATACTGTGGATATCTTACAAAGATCAGATCATGAATGGTAACGATCTTTTTAATAGGCTTTGGATCCCATTTCAAAGGAAGTTCTCCGGATAAGCCATGGAAAATATCTGCTCCCTGTTTTTGGGCATCTTTACCCATTTTCAGTTGACGTGATAAATTCCCTTTTGAGGTTTCAATAAATTGAACATTAGGACGTTCCAGAATCTCTTTTCCCCTCTCCGATTTGTTTTTGTTCAGCAATAGATACTTATTATCCGGTTCGTACTCTGAAAGGATTCTTACAAGATCTCTCGAGTAGTTTCCCAGACCGGATGTATTGTGGAAAAACCGTTTTGCATCAAAGGCAATCTTCATCGTTCTATCTGTTTTTGAAATTCCTGAAATGTTCCGAATGTATGTCCTTCTTCTTTCAACCAGCCTACAAACGAATCAAATCTTTCTACCATTTCTTTTCCTGAGTTTTTTACGGTAAATCCAGGAAGTTTAAAAGCTTCGTCTTTGATTTCTGCAAATTCCCACGGATGAAAATAGATGTTCAGATATTTGTCTTTTTTCAAACTGTCCGAAGCCAGCTTTTTATAGAAGAACAATGGAAAATTGTGAAAGCTTAACCAAAATAAAGGAATTCTGAAATTAGGGGAAACCGAAGCCGGAACCTGAGTTACATTTCCTTCTTTGAAATACGTTCTGGATACTTTTAAATTATTATATCTCCCCGGTAAAAACGTGGGATTGATGGATGAATTGTAAGAATATCCTGCTTTTTCCACTTCTTTTTCGTCTACAGGCATCATTCTTGGCATTCTTAATCCGGTAACCTTTGTGGAGAATAATTCTTCCAGTTTTTCTCTTGATTCCTTCAGATGTTTCTCTTCAAATTCTGAATGAAACCATGTGTGAGAAGCCAGTTCATGGCCTTCATTTAATAACCTTTCAATAAGGTTTTTGCTATTTTCTGCAAAGACTACTGTGGAAAAAAAAGTAGCTTTAGCATTATGTTTTTTAAGGATATCGAGAATTCTCTCTAATCCTGTTTGCGAAATTGAAATCTGCTTTTCAAAGGGAATTTCACCCTTATATTCTAATGGCATATCAAATTCTTCAATATCAAAACTCAATAAAACCATTCTAAAAATTTTTGTTTTTAATAATATAATTAGGTCTGTCTTTCACCTGTTTAAATATTTTACCTAAATAAATCCCCATGATTCCGAGGATGATCAGTTGAAGTCCTCCAAAGAAAACAATCGTCATAATCAAAGACGCCCAACCTGAAATCTCAGTTTTTGCGATAAATGAATGAATCACATAGGTTCCATATCCGATTACGGAAAGTGCTGAGAACAAAAATCCCAGATAAGCCGCCAGATAAAGAGGTTTTACACTGAAAGCAGTGATTCCTGTAAAGGCAAAAGTAAACATCTTTTTAAGATTGTAACTGCTTTTTCCTGAGAGTCTTTCTGCTGCAGTAAAGTCGATTCCTGTTTGTTTGAAACCCATCCAACTTGTTAACCCTCTCAAGAATAAATCGTCTTCATTAAAATTCCTCATGACTTCAACAGCGCTTGCATCCAATAATCTGAAATCTGAGCCGCCTCCTTTCGTTAAATTAACGTCTGAAAGGCTTGATAAAAGTTTATAAAACAGATCTGATGTTTTTCTTTTAAAAAAAGAAATCTCTTTGGGATAGGTTCTAAAGGTAAAAACTACGTCATACCCTTCTTCCCATTTCTGAATCATTTCAGGGATAAGCTCCGGTGGATGCTGAAGGTCTCCGTCCATAGAAATGACTGCATTTCCAAGCGCATTATCCATTCCTGCCTTTACAGCGGGCTGGTGTCCAAAATTACGGGAAAATTCGATGAATTTCACTTCATCATATTGATTGGAAAGTTCTTCTAATTTTTGTTGTGTATTGTCTCGACTGCCATCATTTACAAATATGATTTCAAAGTCATAATTATGTAAGCCATCAAAAACTTCTTTAATTTTCTGATGGATCATGGCAACGTTTCCTTCTTCGTTATAGGCGGGAATTACAATTGAAATTTTCTTCATATTTATTAATTCAGGCTATAATTTTTCTCAAAATCTTTAGTCAGAAGCTCATAAGTCACTCTCAACCAGATCACAATACAAGGTACAGCTTTTAATGAATATTTAATAATATAATTCTCTTTTACAAATTTCGGAAACAGATCCGAAGTGGAGAAACATGTGAAAATAATGACAAAAACCAGCAATCCTATGATAAGTGGGGTTCTTTCTTTCTGAAGGAAAAACCATATCAATACTCCTACTACAGCAATAATATATGTTGGAGATTCTGAACTGGAGCTGAACAATACTAAAAACAGCAATGTTGAAGCCAAAATCATCAGTTGAAATGCATAATGCTTATATTGCTTAATTCTAATATAAGGTAAAGCAAAAAGTGGCAATCCTCCTGCTAAAAATACAAGGTTAGAAATAGATGCATCTCCTAAAACTCTTCTTACAAAGCCCATCAGCGAGATATCCTGCATATTTCCTAGCACCTGATTTTCACTATTCTTTTCTACAATAGACTTAAACCAGTCTGCATAGCATTGAATCACAAACTGCGGACTTGAATACGCCATCGGAAGTACGAAAAACAATATTGCAATGACAACTCCTGAAAGAATAAATTTAGTCTTATTTTTAATGAAGAAGAACTGTGTCAACCCAACAATACCGTAGATTTTCACAAATATTCCTATTAAAATGGCAGTTACAGATTTTACTTCTTTTCTTTCGTAAATATATACTGCAGATAACAGCAAAAGACCTGTCAGCGCTACATTGAATTGCAAGCTTAAAGCTGCAGTAATGTATTCCTGAAGGCAAAGCAGTCCGAAAATTGCTTTTTTACTGTCTGAAAACGGCAGTTTATAAATTCCGTAGATAAAGATGAAGGTATTGGCAATATTCCAAAGTGAAATTCCCAGCCAATCCGGCATCATGGCGAATGGTGCAATCAACACACTAAAAAACACACCATAATGGTTGAGATCAAAATAAAGATCAGGATAGTGGATAAATAAGTTTTTCTGATGAACAGTATTAAAGAATACGTTTTTAAAAATCAGATAATTATTGATCGCATAATCTCCTCTCAGATATTTGGAAATTGCTGTAACGACTGATATAATAAGATAAACCCCAAATATATATTTAGGGTTTAATAGTATTTTAAGAAATTTTTCTTTCAAGATTTTAGTATTAGTTTAAAATGTTAATCTTAAACAGCTACATTATTATCTCTCAATGCATCATTCAGAGATGTTTTCTTATCTGTAGATTCTTTTCTCTGACCAATGATCAGTGCGCATGGAACCTGATATTCTCCAGCTGGATATTGTTTTGTATAGCTTCCAGGGATTACTACTGAACGAGCAGGAACTCTTCCTTTAATTTCAATTGGAGTATCTCCTGTAACGTCAATAATTTTTGTAGAAGCGGTCAATACTACGTTTGCACCCAATACTGCTTCTTTTTCTACGTGAACACCTTCTACAACGATACATCTTGAACCGATAAAGCAATCGTCTTCAATGATTACCGGAGCAGCCTGTAATGGTTCCAATACACCACCGATACCTACACCACCACTCAGGTGAACGTTTTTACCGATTTGTGCACAGCTTCCTACTGTAGCCCAAGTATCTACCATGGTTCCAGAGTCTACATAAGCACCAATGTTTACGTAAGACGGCATCATAATCACACCCGGAGCAATGTAAGCTCCTTCTCTTGCCACTGCATGTGGTACAACTCTCACCCCTTTTTCAGCATAACCTCTCTTCAAAGGCATTTTATCATGAAATTCAAACGGACCTACTTCAATAGTTTCCATTTTCTGGATCGGAAAATACATTACTACAGCTTTTTTCACCCATTCATTTACCTGCCATCCGTTTTCTGTAGGTTCCGCAGTACGAAGTTCCCCTTTATCAACTAAAGAAATAACTTCTCTGATCGCCTTTTGGCTGTCTTCATTCTGCAATAATTCTCTGTTGTCCCAGATATTTTCAATAGTTTGTTGTAACGACATGTTTCTTATTTAAAATTAGTTTGAAAAATTATACTGCCCAAAGATACAAAAAAGTTCAGCAAAACGGTTTTTAACATGATGCTTTTAATAAAGGCTCAGCATGCGGTTGACCCTCTTTTTGTAACTCATGTATATTTGTCCATGTTCTTTTAGGAGATGCTCTTCTTCCAGCCGTATCTGAATCTGGATTAAAATAGATCCAATCAGGAGAAAAGAAAAAGCAATTACAGTGGGGAAAACAAGGAAAAATCCGACAAGACTGATGGTCATTCCCAGAAATATAGGATTTCTTGAAAATCTGAATAATCCATGAGTTACCAGTTCTGTTTTTGTTGCATTGTCGATCCCGATCCGCCATGAATTTTTCATTTGCAGCTGTGCTATAATCACCCAAATCAAGGCAAGAATCATTAAAGTAATTCCTATGTATTGAAGAAAATTATTTTCCAGAAAATTGATTTTAAAAGTTGTAAAAATATCTTCAGGAAAAAACAGCAAAAGTATTGTATATACAAATAATGCCAGTAAAATCAATTTAAAATACATTCCCACAAGTGCATACGCCGAACCGTCTTTGGGAAGCACATTAGGATTTTTACCAATTTGTCTGGCAACTTTATAACTAATGCCAACAAATGAAACGGTAAAGAAAATTATGAAATATAAAGGGATAAAGAATCTGATGAAATCTGCCATATGATAATAGTTTTGGGCAAATTTGCTAAGTTTTGTGATGCAATGCTATTGCAATGATAATTGGCAGAAAGATTACAAACGGAAATCTAAAAATTCCCCTCCTCCGGAGGGGTGGCGAAAATTCAAAGAATTTTTGACGGGGTGGTGAAAGAGTATGATAATATAAGTTTTGGCTAAAGCCAATTAATTGATTTCCATTTTATTGAACGGGCTAAAGCCCGTTCCTATTGAATATCTTACACATTATTATCTCGCAGATTGAGTAGATTACATAGATTTTCACATCTCTTTACTCCAAAATAATAAACTCCATCGTTTTCGCAACATGTTTCTCCTGAATTATTCCCTTTGAGTATTTAATATTATGTCCGGAATTATATTTTGTCAGATATGCCTGATTAATTTCTTCGGTAAGGCTTCTTATATCTTCTGGGATAAGAGTTTTTATAGGATAAATAGTTTCACCACATTGAATTTCTCCTTCTGAATTTTCTAAAAAAGCATTGTACCAGCTTCTTTCAGCGAGTCCCCAGGATCTTGCAAATATCCGGTTTTGGACTACAACCATCCATATTTCCAGAAATTCTGGTCTTTGATATCCTGCTTTTATTCCGATGATTGTATTGTTTTGAATGTAATCTAATGCTATTTCTTTATTCATTGTTTTAATTTTCCGTAAAACTAAAACATGAAAAGAAGAATGAAAACTTATTTATGTATACTGTCAGAAATAGGATGTAACCGAACGCTTTTCTGATATGATGAGTTTTCTAAAGCATCATTTTACCTAGAGCTGTCTGCAGACATTCTTTGTAGCTTTTAGCGACTGTAATTTTTAAATCACCGCTGATTAAGTGATTGTCTTCGAAAGATTCAATATTCGTCAGATTGACAATGTATGAATTATGAACACGCATAAATTCGTCCGGAAGGTTTTCGATAAGATCTTTAAGCGTTTTGTAATAAATATATCTTTTGTGGTCTATAGTATGAACTTCCACATAATTCCCTAGTCCCTTGATGACACTGATATCGTTAAAGAAAAGCTTGATCAGCTTTTTATCTGTTTTAATGAAGGCAAATGTCCGGTTCTCAATCATTATAAGAATATATATTTTACAGAACTCTTTGGGCATGAAGGTAGGCCTTATTCCAGTATTTTTCATTCAGGGACGAAATCATCACTCCTTTTGAGGTAGAAGCATGAATGAATTTCACTTCTCCATCCGGGCCAATATCATGAACGATTCCTACGTGAGAGACTCTGCTTCCGCCTGCTGTTGCAAAAAATAACAGATCACCAGGTTTCACTTCTTTGATATCAATGTTTTTCCCAGCCTCGGCCTGATCAGAAGACCTTCTTGGAAGACTAAAATCATTTTCCTCAAATACTTTTACCGTAAATCCTGAACAATCAAATCCTGAAGATGTATTTCCTCCGAATTTATAAGGTGTTCCGATATATTTTTCGGCATCTTTCAGAATATCATTAATAGATCTTGAAACGTTACCATCAAATTTTGAATCTAATTTTCTTAGATTTTCAGCTTTCGCGACAGTCTTCGTATTTGATTTTTTGTTACGGGATACACTTTTAGAGGATCCGCAGGAAACCACAAAAACAGAAGCTGTCAGTATAACAACCATCTGCTTGATTCTTATTTTTTGTTGAAATAATTCCGTTCCCATATTCTTCTGATTTATAATTAATTAACAAAACACATCACAAATATACATTTTATATTTTAATTATGGTATAACTATACTACAACTATATTATAAATATATGTTAAAATTTTGATTTCCATTATTTATTGGTATATTTGATTTCTATTTTAAAGATATGGCAACCTATGAAAGTGTAATCAAGATCACAGGAGCTGTGGGCGACCTGGTATTTTATAATCTGAACGGGAAAAATGTGGTTCGGAAGAAAAGCGGGTTCAATAAAACGGCTTTTAAAAAGAGCCCGTCATATGAGAAAGTACGCCAAAACAGTTCAGAATTCGGACACTGCTCAAAAATTGGGAAAGTTATCCGGAAGAGTCTGGATATCTATATTAAAGAATCAGGTGATCCCCTCCTCTACCAGAAGTTTGCAAAGGTGATGACGGCCATCAAAGATTTAGATAAGGTTTCTGAAAGAGGAAAAAGAACAGTTGAACTTGGTTTAAGAACTGAAGAAGGAAGAAACCTTCTGAGAGAATTTCAGATGGGTACAATCAATAAAGTTTCGGATTGCATAAGAATTCAGGATCAAGTACTCTGTAAGAATAAAGAGTGTATTTCAGATCAGGCAATAATCATTACCATAAAATTAGATTCAGAAAATTACTTTACAGAATCTGCAGAAGAAATTGTGGATTGGAACAAGGAACAGAAAAGGTCTTTTAAAAGATATTTTTCCGAAGATGACCTACTGCTCTATTTCATAGTATTGAAGAATGAGAAGAGTGAAATTACCCATATGGGATTTGTATAAATAAAAAAGTCTGCAGTAGATTCTGCAGACTTTCTATTTTATTTCTTTTGTCCTTTCCAGGTTCCTGATTTAGGAGGTGTCGGAAGTGAGTTCGCCCAGCTTCCATTTCCATTTTTATCTTTAGGAGATAATGTCCCTTTGAATTCTCCTTTTGAGGGAAGTCCTAATGTTGCGTTAAGATCTCCTGTTTCACTTAAATTCCCGGAAATATTATAATTTTCATCACTTATATCGGAATGCATTGTTCCTACCACTTTACCACTTTTATCTACCACAAAGTTCCAAACTCCCTTGTCACTTCCTTCATAAGAACCAGACCATGTTCCTACATAATCATAGATGGTATCATCATCAGAGCTGCAACCGATAAATAAAAATGCCGTAAATAAAAGTAAAAAAAGTTTCTTCATAGTTTCAGTAGTTTTATAACCTAAAATCCTGTTATTCTCTATATACTTTCCTTTAAAAGTTCTGTTACAGAGAATAGTGTTTAATATTTATTATTTTTTTGTTCCGTGCAAATCTACTAATTTTTTATTCAAATTATCTGAATTTTAATTAGTGACCAATATGTTTATTAAAAAACAACATATTTTGGCTAAAATACAAATATTTTTCAAACAAATACAAGGTGTTTAAATTTTGAGTTATTTTAAAAATAAACTTAAAAACTGATATTATTTTATTCAATATTCGTTTACAATTACTTTATATTAGATTTCAGGCTGTTTTTCTTTCTGTTTTGAAGATATTTCTTACCTTAGTGAAAAATTTAACCTTTTTCAAAAAATAACATGAAAACAAAAACATTCTTTTTGGCAGCACTTGCTATTGGTGGAAGCGTAACAGCACAGGTTGGGATTAACACCGCTACACCCACTCAAACTTTAGACGTTAATGGATTGGTAAGAGTAAGAGGACTTTCAAATGCTGAAAAAAAAATTGTTGCAGCGGATGCTCAAGGAGTTCTGACCTTAATTTCTCCTGAAGAAATTTTTGCTCCGAAAGCAGTATTAAACACATCTATGTCATCTGCAGAACAGAGATTGACCATTTATGAAGGAAAATGCTTTCAACCTGGTGATAATGCATCTTCCTGTACAGTATCTCTCAATCATTATACCTCTTGTTCAGGATTTACAAACCCTGTGGATACTCAGGTTGTAGTAGGACAAGAAATCAATACAGGTAATGGACAGTTTCTAGGTACCTGGACTGCCCGATTTGTTGATAATAAAGGATTTGCCGGTATCGCTCCGGCTGCCAATCAAATAGCCCCTGATTATCCAAGAATTTCTTATCCAAGCGCCAATACCGTTAACTATTTAGGAAGCGGAAATTTTGCCGGCCAGTGTAATACGGATATCGTAACAACCATTAACCAGACTACCGGAGATATAAAAGTAGAGTCTGTAAAGCGAAGCATGTATGCGCATCTTGTATACCTTATTAATATTGCCCGCTCCAGATCTTTATAATACTCGATATTTGATTTCAAAAAAGACAGCCACAATATGAATTGTGGCTGTTTTTGTTTTTACTCAATAAAACCCTCTTTTTCAGAGGGTAAATAATTTATTTTTTATTGGGAACACATTCGCATGAACAGTCGTGAAGATCTTGCATGTCATCGCAAACTCCTACTGATCTGCACTCATAATGAAATCCAATTTTACATTGAACAACCGGAGTTGCTCCACCCTTTACTGATTTTAATTGCTCTCTTGAAATTTTCTTTAAATTTTTCATGGTTTTAAGTATTTTAATTCGATGCTAAAATAACAATATTCTTTTTACAACAAGAAAAAAAGTAACCATTAGAGCCATTTTACTGAAATATTTAGAAATAAATTTAAAATGGCTTCTGTTTAACTATATTTGATTTAAAATATTAAATATGAAAGTAGTTTTTGTGTCGGATGATTTAAAGGAAATTGATATTGACATTCCTGCAGTCGAGTTTGAAACGATACCGATTGTTGGTGACTGGGTGAATATAGAATCATATGTAGACGAAATACAGTGGGAGCAAATTGAAAAATACTTGTATTCTATCAATAAGCTGGCTTTTGGTGTGATTAATGGCAGAACATGGACCAGAGAAGGGAATGAAAACATACTTTACGCTCATCTGGCATTCAGTTCTATCGATTAATAAATAGTTGAAGAATTCAATAATTACTTAAAAAAAATTGTTTCTATTTTTTTATTTTCATCATAATTACTGAAAAAGAGGCCAACAAAAACAAGACTCCCGCTACCACAATAGCTGTTGAAGGGTTACTGCCTAAAATATATTTGTAAACAGGTCCAAAAGTTAAGGTCTGAATCAACATGGGAATCACAATCATCATATTAATCACTCCCATATAAATACCTCTTTTATTGGAAGGAATTGATGGAGATACCATAGAATAAGGAAGTCCCATCATAGCAGCCCATCCGATACCAAAGAGAACCATAGGTAATAATATCAAATATTCATTCGTGATGAATGGCAACGCCAGCAATGAAATTCCTGTGCCCACCAGACAGAAAGCATACACATTTTTAGCGGAGTATTTTAGCGCAAATGGAATCAGAAGAAGTGCTGAGATCAATGTAATAAAATTATAAAATCCATTCATAAGACCTGTCTGTCCAACTGCTTTTTCAACTAGATTAAGTACATTTTTTGCCCAAAGCAGATCATCCTGAGATACAGCAAGTCTATTTTTTGAAAGTTCAATCAATAAATTGGCATTTTCCTCATCTGTTTCCGAAACATGATAAAGCGTCTGCTTGATCATTGGGGTGACAAATTGCCAGTAACAAAAAAGCGCGTACCATTGAAATAAGTACACCAATGCCAGCTGCCAAAGTATTTTTGGCATATTAACAATAGCTTTAAAAATATCGATAAATGGTGTAAAAAGCGTATCGTTTTCTTTTTCAGCTTTCAGTTGAATAAGTTCTTCGTCTGTCGGAGGGATTTCCGGTGTTTTGTACACAGACCATAACACGGAGGCGACAGACCAGAAAGAACCCAAAAAGAATGAATAATAAACCCATTCGGGAATACCTCCTGCTTCTGTATTTCCTCCAAAGTCTTTCTGAAAAATAAAAAGAGAAAGATTGGCCAGTGTAATTCCGCCTCCTACAAAGAGACTCTGCATCTGAAAGCCAAAAGTCTGCTGTTCTTCCGGGAGCTTATCTCCGATAAAAGCTCTGTAAGGCTCCATAGCTGTATTATTGGCCGCATCTAAAACCCAGAGAAGTCCAACTGCCATCCAGATTGAAGAGCTGAACGGAAAAAGAAATAATGCAAGACTGCACAGTATAGCCCCCATCAGAAAAAAAGGTTTCCGTCGTCCCCATTTTACACTCCATGTTTTATCACTTATTGCTCCTATCAGCGGCTGGATAAGCAATCCTGTAACAGGACCTGCCAGATTAAGAATAGGAAGCTGATCTGCATGGGCTCCTAAAAAAGAATATATTGGATTCACAGCAGTCTGCTGCAGCCCAAAGCTATACTGAATGCCGAAAAACCCCACATTCATATTCCATATCTGCCAGAAACTCAGTCTTGGTATTATTTTCTTATTCATAACTTAGACTCTATAATATGATACTTTTTATCCAGTAACAAATCTGCTTTTTCTTTGAACTGACGAATGATTTTATGTTCAATCTCTAATACTTTTTCAACAAAATCACTTTGTTCATCACGGTTTCTTTTCATACGGTTTTCATAAGTGTCTTTATAAGTGCGGTCAATAAAAATACTTACATCAAAATCATCGATATTCAATACATAAGTTCCTTCAATAATAAGAACCTGAATATCTTTTATGTTAAGAATTTCCTCTGTAACAGAATTTTCAGCATAATGAATCAGAGGTTTTGCAATGAAAGATTCTTTTTCTTTAAACTGCTTTATCGTTTCCTGGATTTTATCCAGATATACTTCATGCAACCCAACATTATTCAGGCTTTTTTGTCTGTTCTCATGATTGCTTTTTGGAGGAAGCTTAAAATAATCATCCATTTGTATCACAAGACCTGTTATCCCTTTTTCCTCCAAAACTTTTCTTAAAGCAAAGGCTGTGACCGATTTTCCACTGCCACTTTCCCCACAAATTCCAACAACCCATTTTTGAGACACCTGAAAGGTTTCCTTTATTTTTTCATAAATATTTTCAGCCGTATCTAAATGCTCTTGCTCCAGACTTATGATATCTCCAATCATCTTGTAATCCGTTTTTAAATATATAAATTGTATTGATAATGATCTTTACTCTAGATTTTCATCAGAAGATAACCGCAGGCTGAAAAGCAAAGAAATTCAGTTCCTGCAGGGATTAGCTGATCTGTAGAATAATATTCTCTGAAATTTGCCCCTTTCTCCCTGAGGAGTTTTTCGTATTGATTTAGAATTTCTAAAGGTATTTTATCATATCCTCTTTTTTTCAGTCCCAGACAAAGCCAACCAAGGTATATGGGCCATGATCCTCCGTTATGAAAATGATAAGGTTGATTTTTAAATTGATAGCTGTAATTGTTTTCCAGTAAATTCCAGTCGGCATCTTCAGGAAAAATGATAGGATAAAATACGGGCAGCATCCAATGGTCAAACTCAAGTTTTAATTTTTCCAAAAAAAGAGTGAAGGTATCTAAATTTAGGTTTAAACCTAAAAAAACAGCCAAAGCATTTCCTGCCAGATCAAATCTTTCATCGTATCCATTCGCATTCAGTGATGCCCATAAATAAGGAGTGTCATCTACTTTTTGATAAGCGACCTCATGATATCGTTTCGCATTATTATTATTCTTTCTGAAATTGTTTTCTATGAGCTCTTTTGTTGTTTCAGCGAGAGATTGCAGATGTGTATCTTCATATACCGTTGCGGCACTTTTGAATGCCCAATAGCGGAGTACATTATCATATAAAACATAACCTGATGTTACATATTCATCTGCCCAGTTCCCTCCCAGCGGGCTGTAGAGTAAACCTCTTTGATTGAACTCCCAGTTCTTCAAACACGAAAATGCTTTATTTATTTTTTCTTTTAAAGCCTGTTTCAAATCTTCATCTTCGGTATACATGATATATTCACAAGCTCCGATAATCCACCAAACCGTTGCATCTGTACGCCCTACAAGTGTTCCGTAACTGGCTTTTTCACCAACTACATTTGAGGGAATCTGACCATTTTCAGCCTGGTGCTTTACAAGTGTTTTTATTGATCTTTTCAAACCATCTGTAATTACCTTGTTTTTGATTAAAATTCCGGTAATTCCTGTCATCATAGAATCTCTGGACCATACTCTGGCATAGTTATCCTTTCTTTCACAAGAGGCAAGAATCCCCTCTTCTGAAATAGACTGTTCTATAACCTGTAAAGCTTTTTGTGTAAACATATTATGAATAAGTTATTTTTAATTATCGTAATGATTATCAGTGAGGTAATTATTATCAAATTAGAAATCAAATTTTATACTTGCCCCTATTGTTCTTCCTGGCAGTGTTCTCGCTCTGATAATTCCGTTGGTTCCCTGTAATGATCCTTCTTCTGCTTCAGTAATGGCAAGTGCGTTAAACACATTATTCGCATTCACATTCAGTGTCAGATTATGTAACAGTCTGTATGAAATGTATGGATTTATAATGATATAGCCCGGCATAATTAATTTATTGCTGTCCTGAGTAAATGCTTTTGTAGATCCTACAGCAAAGAAACCAAAGCTCAGCTTTTCTATATTGACATTAGGATTGAATGAATACATCAGCTTGGGAGTTCTTCTCGGCATATTCCCGATTATTGTCGGATCGATTGCATTTTTAATTTCTGCATGAGTATAAGTAAGACCTGCTTTGATATCGAAATATTTATTGATTTTATAAAATCCATCAAACTCAATTCCCCAGGACTGGTATTTGTTTTCTGTTCTCAGCTGGGTGGTTGCTTCGTAATTGGCCTCAATGGTTTTTGCATAAAAGAAAGTAGTATTCAGAAAATAATTAGCACCTCTTAATTTATAACCGGCTTCAATCTGATTGAGTTTATTCACTTTTACAGCATCTAAAGCGGGATCATCATTATTGGTATAATTGTATCCTGCAAAAAGAATTCTATCAGCAGAAGCACTTCCCCCCTGGCTTACTCTGGCAAAGACTGCATGATGTGAATTTAGGGCATAATTTGCTCCAAATGAGTATCCGAAAATAGTATATTTATAGTCAACAGGAACCGTTCCGTCTACCACAGCCACTGAAAGTTCAGGAGTTTCAATAATTCCGTTTTGATTTACATCAATGATACGCGTAGTATTTTTTGTTCCGGAAAAACTTCCTGATACATTTCCAAAATCATATCGTACTCCAAGATCAAAGGTTAAGTTTGTGATGGGATTAATTTCCACTTGAGCATGAGGTGCAATCACAGAATACTTAGTGTCATAATTTCTATTCACGCCTCCCCAATCCGGAACACCATAGTGAAGCAGGCCGTTATCTGTAATTTTCGTTCCTGTATTGCTGATAATGTCTACCAATCTTGCATTATTATCGGAAACTTCCATCAGATAGGTATTCCAGTTCCAGGACAGATTGATGTTTTGTCTGCTGTTATAGACTCCGGCATTGAGCTTTACTTTATTCCATTTTTTACTGATATTCAAATCACTGAAAAAGTTGTTCAGATTATTCAGTTTGGTATTGAATAAAACTGTTTTCATATACTTTTTATCATTATCTACGGGAGTACTGGTTCCTGCATAGACTGCGCTTGCATATCCGGGAACCGATTCCAAAATTTCGGACTTACTGCCCACTGCAGCTGGAAAAGGTGCTAAAAACTGTCCGTCATTTGCTGCATATCTTGCCTTGGCATCCAATTTCCATCCGGCACCCAGATCATAATTAAATTCCAAACCTACCGTCTTGGATACAGAATGCATTCCATCTCGGATATCACTCTTAAGAATCTGTCCATTCCCTCCAAAAGTAAGATCATTTTTAAAATTAGAAGACTGAAGGGATCCTGTTAAGATATTATAATTGCTCAGAGAGCTGTAATCAGGATTGGAATCTGAGCCTGAAACTGTAATCGGCATCGGCATATAAGCGGCAGTTCTGTCATCGAGATATTTACCATAAATTCGGATACTTCCTTTTTCGAATTTCTTTAGTAAAGATAAACGAAACTGGCCTCCGTTATTAGAAGTATATCCTGTTTTTCTAGGACCGTCTCCACCTCTGTAAAAACCACCTACTCCGATATAAAAATCTTTTCCAAGAGGAGTTCCGTAGTCTACATCTGTTCTGAAGTTGTTATAATTCAAACCTACCTGCTGGGTAATGCTGCCTCCTCTCTTTTCTCCTGTTTTGGTAATAAAATTAATAATCCCTGCCGGAGAATTGGATGCAAAAACTGATGCAGACCCTCCTCTCAATGCTTCAACTCTGGATACAAAAGAATCAAATCTTGTAAACTGATCCTGCGTTCCAAAAGCAATATCTCCAAACTGCATTACGGGAAGACCATCTTCCTGAATCAGAAGATATCTGGACCCTCCTGCAGAAACAGGAACTCCTCTTACCGTAATATTTGAGTTTCCTTCACCACCTGAAGATTCACTGCGGATTCCCGGGATGGTTCTAAAAATTTCAGCGGTAGTTCTTGGTGCCGCATTGATGATATCAGCTTGTTTTAATGTTGAAATTGAAGTACTTGTCTTAATGGAAGATTTAGGGTTGGAATTACCTGTAATAACAACTTCATCTATGATCTTATTTCTAGCTGATATTGTATCATGAATCGTATCCTGCGAGAACATAAAAGCGGCTGTATTAATAGTACCTAAAATCAGCAATTTCTTTATCACTTGTGCTTCCATAGTATTTCTAATTTTTTGTTATGTCTCAAAAGTATTTTTTTTAGACTTTCGAAAAGGGATTTTGAACAGGGTATGAACACTATATTAATTTCAAACGATTGCGCAAACGATTGCGGTTGATAAGTTTTCTTCGAATTAACTTTTAATTAACAAATAACAAGTGTTTATTTAACAAATATTAACAAAATGTTTTACTACAATTATTCTTAATTTCTCCCAATAATTGACACGACCTTCTTAAAATGAAAAGAACGACCATAAAAGATCTTGCGAAGATGCTCAACATTAGTACTTCCACCGTTTCCAGAGCATTAAAGGATCATCCTGATATAAGCAGTTCTGTTAAGCTCAAAGTGAAGGAAGCCGCCGAGATGTTTAATTACGTTCCGAATGATTTTGCCATCAGTTTCAGGAAAAATTCTTCTAAGGTGATTGGTCTTATTGTTCCGGAAATTTCCATATTCTTTTTACCATCAATCATTAATGGTATTTCATCAGTTCTTAATAAAGAAGGATATCGCTTTTTCATATTATCATCCGATGATTCTTATGAGACAGAAAAAGAACATATAGAAACCTGCATCAATTCCAGAGTGGATGGCATTCTGATTTCATTAACAAAGGAGACAAAAGATGATGAACATTTGAAAAAACTGAAGGAAATGGAAATTCCGGTTATTATTTTCGACAAAACTGTTCCTCAGCAGAGTTTCGAATCTGTCATTTTTGATAATATAAAAACAGCCGAACGGTGTGCCGAAAAGCTAATTAATCAGGGCTGTAAAAATATACTGGCTATTTTTGGTGATGAAAATCTTGAAATTACCCAAAGCAGGCTCAGGTCATTTAAAAACAAAATCAGCCAATCTCCTGCTATCCGATTGGAAATTATATTCTGCAAATCTGCTGATATTGTAAAACAGAAACTTGATATTTTGTTAGATGATCATTCATTTGATGGTTTTTTTGCCATGAGTGATGAAACATTAATGGGGCTTCACAGCTCACTAATCAAAAGAAGCCTTAACAATACGAATAAAAAGGTGGTTGCGATAAGTGAAGGAACTCTTCCGAAATATCTGGATGAAACGTATGAATATCAAATCAATGATGGATACGAAATGGGAACATTTGCTGCCACAAAGCTAATGGAAACCATCAAAAAAATAAATACTGGTCGCCCAACAGAATCTGATAACTGCTATTATTTATAAATTTCGGGCTTAAAAAAGCTCTGTCTGCATTTTATCCGAAATCAAATCAATCCTTTCAAATTCGGAAAGAGGAAAATTACTTTATAAAAAATTATCCAATAGAAAAATCTCTGACCTAGAGACCCCAACTATTGGATAAATGAAAAACTTATTTCAAATCTAAGAAAAGATTTATCCGGCACTTTATGAGTATAATCATAATCAGACGTTTTCTTTATCATTGAAGAACTAATTGATAATTTTCCCTTCATTGTTATCTAATTTTTCACGAAATCTTTGAAGATCTTCAGAACTTGGTTTCGTCCATTCTGTAATCTCTCCAGTGATTTTCAGAGGCATTTCGGAGCGGTAAGAACGGGTGGGATTTCCGGGAAATTTTTTATCTGTCACATTGGGATCATTTTCAAAACTCCCTGTAGGTTCCACAATATATACATGTTCTGCTCCATCCCCTTTTGCCAGTGCTGCAGCAAGTCCTGCCCCATTGGGTAAAGCGGTGAAATAAATATGGTTCATTTTTAATTCCGATTGATAATTAGAATTTCCGCCTGCTGTCAACAGGTCTCCAATCTGTAAATTGGCTTTTGTACCGTGGTAAAAAGGACCTTTATCAGACGGATGATTTTTAAGTAACAATGATAACTCAGCATTCTTTTTTGATTTTTCCCTATCTCCCAAATCCTCATAGCATTTGGAAATATTCAGATAAAGAGAAGGCAAAGCACTTTTAACGGTGTCATCATTTATTTTCAAGGCAAATTCTAAAGAAGTTTCAAGCCATTTTAACTGACCAGCTGCTGTTTTCTGATGGCGTGATACATAATGAGCCGCCAAAAATTTTTCATGGTCATCTGAAGCTTCTTCCCAGGCTTGCAAAAATAGTTGAGCCGCTTCCTCAGGCATTCTTTTATCTTCAAAGCTCATTCCTTGCAGACAAAGTTTGATCACAGGATTAAATGGTGAAAATTCCATGTTTTATTTTTTTTCCAAATCTAGGGTATTCTTCTGGAATTCTTGGGGTTTAAAATTAAATAGAAAAACCTCCCGAAGGAGGCAAACATAAATTAAGTAGAACTGAATGTCCAAGATAGTAAATATAAAAAATCCCCGGATTTCTCCGAGGACACAACTAATAACCATGAAAACTCAATTAAACATGAGCTATATTTTAATATACGATACAAATGAAAGTACGGTTTTTATAAAGACCAAATAAAAAACCTTCCGAGCAACTGGAAGGTTTAAGTGAAAAATGAATTATAAGTTAAATGATGTAATGTTAAAAATTCTCTTAAAAACTCTCTTAAAAACTTGATTTATAATAAACAATGCATATGCCAATTACATCACCATTTGATGAAATCACTCTTTTTGTGGTATTATTTGTTTTTTACAGAAAATCCTTCCCGAAGGAAGGACATTAAAAAACTTCGTGTACTTGTCGTTTAAAAAAACTCCGTAAATATACGGTAGTGCCATAGTAATAACTCTACGGGAAACCGTAATTAATGTATTGGGATTGTTTGTATATTGAAAGTTTAACAAAAAATATTTTCCATGGACAACAAAAATGAATTATTGAGAATGATTTCTCAGGCTCTTCAGCAAAATCAGGCTATAAACCAAGAGCTTTTAAGACTGATTAATATGCAAGGTACAATACCTCCAACTCAACTTAAGGAAATTAATCATCTTTTATCATTACAAGCATCTACATTACGCTTTATTTCGGAAAACACTCCGACTGAATAAAACTATCTTATAGTACTTTAGTTTATTGTAAACCAGAATATTCTTTCTTGGCATCAAAACTAGGACAAGCTTTGTGAACGTTTGGAAAATCTCTATGTCCTTGAACTTTAGCTTTAGGAAATTTTGATTTCAATTCTCTTAACAGCTTCAAAATAGAAGCTTTTTGGTCTGGTGTCCTTGTATCCTTGGGATTGTTGTTTTTATCAATACCTCCGATATATGATATGTTGATAATTTGAGAATTCCACCCTGCAACTCCATTTGAAATTTGCTCAATTGGTAAAGTATTTACGACCACTCCATCTGCCTTGATCATGAAATGATAACCTGGATTTTTCCATTTCAAATTATCTCTCCAATATTTTTTAATGCTTTCTATTTTAGCATCTGGTTGTGTTGCTGTACAGTGTACAACTATATAATTGATTGTTCTCATTATATTAGTTTTAATTATTGTTGAGCAAAATTAAACTTGCAGCTCCCAAAATAACACAGGAAAAACCTCCTATTTTAATTCCATTCCATAATCCTTTTCTTTACTTTAAAAAGCAGTTTTTATTACTTAATTAAGCCCTATTTTTTTTTATTTTTATATTTTGAAATACAAATTAATACTATACTATGTTTGATCATGTAGAACTTACCAGCACAAGACCTGCAAAAAGTGGGTACTATTTTGTTAAATGGAGTGAAAATGAAGAAATGCTTCTATTGTACATCGATTATTTAATTCGAGATGGTATAGAATTTTGGTGTTGGAGATACACACAAAATGATGATTCTCCAAATGATATATTTTTTGATGCTCAAGAATCAGAATATCCTCTATTTTCAGAAGAAATTCCAGTCAAATAATAAATGAACTGCAGATAGATGTCTTTTTCTGCAAGAACTTTCTTATTCGAAATGTTTTCCGGATTGGGGTAAATGAACAGACCGGAGTAGATGCATCCGTTCGGGATTTGATTTTTAAACATAATTGTATTAATTTATTAGTACGTGATTAATACAATTACAAGAATAAAAAAATACGGCAAACCATTTATTGATAACGGTTTGCCGTAGTGGAGAATACGGGATTCGAACCCGTGACCTTTTGACTGCCAGTCAAACGCGCTAGCCAACTGCGCCAATCCCCCGACTTTTATTGTAAAGCGGTACAAAAGTAAGTATTTAAATGATATTTCCAAATATTTTATAGTTTTTATTGAATTAAAATTACAGGAAACAGGCTCAGTGATTATAAAAGCCACTATTCTCCATTGAATAACTTCACAATAAATCCTATTTTTGTCTGAAATAATAGTACAATCATGCAACTCTATACAGAAAGACTCCTGCTGCGGGATATTATAATGGATGACAAACAGGACATTTTCGATTACCGTTCAGATGCAGAAGCGAATAAATTTCAAGGATGGATTCCTGAAACTTTGGAAGATGTAGAACATTTTATCCAAAGAAACACTCAAGAATTCAATCAGCCTGAAAGCTGGTACCAGCTATTGATTACCGATAAAGAAACAAAAGCTGTCATTGGAGATATCGGAGTTCATTTTTTGGGAGATGAAAATATACAGGCAGAACTGGGAATCACATTAAGTTCATCATTTCAAGGTAAAGGCTATGCTTCTGAGGCTTTAAAAGGTATTATTGATTACCTTTTTAATGATGTACATAAACATAGAATTACAGCTTCCGTAGATCCTGACAACACAGCTTCTATTCAATTGATGGAAAGAATCGGTTTAAGAAAAGAAGGACATTTCGTGAAAAGCCTGTTCTGGAAAAACAACTGGGTAGATGATGTTATTTATGCTGTTTTACGTGAAGAGTGGCCTAAAAAATAAATATCATATTTAATAAACATTGATCTGAAAACCATGAACACAGACTATAAAAAAATGCTTTCGTTTGAGTTAGGAAATGACGAAAACTGGGTTGGCAATACAGTCAGTCTCCCCGAAGATGTAGTAGAATATATCAATATTACCTGTCTGGAAATTGGTTATAATAAGATAGAGCATTTACCTGTTGATATTTTCAGCAATTTTGGAAAATTGACAGAGGTTTATTTTAATCACAACAGGATCTCTGAAATTCCAACCTCCATAGGCTTTTTAAAAAAGCTTGAAATTCTTACCATTAATAGCAACCCTATAAAACATATTCCTGACGAACTTACTGAATGTTTCAGCTTAGAAAGTTTTGCAGCCAGTGATTGTGAATTGGAATCTATCCCGAAAGACCTGGGAAATTTAAAAAATCTTGAAGTGCTCCTCCTGAATGATAATCACCTTAGCGCGCTGCCTGAAACAATTGGTAAATTAAACCGATTATACAGATTAGAATTAAGAAACAATAAGTTGAAATATCTTCCCGATAGCTTTTTTAATCTGACTTCTCTGAAACTATTAGATCTGAGAGGAAATTATATTGATAAAATGTCTTTAGAAAAGTTGAAAAAAATGCTTCCAAAATGTGAAATTAAACAATAATAGAATGAATTGTTTCATGTTAGTTTTATTTAATTATAAAGCTTTTACCTATTCAAACTGGTATTTCAATAATCATTTCTAATTATTATATAGTTATATTTTATTCAGAAAGAAAAGTCCAAATCATTATCAGAAGGTCTGAAATTGGAATGCATAGCCGCAGTAAAATAGTCACAAAACACCTGATATACTGCAGAATTGGTATCAGTTGCCCGAATTCCCAGCTGTGTATAAACAGTAAGGATCTGATGGGATAATTTTTGAACCAGCTCTACTCCATATTGGTGAATTTCATTCTGTTGATCCTCCGAAATCTCTTTATTTTCACTCAAGATATTTTCTACTTCTCTGGCAATGGTTAAAACCTTTTCCAAATGTTTTTCAACAGATTCTTCAAAACTTTTAAAATTAATCTGAGGGCGAATAACCTCAGCTTCTTCAATAAAATGAGATGCTATTCCCAAATAATTGACCAAAAGCGTCAAATCCGCAAAAATCCGGAACGGAATGCTGTCCAGAATATCATTCGTGAAAAAAGTATCATAAACAAAACTGTAATCTTCGCTAACGAGAACATTTTCAACAGTGAATGAATAGGTTCCGCTGGCTTTCATCCCCATAGATTTCCAGTTGGGAATAACCTCAGCATGCTCTTTCGAAATAATAAATGATCGAATTATTTCATTGCCATTGCCATCCATTACAGGCTTTCCATTTTCTGTAATTTTAGCATTCAATGTAAAATGGGTCAGATGTGGTGCTCCTGTTGCAAAATTCCACAAACCATTAATCAGGTAAGTATAATCATTTTGTTTTTCTGCTGTGCCGCCAACCATTCCGCTTCCGCCAAAACAGGTTTCAGAATGAGTAAACAGGAATTGAGCCACTTCAGGTTTGATGTTTCTGGAAAAATAATTAGCTCCGGCACAAAGTGTCAGCATCCAGCCAAAGCTTCCATCAGTTTCAGCCCAACCGAATAATGCTTTCAACCCTTCTTCAAAACGATAACCCAATCCGCCGTATTTTTTGGGAACCCAGATCTTAAGTAATCCTTCTTCGTGAATATATTGCATCACCTCATCAGAAATGACAGAAGTTCCGTGAAATTGTTGCCTGATGTCTTTAGTACTGAGCATTCGCTTTAGATTTAATAATTTTCTGCCATTCTATATATCCGGAAATAGCCACTAAAAATAAAAATGATGTTAAAACAGCATATAGATATAACTCCTTATGAATCATTAAGGGGATTGAAATAATATTACTGACATTGAGTATCACCCAGTTTTCAATTTTCCGTCTTGCCATCAGCCACATTCCTGCCCAGGCAAAAGCACTTACCAGAGAATCCCAGACCGGAACATCCGAATCGGTAAAATGCGTAAGAAAAGACCAGAATAAAATAAAGGTTCCCAGAACAATTCCTCCGGTAATCCATTTTTCTGTGGTGGTGGTAACGGAGATTTCTATTTCAGATTTTTGCTTTCCGAATTTCCAATACAGCCATCCATAGATGCTCATGATCAGATAATAAAGATTTAAGGTAAATTCAGCATAAAGCTTTGAAATGAGCATCACATACAATGTAAGCAGAATCCCTGCTATTCCGAAAAGATAGTTGTTGACATTGTTTTTACGAGCCAGTAAAACCTGAATGACTGAAAATAAGACTCCGAACCATTCCGGTAAAGTAATTTGTTTTAAAATGTCCTGCATCATATTAATTATTAGAAATCAAATGATGAGATGATAAGTAAGCAATCCCTACGCCGGCATTATCCGGATCAGGTGTGGAAGTATATTCCTGGGTATCATCTCAGCCACTGTTATCTGTAGCACCCCATTGTGGGGCAAAGGTGCAGCTTTTTTGTGGAAAAAGAAAGGGCTTCAGGTTTTTATTTTGAAATACAATACTTCTGTTTATCCTTTAAAATAAATAATCTATGCTTCTTGCACCAACCGAAATGTAAGATTAATACGCTCTTTCATAGAAGTTACAGATTTAGCAATCCGATGTTCCCAGTTTTCCTGAAGATCTCCTTTCATAATCAATAAAGAACCGTGAGGAAGTGGCAGGCTGTATTTGCTCTGATGATGATCCTTTTTCCGGAAATCAAAGTTTCTGGTTTGTCCTAAACTTAAAGATGCAATCACAGGACGTTTTCCATATCTGCTCTCTTTATCCCGATGCCATGCAACCGAATCATTGTGATCCCTGTAAAGATTAAGCAGTACAGAATTGAAACGATAACCAAATGTATCTTCTATTCTTTGTTTTAAAGAAAACAGTTCAGGTGTCCAGAGGTTATTATCCACTTCCCCATTCCCCAATGGGTAATCTGTTTTCGGATCACCATACCAGGCTGTTAAACGGGGTGTCAAAACCATTTTATCATACATTTTCTGGGTTCGCTGTTTCCAGGGAGCTGTTTTAAGCAGATAATTTTTAAGATTATCTGCTTCATCCTTACTCAGAAAATGTTCTCTGTATTCCAAAAGGTCTTTTGGAAATTCATACAAATCTTCTGAATCGAACAAGCTTAGCTGGGTCATATTTTTAGTTTTTAAAATAATAGAAAACCTTATGTTCTCTGACAAAATGAATTTGATACAAATAATATCCACAAATATATTAATAATGATACAAAATAAATCAAACTACAAAGGCCATTAGAAAAAAATACACAATGATAGATTTTTAGAGAAGCAGCATCATTATTTTTATTCGTTAAAAACAACCCTGTTTTTTATATAATTCACTTTTATAACAAATTGTAAATTAAATATCTGAAATAATTAATACGTTCAAAAAAACGAGTAATAATGCGTTATATGAATACAATAGGATGTCACTTCAGGAAGATTTAATACTTAATTCAAAAATAATTATCCATCTTTGCAGCCTTAAAATCAAACACGCTAGTTTATTTCATGAGCATTACTTTTAAAAAGCGACTTATTATAGCGCTTGTATTACCTACGGCCGCCATATATTATGGACAGAGTACGAAGGATTCATTAGACAAATCAAAATCTATTGATGAGGTTATGTTGGTAGGTAGAAACCTTTCCCAAACAGCCAAAGAGAGAAAAACACCTGTTGCAGTTTCCAACATTAAAGCAGCAGAAATTCAGGAGAAACTGGGAAACAGAGAATTTCCTGAAATTATGAAGTCTACTCCATCCGTTTATGTGACCAAAGTAGGTGGAGGATTCGGAGACAGCAGAATCAACATGAGAGGTTTTGACGGGGCTAACATTGCAGTTATTATCAACGGACAGCCGGTGAATGATATGCAGGGAGGTACTGTATACTGGTCTAACTGGACTGGACTAGCTGACATTGCCAGCAATATCCAAATTCAGAGAGGATTGGGAGCTTCTAAATTCGTGGTTCCATCTGTAGGAGGAACCATTAATATTGTAACCAAAGCTACAGATTCTGAGCAGAAAGCAATGGTGAAAGGAGAAGTTGGTAACGACAACTACTCCAGAATATCTGCAATGTACTCTTCTGGGTTAAAAAACAAATGGGGAACAACCGTATTGCTTTCCCGTTGGCAAGGTGACGGTTATATCAATGGAACACAGGGAGAAGGTTATTCCTGGTTTTTCTCTACAGGATTTAAACCTAATGAAAAACATGCGTTCAATTTTATCGCAACCGGAGCACCACAGGTACACGACACAAGAAGATCTTCTGCAACCGGAGCGAATGTAGCTACTTTGCAGCAACTTGATATGTACGGAAGAAGATACAATCCACAAACAGGAATGTTGAACGGTTCACAATTCAATCTTGCACCTAACTTCTACCACAAGCCTATCGCTTCATTAAACTGGGACTGGAATATCAATGATAATCTGAAACTATCTACAGTTCTTTATGGTTCTTGGGGACGTGGCGGTGGAGGTACCGGACTTAACGGTTCTATCAAAAATGCGGCAGGACAAACTATGAATTTCATGAATTCTGGTGCAGGCGGAGATGGTACGATCAACTGGGATATGATTTATCGCTATAACAGAGGAGGTATGGTAACAGATTATAATGGAAACAGCTTCCAAAAATCAACCTTCACTGCACCTGCAGGCTCTCCTACTGATTATAACGGAAAATATGTAGCTACGCTGAACGGAACCAATGGTATTGTAAGAAAACAAAGTATC
Source organism: Chryseobacterium sp. IT-36CA2 (assembly GCF_949767875.1). Classification (NCBI taxonomy): domain Bacteria; kingdom Pseudomonadati; phylum Bacteroidota; class Flavobacteriia; order Flavobacteriales; family Weeksellaceae; genus Chryseobacterium; species Chryseobacterium sp. IT-36CA2. The sequence continues at coordinate 161,066 of NZ_CATKPG010000020.1, read as the reverse complement.
AATGCTCATGACTGGTATGGAGTAATCGCCGACCTTAATTATAAAAAGAATAACTGGACCTTTAACGGAGGTATTGATCTTAAAACATACAAAGGAGCACTATACGACATCGTAACCGATATGTTAGGATCAGATGCATTATATGTTCCTAGTACAGCCAATGCACCAAAGGGATATTTTATCAATCAAACCGTAAAACCGGAACCTCTTACTAAACTTAAAGATGCTCAAAAAGTATCTATCCACAATGAAGGTTTGGTAAAATGGGCTGGTATTTATGGAATGGTTGAATATAGCTCTGAAAAGCTAAGTGCATCTGTTCAGGGATCCGTTTCTGAGCAATACTATAAGAGAGTGGATTATATGCTGTATACTCCAGGAAATCAGGAAACAAAATGGTACCACAAAACCGGATATATCGTAAAAGGAGGTGCCAACTATAATATTGATGACCACCATAATATATTTTTCAATACAGGGATTATTTCAAGACAGCCATTATTCAACGCTTTATTCCCGTCTAACCAGAATATCTACAACGATGCAAAGAATGAAAGAATCTTCTCTGTAGAGTTAGGATATGGTTTCAAATCGCGTTATATAGATGTAAACATCAATGCTTACAGAACGCAGTGGGATGACAGATTTATTTCAAGAACATTCAATGCTACAGCAGCAGATGTTGCAAAATTCGCCCAGTTAAGCCTTGGAAACGCTTATTTCTATAATGCATTGAACGTAGGCCAGTTACACCAGGGACTTGAATTGGAGGCAAAGGCAAGACCGTTTGCTAACCTTAAGCTTAGAGGAATGGTTTCATTCGGTAATTGGAAGTACAAAGGAAACGCTAACTTCAACATCCTTGATGTTCAAACCAATCAGGAAATAGCTGGAGCTACAGGAGTAATCAACATCAAAGACCTGAAGGTAGGAGATGCTGCACAAACTACGGCAAGTATCGGAGCTGATTATAATATTACAAAAGCATTCAGTATTGATGCTAACTGGGAATATTATGATAAGCTTTATGCACAATTCAACCCGATCAACTTCCTTACTGAAGCAGCAAGAGAAAAAGGAATTGTAAAATTGCCAAGCTACCATTTATTTGATGTAGGAGCTTCTTACAAATTCACATTGGATGCAAAAAAATCTTTAACATTGAGAGCGAACGTATATAACTTATTCAACAAATATTATATTTCTGAATTAAGCTCTAATATTTTCGCTGGTGATAAAATTGCTAATGGTCCGGATGCTGGAAAAACCTATCAGGACGCAGGTAGAGTGTATCAGGGTGTTGCAGATGGTAATACAGGATTCCTTGGTTTTGGAAGAACCTGGTCTGTTGCAGCCACTTTGAGATTCTAAGATACTATATTTCAATAATGAATCAATTGAATAGGCTGTCCCATTTTAGGGACAGCCTATTCTTATTTTAATCAAAAGTGTCGAAAAACAGGGACGTTAGGATTTAAAAATTTTTAGGTTTCCTATTCTGAGCAGCCTGTATAGCAATTTCATCAATACGGTTTTTTCTGGTTTCGGGTCTTTTGGCAAGTACAATCCATTGAAGCAGTATTTTTCTTATGGATTTACTCAAACTTAGAAAATACGTTTCAGAACCTTTATGCTGCTTAAATGCTTCATTCAGATCTTCAGGAATAGTAAGATCTTCTACAGAATCCAAAATATTCCACGAGCCATTCTCTTTGGCAATTCGGATGGTTTCAAATCCTGCTGCTGTCATCAGATTATTTTCTATCAGCTTCTGAACCTTATCTTTATTAATTTTTGACCAGGTACTCTTCGGCTTTCGTCTGCTGAATAACTGCATAAATGAACCTTCATCAATAGTCTTCCTTGTACTGTCGATCCAGCCAAAACAAAGGGCTTCATCTACCAGCTCAGTCCAATGAACAATTGGTAAATTTGATTTTCTGGTATTACATATCAGCCATACGGACTGTTCTATATGATGATTCTCTGCCAGCCATTGTCGCCATTCTGCCTTTGTATTAACGTAGAAGGTTTGTTTCTCTGCAATTTTTCCCATAGCTTGTTTTTTTATTGATAGTGTAAAATTAAAATACTTTAGTGACAATAGTTTGTCAGTATTAAATTTCTATTTCTTAATTATCACATTCCATAATATAGGGCTATTGTGAAGAAATATATCATAAATTAGACAAGTTAAATCATTAAAAAGGTTTTACTTTTTTTAGTTGGATATGGACAGAGAAACTATAAATTATATTATCAGATATTTTGGGAAATTATTGACCAGGGACGAAGCGTTAGCACTGAATCATCATATGTATACTTTGAAGAGTTCTGAAAGTGAACATATAAGAAATGTAATGATAAAGCAGGGCTGGATAAATTCTGATCCTGAAGTCATAAAACTATTAGAACATGGATATGAAGTTTTTGAACAAAATGTTGTAACGCGGATATTGACTGAAACTCCTGAGAAAGTTTTTTTCAATAATTGCCCGAAATGTAATAAACTTGCCCGCACTCCCTATGCAAAGCAGTGCAGACATTGTGGATACAGCTGGCATGATGTTACTGCTAAATTTAGGATTGCCAGTGCTTTCCAACTTACCAACAGAAGCTTTTATCTGCTTGGGGAAATTATAGAAGGGGAAATAAATCCAGGTCAATTGATGGATTTAACGATACTAGAACTTCATAAAAAAATTAAAATTGGATCTATTGAATTGGCTGATGGAATGGATAACGGAAAACCCTGGAACAGGATTGGCCTTGGGACTAACGACCTAACGGAAGACGAAAAACAGCATTTAAAACAAAAATCTTTTCTTAATCCTATTATCAATATTTCCCAATCATAGTGTATGAGTCTTGAAAGAATTGATTGTTAGTACTATTTGTTTAAAGCTAATTATTTGCTATGTAAATCCATATCAATGAAATAAGCTAAATGTTCATGCATTTTTTCTACAAAGTGAAGTTCCGCGTTCAGGATCTTAGCTGTTGATTTTTCAAAATTGTATTTGGTTTTGATACTGAATTCAAACTCGTCAACAGAAAAATCTTTCTCCTTCTCATAAAGCTTTTTGATATGGCTTTTCATAAGTTCATCCTGGTTGTTCAGTACCGAATGAAACTGTACAAAAAGGTTGTTGTTTTCTTCTTCAAGTTTTACCAGTTTCAACTGATAGTGATATTCTACCCCATCAATCAGCCTGGAATGAATATTTGACAGGCTGAATAGAAAACTGTAATATTCATTAGGAGGAAATATAAGGTTATAAACTTCCGGCAGTAAAAGAATGTATTGCAGATTTTTCTTTAATTCAACATCAAAGTTTTTCAATCCCTTTTCATAATTTGTAATCAACTTATTTTGATCCTTTTCCTCCGGGAAAGCACTCGCCAGCTTATTCTCTTTCCATTCTTCCCAACTTTTCCAGAGATCAGGTTTATTCTCAATAGAAAGAATTTTCCCGCTAAGATTTCTTTTCAACTGAATATTACGGGAAATATCTGCAAGGGCAAGACTTTGCAACAAAAAAGGCTTCATCAAAGTATCATCAGTATCACCCGTGATTTCCTGTAGTTTTATGGTGGTATTTATATCATGATCTCTTTTTTCCTGTTCAATAATAATATCTGATGAGGTTTTTAATGAGATTGGTTTATTCTCTTTACCCATAATAAAAGTATTCTCTACCTTCAGGGTGTATTCCTGCGAGAACTTTTCCAGTTGAAAAAGAGGAATATTTTCCCCGAATAAAAAATTTGAAATACTCATTTCATTACTATTGTATACTCTGAATGCCTTTATTGCTGATAATGAATTTTATATATTTTATGATTCCAACTTTAGTCAGATCATCATTTTAAGCTGGTACTGATGGAAGCTGATTAAATAGATTCTCATAATCTAATAATACTTCATAATCTAAATAATCTTTAGGCGTATCAAACCAATGTTTAGATAAATCTGCAGTTCCAAATTGTTCGATGAGTACTGTTTTTTCATTTTCTTTTACAAATTCCTTCAAAAAAACATTGTCTTTCTTCTTATTTGAATAGAATAATAGTGTTTTTCCAAGATCACCATACCAGGAAATTTGTTTTAAAAAAATTTTATTGTTACTATATCCCTTAAAATCTCCTTTAACGATGTCACCTTTGGAAAAGACTATCATTAAATTATGCTTAAGTATATTGTTATCATAAAAATTTAATATTATACTCATAGAATCAATGGTAACCTGGCAATAAGGTTTTTCATCTTTATAATAGTTAATACTATATTCAAGTTCATTTTCAAAAGCATATCTGGCCCACTCATCAGGGGTATATTTTAGAAACTTCTTTGGAACATTCTGGCTAAACTCTGTAGATAAATGAACTTCTAATGTAGTTTGTTCATCCATTATCTTTTCCATAAGTCCATTATACTTCGAAAATTCTGTTTTATACATTTTTATAATAAATTTTTAATTAAATTAATCCAGAAATATTATCCACTATTTCTACTCCTTTTTTTCTTGCATGCTCAATAACTTCTTTACTTAAGTTACCAACTTTTTCAACATGTAATATTACTTTACCTCCAGCTGAATTTATTACTTGGCCAGTCTGTGTCATAGGTTTACCATTATATTTTGCTGCATCATCAATATAACTTTTGATTGTTTTATCTGAAATTTGACTTAGATCACTAGCTTTACGTTCAATAATTTTAAAAGTTCCGTCAGCATTTTCTATTAATCCATCTATTTTTCCAACTTTCCCTTTCTTTAATAAGACTTCAACTTCATGAGAATATTTAAAACCTTTTTCTAATGCTTGTTTTCTTAATTCGCTATTCCATACTAAATTAAAAAAATATCCACGTCTAACTTTCTGAAACCATTTCTGAGATTCCAAAATCATTTGGGACAAGCATCTGCCAGAATTATGAACCAGTAAAGCCAGCAGGCCTACAAAATAGGTATGAAAATGAGCTACCGTAAAGTTATAAACTTTTTTAGGTTCATAGCTATATTCTATCCTTTCAATGACAACTTTCGTATCATTTTTCGTTAGAATATTTTTGCCTATTTCTAATTCTGAAGCATCTTTCCAGCCTTCCTCAGTATAAAAAGGATGTATCGCAGTTGTTTCAATCACTTCAGCTTCAGTATAAATACTAATGGTATGGTCACTTTCATTGACGATAAGATCAATCACCGGCTGAAGGGCTACGATATCCGTATCTTCATCATAAGCCCACACCTGATCTCCGATTTGGACATCTTCAATATTTTTAATTCCGTGTTCGGTATGCACAGGTGTTCCGGCTGGAAAACAGGCAAAAACACAGGTCTTAAGCAGTTTTTTGGCTACATCATCCACACTTTTCTTTAAAGCTTCTTTGCTCAACTTTTTTAGTGCCGCTTTTCCCATCTGTTGCAGAGCTTCTTTAGATATGGCTTTTGCCCCTGCTTTTATAGCTCCTTTTACTCCTGCTTTTGCTCCCTGCATGGCTACTGTTCCGGTTCCGAAAGAAACTACACCTACGGCTATAGAAGCGACATCCCAGATTAAAAATCCGGCATTCATAAGACCACCGCCAACATCTCCGGTTTGTATATCATTGATGAGGTCACGACCGCTTCCCCAAACCGGGATCATACCTTCTACAAAACCTGCCTCACCTACACTATCGCCATGTCCACTATCGTCAAGTTCACGCTGTGCCTGATCCTGCATATCTTTTACCTCCTTGGCCGCATCATCCGGAAGTGGAACCTGTCCACTGGTCATAAACTCTATCTTCCCGCCTATAGGACATTGACAGGTACTTTTCCCTATCAAAGAACGGATCCCGTTAATTTTTACCTGCCAGGTATCCTGCCATGTCATAGGAACAGTAGTAGGTGTACAAGGTCCTCCACTGATCTTACACACTTTAAAGGAAGGGATATTAATAAGAGGAGTAGCATCCTGATTGGTCGCTACAAGACAGCCATGGATCTTCACCTTCGTATTGAACGTAGGTTTAAAGAAATCCGGAGCTGCCCCCTGGTCACACATCATCAGGGCATTGAGGGTTATGTATTCTAACTCATCCATGATTTCGGTTTTAGAATTACATAATATTGGTATCTCCTGAAGACATCACAGCGCTTGGTCCGCCGGTAATAGTAAGTGGCGAATCTGTGCTGATATCCATAGGGCCGCCTTTACTTGACAATCCTAGAGCTCCGGTAAGTGCCGTGATATCAATTATTCCTTTTCCTGCTGAAGCCATAATACCTTCTTCGGATATGGTGATAGAATTATCTCCTACCTGTAGGGTAATACTTGTTTTTCCGTCAAGGGTAATATTTCCGCCAGCATCCATTTTCAGCAATGATTGTGGCGGAGCATCTTTTTTGCCCCCCACATTGATGACATTGGAACTTCCTGCATTCACAGTATGGTTGCTATTTGCATTGGTAGTTGCGTTTCCGGTTCCGTCAAAATTCATATTGGCACCGCCCTGATCTTTAAGATTCATAGATCCGGCTCCATTGTCATATTTTAATTCTGCGCCGCTTCGTCCACTGAAACTCATAACATTATTTCCAGTGCCACCACCAGCTCCAATTCCGCCATGATACATTCCACCCATCACAAAAGGACGATCGGGATGAAGATGTACAAAATTGATAATGACCTGATCTCCCACTTCAGGAATAGACATAAATCCTCTGTTCTTACCTACCTTCTCACTGCTTCCGGCATCAGGAGACATTACACGGATAAATTCTGTGGTGTCCTGACCGGTTTGCCAGTCAAGCTGAACCTGCACGCGGCCTTGATTTTCAGGATCGGTATTGGAAACTACTTTTCCAAACTGGGGTTCCGCCACAGGAACTGTAAATTCTGGTCTTGGAATAAATCCGGTATCAGAAGCTATGGCCTGGAAAGATCCATCATAGTATCCACGGGCATCCACTTGATGGGTTACCTCTATAAGCATTAATTTAGTGAAATAAGAGGTTTCGTTAGTATCCGTTTTACGCATCTGGATATCTGCAATACATCCCGGATAAAGAAAAGGAACGGTTGTATTACCGGAAGTTACAAAAACTTCTGAAGCTTTACTTCCTGCAGTTCCCTTTTGAGAAGCATCAATATCCATAAAAGATGATGCTTTGATAGGAGCTACTCTTAAAGATGGGGTTTGAAAAGTTTTTTCTGAAATTTCATAAGCCCTCTTCGCAATATCTGAGGTATGTGTTATTTTTGAGCTTCCGCCTTTAAATTTTTCGTTTTTACTACTGTTATATCCATAAAATGAAGGATTCACATGTTGAGCTTTCATTTTAATTTTAACATCCGTCAGATTACTGCCATAGGTTAACAACACAGGCTTTTCCTGTGGTGGCAATTGTCCGAAATGTAAAACTTCTCCATCATAGAAAAATTGTTCTCCATAAGCTTCAGCAATTCTAGCCAGATAGTTATAATGGGTTTCTCCGTATTGAGAACTGTAAGATACATTGCCATGGCGGGCATCTATTCTAAAGTCAAATTTCCCCAGCCCTAATCCTTCTTTAATCACTTCATTGGCGATACTGTTCAAGCTAATGGGTTGTGCTCCACCGAAGCTTTGAATATGTGGGGCAGCATCTAACAAAATTGTTGGACTGAAACCTGACAGCACAAGATTACCCAGGCTTCCTTGTTCCTGGCTGAATCCAACTTCCGTGATAACTCCTATAAAATTCCGCTCAGCTCCGCCTTCCACATCTTTATATTTGAAAATCACCGTAATCCTTTTTCCCAGGAAATTCTGTATTTCTTCAAGATTATGGTTTTCTGCACTTCCTAACGTATCATGAGCAAGAATAAGCTCAAACTCGTGATGTTTAGTAGCACTTTGAGTAAGGCTAAAATGTTTGAAATACTTTATAGATTTACCTTCCACATGGATATCAAGCTTTACTACCCGGTTGATTCCTACGATGGCACTCTCCGGAATACTGTCAGCATTGAATATTTTAGAAGTAGGCTGTTTGACCCAAAGCTTATCCTTACTTATGGATGGTTCATTGGGCAGTAAAGGCTGGTTTAGGAATTGCTTTCCTGTATTCACCATATTGACTGCGTTATTCACTTTTGAAACAGCTTTCTTTACTTCTTTAACTTTTTTATTGTCTTTGATTTTGCTTACAAAATCTGTCTTGTCTGAATCTGTTTCCGGTTTGGGAAGATTATTCTGTTCCTTAAACATGACATCTTTTTTTTGGTGTATGACTTAATTGAATAAGGTGAGACCCTTCGGTTCAAGGAATCAATCTACAAGCATGTAACGGTCTCTTGAACAAGCTTTTCAATGATTGACCTGAGATGGGTACAGTGGGAATTTTCAGAAAAAAAATTCCGCTTTAGATACTTAGTAACACTGTAAAAAGTGGTTGATTTCGATATTTTTTCATAAGTTTTTTTAGTGATTTTGGTATTGCAATATATAACCTTAAATATTCACTCCAAAATGAATTACCTATTATTTGGAAAATTGTCGTAGTTCTACGACAATGAGTTTTCAATAAAGCTTTTTCACATCTTGAACAAAAAGACTTATTATGATTGGATGATCAGTGAGAAGGAATTAATTTTTTTATTTTTTATACATTATTATTTACTAACATAAGTAGAAGAAAACGCTCTGATATTTACTTGGAATTTTTACGTTGCAGCGCCCTCTGATAAAAAGACTGGCTGGCAATTTTCTCTTCTGCTTCATCAATAGCGGTCAGCAGGTTATTTTTGTTGTCTGAAATATCGCCTAAAATCTGTGACATCAGTTCCCATACCGGCTGCATTTTCCCAATGAGCTCTTTTCCTTTGGAGGTCAGCATAAACATCCTTTTCCGCTCGTCCTGCTTGTCTTTTTCCCATTGGATCAATTCCTGTTTTTCGAGTTCTTTGAGAAGGGTGATGGTAGAGGGATGAGTATACCCTATTTCATTAGCTATTTCTACTACGCTTGCTATTTCTTTTTTATAAATGGTAAAAATTACCGGAAACCATTTCAGCTCGAAATCAATTCCAAATGCTTTATAGATAAGCGCTCCATCTTTCCTCAGTTGTTCACTAAGGCGGTGTAGTCTTGTTGATATTGCAAGAATTCCTGCTTCGTTGATTACATTCATATTCAGTCCATATTTAAATGATAAAAAACATCGTCAGCACTCATTAAAGGAAATTTCACAGGAAGACTTCCTTTTTCAATCTTTACAAAATAATTCCTTTCGTAGAAGCGCTGTGCTGCTTTCAGTACCGTTATGGTTCCCAAATATAGATCATCAATTCCGTTTTCACGACAGAAAGAAATTAAAACTTCTAATAGTTCCTGAGCAATGTTCAATTCTTTTCCTCGAAATTCTTTCTTGACAAACATTTTCCTGATTGCTCCTGCCCTTTCATCAAATTTAACCAAAGCAATAGAACCTACCAGTTCTCCCTCCACAAAAGCTCCCCAGAAGTTACCTCCCGCTTCCGTATAAAAACTGTCAATCTGCAAAAGGTCAGGTTGATCCTGTATCGTAATCGGAATATTAAACTCCTTCTGCTGAATCATTAAAATTAAATCAATAGCCTGTTCTGAATAAGAATTTCCTATGGGCTGTATCTGCAATTTCATAGTGCTTAAATTTTAAAGTATAAAACTACGTAGTTAAATACATATATACAAATTGATTTTACCTATTACATAATTTTAACATGATCAATAATAAAAAAAACGTATGCCAATACTGACATACGTTTTATGATATTAAATTATGGAATACAATTATTTCCAGCCTCCGCCTAAAGCCTGATAAAGCTCTACAGCTGCTTTCATTTTACTGTATCTTGCATTCGAAATGTTAAGTTCTGCATTCAATGAATTCACACTCGCATTCAATACTTCAAGATAGTTGGCCATACCGTAGTTTACTAATTCCTGAGAATAGTCAACCGATTTTTTATAGGCATCCAACTCTTTTTGTTTTAATTCAATGAATGAATCCTGAACGGAGAAAACTCTGATGGCATCGGAAACTTCTTTCCCAGCAGTAAGAACTGTCTTTCTGAAGTTTAAATAAGCCGTTTCCTGATTTGCAAGGCTCACATCATAGTTGGTCTTGATCTGTCTTTTGTTCAGAATCGGCTGGGCCAATCCTGCCACTACATTCGCAAACAATGAATTCACACTAAACAAATGGTCAATATCCACAGACTGAAGCCCTCCGCTCCCTGTCAGTTTTAACGTAGGATAAAACTGAGCCTTTGCTGAATTTGTCAATTCAAAAGCATTCATCAGGCTGTATTCCGCTCTCATTACATCCGGACGGTTAGCCAGAAGTTGGGAAGGATACCCTAATTTCAAATCAATCGGAAGGTTCTGCCCTTCTAATGTAGATCTTGCAATAGAATGAGAAGGCTCACCCATCAGAAGACTCATGGTATTTTCCAGTAACTGGATCTGTGTATCAATATCAATCAGTAATGATTTGGCATTGAAAACAAGTGCTTCACTCTGCTGTACAGCTACTTCAGTAACGGTTCCGGAAATTTTCAAAGCTTTTGTTGCTTCCAGATTTTTCTCTCTTACCGCAATAGTTTCTGTAATAATTCTCTTCTGTGCATCAAAAGTCAATAATTGATAATACGCAGAAGCGATAGAAGACACAAGGCTGCTTTTTACCGCTTTATGAGCAGCAACAGTTCCTAAATAAGTAGCTAACTGTGCTTTCTCCTGAGCTCTTAGTTTCCCCCAGATATCGGCTTCCCAACCGATACTTGCCGTAATATCAAACTGATTTACATAACGTCTTTCTCCAATAATCTGTCCAAACTGAGTATTGATAGACTGGGTCTGAAACGTATAGTTAGGCCCGATGGAAAGGGTCGGTTGATACGCTGCTTTGCTTTGTTTCAAATAAGCCTCCGCAGAATTGATACTTTCTAAGGCAATTCTGATATCCAGATTGTTTTCCAGTGCTTTAGAAATGTGCCCCTGCAATATCGGATCTGTAAAGATCTCTTTCCATGAAATATTCGCGATGCTGGCACTGTCTGAAGGAAGCATATCTGTACGGAACAGCTTTTCGTCTACAACGTTCTTCGGTCTTTCATACTCTTTTCTTGCCATACAAGATGAAATGGCTCCGAGTATGAAAACTGAAAAAGTGATTCCTTTTATGATGTTTAATAAACTCTTCATTATTTTTAATTAGAAGTTAGAGTTTAGAAGTTAGAAGTTAGTTTTTAGATTCATCTCTAATTTCTAACTTCTAATTTCTTAAATCTTAATTTTATTCTGCTAAATTGATTTCTTCTTTTTTGATAGGCTTAATTTTTTCCTGCAGTGTTTCGAAAATCACATACAGTACAGGAATTACAAATAATCCTAAAATAGTTCCTATCAATAGTCCGATAGCTGCACCCGTAGCAATAGATCTGTTACCTACTGCACCAATTCCACTTGCCAGTACTAATGGTAATAAACCGAAGATAAAGGCGAACGATGTCATTAGGATAGGTCTTACCCTCGCTTTAGCTGCATTGATGGCTGACATGACAATGGTTTCACCGTGATGCCTTCTCTGGACAGCAAATTCAACGATAAGGATCGCATTTTTCGCCAGTAATCCCACAAGCATGATCAGGGCAATCTGGAAATAAATATTATTCTCCAAGCCCATAATCTTCTGTCCGAAGTAAGCTCCCATTACCCCTAAAGGAAGAGAAATTACAACAACCAGCGGAAGAATATAACTTTCATACTGTGCAGAAAGAATAAAGTATACAAAAACTAAACTTAATCCAAAGATTAAAAGTGTCTGAGATCCTGAATTTAATTCTTCTCTCGTCAACCCTGTAAATTCTACTGCATAGTTTTGATTCAGGGTTTCATTAGCCACTTGCTGTACAGCTGTGATGGCATCCCCGGAACTGTATCCTTCAGAGTTTGCTCCTGTCACTTTCACGGATGTAAACAAGTTATAACGGCTTACAGATTGTGGTCCATATGCTTTTTTCAATGTTACAAACTGTGAAATCGGAGACATGATACCTGAACCTGTTCTGATATAAAGCTCATTCAGATTTTCAATATTCTTTCTGTTTTCAGGAAGTGCCTGAACCATCACTCTAAACTGTTTACCGTACTTGGTAAAGTCGGCAGTATAAACACCCCCAATATACCCTTGCATCGTAGCCAGAATGTCATTTACAGAAACCCCAAGCTGTTTGCTCAGTGGAACATTAATTTCCATCTGATACTGAGGATATTTGGTATTGAATGATGTCTGCGCAAATTGAATTTCCGGTCTTTCCATCAGTTTACCGATGAATTCATTGGTTTTAGCATCTAAATCTGCATATTCACCTCCCGACTTATCCAGCAGTACCATCTCAAAACCGGCACTGTTACCAAATCCCGGTACACTTGGCGGTTGGAAGAATACCACTTTGGCATCAGGAACAGCTCCTACAATTCCAAATAATTGTTTGGTGATATCTTCAGAAGTCTGCCCGTCTTTTTTTCTTTCGTCAAACGGTTTTAGCTTTATAAAGGCAAGACCGTTGTTACTACCGTTTCCTGATAAGAATCCTCTACCTGTAGAAATCGTTACATTCTGTACTCCCGGAACTTTCAATGCTTTAGCCTGAAGGGTTTTCAAAGCGTTGTATGTTCTTTCCATAGAAGCTCCCGGAGGAAGCTGAACATCTGTAAAGATAATCCCTCTGTCTTCTGTAGGTACAAAACCTTTCTTCATAGTGCTGCTTGCCCAGAATAAAATTCCTCCGGTAACAGCAAAAATAATTAAGGTAACCCATTTATGTCTTAAAAGGAAAACAAATCCTCTTCCGTAACGCTCAGTAGTTGTTTTAAAAGCAATATTAAACTTATAAAAAAACTTCTGTAGAATGTTTAAGTTTTTATACTCTGCATGATGTGCTTCGTGAGGTTTTAGGAATAATGAACATAAAACCGGACTTAACGTTAATGCATTAATAGCAGAGATGATGATGGCAATGATCAGTGTAATACCAAACTGTTGGTAGAATACCCCTGTAGGTCCTGTAATGAATGTCACAGGGATGAATACCGCCGCCATTACTAAGGTAATAGAAATAATAGCCCCTGTAATCTCATCCATTGCTTCTACTGTAGCTTTTTTTGCATCAGAAATACCGTGCTCCATCTTCGCATGAACAGCTTCCACGACCACAATGGCGTCATCCACCACAATACCAATCGCTAGTACCAATGCAAATAGTGTTAAAAGGTTCAAGGAATATCCGAAGAGATTCAGGAAAAAGAACGCCCCTACAATAGATACCGGAACCGCAATGGCCGGAATCAGGGTAGATCTGAAATCCTGAAGGAAAATATACACTACAATAAATACCAGGATGAAGGCTTCAATCAGGGTATGCACTACCTTTTCAATAGAAGCTTCAAGGAATTCATTGGTATCAAAGTTAAAAGTATATTTGATTCCCTTAGGGAAAGTTCCCTCCGCTGATTTCAGATACGTTTTAATATTTTTAATGATCTCCTGTGCGTTGGATCCCGGTGTCTGGAAGATCCCCATACTGATGGAAGGGTTGTTTCCATTCTCCCCAATTCCTGTGTAAGACTGACCTGCCAGTTCTACTTTGGCAACGTCTTTCAGCATCAGGTTCTGTCCATTTGTAAGAGATTTGATGATGATATTATCGTACTGTTCTTTATCGTTGAATTTACCTACATATTTGATGATATATTCAAAAGAACTCCCACTGTTTTGTCCGATAGATCCCGCTGCAGCTTCCCTACTTTGCTCATTGATAGCATTGGTAACATCCGTAGGAGTTACACTGTAGGCTGCCATTTTTGCAGGATCCAGCCAGATTCTCATCGAGTAGTTTTTACCCCCGAAAACGTTGGCATCCCCTACACCATTTACCCTTTTAAGGTTTGGAATAATGTTGATGTTCAAAAAGTTCTGAAGGTATACATCATCAAGGTCTTTATTTTCAGAATAGAAAGACATATACATCAGGGCACTGGTCTGCTGTTTCTGGGTTACAACCCCTGAACGCGTTACTTCGGATGGCAAAAGAGGTGTTGCTCTGGCCACACGGTTCTGTACGTTTACTGCTGCAATATCCGGATCAATTCCTTGTTTGAAAAAAACCTGGATTTGGGCAGAACCGTCGTTCCCTGCACTGGAAGTGATATAATCCATACCTTCCACCCCGTTGATCTGTTCCTCCAAAGGTACTACAACACTCTTCATTACCGTCTCAGCATTGGCTCCCGTATAGTTTGCGGAAACACTCACCGTAGGCGGTGCAATATCCGGATACTGCGTAACCGGTAACGAGATCAGCCCTAACACACCGAGAATCACAATCAAGATTGAGATTACGGTAGATAAAACCGGTCTGTTAATAAAGTTTTTTATCATTAGAATTTCGGTTTTATTGATTGAACAAGACTATCCATTTTGATTGGTTTCGGCTTCACAGCTGTTCCCGGTTTCAAACCTCCGATACCGGCTGCAATAACTGTTTCCCCTTTATTAACTCCTGATTTGATAAGAGCCATATTGTCGATTCTGTCAATAACATTTACCACAACATTTCTGGCAGTATCTCCTTTTTCTACTTTGTACACGTAAACAATACCTTGTTGTTCGTAAGTAGCACTTTCAGGAACTACCAATACATTATCATAATTCTGAGGGAATCTGATGGTTCCACTGTTACCATTGCTCAATAATTTCTGAGCATTGGAGAATGCCACTCTGAACTGAATGGTTCCTGTTGTAGGATCAATCTGACCGGTAATCGCTTCAATTTTTCCTTTTTCAGGATAAAGACTTCCATTAGCCAGCTGAAGTTCTACCATTGGTAAGTTTTTGATTTTCTCTGGCATAGAAGCACCCGGAGCCTTTTCAAGGAAATTGAAGTATTCCTTTTCATTCATAGCAAAGTAAGCATAGATCTCAGAAGTATCGGAAATCGTTGTCAGAGGAGTCTGATCAGACGGTCCTACTAAACTTCCCACTTTCAATGGAAGTCTTCCGATCACCCCTGAAATAGGCGCACGAATAATGGAATATTCAATGTTCGCTTCTACTCCTTTGTAATTGGCTTCTGCCTGTCTTTTGGCAGCATTGGCCTGCTGTAACTGGGCTTGTGCCTGAGCCAGCTGAGCCTGAGCGGTTTGCAGCTGTACATTGCTGATGATATTTTTCTGAACCAGAGGTTTTAGTTTGTTCACTTCAACCTGTGCTGCATTTACAGAAGCCTGAGCCGCTGCAACGCTGGATGCTGCTGCCCCGATTCCTGCTTTGGAAGCGGCTGCATTTTCATTTAGAATATTGGTTTCCAGACGGAATAAAGGCTGTCCTTTGGTAACATATTGTCCTTCATCTACCAATACCTGGGTAATATATCCCTGTATCTTTGCACGTACATCATTGTTTACCCTACCCTGGATGGTAGCCGGAAACGTCTGATAACCCACTATATTTTTAGACTCCACAGAAACAACCGGATAGGGCTTGGCTCCATCCTGTTTCGGGGCTTCTTTTTTGCAGGCAGTCAGTGAAAGCGCTGCAATGGAAAGTATAACTAGCTTATTATTCATTTTATAGTTTATTAAGAGATTCCTGAATATTTTCTATGTTTTTATTTAAGAGTGCTTTGTAAACTTCTATTCTTTCATTGTAACCATCGTCTTTACTTTTTTTAAAATTGTTTAAATCATCTAATAGTTTTAGTTCGTCCTGCATTTTCTGGACAATTTTTTCGAATCTTATTTTCTTGTATTCGTCGTTGATGAAAAAATATCGTTTCCGCTCATCCATTTTATTATGATCTACGATAAGCTGTGCATTGAGCAGCAGTGAAATACTTGTAGATACAGAGCTTTTGCTCGCAGAAAGTACTTCAACAAACTCGTCAAAAGTAATTCCTACTTTCTCATAGTCGAAAAGAAGGTAGGAATAAATTTTAGATGCTAAAGGGGGTAAGCTAAACACGGTGCCATAAAATTTTACGGCATCCTGAAAAATTTTCTCATCAATTTCTATACTTTGATGCATAATATAAAAATTTGAACAAATGTAAAAATTAGTTCAGAACCAAACGAACAAACTTGATAGAGTTTATAAATAAAGGGCGGTTTAAAAATTCAATGAAAGAGGATTTAACTTTTTGCTTAAATTATAATCTTCTCAAAAGCTTTCCTCATTCCTCCTGCGAGAAGGACTTCTCCACAATAAGAATATCCTTTGCTTTCAAGAATCTTCAGCATGGCAATATTATCATAGTTGGTATCTACTTTAACACTCTGAATTCCATGAGATTTCGTAAATTCTTCTATGTGATCAAAAAGTTTTTTTACCATACCCTGCCCGGCGAACTTTTCATCTACAGCCACTCTGTGAACCACTACAAATTCTCCGTTACTCAGCCATGCACCTTCAATGGTGCTGTAAGCCGGTTCGTCGTTCAAAATAAGAGCTGCATATACTGCGATCTCTCCGTCTACAGTCAATACATATCCAAATCCTTTCGCAATATCACTTTCTACTGTTCCAAGATTAGGATATCCATCCTGCCATTGGGTACTACCATCCTGTCTTCTTCTTTCAATGGATTGCTGAATAATTTCCCAAATAATGTTTCTGTCTTCAATTTCAGCCTGTCTTAGTTTAATCTCTGGATTCATGTTGTAAAATTTGATTAAAAGATTGAATATTAAAAAAATCAGAATAGGTTTTTTGATCTTTCTATCTTTTAATAGTTTGTAATTAATTAAAAAACCGAAAATTAATGTAGATTAATTTTCGGTTCGAAGTAGTAAAATTTAAAATTATGAAATTGTTTATTGATTTTCACTTTGTTGAAGGTAAGCATCAATAACATCAAATGCTTTTTTTTCATCTTCCAAGTCTACCATTACCTTCAGCGAAGTAGCTGTTGGCGTTGTAGTAAACGTAAGATAGTTATTTTCAACGGTATTTGTAATTTGTGCATCATCCAATTTAGACTTAACCAACTGAATTTCTGAAGGGTTATCACTTACATACACTGATACTCTCGTACTTCTTTCCATATTCTAATTGTTTCAGTATCTAAATATACGATATTTTTTTTACAATTACAAATCCCGGGTTTTAAATTTTATTAATATTGTTTTCAATTTTGTCTAAAGCAAGCTGGATTTCTTCTTTAGTAACGTTCAGGTGAGGTCTGAAACGAAGAGACTGATCTCCACATGGAAGAATAATTAATCCGTCCTTGTAAAGCTCACTCATCAGGTGGTTTCTCTGTTCTGCGGATGGCAGATCAACAGCACACATTAAGCCTCTACCTCTTGCATTTGAAATTTTTTCAGGATATTTTTCTGCCAGGGTTTTCAAATTTTCCAATAAGAAATCTCCAACAACTCTTGCATTTTCTACAAGGTTTTCTTTTTCGATCACTTCCATTACCAATTGGAAACGAAGCATATCTATAAAGTTTCCTCCAAAGGTAGAATTGATTCTCGAACTTTCTCTGAAAACGTTATTCGGAACTTCATCAAACTTTTCTTTATTGGCTAAAACACCACAAACCTGAGCTTTTTTCCCGAAAGAAATAATATCCGGTTTTGCTGTAAAATGCTGGAATGCCCACATTTTCCCTGTAATGGCGATCCCTGTCTGAACTTCATCAAAAATAAGTAAGATTTCGTTGTCATCACAGATTCTTCTTAATCCTAACAGGAATTCGTCTCTGAAATGATTGTCACCTCCTTCTGCCTGAATAGGCTCTATGATGATACATGCCACTTTATTGGGGTTCATCAAGATAGCTTCTTCAATCTGAAGTAAAGCAAGGTTTTCGTTTTTGATGGTTTCTTCCAGGTTCTCATCTGTAATTGGGAATTTTAATTTTGGATTTAAAATTCTCGGCCAGTTGAACATTGGAAAATATTGGTACTTTCTTGGATCTGAAGTATTGGTTAAGCTCAAAGTATAACCGCTTCTTCCGTGGAAAGCCTGTTTGAAGTGGATGCAGATTCCTGCTTCCGTGTCTAGTCCTTTTGCAAAGTTTTTGCGGGTTTTCCAGTCGAAGCATGCTTTCATAGCATTTTCAACGCCAAGAGTTCCGCCTTCGATAAAGAAAGCATATTGTAATTCTTCAGGAATCACTACTCTTTCGAATACTTCAAGAAAATGAGCATATTCTTCAGAGTAAACATCGGCCAAAGTAGGTTTGTTCACAGCCATTTTCCCCAACCATTCTGATCTTTCTACAAGATAGGGGTGGTTGTATCCAACGGATGCTGAAGCGAACATAGAGAACATATCCAGATATTCTCTGTTTGTCAATTTATCATAAAGCCATGATCCGTGTGACTTTTCAATATCCATCACAAAATCGAAACCGTCTGCAAGAACGTGTCTTCCTACTGTTTCTTTTACTTTATTTGCTTTTATATCTAATGTTTGTTCCATAATAAATTTGTAGTGTGATTTAATAAGTGAGTGATTAAATGTTCCCCAACAAGAAAACATTTAACCATTCAGGTTATTAAGTTTTAAGTTTTTTGGGTGCTATAAGTAAAGCTTTTATAAATCAAATTTAATTCCTTGTGCTAAAGGAAGTTGCGCGGTGTAATTGATCGTATTGGTTTGTCTTCTCATATAGTACTTCCAGGCATCAGAACCAGATTCTCTTCCGCCTCCGGTTTCTTTTTCTCCACCAAAAGCTCCACCAATTTCAGCACCTGAAGTTCCAATATTAACGTTGGCAATACCACAGTCTGAACCTGCATGAGAAAGGAATAATTCTGCTTCTCTTAAGTTCTGGGTCATGATTGCGGAAGATAATCCCTGAGGAACATCATTCTGAATAGCAATAGCTTCTTCTAATGTTTTGTATTTGATCAGATATAAGATCGGTGCAAATGTTTCATGCTGAACGATCTCGTAAGAGTTTTTTACTTCTGCCACACAAGGCTTCACGTAGCATCCTGATTCGTAATCTTTTCCGGTTAAAACTCCACCTTCAACAACGAATTTCCCACCTTCTTTTTTACATTTCTTGATGGCTTCTTCGTATTGGTTTACGGCATCAGTATCGATAAGTGGTCCTACATGGTTGTTTTCATCCAATGGATTTCCAATTTTCAGCTGGCCATATGCTTTTGTCAGTCTGCTTTTTACTTCATTATATACGCTTTCGTGGATGATCAGCCTTCTTGTCGAAGTACATCTCTGCCCCGCCGTTCCTACAGCTCCGAAAACAGCTCCGATGATTGACATATCGATATCAGCTTCTTTCGTAATAATGATAGCATTGTTTCCGCCTAATTCAAGGATAGATTTCCCGAATCTTTCTGCTACTTTAGAAGAAACCATTCTTCCTACTCTTGTAGACCCTGTGAAAGATACAAGCGCTACTCTTTTATCATCTACTAATTTCTGTCCGATTTCGTGGTCTGATACCAATACACTTGAAACTCCTTCCGGAAGATTATTTTCCTTGATAACCTCCATCATGATATTCTGGCATGCAATAGCACAAAGTGGTGTTTTTTCAGACGGTTTCCAGATGGTAACGTTACCACAGATCCATGCCAATGCTGTATTCCAAGACCAAACAGCTACCGGGAAGTTGAATGCAGTAATCACTCCTACTACTCCCAGCGGATGGTATTGCTCATACATTCTGTGTCCTGGTCTTTCAGAGTGCATCGTATACCCCTGAAGCTGCCTTGAAAGCCCTACTGCAAAATCACAGATATCGATCATTTCCTGAACTTCACCAAGACCTTCCTGTAATGATTTACCCATTTCATAAGAAACAAGTTTACCAAGATCATCTTTATATTCTCTTAATTTTAAGCCCAGCTGTCTTACGATCTCTCCTCTTTTGGGAGCCGGAATCAGCCTGAATTCCTGAAATGCTTTTTGAGCAGTTTCAATTACTTTGTCATAATCACTTTCTCCGGAAGTTTTTACTTTAGCGATCAACTTTCCGTCTACAGGAGAAATGCTTTCTATCACCTTTCCTGAAGCGAAATATTTTCCGCCCACTGAAGTCCCTTTGTTCTCTTCTTTGATACCAAGATTTCTAAGTGTTTTTTCAATTCCGAAATCCTTTACTTTTTTTGACATAAAATCTTACTTTTCGTTCTCTCTAAAGATAAAAATATTATGTGAACCTCAAAACTTTAATTTTTAATATGCTTTTTATTTGGACTAATTATAAACATGCTTATCTTTGCAGGGTAATCATTTTGATAATCACCGATGGAAAATTCACAAGAAAATAACTCAAAGCTTAAAAAGTGGTTCAAGCGTGTGGGATGGGCAGGATTAGCTTTCTTTACCATAAAAGGCTTGATTTGGCTCGTCATATTCTACGTTGGAGCAGATAGTCTTCAGAGTTGCATAAAATAAAAAAGCAGAGAAAATTTCTCTGCTTTCTTTTTAGTATAAGGTTAACTGAATTGTTATTTATACATTGAAGTGTTCAAAAAATGGGTCTTTTTTACATTTTCTCTAATGTAAAATCCTAAATAAACAGAGGCTTCTTATGAATAAATTCCCCCAAAAGCACCATTATTCCTTAAAAATTCATTTCTTCAAAATCACTCTTTCTTTTTTCTTCCTGAATCTACTAGGTTCTGATGCAGTAAGTATTCAATCTGACCATTCACACTTCTGAACTCATCATTGGCCCACTTTTCAAGGAGTTTATAAGTAGACTCATCTATTCTTATCACAAAGGACTTTTTACCTTTGCTTTCTGAAGAGTTTTGAGCTTTTTCTGATTTCATTTTTCTAAAATTCTCTTACATTATTTCTGACTGTTCCAGTGTAGAAATCATCTGCACTAAAATCTAACTGTTAATTTTCCACTTCTTAATTATAAAGTGTTCCGGCATTTAATATGGGTGTTGCAGCTTTTTCCCCGCAAAGAACCACCATTAAATTGCTTACCATTGCCGCTTTTCTTTCATCATCAAGCTCAACGATATTCTCTTCTGAAAGTTTTTTCAAAGCAAGATCCACCATTCCTACAGCTCCTTCTACAATCTTCGTTCTAGCTGCAACAATAGCTGTCGCCTGTTGTCTCTGAAGCATTGCCCCTGCAATTTCTGAAGCATATGCCAAGTGTGAAATTCTTGCCTCCTGAATCACAATTCCTGCTTTTGAAAGACGGTCTGTAAGTTCCTGCTCCAAAATAGAATTGATTTTATCTCCTCCTTCTCTCAACGTAATCGGAGCATGATCATCTTCTAAATTATCATAAGGAAAGCTCATCGCCAGGTGTCTTACTGCCGCTTCACTCTGCATTTTCACAAAATCTGAATAACGCTCTACGTCAAAAGCAGCTTTGTAGGTATCTCCTACTTTCCATACGATTACCACTGCTATTTCAATAGGGTTACCCATTTTATCATTCACTTTCAAGGTCTGACCTTGTAAATTCTCTGAACGTAACGACATTTTCTGTGATGAATACAAAGGGTTGATAAAAAACAATCCGTTCTCTTTTACACTTCCTACATATTTTCCAAAGAAGTTTAATACTCTTGAATGGTTAGGCTGAATAATCATTAAACCTTTTAAGAAAAAGCACGAAAGAAGAAAGCAAAGCATAGAGATAACCACATAGGCTATACTTTGATCTACTCCAGTAACAAAGAAGTAAACTGCTGCAATAAACAATGCAAGGCAGATCACTAAGGTAAGATAACCCGACATGGGTTTTAATGTTTTTTCCATGATTGAAATTTTAGTTTGATATTATTTTGATATCATAAAGATACTAATCAATTTTGAATTATAAATGAAGAATTTTGTTTTTTTTAAGGTGCGGGGTCGGGGTTCGAGTTCCGAGGTTCGGGTATTTTAATTAAACGCAAGATTCGCGAGGGCAATTATTTTATAATGCGTTTTATTTTTTGTTCGCAAAGCCACTTCGTTTAGCTAAGATCAATACTTTCTTTGCTGAGTGAAACGCCTTTGCAAACAATATTTATCACAATATATATTCATTGCGAACATAGCGTTGGAACAGTTCAATCTAAAGTCAGAAACAATATGAATAAAAAAATCCCGGAAAGTGAATTCCGGGATTTTAATTTATATGTACAAAAGTCTATTTCTTTGTTAGAGTTTTAAACTTCCAATAAGAAACAGCTGATAAAATAATCATTGTTGAGATTCCAATGTATACCCAAGCTGGTACTGGTACCGGATCTCCTGCTGCATATGAGTGAAGTCCGCTTAGATAGTAGTTTACCCCAAAATACGTCATTACCATTGAACAGAAAGCAAACATCGTTGCTACGTGGAACGCCCATCTGCTTCTCAATCCTGGTACTAATCTCATGTGCAGTACAAATGCATAGACCATGATGGAAATGAAAGCCCATGTTTCTTTCGGATCCCAGCTCCAGTATCTTCCCCATGATTCGTTTGCCCAGATTCCTCCTAAGAAGTTTCCTACTGTTAGTGCAAACAATCCGATTGTTAATGACATTTCAGAAACGATTACCAATTCCTTCAATGTAGTATCGTGGTGAATTTTATAGGTTTCTTTGTTTGAAATAATATAGAACACCAATGAGATTACAGCAATGATCATCGATAGTGCGAAGAACCCGTAACTGGAGGTAATAATAGCAACGTGAACAATTAACCAGTAAGATTTCAATACAGGAACCAACGGCGTGATCTGCGGATCAAGAGCAGAACCTCCGTGAGCAAATCCCATCATAATAACTGCCACCATAAATCCGGCTGCTGGAATTAATGCATTTGAATTTCTGTATAATAATAAACCTGCCGTAATACCTACCCAAGAGATAAAGATAATGGCTTCATAACCGTTACTCCAAGGAGCGTGTCCTGAGATATACCATCTTGCAACAAGTCCTAAGAAATGTAATAGGTATCCAACTAAACCAAGTGCAATGATTACTTTAATTACTTTGTTTAGTACTTTATTTGATTTGAATAGCTCAACAAATCCTAAGATCAGAAGAAGACCACCAACAAGCGTATAGAAGATCAACAATTTGAAGTTGATGTCTGCTTTGTTCATAAACACCTCAAGATCCACTTTAGATTTAGCAGGAACTACTGCTTTACCCCACTTCTGCTGGTATTCTGAAAGCTTTGCCAATTCTGTATCTGCTTTGCTCCAGTTTCCGGTTTTTTGCGCAGTAAGAGCTTCTGCAAAGTAAGGTCCCATTACCTGCTGAGATTCCATATCCGGTTCGAATTTCTGATCCAGCCATGAATGCCATGTGTGATTAGCATCATTTTTCACAGGAACAATTCTCATAAACTGACCACTGAAGAATTCATTGAAGATCTGTACCCTTTCGTTTACAGCAATTACTTCTTTATCATAATTGGTCTGCTCAGCCGGTTTTTTACGGAATGCAGCGTTGTAATCATGCTCCAGAATATAATTTAAATTTCCGTTGGCATCTGCCGGGAAAAGGTTCATCAGTGAAGTATAGCCATCTTCATCTGCCTTTGTTTTATTTTTCAGTTCATCACCACCTTTAGGCCCCACTTTAATCATAGGCACCATTGTCCAGCTTGGTGTGTCTGTATTGATTGAAAGGAACCATTGGTTAGCAGTAAGAGATTTTCCGTCTGTTCCTTTGAATTCGTCTTTTTTGTATAATTTTCTTAAAACATCTAATGCTTCTGTGTTGATAGGAACAATTCTTCCTTCAAAACTTTGCACCAAAAGGTATCCGAATTTATCCGCATGCTCTTTGCTGATTTTGTTTCTCGCAATGATTTCATCCGGAGAGATTGATCTCATTTTACCCATTGGCGTTGCCAGAGAGTTCTGCTTTGGAGCAGCGCCATCAAGCGGCTGAGCAGATGGAGCCGGAGCATGAGAATGATTATCTCCTTCCACATGAATGTGTTCTCTGCTTCCGTCAGTGGTTCCGTGAGTCTCAATTTTCTGAGCATTCAAACCTAAGCTTAAGAATATTAAAAGAACTGCTGCAGCTTTCTTTTTGTTGACATCAGTCAGCATTTTATTCAGTTTCCAGAAGTGAGTTCCTTTCCAGAAGAAGATCACAAACATTCCTAAGAATAAAAGGGTATATCCGATATAAGAAATCAAAGTTCCCCAGTAATCATGGTTTACAGAAAGTACTGTTCCCATTCTGTCCGGATCAAAACTTGACTGGAAAAAACGGTATCCACCATGATTTAGAACGTGGTTCATATAAATTTTATAAGGAGTTTCTTTACCTTCATCAATGATTTTCACATGACTTTCGTAGGCACTTGGAGATGAACTTCCTGGATAAGTTTCCATTACGAAGTCATCCAGCTTCAATGCGAAAGGGGTATTGTATACTTTAGGTCCGAACCCTACCATGATGTTTAAACCATCCATAGTAACCTGTTTGTACGCATTCGGGTTACCTTTTTCAACAGAAAGATCTACAATCTGTTTTGTTTTTGGCCCCTGAAGCTCAATCTGAAGCATATCAGGAACATTAGCATCCTTCTTTCTGTCACCTTCAATCGCCATCAGCCTTCCTTTTTTAAGGCCTTCAGGAACTACAAGCTTCAGTTCGTTGATTGTATATAAACTTCTTAATACCAAAGGCTGGAATTCATCTTTCACGGTAGTTCCTGTTGCCTGAGTTGCCATTGTCATATAGTTGGCATCTACAGGAGTTTTGATGAATAATTTTCCGCCTTCATTTTTGAATTCAACAGCCCCTTCAATAGCTCTGTTGAATGTCACCAAAGTTCCGTTGATCGATTTTGTTTCACCCGGTTTGATGTAAATGTTTTGTCTTCCGGTATTTCCGGTAGAAACCAAATGAAGATATTCTGCTCCGTTTGGCTCAGCTACAAGGCTGTCTTTTTTTCTTTGAATGTATTCCTTCGCAAAAACTTTCACTTCCTTTCCGTGGAAATCATACGTTGCATTAAAATCTTTGTGCAATGGAGACATCAGATAAGGAACATCCTGATAATTAAGAACGTCACCTTTTTCTTCTATCTGAATTTTAAAGAAATTTTTATCCGTTACGATTTCATTTGAAGTTTCACCTTCTCTGATGTGCATCGTTCCTTCGAAACTGATGTATCTTGTGATAGCACCACCGATAAAAATAAAAATAAAGGCAAGGTGGAAAACAAGAACCGGCCACTTGTCTTTTTTCCACAGTCTGTATCTTCCGATATTTCCTATGAAGTTAAGAATAAGCAGGACCATGATCAGTTCGAACCACTTGGCCTCATAAATTAATGCTTTTGCTGTAGGAGTTCCGTAGTCGTTTTCTAAGAACGTTGCATAGGCCATCGCGAATGCGTAAACCAGCAGCAATACAGCCATTGTCCTGGTTGAGATAAGAATATCTTGGAGCTTCTTCATGATTTATTGTACTTGACATGCAAAAATAAGCATGATAAACCACAAAGAGCTTAAAAAAAGCTGTTTTTTGTCACTTTGGCCTCGGTTTTGCTTATTTTGAAACGTTCTTAATAAGCCTGAAAACATTAGGGAAAATTCAATTCCTAATTCCGAAAAAAATTGGATTTATAAAAACTATTTCCGCGATTGAACCCTTCTATCCATAAACCGAATAAAATTCTATAAAACACCGATTTATAATTAAAACAGAAACATAAAAATCAATCCATTTATCTTATCACCAGTTTCTTTCTGATTTTACTTAAAAATTCATGAGTAATTCCTAAATAAGAAGCTACTTGCTGTTGGGTAATTCTCTGTTCCAGTCCCGGATACTTTTCAAGAAATTCGAGATAACGTTTATCAGCCGTTTTACCCGTTAAGGAAAGAATTCTTCTTTGCAGTGCTACCGAAGATTTCTGATTCATTATCCTGAAAAGCTTTTCTATCTGAGGCATTAATTCATACAGATGCTCCTTATCTTTTTTGGAGATCATCAATACTTCACTGTCTTCAAGGGCTTCAATATTCAGAATGCTTGAAACATTATTGATAAGACTGTCTATATCTGTAATCCACCACCCTTCTACTGCGAAATATAACGTCTGTTCAAATCCATTTTCATTCAGATAATAAATTTTGAAACAGCCACTCAGAACAAACCCTTCAAATAGACAGTGATCTCCTTCTTTGAGAATAACCTCTTTCTTTTTAACCTTTCTATATTCAAATGGCTTTACAAACTGTTGAAAATCCTCTTCTGAAAGATTGATGTATTGACTGATATTTTTTAAAAGTAAATCGGACATGGGTTTATTTAAGCAAAATAAAGGTATCAAAATTATTGACACCTTTATCTACTATGTTATGTTAAGTTATTTTCGATTAAAAAAATCATCAGTACTCATTACATTAGCGTAGAGATTTCCAAGAGCAGAAATCCCTGCTAAAATAGATCTTTGCACTTCTGCGGCTTTTACCACTTCCCCGTTCAGTTCTCGGTTTCTTGTTGCAGTAGCATCTCCAATGATTGTATTCTGAAATCCAAAATCGAAAGCGGCTCTGGTAGTAGCTTCCACACAAACATCGGTCATCATTCCAGTAATCACAAGATTTTTAATTTTGTTTGACTGCAGATAGTTCAAAAGATCAGTCTCTCTAAAACTATTGGGAAAGTGCTTAACCATTACTTTTTCATTCTCCTTAGGCAAAACAAGAGAGTGTATTTTAGCACCCTCCGTATTTGGAAGGAAAAAAGTAGCCTCTTCATTGGTAGAAATATGCTGGATATGAATAACTGGAAGGTTATTTTTTCTGAAATATTCCAAAACTTTTTTTGCATTTTCTCCAGCTTGCTCAGCATTTTCCAGAGTCATTTTTCCTCCTGGAAAATAATCATTTTGTACGTCGATAATTAATAATGCGGTGTTTTCCATTTTTTGTTTTTGTTGTGCGTTCATTCTAATCAGTGAAATAAATACCAGACCAAGGGTCAGAACTGTTTTAAAAGTATTTTTCATATGTGAAGTTTTACAGGACAAAATTACAGAGGCTTCAATTCCTGACCTTTGAACTAGTTCAAAAAATGTTATTGACACATCATAATATCAACCAATTTTTAAATATTATTATTTTTTTTCATTTATATAGATTTAAATAAGAAATTTTATTATCTTTTTTAAGAAATATGAAGATGTAATCGGAGAATATAATTTAACGGTATCAGATTTGGATAAACAAAATGAACGCATAATTTTATTTCATAATTGCTGAAAATATTTTTTAATTAAATTTTAAATAATCGTTGTAAAAAGCGGGATTTCCAAAATATTTTTTGGAGAAAAAAGATTCTTTTAGTGTTGAAAAAACATTAAATTTGTGACATTGATATTATGGACAAAAAGACACAAAAAAAACCGACTGAAATGCCTGAAAAAGGCAGAATTTTATCTAAGCCACGTATTTTTTTCGGGCTTACTCTTATCCTTTTCTCAGCTGTCATGGCACTTTCATTCATTTCCTATTTAATGAACTGGAAAGCAGATCAAAGCCAGGCAGGAACTATGCTGGACAAGACTATAAAATCTTCAAATATCTTTGGTAAGATAGGTGATTGGTTGGGCAATATTTTTATTTTCGAAAGTATTGGTATTGCTTCATTTATTATCGCCTTTTTATTTCTGGTAGTGGGTACACTGATTCTTAAGAAGAAAATATTCAAACCTTGGAAAACCATTGGACACTCTTTATTTTTCATTTGTTGGCTTCCTATTTTTATGGGAGCACTTACTAAAGGACAGGGTGTTTTAGGTGGAGTTTATGGATATCAGATTATGGATTACCTTAATTCTATTATTGGAGCAGTAGGTTTATGGACTGTTTTAGCAGCGAGTATTCTTTTATATTTTATTCTTGAATTTAATCTTCGTCCAAGTTCTATCAAATCAAAACTGGACAAGATCAATGAAAATACGATTGGAAAAGTAAAATCTATGATGCCTGATTCTAATGATGATTTCGAGGCAGATGAAGAATTGAAGGAAGAAGCAGAGGAAGCAGAAGAAGATACTGCATCCAGAGTTACGGTAAGTGATGTTAGCAATCATTCTCCAAATACTCCAATCAATACAGTAAGAGAACCAGAACCGGTAAATGTGCCGAAAGGATTCCCTGAAGTTCCGGTTTCTGCCGATATAGAAACGATTACCACTCCCAACCACACTTCCTTTGAAGCAGAGCCACGAGAGGTTTCTCAACCAGTAAGTTTAAATATTTCTTCAAAACCAATTGTTCCGGTTTCCAGTCCTGAAGAAGCTTTTGATATCAGACCTTCTACACCGTCTCCGGCTGTAACCGCTGCACCTGCACAAGAGAACATTAAATTCAATGTAGAGGTGGCTCCGGTAATTGATGTTTTGGATGATTCTGAGAAACAATCACAGGAATTGGTAGAGAAGCATGGCTTGTATGACCACAAACTTGATCTGGCTAAATTTCAAATGCCGCCTGTAGAATTACTGAAAGACTATGGTAGCGAAGAAATTTCCATCAACAAAGAAGAATTAGAAGAAAATAAAAACAAGATTGTTGGACTTCTGAAAAATTTCAACGTAGGAATCGCAGAGATCAAAGCAACAATCGGTCCTACAGTGACACTATACGAGATTGTTCCGGAAGCAGGAATCAGAGTAGCAGCGATTAAGAAACTGCAGGATGACATTGCACTAAACCTTTCTGCATTAGGAATCAGAATTATTGCTCCAATGCCGGGGAAAGGGACAATTGGTATTGAGGTACCAAGAAAAAATCCTACTATGGTTTCTATGCGTTCTGTGATTGCTTCTCAGAAATTCCAGAATACAGATATGGATCTTCCGGTAGTTTTCGGAAAGACCATTTCTAATGAAGTCTTCATGGCTGACCTTTCAAAAATGCCACACTTGCTGATGGCGGGAGCAACGGGTCAGGGTAAATCTGTAGGGATTAATGCTATCCTTACTTCCCTACTCTACAAGAAGCATCCAAGCGAACTGAAGTTCGTCATGGTGGATCCTAAAAAAGTGGAGCTTTCATTATATTCAAAAATCGAAAGACATTATTTAGCAAAACTGCCGGATGCAGAAGAAGCGATCATTACAGATACCAATAAAGTAATCAACACACTGAACTCTCTTTGTGTTGAAATGGATACCCGATATGATCTTCTTAAAAATGCTTTCTGTAAAAACTTAAAGGAATACAATAAGAAATTTGCTGAAAGAAAATTAAATCCTGAAAACGGACACCGTTACTTACCTTATATCGTATTGGTAGTAGATGAGTTTGCAGATTTGATCATGACCGCAGGAAAAGAGGTTGAATTACCAATCGCCAGACTTGCACAGCTTGCAAGAGCCGTAGGAATCCACTTAATTGTAGCAACACAAAGACCATCTGTAAACGTAATTACAGGGATGATTAAAGCTAACTTCCCTGCAAGAGCAGCTTTCAGAGTAATATCCAGTGTAGACTCCAGAACTATCCTTGACTCTCCAGGAGCAGATCAGCTGATTGGTAAAGGAGATATGCTTTATTTCAACGGAAATGAGATCTTAAGACTTCAGTGTGCTTTCGTAGATACTCCGGAAGTGGAAAGATTGGCAGAGTTCATCGGAGAACAGAAAGGATATGCATCAGCATTCTTACTTCCTGAATATGTTTCCGAAGACTCTACAAGTACAGTAGGTGCTTTTGATCCGAACGAAAAGGATGCTTTATTTGAAGAAGCAGCAAGAATTATCGTTTCTACTCAGCAGGGTTCTACCTCTATGCTTCAGAGACAATTGAAGCTGGGATATAACAGAGCCGGAAGAATTATGGATCAGCTTGAAGCTAGCGGTATTGTAGGAGGTTTCAACGGAGCTAAAGCAAGAGAAGTCATCATCAGTGACCTTCATTCTTTGGAACAGTTTTTGGAAGATCTGCGTAGTTAAAGGGAAATTCGAATGATTGAACCTTTCAAAATTGAAAATGTCTAAAGATTATTAAATAAAAAAATGAAAAATATTATTTCAAAAGTTATATTAGGAAGTTTTGTTGTAAGTGCAGTAGGTATGGCAAATGCTCAGAAGATTGATGCTAAAGCTAAAAAGATATTGGATGATATTACAGCCAACTACAATTCTAAAAAGAATTCTTACTTCAAATTTTCTTTTGGAAGAGGACTGAACGGACAGGTGACGAAAACTGAACCAGGTATTTATTATGCTGCCGGAGAAAAATACAAACTTAAGATCATGGATACAGAACAGATCTTTGACGGAAGCAAAATTTACAATATCAACGCTGATGATATGGAAGTAACGATTGCTAAACCTAACGGAAGCAGCACCATGTTCTCCCCTATCAACTATCTTACGACTTATAGAAACAATTACAACGTAACGTATAACGGTAAGAAAATGGTCAACGGCGTGAATGCTGATTTTATTAAGCTTACTCCTGTAAAGGCAAACGGAATACAGTTCGTGTATCTTTTTGTAGATTCTGCAAAAAAGCAGATGGTAAAACTGGAACAGCACGGAAACAACAAAGACGTAGCAGTAATTGCCATTAAAGAATACAAAGAAAATCAGGAACTGGATCCAAATATGTTTGTTTTTGACAAGAATAAGTTTAAAAACTACGTAATTACAGAACTTTAAAAAGCTGAAAGTGAATTCGCAACTCAGCAAATTTGCTTTTTAAGTTAAAAAAATAACAAAATATAAAAAGCCACAAGTAAACTTTGTGGCTTTTTGATTAATTTTGGCGCATGTTAAAAATACTAGACCGATATATCATAAAAACCTTCTTTGGACCGTTTTTCTTTATATTCAGCGTATTGTTTTTCATTTTTATTGTAAACATTATCTGGGTTCAGTTAGGACAGTTTATGGGAAAAGGATTAAGCTACTGGCAGATCCTCAAACTTCTTTTTTACCTTGGGGTAAATGTTATCAGTATGGTTCTTCCGCTTACGATTCTCCTTGCGAGCATCATGTCATTCGGGGAATTTGGAGAACGTTACGAGCTTGCGGCAATGAAAGCAGCGGGGATTCCTTTGACCAGAGTCATGACTCCTCTGTTGGGAATTTCAACCGCACTTGCTATCATGTTGTTTTTCTTTTCCAATAATATTATCCCGGATTTTCAGAAGAAAGCCAAAAACATGCTTTTCAATATTGCCCAGACAAAACCGGCTATTAACTTTACCCCAGGTCAGTTTATCGACCAGATCCCGGGTTATATGGTAAAGTTTGATAAGATATATGGTGAAAACGGAGAAAATATTGAAGGCGTTTTCGTACATAAAAAAGCCAATGCTTATGAAAACCAACAATCTGTTGTAGCAGAAAAAGGGAAATTTGTTCCTGCTGTGAATAAGAATTTCCTGAAACTTGTACTATATAATGGATATGTATTTGAAGATGCTTTCGCAGGAAAAGGTGACAATGTAAGACAAAAACAGCCTGATCAGGCTATTAAGTTTGATACACTTGTTTCCCATTTCGATATCAGTGAAATCATTAACAAAGCCATCGAAAAAGAACAGATCACGGATGACTACCGTTTCCAGACGTATAACCAGCTTAATGAAACGGTCAGCAAAAGTAAAAAAGACAACAAACAGTTTTTTGATAATATCGGATCTGAGGTTCTTAATCAGACCAATTCCGTTGTTGGTTATATGGATAAAGGTAACAAACATAAAGTAACCCCAAAAACCCAGATAAAACTGGATACGGTAAAAGGTGACAAAAAACTGGAAATCATTTACAACTCTTACAACAGACTAGATAATCTTAAATCTACTTTAGAGTCTAAAAAGAATGAATACAGCTCCAATGTAAAATACTTCAGCAAGGTGGTTATTTACCAGCAGAGAATTGTAGCCTATTCAGTGACCTGTATTATCTTCTTCCTGATTGGAGCCAGCTTAGGTTCTATCATCAGAAAAGGAGGAATGGGACTTCCAGTAATCATTGCCATTGTTATCTTCATTGTCTTTTATGTCATGAATGTAGGGGTAGAAAACCTTTCATGGAGTGGAAAAATGAACCCATATCTTGCAGCCTGGCTTCCTAACCTGATCCTTCTTCCATTTGGAGTATGGATGACGTATAAAGCGCTTACAGACTCTCAATTATTTGATGCTGAAAAATACAAAGCATTATTCAAACCGATTACCAAAAGGTTTTCAAAAAGTAAAGAACATCAGAGGTATCAATAATGCTGATTTTAAAATAAAAACAAAAAAGCTCCGGAAAAATTCGGAGCTTTTTTGTGAATTAAAGTAAAATATTTTGTTTTATACTATTTTGGATTTAAAAAATTATATTTGCTGAAATTTAAAACAAAACCATGAAAAAACTACTACTTATTGGCCTGTTTGGTCTTCTTTCTCTGAATACCTACGCTCAGGATCAGGATGACAACGGAACTTACAATGGCGAAAAATACGGTTATATTATTGACAAATCCGGAAAGAAAATTGAAGGTGTTGTACAATTGCACGGAGGGTATTCCAGCCCATGGCAAAATCAGTTAAAAGTAAAATTTGCAGCCATTGCAGATATTGATAAAGTAAAGAATAAGATTAAATTCAAAACCTACGATGCGGACGATATCAAAGAATATATGCTGTATCAGGGTGATACTCCAAGGATTTTTAAGTCTGTAAAATATTCGAATATGAGAGAAGCTTTAAACAGCTCTGAAAGTTCTACAGGATTGGCAGCAGGTTTTAAGGCAATCAACAACCTTTCAAGAACGGAACAGTTTGCAGAAGTAGTGGTAGAAGGAAAAGTAACGGTTTATAAACTTTACGGCTATCCTACTGCTCTTTCAGCTAATA
This sequence comes from Chryseobacterium sp. IT-36CA2, assembly GCF_949767875.1. Classification (NCBI taxonomy): domain Bacteria; kingdom Pseudomonadati; phylum Bacteroidota; class Flavobacteriia; order Flavobacteriales; family Weeksellaceae; genus Chryseobacterium; species Chryseobacterium sp. IT-36CA2. Next base: position 128,215 of record NZ_CATKPG010000020.1, on the reverse strand, counting down.
GTACACAGGCTATTTCCCAGGCGGAAACCGACAGATTAAGAGAAAACCCGAATTATATTTTCTCTAAAAAAGGAGGAAAAGTAGAAGAATTGACTCCGGCAAAAGCAAAAATTATCCTTGCAGACTGTCCTTATGTAAAAGCAAAAATTGCAAAAGGAGAATATGGCTCTCTTAAAAATGAAGAAAAGAAAAGGTCTGGTTTTGGAAAATTTATCAGAGATGAAATCAGCAATGCAACCGTAGATAAACTTTCCATAATTAATGAAGTGATCTACGATTATAATGAAAACTGTAAATAAAATACACAAAAAGAGGTTCCCAGTTGGAAACCTCTTTTTTATTTTTAATTTCTTATTTACAACTTTAAAACTTATAGATAAAGGCATTGATATTCATTCCTGCCCCTACAGAAGCAAATAAAACCACATCATTTTTTTCAATCTTATGATGCTCCAGTTCATCCTTTAAAATCATTGTCAACAAAGTTGGAATGGTTGCTACACTGCTGTTTCCTAGTTTATGAATAACCATAGGCATTATATTTTCCGGAGTTGGCATATCATACAGCTGATAAAACCTGTTAACAATAGCTTCATCCATTTTTTCATTAGCCTGATGAATGATAATTTTATTCAACTGACTGATGGAGTATCCGCTGCTATCCAGACATCTTTTCATGGCATCAGGAACGTTTACCAAGGCAAACTCATAGATCTTTCTGCCATCCATTTTGATGTATCTTGTATCCTGGCATCCTTCATTATTATAGGACTTTCCGAAATACAGGTAATCTTTTTCCTCAAATGTATAAGAAGCTGATAAATGAGACTTAATTCCGGAATCATCATCATTATTCACCTCCAATACAGCCGCTCCAGCACCATCAGCATAGATCATACTATCCCTGTCATGAATATCCACCACACGGGAAAGAGTTTCTCCTCCAATCACCAAACATCTTTTTGCAATCCCCGATTTAATAAACGCATTAGCCTGTATCACTCCTTCAATCCATCCGGGACATCCGAAAAGAACATCATAGGCAACACAGAAATTATTTTTGATTCCTAATAAATGTTTTACTCTGGCAGCAAGGCTGGGTACCGCATCAGACTGAACTGTCCCAAACCGGACATCCCCGAAATTATGGGCAAATATAATATAGTCTAATGTTTCCGGATCTATACCGGCATCCTCAATGGCTGAACGGGCTGCAATAAGCCCAAGATCTGAAGTAACCTCTGTACTGTGAGCATACCTCCTCTCTTCAATCCCTGTAATTTTTTTTAACTTATCTGTAATGGAAGCATTATCGTCCTTCAATAATACACCTTGTTCATTAAGAAAAATATGTTTATCAAAAAATAGATTGGTTATTGTTTCCGACGGGATGTAGTTACCTACACCAATAATTTTAGTCATCGCTTTAGCATTTTGATTTCCAGATCATTATATAATAAATCGGAATAATTCTGTAAATATAACGATTAAAAGCTAATAATACGCATTTCTTTTTATGCAAAGAATAAAGATAATCAATGATAAAAACACAACATTCTAGGATTCAACAACTTTAATTTTCAATAAAAAATCAAAAAAGATGCTGCTTAAAAAACATACATAAAAACAACCATTCACTTTGATGGATTCTGTACATCATTAAATGAAGCCAAACCATGTATTAATCAATTTTTATCACAAAAAAAAAGAGGCTTCCCAACGGAAACCTCTTTTCTATTTTCAAAAACTGAAAATTATACTTTCATAATTTCAGCCTCTTTTGTCTTAAGATGCTCATCACAAAGCTTCACATATTTATCTGTATAAGTCTGGATTTCTTCTTCCACTCCTTTTACAACATCTTCAGAAACTCCTTCCAGCTTTTTAAGTTCTTTCAAACCATCCTGTCTAGCGTTTCTTACAGTTACTTTAGTGTTCTCAGCTTCTACTTTAGCCTGTTTTGCAAGCTCTTTTCTTCTTTCTTCTGTCAAAGGCGGAACATTCAGAATGATATTTTCCCCGTTATTAGAAGGTGCAAAACCTAAGTTTGAGTTGATAATTGCTTTTTCAATTGCATTGATTGCAGTTCTGTCCCAAGGTTGAATAGAGATTGTCATTGCATCCGGAACAGAAACATTCGCAACCTGGTTGATAGGAGTCATTGCTCCGTAATATTCTACCATTACATCCTGAACCATTGATGTAGAAGCACGTCCTGCTCTAATTCTTTGAAATGCGTGATCCAGGTGCTTTACAGCTGCATCCATGTCTTGTTTTACAGATTCTAATATAAGATCTAATTCTTCCATTATTATATTAAAGTTTGATAAATTACACATCTATTAATTACACTGAATATCAATTAATTAAATCCAAAAAACTCTGTAAACATCAGTGTTTCTTTACCGTTTTAAATTATTTTTTACTATTCAGTGGTGCAAAAATAATGATTGTTTTCGAATAATAGCTATTTCCATAGATGGATTTTGTGCAGTTACCTTTTCTTTGATAAAAGAATACTGTTTTTAATATAAAAATTCATCATATAGAGAAATAATATATGTATAAATACTTACCAGATATTTTGGTCATTTCTACTTACTCGCAAGCCATTTTTTATGGCTTATTTTACTCAATCATTTTATAAACTAATTTAAACCCATCACATTATGACAAATCCATCTTTAGATGCCTATCAACAAGTATTTGGTATGGCAGGTCTTGCAAACCGTGCGGGAGGCTACAACGGTTTTGGTATCCAGCTACAACAACAGCTTCAGTATGATTTATCTTATTATTTTAACAATGTTCCTCCGGTTAAAATAATGCATCAGAAAACACCATCAACAGCCGATCCAGCGGTTCTATCGGAATTAGGAAGCTGGGATCTTGTCTGGGGGCCTGCCCTGATCGAAGAGAAAAATGAAAAGGGAGTTTTTACCGGTGTCGCAGATAATGCATTATATGTCGTTAAGTCTAATGCTGTCGCATTTCCGGGAGGTCCTACATTACCTACTTATGTTGTGGCTATTGCAGCCACTAACCCTTCGTCACTTTATGATTGGGAAACAGAAGATTTCTCCGTTTCTGAGGTGGTAAACTGGACAACTTATAATCCTTCCGACTTCGCTCCTTCAGCTTATAATGGTACAGATCCTTACATTTCAAAAGGGACTGCCACCGGTATAAGTATTCTTCTCGGACTCGAAAGCCCTAATTCTGCAGCTTCACCCAATACTACCCTGCAGCAGTTTCTTGCAGGTTTGAATCCAGAGCCTGGAACAGCTATTATATTTTGCGGGCACAGTCTTGCCGGAGCACTATCGCCTACTCTTGCGCTCTATCTGAAAGAAAATAAATATCTAAATGCTTTCGGGGTAACTCTTGTATATCCTACAGCCGGACCAACTCCGGGTGAAGCGGCATTCGCCAATCTTTTCAACAGTAAATTTCCACCGCTGCCTCCGGGATGGCAGCCACAAACTGGTACTTACCAAAGCTGGAATACGATGCATTGGAATGATCTGGACGTAGTGCCTCATGCATGGCCAGTATCAGAACTGGAAAAGATAGCAACTATATATGGGCAGGCTACTACGAATATGACGCCTTATATATTACAAACTTTACAAAAGGTAGCTGTTGATGATTCTTCAAAATCAGGAGCCAGCTATACAAGAATACAAAACCAATCGCTTCCAGGCCAGCTTCAACATTCAAGTGGCTCATCAGCTACCATCAAAACACCTCCTGAAAGTTTACAGGACTATATGCTTCAGCTTGCCGTACAACATGTGGCCATGTATAATGGTATTCCAGCAGCAGGATCCAATCCCCAGGTAAATGGCCTCATTTTACCACAGCCATTGCCCAAACCAGATGTTATAAATTTAGTGCCGGGCGTAACTCCTGTCACCGAATCTGAGATGATTATCAAAATAATAAGTCAGATCCTTGACTGGATTTTCTCCCATTACACTTTAGTTGAAAAAGAAAGTGTCTCGCAAAATATTGTGGCAGATAAATAATTTTTAATAATTATAAAAGCAAAAACACCTGCCACGATAATCGTGACAGGTGTTTTTTATATTGTTTACTGAAGTTGATTATAAATTAACCAAAGTACCTACATTTTCTCCGTCTACAATTTTTTCCAAATTCCCATCTTTATTCATATCAAATACAATGATTGGCAATTTGTTTTCGTGGCTTAAAGTAAATGCTGTCATATCCATTACTTTAAGGTTTTTCTCGAATACTTCATCGAAAGATAATGAATTGTATTTTACAGCATCAGCATTTTTCTCAGGGTCACTGTCGTAGATTCCGTCTACTCTTGTTCCTTTTAGGATCACATCAGCTCCAATTTCGATTGCTCTTAATGTAGCTGCTGTATCTGTAGTAAAATAAGGGTTTCCTGTACCAGCTCCGAAGATTACGACTCTCCCTTTTTCAAGGTGTCTTACCGCTCTTCTTTTGATGAAAGGTTCAGCCACTTTATCCATTTCGATAGCAGACTGAAGTCTTGTTTTGATTCCTGCATCTTCCAATGCTCCCTGTAGCGCCATACCATTGATGACAGTGGCAAGCATCCCCATATAATCACCCTGTACCCTGTCCATACCTTTTGCAGCTCCTGCTACACCACGGAAGATATTTCCTCCTCCAATCACGATCGCTACTTCACAGCCTTTTTCAACTACTTTTTTGATCTCAGATGCATATTCCTGCAGTCTTTCAGTATCAATACCGTATTGTCTGTTTCCCATTAAGGCCTCACCGCTTAGTTTCAGAAGGATTCTTTTATATTTCATCTTTTATTTTTAGTAACTTTTTATTAGTAAGGGTTTCCCCAGAATTTGATTTTGCAAATATAATCATTAATGATATTGATAAAAGAAAAATATTTAAATAGAAATAATGTAAGAAATATTTTGAAAAGTACGAAAAAGGATTATTTTTGCATTAATTATAAATTGAGTTGAAGAAAATTATCATTTTTTCATTATTTCTATCAGGAATTGTTTCTTATGCGCAAACAGGAACAAATGTTTATCCGTTCTTAAATGTACCTGTATCTGCAAGACAGGCTGCTTTGGGTGGAGATGCAATTTCGGTAAGAGATTATGATGTTTCCTTTGCTATTGCAAACCCTGCCCTTTTAAATAAAGATTCAGACAAACAGCTTTCCGTAAACGCAACGGCTTATCTTGCCGACTCGAAATACGGTACTATTGCTTATGCCAAAGACTTTGAAAATGGCCATATGGCTACCATCAATGCAAGGTATATGAGCTATGGTAGTATTCCGAGAACGGATGAAAGCGGTTTTGAAAACGGAGAATTCAAAGCTTCGGATGTAGCCATTGGAGCAGGCTATGCCTACCAGTTTGAAGAAGACTGGACAATTGGTGGAGGACTTAATTTTGTTACCTCAAAAATTGACAACTATACGTCCTCTGCAATCTCAGGAACAGCAGGGGTTACCTATCATAATAAAAAGAACAAAGAAGTACTTTCTCTTGTAATGAGGAATTTTGGTTTCCAGCTGAAATCATTTAACGGAACAAGGGAGAATCTTCCTTTCAGAATAGATCTGGGATATACCAAAATAATCAAAAACTTCCCTCTTGCGATCACCATTACGGCGCACGACCTTCAGAAGTTTGATATTTCTTCAGAATACAATCTGGATGGACAGGAGGTGAAAACCGGCAGAAAAATTGCCGATCACTTTTCATTGGGGGCAGAACTGTTTCCGGAAAAGAATTTCAATATCAGACTGGGTTATAATGTAAAAAGAGGAAATGAATTGGCTGTTGCAGATCAGAGAAACTTCTCAGGACTTTCTGCAGGATTTGGAGTTAAAGTATCCAGATTCCGTATTGATTACGCCCATGTAAGATACCACAACTCTTCGAATGTCAATCAGATAGGAATTTCTATGGATCTTTCCAGCCACAGAGGAGAGTAATCTTTTCAGCTGAATTTTTCTTAATTATTCCGAAAATTTTATACTTCCTCTTGATTTTTAAGAAAAAATCTTGAAATTTGCAGTATGAAAAAACCTGTAATTGCTATTGATGGGTACTCGTCTACCGGAAAAAGTTCTATCTCTAAAATCATTGCTGATCAATTGGGACTTATTCATATGGACACAGGGGCTCTTTACAGAGGAGTTACCTGGTATGCGTTGCAGCACTGCCTTAACACAAATGGTGAGATTGATCTGAATACATTATTCAATTCTTTTGACAAGATCAATCTCGAGTTCAAAAACAATGAAGGAACCCTTATTCTCTTCCTGAATGACACTGATATCTCTAAAGAAATCCGTACTAATATTGTATCTGACAATGTAAGCCTTGTGGCCAAACAGAAAGAAGTAAGAGATTTCTTGCTACAGTCACAGCGCACTTTGGCAGAAAAAGGAGGTGTAATTATGGACGGACGTGACATTGGGACAGTAGTTCTGCCAAATGCAGACTATAAATTCTTCCTTACTGCCAGTATTGATGAAAGAACCAACAGAAGATTTCTGGAACTGAAAGGACTGGGAATAGAAGCAGATAAAGAACAGGTGAAGCAAAACCTTATAGAACGTGACAAGATCGACAGTGAGCGTGAAATAGCCCCATTAAAGCAGGCTGACGATGCTATCGTGATTGATAATTCTGAATTAACCAAAGAAGAAACCATACATCTTATTTTATCTCACATCAAAAAGATTTAACAATTTTTAATAGGCTTCAAGCCCCCTTTGGTATACAAATTGTAAGTTTTATTACCGTAAAAACTAATTTATTATTAATTATTAAAAAACTTAAAATGTCTAGAAAAGGAAATAATACAGCAGGTATATTGGCAGGACTTCTTGCAGGTGCTGCAGCAGGTGTAATCTTAGGAATGCTATATGCACCGGAAGAAGGTAAAGAAACCAGAAAAAAAATCAAAACTAAAGCAAATGATCTTAAAGATCAGGCTAAAAATAAATACGGAGAGGTTTCTGAAAAAGTAAAAGACCAATATGGCAATATTTCTTCTACTTTCAAAGAAACGGCAAGCAGCGTAGCACATACTGTGAAAGACGGATATGATAAATACAAAGATCAGATTGTTTCTAAAACTGCAGATTTGGCAAAAGATGTAGAAACGGAACTGAATGATCTTAAAAAATAAGTAATTTATCTTTTTTAAGTAAATTACAGAAAGGAACTTTTGTGCAAAAGTTCCTTTTTTTGTAACTTTAAAAAAAAACAATGATAGAAACTATTAAAGAATACGCCTCCAAGAGAATAGATCTTCTGAAAATTGAAGCGACTGAAAAGTCGTCTCTTTCTGCCGGGCTCATTACTTACTTTGTAGTACTGCTTGTTGCTTTTGCTTTTTTTATTATCCTTTTCAATTTTGGAATTGCTTTCCTTATTGGTAAAGCTCTGGATAATTACTCTTACGGGTTCTTAATTGTGGCTGCATTTTATGCACTGGTAATGGCATTCGTCATCGCCTTCAAAAATAAGATTGTCAATACTGTTGCAGATCAGGTTATTAAATTTTTAAATCATTAAACTATGGGCAGAAAATACGAGAGCATAGAAGAATTAAGAAGAAAGAAAAAACTGCTTCAGGGTGAAATAAGTGATCTTGAAAATCTTCTTACCTTCAAAAATACGAAAGAAAGCTTAAGTGCCTTTACCAATGGTTTAAGTGATCAGTATCTTCAGGAAAAGATAGATGAAGATGGCGATGAAAAAGTAGTCCTTAGAAAAGATGTCATTGCCAAACAGCTTACTTCAGAGGTGAAAGACCTTCTGATCAACAAAAATACAGCTGTAGGACTTGCCAGTTCTGCTTTCAAAGGAGGAAATATTACAGACAGTCTCGTTAAACTTGGCGTTACAGCTATCGTAGGAAACTACGCTAAAAAGAATATGAAAAGCTCCAACTGGAAGAAAAAACTTATTGGTGCAGCATTGATCTATCTTGCTCCTATTGCATTGAAATATGTAAGAAAAAAGATGGAAGTATATCAGAAAAACAAAAGTGTTTCAAGTTTGGAACAATTGATATAGAAATAAAATATTAGAAACTAGACGCTAGATCATATTCAGTAATATTTTACAATAATTCTAACCTCTAGTTTCTAATTTTCTATTTTGAAAATAACTGTCCTAAAATAATCCCTGCAGCCATTGATACATTCAGGCTTTCTGTAGACTGAGATTTTCCAAACCTAGGAATGCTGATACTTTTTTGTAAAAGCTTTTCAGTTTCCGGTCTCATGCCGTTTCCTTCGTTTCCTAAAATAAGATTGATCTTTTCCGGCTTCTCAAAAGTATAAATGTTCTCCCCTTCCATATCCGTTCCTATATTTATATTTTCTGTTGCAGAAAGATACTCCACAAGATCAGTATAAACCACATTCACTCTGGTAAAGGAACCCATTGTCGCCTGAATCACTTTTGGGTTATAAACATCCACGGTATCTTCACTGCAAATAATCTGTTCAATTCCAAACCAGTCTGCCAATCGGATAATCGTTCCCAAATTTCCCGGATCCTGTATTCCATCCAAAACCAACTGTATCCTCTTATCTTCCCATTTTTCTTCTTCGGCAAGATAACATACCGCTACAGAATCTTTTGGAGTTTTAAGAAAACTAATTTTTTTTAATTCATTTTCAGAGATATGGGTAACAGGAATATCAGTCCGGTCCAATTTTTGTGGATCGGTTGAGAATATTTCTTTAACTTTAATGTTAGAATTAGAAAGTTCACAAATGATTTTATTACCTTCAACCAAAAACAAATTGTATTTTTGTCTGAACTTCTTTTTATCTAAAGATTGTAAAACTTTTATTGTATGAGCTGTAAGCATTATAAGAATTCTCCTCAAAAATATTATAAAATTATCTCATTTGCAACATTTGTTGGTCTCCTTTATGCTTGTAGTACGACAAAAAAAGTTCCTGAAGGCGAATACCTGCTTACCAAGAACACTTTAGGGTTCGAGGATAAGAGAGAATTTTTCGATGAAGAACTGAAAGATTATATTCAGCAAAAGCCCAATAAAAAGCAATTTCTTTTCATGCCATTAAGTTTACTTCTGTACAATATGGCTGATACGAAATATGATACGATACTTAACGAGTATATGACCTATCCGGGTGAAATGAGAAATCAGAAACTGAGAGACTCTTTATTCCTTAAATATAATATGAAAAGCAGTGTAGGAAAAAGCCTGCTTTTTGACCGTTTATTGCATAATTGGGGAACAGCACCGGTAATTCTTGATCAAACGAGAAGTGAAAAAAGTGCTGAATCTATTAAGAAAAGACTTACCTACAGAGGATACTGGGATGCTGATGTAACGTTTAAGCATACATTGGATTCTGCCTCTAAAAAAGCTGCTGTAAGCTATTCTATTAAGCACAACGAACCTACCCGCATCAAGGATTATTTTTACAATATTCCGGATCAGGGAATTAAAGGTTATTACAATTCTTTCCTGAATAAAAGTCTTGTGAGATCGGGACAGATTCTTGATCAGACTGTTCTGGAAAGAGAAGTAACCAGAATTACAGAACAAATGAGAGAATTTGGGTTCTACAGGTTCAATGCTTTGAATGATGAGGTTTATTTTGTGGCAGATTCTCTTAAAAGCAGAAAACAGGTTCCTTTAACTCTTGAAATTCATAAAGATTCTTTGGATACGCCTTATAAAATTTCAACCTTTGGAAATATAGATGTTGCCATTGTGGATGAACCTAGTGATTATCCTAAAAATACAAAGAAAGACAGCCTAAGGAGAATCAGATTCCATACTATGAATAATAAATATAAGCTTCCATCCATATGGCGAGCAATTATTCCTGATAGTAAAAAGGTTTTTGACCAAAGCAAACTAGACTTAACCAAGAGAAATATTCTGGCGATGAACAATTTCAGTATCGTCAAAGCAAGAGACTCTCTGAGACAAGGCGGAATCACTTCTCCTAATGACAGTATTGTAGATGTTTTGTATGTATTAAAGCCACTTCCAAAATATGAGTTTAAACTGGGAACAGATATTAATTATTCTCAGCTTCTCAATCTGGGAATCTCTCCTTCTGTAGATCTTACTACCCGAAATGTTTTCAGAGGGGCAGAAAACCTTTCTACAAGCCTTTCAGGAACGTTTGGATCTATCAGAAGTACAAAGGATATTGATAAAAGAGTTGCCGCTTACGAAATATCAGCTCAGGCATCCTTGAATTTCCCTAGACTTTTACTTCCTTTTAATTATTATAAACTTATTCCAAAACGATACACCCCTACATCTTCTATCCTGTTAGGAGCGTCTATACAAAACAACATCGGTTTGGGAAGACTTATTTTCAATACCGGATTAAACTATCAAGCCAGTGTAAATGATCAGGTATATCATAAACTTACTTTATTCAACACACAGGTCAGCCTGACAAAAAATAAAGATGCTTACTATGATTACTTTGTGAATGACGGAAAGGTAAAAGATGAAGTTTTCGGGAATTATTTTATGTTTAACCCGGAAACTCAACAAACCGGAAAAGATTACAGGGATGGAAAACTTACTGTAGATGAGGTTTCAAAAAAGATTATTGAGAACGATGCTTATCGTGGAAGTCTTAATCAACAGGGAACTGATCTTTTAACAGCCTTCACAGGAACTTTGGTGAATAAAGACAGACAAACACAGGACGTTCTTATTTCTTCCATGATTTACAACTTTGTATACAGCGAAATTGGAAAAAAAGAATATCCTAATGCATTTTACTTCAACGGAAAAGTTGAGTTAGCTGGTAACATTCTAAGCTTATTCAACAAAAAAGATAATGACGGAGGAGTTGTCACCAGCCCTCAAAAAACTATTTTCGGGTTACCTTATGCACAGTTTGTCAAATTTGATATTGATGCCAGAAAATATTTCAGGTTCAATGGAAACCAGACATTGGTTTTACGTCAATTTATTGGGGTTGGAATTCCGTATGGAAACTCTCAGGATATGCCTATTATCAAGTCTTATTTCAATGGAGGTTCCAATGATATCAGAGCCTGGGTAGCATTTGGAGGATTAGGTCCTGCAGATTCTCAGGTAGACGAAAGGGTACGTACTTATATGACAGACAACTTAAAACTTACCACCAATATTGAATACCGTATCCCATTCAATAAAACCTATGAAGGAGCTTTATTTACTGATATCGGAAATACGTGGAGTCTTCGTAATTACAACGATGGATATGGAGATGAGTTTAAGTTCAATAAATTCCTGAAACAGGTAGGTATCGGTAGCGGATTCGGATTAAGATTAAATATTGCCTATATAACAGCCAGAATTGACCTTGCTTATAAGATCTACGACCCGAATAAACCTGATGGTGACCGATGGAGAGTCAAATATATTCAGCCTTTCAAACCTACGGTTAATATCGCGTTCGGATATCCTTTCTAATCCGGAGAAACGCCTAAAATAAAATATACTACAGCAATTACCCGGGCGAGGATTTCCCTCGTCTGGTTTCTGTAGAAACTTTCTGGTTTTGAGACATCCTGTGCATCAAATCCTAATGCATTCATATCATTGTTTCTTGCAAAAAAAAGTGCTCTCAGATTGTGAAATCCCTGGGATACAATAATGACATTTTTCTTTTTGTAAACATCTTTACAGCGGAGAATACTTTTATAGGTGTTGAAGCCTTTAGGATCTTCCACAATAATATCTTCCGGAACACCTTCCTGATTGATCAGATAGTTTTTCATTGCTGCAGGTTCATTGTAGCCTTTACTCTTCTCCCCGCTTACTATAATTTTCTTGATTTTTCCATGATGGTAAAGAAGAGCCGCAGCATCCATTCTTTTGGTGAAATAAGGATTTGATTTTCCGGATCTCATTTTCGGAGATGTTCCCAGAACCAATGCAATTTCCCTTGGTGGAATTTTTGAGATTTTGGTATACGTTCTTCCGTTAGTAAGCCCGAAAACCCACACATTACAGAAGCATATCATCAGAATTCCCAATTCCAATGATATAAAGCCCAGGTTAAATATGTTCCGTATAATTCTCAACTAAGATCAAAGTTAAGCTTTATTTTTTTACTTTTCACAATAGACATGCAAGCCAATATATGTCCTTGTGATTCTTCTTTTTCTGTAAGATACTCATTCTCCAGCAGTTCTACTTCGCCTTCCTCTAAAGAACATTCGCAGCTTCCACAAATCCCTGACTTACATGAATAAGGAACCGGAAATTTCTGGATAAGAAGCTGTTGTAGCAATTTATCCTTATTATCAGCAAGCTGGGTAGTATATTTTTTTCCCAACATGGTAAATTCCACATCAATATTTTCAATCAGAGGAAATTCTTTTTCTATAGGATAAATATCATCATTAAATTCTTCAAAAAGTTCAAAATGAATATTCTTTTTGGGGATTCCATGGTGATAGCACGCATTAGCCAATGTTTTAATCATCTCTCCTTTTCCACAGATCAGCACTTCGTCTACAGCATCCCAAATGGTAGACTCTTCATCCGTATCATCCAGATGAAGGATCTGATTGATAATAAGAGCTAATTTCTTTTCATCCAGTCTGCCGTAAAAAAACTGGTCTGCTGTTTTTTCCTGTGAAAAAAAATAAAATATCTGTAGTCTGTCACCATAAGTTCTGGCAAGATTATCCAGCTGTTCGCGATAAACAAGCTCATCCGAGCTTTTATTTCCAAAGAATAAAAACAGCCGGGTTCGGGGTTCGTTGTGAAGAATATTTTTGAAGTGGCTCAAAATAGGTGTAATCCCTATTCCAGCAGCAAAGGCCACAATAGTCCTGAATTCACTGGGTTTAGACACAATGGTAAATCTTCCCGCAGGCTCACCCACCCACAGAACATCACCTTCATTATAGTTTTGAAATAACTGAGAAGTTGCTCCATCAGGGGAATTAACTTTTATTCCCAAGCCTATTTTCCCCTCATAAGGAGCCGAAGTCATTGAATAATCATTAATAACCTCTTTCCCATGTGATTGAAATCGTATACTGACGAACTGCCCTGCTTCAAACCTGAAATTTTCCTTTAAATTCTCAGGAATATCAAACTCCAGAGAAAAAGTATTTTTGGTCAGCTCTTCCTTTTTCGCTATTTTTAACGGATGAAACTGTATCAGTTTCCCTTTATAGATTTGTTGTTCCATAACTTCAATTCAAAAATAGATAAAAAATAATTTATGAAGAAGATAATTTTATCCACGTTACTTCTTACTGCACTGTACAGCTGTAAAAAAGAAGGTCAGAAAACTGAAAACACGGCAGCGGCAGACTCTGTTTCTGTATCTCAAACTACAGAATCTGAAGGTAGTACAGTTCTTCCTAAAGAACTTTCTCCTGAAAACGTGAGCCAGCATTTAGCAAAAAATAATGACACTTTATATGTTACCAATTTCTTTGCAACCTGGTGTGGGCCATGTATGAGAGAGATTCCAAGTTTTAAAAGTAAAATGGAAGAATTGAAGGGAAAACCTGTAAAATTCACTTTCGTAAACCTTGATGATAAGGCAGAATGGGCTGGTGCTGTGAAAAATTTTGCTACAGAAAATAAACTGGGAGGCAGTATTATTTTACTGGACGGACAAAAATTAGATCAAAACTTCTTCCATAATAACTTCAAACAATGGGACGGCGGTTCTATTCCTTTCACTTTCATGAGAAAAGGAGATAAAACCGATGAATACCTGGGAATGATGACGGAAGATGTCTTGAATTCAAAAATCGATTCTTTCTTACAATAAAAATAGACTGAGCTCTTTCTGAATCATGTCAAAAAGATTTAAAATCCTGTGTTTATTATTCGTGATTGCAATTATTTTAAGTGCTGTCATTAATCTGAACACAGGATTTTTAAGTTTAAGTTTTCAGGATTTCTTTCATGATTCTGCTCATAGCCAAATTGCTGAGATCCGTATCAACCGTGTTTTGGTAATGATGCTAGCTGGAATCTCAATTCCAACTTCGGGTTTTCTGATGCAGGAATATTTTCAAAACCCTCTGGCAGGACCTGATATATTGGGAATTACTTCAGTTGCAAGTCTGTCGGTTGCCTTTTACATTTTCTTTTCTCACAATATTTTATTGCCTGAATTTTTACAAAATAGTTTTCTCAGTTTATCGGCTATTGGGGGCAGCTTACTGTTGATGCTGATCCTTCTCTCGATGTCAAACAGATTCCAGGACAAATCGTACCTTATTATTTTCGGGTTTCTGGTATCTGCTTTTGCGGGAGCAATAGTTTCCCTTCTTCAGTTTTATGCGGAAAATCAAAGTCTCAAAAACTATATTTTATGGTCTTTTGGAGCGAATAATATGGTTACGAGAAATCAGATTTATGTGCTGTTTATTTTAGTTTTAATAGGTATGTTTATCTGTTTCAGAGCCATAAAACCACTTATTGGAAACTCACTGGGTAATTCCTACGCTCAAAGTTTAGGCGTTAACCTGAAAAATCTGAAGCTTTTAATCATCGTTGCATCTTCTCTCCTATCAGCTTCTGTTACGGCATTTTTAGGCCCTATTTTATTTATCGGAATTATTGTTCCTCACTTCTGCAGACTCGTTTATAACCCTTCAAAATTATGGCAGCAATGGATTCTTAATATGTTTCTGGGAATGCTAATTATGTTATTTTTCTCGGTGATTGCTGAGAAAACACAGATTCCTCTGAATGTAATAAGCTCCGTGTTTGGAATTCCTGTGATTCTGATGATGCTTTTGAAACAGAATAAAGTTTAAACTACCAATAACCGAAACAATGAACATTAGAATAACACCTAAACAACTCATTATGGTACACATCATTTTGTTTGTTGTAAGTCTGGCATTTCTGGAGTATTCAAAAATGTTTCGAATGACTCAGAAGTTACATTGGGTTTACTATTGGGGTCATAATTGGTGGATTATGTTTGCATTGCCTGCCGCCTTTTGGGGCTCTATTATCTTAGGTGTTTATACTTTATGGAAAGTCAAAAAAAATAAATTCTTATATTTATTTTTAAGTTTCCTACCTCTTCTGTTATTTATAACCCTTTTCTTATTTTAGTTATGCACCTACAGATCAAACAATCAAATATCGGTTACAATACAACACTAATTTCCAATGCTAATGCAGATTTGAAACTTGGTGATGTATGCCTGCTGATTGGCAATAATGGTGTAGGAAAAACAACATTAATCAAATCTATTCTGCATCAGATTCCTTTATTAAAAGGAGAAATTGCCATTAATGGAAAAAATGTAAAAGATCTATCTGTAAAAGAAATCGCAGAGAATATTGCTATTGTCTTTTCCAAATCGGTTATTCCGCAGCATTATACGGTTGAGGACCTTATTTCTCTGGGAAAATACATCTACTACCCTTTTTATTTTGAGTTAAAAAAAGAAGATCGTGAAGAAGTTACCCATATTATTAAGGAACTGGATCTGACACAATACAGGTATACCCTTTTAAAAAACCTGTCAGACGGCAACCTTCAGAAAGCATTTATTGGACGTGCTATTACTCAAAATTCACCTATTATCATTCTGGATGAGCCTACGACCCATCTGGATGAAAAAAACAAAATCATAATCCTTAAAACCTTAAGAAAGCTAGCCAAGGAACAGAATAAACTTATCTTGTTTTCTTCCCACGACTGGCGATTGGCCAAAGAGTTTGCAGACAAGATATGGTACGTAAAGGAAAATCACCTGTATTCAGGGATTGTTGAGGACATTTTGCTCCAGCATGAAGAACTTACCAATGCTTCGTTATTTCAAATCAACGAGACTTTTATCCCACCTTTTATCTCAGCACCGCAATTTCACAAAGAAATGTTGTATTCCCTGCTTCAAAAAAACTTCCAAAAAGACCTGTCTGAGCTTAATTTTGAGTTTCAGGACACTTTTTGGGTAATTACTAAAGATTCCAGCACTTATCAATATGAATCTTTTGAAGAAATCATTAATTTAGTTACAAACATTCATTAATACACGATTTTCTTTAATTAATTCATATACTATGCATGCATAGTATTATGCTAATCATATAATTTAATTCGTTTATTTACAGCCTATTAACAAAATTTAACGTTAATAAATACTATGCATGCATAATATTTACTAAATTTGGGTAAAACCATTGGCGCAAAAATGATGGATAATAATAAGGAAAAAATAGAAAACGTAGATTTAATTTTAAAGCAGACCTGGTTGGCTGTCTCTAAAATGTACACAGAATTAGCCCAGGAACATGATTCCACAGCGGTACAGGCACTCACTCTTCTTAAAATTGATCCCAAAGAAGGAACCCGAAGTACCAATCTTGGTCCGAAGATGGCTATTGAACCCACTTCATTAACGAGAATCATCAAACTTCTGGAAGACAACGGATACATCTATAAGGAAAAGACCACTACTGATAAAAGAGAGGTTATCATCAAGCTTACAGATAAAGGATTAAACTCCAGAAACATGTCTAAGGAAGTCGTTGTGAACTTCAACAAGAAGGTAATGGAGAAAATAGCTCCGGAAAAGCTGGAGGCTTTCAAAGACGTGATGACCGAAATCATGAAAATTGCAAACGAATTATTGAATAACAGAAAATAAATTATGATGACACCTTCGGGTTCATATAATCTTATAAAAAATAAAAATTTACATATGAAAAGAAGAATCAAACATGTAACGGTTCTTGGTTCAGGAATTATGGGAAGTGGTATCGCTGCTCACTTCGCCAACATCGGCGTGGAAGTATCACTCTTGGATATTGTTCCTTTTGAACTTACTGAAGCTGAACAGAAAAAAGGTTTGACCAAAGATGACAAGGTAGTAAGAAACAGAATTGCTTCCGAAAACTTTGAAAAACTTAAAAAAGCAAGTCCTGCACTCCTTTATTCACCAAAGTTTGCGGACAGAATCAAAATCGGAAACTTCGATGATGATTTACCGAAAATAAAAAATACAGACTGGATTATTGAAGTAGTAGTAGAAAGACTTGACATCAAAAAATCAGTTTACGAAAAGATTGAACAGTTCAGAAAACCGGGCACCTTAATTTCTTCTAATACATCCGGTATTCCTATTCATTTCCTTACAGAAGGTAGAAGTGAGGATTTCAAAAAATACTTCGCAGGAACGCACTTCTTCAACCCGGTAAGATACCTTCCTCTTTTAGAGATTATCCCAACCAATGATACAGCTCCTGAGATCATCGATTTCTATATGAATTACGGAGCAAAATTCTTAGGTAAAACAACTGTTTTAGCTAAAGATACTCCAGCTTTCATCGCTAACAGAATTGGTGTATTCTCTATGATGGATCTTCTTCACAACGTTCAGAAATTAGGACTTACCGTTTCTGATGTTGATAAATTAACAGGTCCGGTAATCGGGCGTCCAAAATCGGCTACATTCAGAACAGCTGACGTTGTAGGTCTTGATACTTTGGTAATGGTAGCCAACGGAGTTCGCCAAAGCGGTGCTGAAGCGAATGACTTCAATGATGTATTTGCCCTTCCTCCTTATATCCAGAAAATGATGGATAATAAATGGTTAGGTTCAAAAACAGAACAAGGTTTCTATAAAAAAGTGAAAAATGCAGAAGGAAAATCTGAAATTCACGGATTAAACCTTGATACTTTAGAATATGAACTTCAAGGAAAATCATCATTCCCTACTCTGGAATTAACAAAAGCTATAGATAAACCAATTGACAGATTCAAAGTATTAATTGGTGGTAAAGATAAAGCTGGCGAATTATACAGAAAATCATTAGGAGCATTATTCGCTTATGTTTCTCACAAAGTTCCTGAAATCTCTGACGAAGTTTATAAAATAGACGATGCTATGAGAGCCGGTTTCGGATGGGAAAACGGACCATTTGAAATCTGGGATGCTGTAGGTGTTCAAAAAGGTATTGAACTGGCAAAAGATGCAGGATACGAGGTTTCTGACTGGGTGAAAAATGTAGAAACTTTCTATAAAGTGAATGACGAAGGTCAAAGCATCTACGTTGATAAAAATTCAGGTGAATACAACAAAATCCCAGGTCAGGATGCATTCATCATCTTAGATAATATCAGAAAAAATAAAACGCTTTGGAGTAATTCCGGTGCTGCGATTGAAGATTTGGGAGATGGTATCATCAACTTCGAGATCCGTTCTAAAATGAATTCTCTTGGAGGCGAAGTTCTTGATGGATTAAACAGAGCCATTGATTTAGCTGAAAAAGAATACGATGGATTAGTAGTTGGTAACCAAGGAGCCAATTTCTCTGTTGGAGCTAACCTTGCTATGATTCTTATGATGGCTATTGAGCAGGATTGGGATGATTTGAATATGGCAATCGCTTACTTCCAGAAATCAATGATGAGAGTACGTTACTCTTCCATTCCTGTAGTAGTTGCTCCTCACGGAATGACTCTAGGTGGAGGATGCGAAATGACAATGCATGCAGACCGAGTGGTTGCAGCCGCAGAAACATATATCGGACTTGTAGAAACCGGAGTGGGTGTAATTCCTGGTGGCGGTGGTACTAAAGAATTGACTTTAAGAACTTCCAGAGAATTCCACAGCGATGATGTTAAAAATAACAGACTTCGTGATGCTTTCATGAATATCGCAATGGGTAAAGTAGCTACTTCTGCTTATGAAGCTTACGACATGGGAATCCTTGAAAAAGGGAAAGACATTGTTTCTGTAAGCAAAAACAGACAGATTGCTGAAGCTAAAAAAGTAGCAAAACTATTAGCAGAACAAGGATATACTCAGCCAATCGAGCAAAAAGTAAAAGTTCTTGGTAAAGATGCATTAGGAATGTTCTACGTAGGAACAGACCAGATGCTAACCGGAAACTTCATCTCTGCACATGATAAGAAAATTGCTGATAAACTAGCCAACGTAATGGTAGGCGGAAACTTATCTGAACCAACAGTTGTAACAGAACAGTATCTATTGAACCTTGAAAGAGAAACTTTCTTACAACTTTGCGGAGAAAGAAAAACGTTGGAGAGAATCCAATATATGTTACAAAATGGGAAACCTTTGAGAAACTAATGGGAAGCTCCGTAGGAGCGAACTGTTAATAGCATGAATAATTTTAAAAGTTGGAAAGCCTCGTAGAGGCGACCTGTTAATATGGCAAATACCTACACTCAGATTTATATTCAAATTGTTTTCGCTGTAAAAGGAAGACAAAATCTGATTGCAAAAGAAAACAGAGAAGAATTACATCAGTTTATTACAGGTATTGTTTCCAATAGAAATCAAAAATTATTCGCAGTTTTTGCAATGCCAGATCATGTACATATTCTTGTAAGTATGAATCCAACACTTTCGGTTTCAGATTTAGTAAGAGATATTAAAGCGGGTTCTTCAAAATTCATTAATGAAAAAGGATGGATCAATGGAAAATTTAATTGGCAGGAAGGGTATGGAGCTTTTTCTTATTCTAAAAGCAGTGTTGATTCCGTTGTAAAATATATTTTAAATCAGGAAGAACATCATAAAAAGAAAACTTTTAGAGAAGAATATCTGGATTTTATGTCAAAATTTGAGATAGAATATGATCCAAAATATTTATTTGAATGGATTAATGATTAACAGGTCGCTCCTACGGAGCTCCACAAAAAAGCATCAACAAACATCTATGAACAGTTTACCTCTACGAGGCAAAAAATTCTTAAAACAATTTAATTAAACAAAAAAAATGAAAACAGCATATATAGTAAAAGGTTTCAGAACTGCCGTTGGAAAAGCTCCAAAAGGAAGTTTAAGATTTACAAGACCTGATGTAATGGCGGCTACCGTTATTGAAAAATTAATGGCTGAGCTACCACAATTAGATAAAAACAGAATTGACGACCTTATCGTAGGAAATGCAATGCCGGAAGCTGAACAAGGACTGAACGTTGCACGTCTGATCTCTTTGATGGGATTAAATACTGATAAAGTTCCGGGAGTAACTGTAAACAGATACTGTGCTTCAGGAAGTGAGGCAATTGCTATTGCTTCTGCAAAAATCCAGGCTGGTATGGCAGACTGTATCATTGCGGGTGGTACAGAATCTATGTCTTACATTCCAATGGGAGGTTATAAACCGGTTCCTGAAACGGATATTGCAAAAACAAACCCTGATTACTACTGGGGAATGGGATATACTGCGGAAGAAGTTGCAAAACAATATAATATTACCAGAGAGGAACAGGATCAGTTTGCTTTTGAATCTCATATGAAGGCTTTAAAAGCTAATCAGGAAGGAAAATTTGCCAACCAGATTGTTTCGATTCCTGTAGAATATAATTTCCTGGACGAAAATCAGAAAATGCAGACTAAAAAGTTTGATTTCTCAGTAGACGAAGGGCCTAGAGCAGACACTTCTTTAGCTGGTTTAGCAAAATTAAGACCTGTATTTGCCAACGGAGGAAGTGTAACTGCCGGAAACTCTTCTCAAATGAGTGATGGAGCAGCTTTCGTAATGGTAATGAGTGAGGAAATGGTAAAAGAATTAGGACTGGAGCCTGAAGCAAGATTAGTTGCTTATGCTGCTGCCGGATTGGAGCCAAGAATTATGGGAATGGGTCCCATCTATGCTATTCCAAAGGCATTGAAACAGGCAGGTTTAGAATTAAAAGATATTGACTTGATCGAGCTTAACGAAGCTTTTGCATCTCAATCTGTTGCTATCAAAAAAGAATTAGGTTTAAATCCTGATATTTTAAATGTAAACGGAGGAGCTATCGCCCTTGGACACCCGCTTGGATGTACAGGAACAAAGCTTACCGTTCAGCTTCTTGATGAAATGAGAAGACGTGGCAACAAGTACGGAATGGTTTCTATGTGCGTGGGAACAGGTCAAGGAGCAGCTTCTATTTTTGAGCTACTTTAGATAGACAAATAGACAATAGATAGATAATAGAAGGACAAGACACAAAAATGCATGAATGATTTCAAAAGACACAATTTTAAGAAGCTTAAAATTTGGCAAATGAGTATGGAGTTATCAAGACTAACTTTAGATCTTACGGATACTTTTCCAACTTATGAAAAATATGGTTTGAAAAGTCAAATGGACAGATGTGCTATTTCAATTCCATCAAACATAGCCGAAGGTTCAAGCAGAACAAATAAGTCTTTCAGTCATTTTTTAGATATTTCTTTAGGTTCTTCATTTGAATTGCAAACACAAATATTGTTGGCAAATCATAGAAAATATTTATCTGATGAAAAAACTGAAATCTTTGAAACCAAGATTGAGGAATTTCAAAAAGCAACAATGGTATTTCAGAATACTTTAAATAGAGATTAATAAGAAAAAAGACAAAGAGAGAATAGACAAATAGAAAATAGGCCACAATAATAATCTATCATCTATCCGTCTATTATCTGAATGTCTAAAAAAATTTAAAAAACAAAATAATATATGGCTACATTAAAAGGCGGGGAATTCCTTATCAAACAGATTCCTGCAAACGAAATTTTCAGTATTGAAGAACTGAACGAAGAACAAAAGATGCTTCGTGATTCTGCAAAAGAATTTATCGACAGAGAGGTAGTTCCTCAAAAAGAACGTTTTGAGAAGAAAGATTATGCATTTACTGAAGAGACAATGCGTAAATTAGGAGAAATGGGTATGCTTGGTATCGCTGTTCCTGAAGAATATGGTGGTCTTGGAATGGGCTTTGTGACTACAATGCTTGCCTGCGATTATATTTCCGGAACTACAGGTTCATTAGCGACGGCTTATGGAGCTCACACAGGTATCGGAACCCTGCCAATCGTTCTTTACGGAACTGAGGAGCAAAAGAAAAAATACCTTCCGGATTTAGCGGCTGGAACTAAGTTTGGTGCTTATTGTTTAACGGAGCCGGATGCTGGTTCTGATGCCAATTCAGGAAAAACAAAAGCAAAACTTTCCGAAGACGGAAAACATTATATCATCAACGGGCAGAAAATGTGGATATCTAATGCAGGATTTGCAGATACATTTACATTATTCGCTAAAATTGATGATGATAAAAATATCACAGGTTTTGTAATCAACAGATCTGAACTTGAAAACCCTGAAAGCTTAACTTTTGGAGAAGAAGAGCACAAATTGGGTATCCGCGCTTCTTCTACGCGTCAGGTTTTCTTCAATGATATGAAGATTCCTGTGGAAAATCTTTTAGGAGAAAGAAACAATGGTTTCAAGATCGCTTTAAATGCATTGAACGTAGGCCGTATCAAATTGGCTGCCGCTTGTCTTGATGCACAGAGAAGAATTTTAAACCACTCTATTCAGTATTCTAACGAAAGAAAACAGTTTGGTGTTTCTATTGCAACTTTCGGAGCGATCAGAAAGAAAATCGCAGAAATGGCAACCGGAGTTTTCGTAAGTGAAGCAGGTTCTTACAGAGCAGCTAAAAACGTTCAGGATAAAATAGATGAATTAGTAGCAGCTGGATTAAGCCACCAGGAAGCAGAATTGAAAGGTGTTGAAGAATTCGCGGTAGAATGCTCAATCCTTAAAGTATTCGTTTCTGATCTTGCTCAGCATACAGCAGACGAAGGAATCCAGGTGTACGGAGGTATGGGATTCTCTGAAGATACTCCGATGGAAGCAGCATGGAGAGATTCAAGAATTTCAAGAATATATGAAGGGACCAACGAAATCAACAGATTATTAGCAGTAGGAATGCTTATTAAGAGAGCAATGAAAGGTGAATTAGATCTTTTATCTCCTGCAATGGCCATCAGCAAAGAATTGATGGGCATCCCTTCATTTGAAGTTCCTGATTATTCAGAATTCATGAGTGAAGAAAAAGCAATTATCGCTAATCTTAAGAAAGTATTCTTAATGGTTTCCGGTGCTGCCCTTCAGAAATACATGATGGATATTGAAAAACAACAGCATTTATTATTGAATGCATCTGAAATCCTTAACCAGATCTATATGGCAGAATCTGCAGTATTAAGAGCAGAGAAACACTTCTCTCCTGAGTCTGTAGAAGCAGCTATGGCTCAATTGAACCTTTACAAAGCTGTTGAGAAAATCATCACTGCGGCTAAAGAAGGAATCATTTCTTTTGCTGAAGGAGATGAGCAGAGAATGATGCTTTCAGGATTAAGAAGATTCACAAAGTATACCAACCATCCGAATGTAGTAGCACTTACTGAAAAAGTAGCCGCTCACTATATCGAGAAAGGAGCTTATTAGTCTTTAATAACATAAATTTGATTCAGCGTCTCAATTTTTGAGGCGCTTTTTTTATATACGTCGATAATGACAACCATTGAATTTACTGACATTCAGTGGTTTTATTCAAAAAAAATCATTATTTTTATTTAAAATTAACAAACACATGAGAATTATATTATTTCCCCTGCTCCTTATCTCTGCTGCTCTGACAGCACAAAAAAGAGATAAATTAATACCTTTTCCTAAAGCAGATACCGTAAAAATTCAGAATAAAGATTTGTTTAAAAGTTTTGGACTGACTTCAACTCAACAGCAGAAAGGATTGTATAAAATGCTGATAAAGAAGCCTAACGACACGATCATCTATCTTGCCCTAAAAGAGCCTTCAAAAGACTATTCTCAATACAAAATTTTAAACGCCATTACCCCGGAAAAAATTCAGGCGGATCCTAAAAAACTAATACCATCCAAATAATCACAAAAACTATTACCATGGGAAAATTTATTATCTCTAAAAGAACAAACGGAGACTTTCAGTTTAATCTTAAAGCAGGAAACGGACAGGTTATTTTAACCAGTCAGGGATACAGTACAAAGCCATCCTGCGAAAACGGAATCGGATCTGTAAAAACCAACTCACAGGAAGATTCAAAATTTGAAAGAAACACCGCCAATGACGGCAGATCTTATTTTAATCTTAAAGCTGGAAACGGACAGATCATAGGAACCAGCCAGATGTATGAATCTGACAACGGCATGGAAAATGGCATAGAATCCGTAAAAAACAATGCTCCGCACGCTCCTGTAGAGGATGAAAGCAATTCATAAAATCATTTGAAATAATTTTAATAAAAATGCCTTAGTTTTTAAGGCATTTTCTATTTTTGTATTCTATTTTTCATTAGCAATGACAAAAGAAGAATTACTGAACAAAGCAATCAAAATCGCCGATAAGGCTCATAAAGGACAAACTGATAAATACCATGCTCCATACATTGGCCACGTAATGCGTGTGATGAATTATGGTAAAACACTGGACGAAAAAATTGTAGGCGTTCTGCACGATGTTGTAGAGGATCACCCACTGGAATTCAGCCTTGATTATTTAAGATCTGAAGGATTTCCTGAATATATTATTTTCGCGATCAGCTGTCTTACCAAGTTTGACCCTGAAGAAGATTATGATGAATTCATAAAAAGAACAGAAAGATCCCTCCTTTCCGTTGCTGTAAAGCTGAATGACCTTCGTGATAACATGGACCTCAGAAGAGTAAACAGAGAACTTACTCCTAAAGACATCAAAAGATTTAACAAATACCTGAAAGCCTATCGTTATCTGATAGAAAAATATTAATCCGCACCCGGGAAATCATAAGTTTTCGTGTGATGGTCTGTACCGTCAATGTTGATGTTTAAAGCCAGATAAATAAAATGTAAATTTTTATTTCCTTTGGCTTCAAATTCACGCTGCCACAAATATCCGCTCACAATTCCAAAATAATCATCGATCTGATAGCCGAAACCGCCATAGACTCTGTTTCTGGCAAAAGTAGGCTTCATCGGAGAGACAAAGAAAACTTCGTCATAAGCATTAGCGAAAACAGTTCCTTTCTTGATCGTTTTGGCATTTAAAGGGACACTTACATTCAGACGGTATCTGTAACGCATTCTCTGGGAAGTCTGATCTGTTTTGGGCTCATAAAACCAACTCTTTTCAGCACGGAAACGGTTTTCAAATTTTACAATACCCTTTTTGATATCGATAACATCCTGCAGCCAAACCCTGAACTCCTCTCTGCTTAAGCTGTGGTCTTTGTAATTCACATATCTTCCAAGCCCCACAAAAGGTTTATGGTTTTTAGTAAGATTATACCCTAAGCCCCCTTTTATTTCATAATAATCAGGGTAGGTATAATCTTCGTTACCACGCATCTGCCCTTCTGCATAAAGGAAAAATTTGGGATGAAACTTATAGGTCAGAGTTACTGCATTGAAGCTGGAAATGTGTTCCTGTGCTTTAAAAAAAGAAATTCCAAGTAGTAAACCTAAGCCTATAAGACGTTTCATAAAAAATTTTTGCAAATGTAGATTTTTTAACAATTTGTTAATATTAACTTTCATTAATATTAAATTAACACCTACTTAATATTAATTGTATAAGAAAAACCAATGTGGAACCACCTTTGCGGCATTCCTACGCCAAACGCTTCTGTGTATTGTGTATTCGTAATATTGTTAATCAGCACATACACAGAGTAGTCTTTTTTAGCAAAGCTTAGTTTCTCATCTACAAGATTATAGGTTCCAAGATTTACTCTTTCATTGTAACGGTAAACAACCTCATTCGTAAAGTTTTTCAGGAATTTCACTTCTAATTTAGAAATAAACTGGTGTTTCAGATTGTCCAGAATATATCTTGAAACTAAACCATTTTTTTCTTCATATTTACTGTCGATATAGGTATATCCAATCGTATATTTTAACCAGTCCAGCGGTCTGTGGCTCCACTCTGCTTCAATTCCTTTGGTTTT
The DNA here is from genome assembly GCF_949767875.1 of Chryseobacterium sp. IT-36CA2. Lineage (NCBI taxonomy): Bacteria > Pseudomonadati > Bacteroidota > Flavobacteriia > Flavobacteriales > Weeksellaceae > Chryseobacterium > Chryseobacterium sp. IT-36CA2. The sequence goes on along the minus strand of NZ_CATKPG010000020.1, from coordinate 102,464 downwards.
GATATCTCCCACGTTTTCTGCAAACCAGATTTTATCATTTATATCTTTTTTCACCCAATCAATAGAGTTGCTGGAATTTCTTAAAAACCCGCTTACTTTGGCTAAAATTTTACTATCCTGATATTGGTATCCTACCTCGGATGACAGTGCATTTTCAGGCTGTAAATCCGGATTTCCCTGTTCTGTTTTACTGATATAATACAGATCCGTAAAAGTCGGGATACGGTGTACTTTTGCAATATTTCCGTACACTTTATGATTAGGATTGAAGTTATACCCTACATCCAGCCCAGGATAGAAAAAGTTTCCTTCCTTCGAATAGTTTGCCCAAGAAATTCCCGGGCTGATGTTCAGTTTTTTATCCAGCAATGAAAAATGATGTTCAAAGAAAACCTGAGATACAAAACGGTTTCTGTCGCCCAGATTACTGCTTGCTAAAAATTCTTTTCTCAATTCAACACCAATTCCGGTGGTTCCCAATCCCCATTGATAGCTGGAATTAACTTCTCCACCCACATTATTTCCAATATGCATATTTCGGTAAAAATCCGGATTCCATCTGTCATAAAGGTACATATCCTGCCCTCTTCGCCAGTATACATTAGAATTAAGCTTTAGCTTTCCAAAAGTCTGCTGATGAGCCACACTTACAATGGAAGCCTGTGTTTCCTCATACTGTTTTGTGGCAGCACTGGAAGCATAAAAGCCGTTAGCCCCGAATTTCTTTTCCGAAAAACCAGCCTGAACCCTTACATCTCCGTTTTTGATATTCAGTTTTCCCTGATAAAATACATTTCTGATCTCGTAATCTGTATTGAACATATATCCTTCAGAAGACGAAGAATTGGCCTGAAGTGAATTCGTAAACTTCTCATTTCCAATTTGCGCATTGAATCCGAGACCATAGGTACTATAATCTCCTCCATCAGCACTGATCTTCACTCTTTTTCCTGGTGTAGCTTTGGTAATGATATTGATAACCCCTGCGTAAGCATTCTGCCCAAAACGTCTGGCAGCAGGTCCTTTTATGATTTCTATCTTTTCTACGTCATCCAGATCTACCGGAATATTCATATTATTATGTCCGGTCTGGGAATCATTCATTCTGATTCCGTTCAAAAGCAGAAGAACCTGCTCAAAAGAACTTCCACGGAAACTGATATCACTCTGTACCCCATTAGCTCCTCTCCTTCTGATATCCATTCCTGTTACCTGCTGAAGAATTTCATCAATACTTTTAGCCGGAGAATTTACAATATCTTCTCGGGTGATGACACTGATGTTCTGGTTAGCACTTTTGTATGGTGTGGAGATAAATTTTCCCTGAAATTCAATGCTTTCAATATCCGTTGTCTTTTCCTGTGCGTTTATCCAAAGTAAAGATCCCAGAAAAAAAGCACTTCCTATCTTTTTGATCATAATCGTTTCCGTAGTTTTTTTAACAGGGTCAAAAGTAAGGGAGTTCATCAAGACAGACAAATGATAGTTGTCATAAAAAAAGATGCAACATAATGCTGCATCTGTGTGAGGGAGTAATTCTATCTTTTTCTCATTAAATGTGTAACTAGATCTCTGAATAATTTTCTCATTTCTATATTACATATTTACGAGTACAATTTTAAATAATTTTAAAACATAAAACAATACTTAAATAAAAAAACATAATGTATTTCGCAAATTCATGCAAAATACTGTAAGACAAGCTATGAAACTACAATAACTCCACAAAACATACTCATTCCTATTGTTTTCCAATGGAAATATTTTCACTTTGCTCGTCTTATTTAACGTTTACAATAATCAATTTTAACAATAAGATAAACATAAAATTTTCACTAAAAATTCGTAATTTTGTGGGTCTTAATTTTACGATGAAAGTATTCTTTTTTTAATGATAATTCTGTAAATACAAATGCAGGATATCTTATGAATACAGGGATACAGATAAGAGTTCAATTGATGACAGCTGCAGATATTCTGTGGCAAAACACCATTACTGACAGCCTTAATGCTGTACAGTCTTTTTATGAATAAAGAAAATATGGCTAACACAACAGAAATAGATATAAAAAAACAGATTTTCGTTAAGAATGCACATCTTAACAATCTGAAACATATAGACGTCCTGATTCCGAAGAACAAACTGATTGTTATTACAGGAGTTTCAGGAAGTGGTAAATCGTCTTTGGCTTTTGATACTATTTATGCAGAAGGACAGAGAAGATATGTTGAAAGTTTAAGTTCTTATGCCCGTCAATTCTTAGGAAAATTAGAAAAGCCAAAAGTAGATGACATCAAAGGGCTTGCGCCTTCTATTGCTATTCAGCAGAAAGTAATCTCTTCCAATCCACGTTCTACTGTGGGAACTTCTACAGAGATCTACGATTATATGAAACTTTTATTTGCGAGGATCGGAAAAACCTTTTCACCGGTTTCCGGAGAAGAAGTGAAAAAAGATTCGGTTTCAGATGTAGTTGACTTTATCAAAGCTTCTAAAAAGGATACTTCTTTTCTACTCACTGCTCCTTTGGAATATGATGCGGACAATTTTAAAGAAACCTTAAATATTTTAAAACTGGCAGGTTTCACAAGATTGGAAATTAATGGAAATGTAGCTGGAATTGAAGATTTGGAAAGCTTTGGTTTCAATCCTGAAAAAGGAATGGCAATCAATCTTGTCATCGACCGTTTCTCGTATGAAGAAGATGAAAGCTTTCTACAAAGGCTTGCAGACTCTATTCAAATGGCTTTCTATGAAGGACGCGGATATTGTTCATTAAAGAATACAGATACTGAAAAAGTAAAGGAATTCTCCAATAAATTTGAACTGGACGGAATGGAGTTCCTTGAACCCAATGTTCATTTTTTCAGCTTCAATAACCCATACGGAGCATGTCCTGCCTGTGAAGGGTATGGAAAAGTAATCGGAATTGATGAAGATCTTGTTGTTCCTAACAAAACATTATCGATCTACGAAGATGCCGTTGTCTGCTGGAGAGGAGAAACCATGAGCGAATGGAAAAAGGATTTCATTAAAAAAGCAGGTGATTTCCCTATTCACAAGCCTTATCATCAGTTAACAAAAGAACAGAAAAACTTCCTTTGGAAAGGTGACGGAAAAGGTAATTTTCCCTGCATCAATAATTTCTTCAAAATGCTTGAAGAAAATTTGTATAAAATCCAGTACAGAGTAATGCTTTCCCGTTACAGAGGAAAAACTCTTTGTCCGACATGTGAAGGATTGAGGCTTCGTGAAGAAACGAGCTGGGTAAAAGTAGACGGACATAATATCCAGTCCATGATTGAACTTCCTTTGGATGAACTGGCTCCGATAATTAGTGGATTAAAGCTTTCAGATCACGACAAAGAAGTGGCCAAAAGACTGACCTACGAAATCACAACCCGTCTGGAATTCTTATTAAAGGTTGGATTAGGATATTTAACCCTGAACAGAACATCCAATACCCTTTCAGGAGGAGAAAGCCAAAGAATCAATCTGGCAACCAGCCTGGGAAGTTCTTTGGTAGGTTCCATTTATATATTAGATGAGCCTTCTATCGGGTTACACTCTAAAGACACAGAAAATTTGATTGAAGTATTGAAAAATCTTCGTGATCTTGGAAATACCGTAATTGTGGTGGAGCATGACGAAGATGTGATGAGAGCTGCCGATTATATTATTGATATTGGTCCTGAAGCAGGTTATCTTGGTGGTGAACTGGTTTTTGCCGGGGATTACAAAGATCTGAAAAAAGCCAACACCCTTACTTCAGAATATCTTACCGGAAGACTTGAAATAGAAGTTCCAAAGAAAAGAAGAAAAGCAAAAGAATGGATTCACATTAAAGGAGCCCGTCAGAATAATCTTAAAAATATAGATGTAGACGTTCCTTTGGAAAGTCTGGTAGTCATTTCAGGAGTTTCAGGAAGTGGAAAATCTACTTTGATGAAAGAAATTCTTACCAATGACATCCAGATCCAGCTTGGAATGGGCGGTAAAAAGGGAGACTATGATTCTGTAGAATTCCCTAAAAAACTGATCAAAAATATTGAACTGATTGATCAGAACCCGATTGGGAAATCATCCCGTTCAAACCCTGTAACGTATTTAAAAGCTTACGATGATATCCGTGATCTTTTTGCCAAGCAGAAAGTAGCTAAAATGATGGGTTATAAACCTAAACATTTCTCTTTCAACGTAGATGGCGGAAGATGTGATGAATGTAAAGGAGAAGGAGTAATCAATGTTTCCATGCAGTTTATGGCAGATATTGAACTTGAATGTGAGGTTTGTAAAGGAACACGATTCAAAAATGAGATCCTTGAAGTAAGATTTGACGAGAAAAACATCTCTGATATTCTTCATATGACTGTAGATGAAGCATTGGCGTTCTTTAAAGATAATAATGAAGACAAAATTGTAACGAAACTGAGACCTTTGCAGGAAGTAGGTTTAGGTTATTTACAATTGGGACAAAGCTCTTCTACCCTTTCTGGTGGTGAGGCACAGCGTGTGAAACTGGCATCATTCCTTGTAAAAGGAGTAACCACGGATAAAACGTTATTCATCTTTGACGAACCTTCCACAGGACTTCACTTCCATGATATTCAGAAATTGCTGAAATCATTGCAGGCATTGATTGATCTTGGACATTCCGTGATTGTTATTGAACATCAGCCCGATATTATCAAATGTGCCGATCATATTATTGACATTGGTCCGGAAGCCGGAAAACACGGTGGAGAAGTCGTATTTACAGGAACACCTGAAGATCTGACAAAAAATAAAAAGTCTCACACCGCAAAATATATCAAAGAAAAACTGGAACAATAAATACAATCGGCTGTTATAAAAACAGCCGATTTTTTATTGAGATTCTCTATCTTTATTCAACTATTACAAAAATTATTTTATGCCCTGGAATCCCGAATTATATGATCAGTACAAAGATGTACGTTACAAACCCTTTTACGATTTAGCCGCATTAATTAAACCTGAAAATAGTATAAAAGCTATTGACTTAGGCTGTGGTACCGGAGAGCAAACCTCTATTCTGACGGAAAAACTGACAGGTTCAACATTTTTAGGAATAGATTCATCGGCAGAAATGCTTGAAAAATCTAAGAAGTTTGAAAAGGAGAATCTGCATTTTAAACTTCAGACCATTGAAGAAACAGCACAGTCTGATCAGAAATGGGATCTTGTTTTCAGTAATGCCGCTTTACAGTGGGCTGATGATCACGAAACTTTATTTCCTAAAATCATTGGCTTGCTTTCACAAAACGGACAATTAGCCATCCAAATGCCTGTTCAGAAAGAAAATATTCTGAACCAGATTTTAACGGAAATGGCAGATGAAGAACCTTATGCATCACAGTTAAAGCACTTCAACCGTGATTCGCCAGTGCTTTCAATGGATGATTATGCACAGATATTATTTGATAATGGAATTCAGGATATTGAAATATTACAGAAGGTTTATCCCATTATTGCAGATGATCACGAAGCCTTATATACTTTTATTTCAGGAACAGCATTATTGCCTTATTTGGAGCGTCTGGAAGGAGAACAGAAAGAACATTTCATCTCTGAATTTAAATCACGAATTGCAAAAAGGTTTACAAAATATCCTGCCATTTATGCATTCAAGCGCATTTTAATGTACGGTCGTAAGAAATAAAAAAGCTTAATACCCAATAAAAAAAGCTGCCACAATTGTCATTCTGACGAAGGAAGAATCTCATTAATAACCAATGATATGAGATTCTTCATTACACTTCTTTTCATTCAGAATGACAAAATTATGGTGGTTTCTTCTTTATAGATTCTTTACTCTTTCACATTATACAAAAACGGGCTTTTCCTGATATATTCAGAATCCTTGATCTGAGAAACTAAAAATTCCGCCAGATCTACAGCACTGATTCCTTCACCTTTGCAGTCTGTAAGGTTTGTTTCCGTTGGAAAGTTTTCTTCTGTAAGATGGATGAGTGGTAATCTTACCAAAGTCCAGTCGAGGTTACTATCTAAAAGAAGTTCATATTCTTTTTGCTTATCAGCTGTGGTCTCTGGATAATTCTGATACATCCAGTCTGTCGCCATTTTTACCCTTTCATTTTTATGATCGGATGCTGTATTTATACTTAAGCCAGTGGTTACAATATAACGCCTGATCCCATAATGATTCATTGCAGAGATAATATTTTTTGCAGCATCACTGAATATAGACTTCTCTCCTTTGGGTTGTCCTAAAGTACTTATGACAAGATTAGTTCCTTCAATCAGTTTATCAATCGTTGTTTTGTCCCTTGCATCTCCTTTTATAATTTCAATTAATGGATGTTGAAGGGTAAAATTTTCAGGATGTCTTAGCAAAAGTTTAAGATGATATCCCTTTGCAAGAAGGTTTTGCACCAAATATTGTCCGGATTTTCCGGTTCCGCCTATGATAGCTATTTTATAAGTTTTCATAATGATTTTTTTGAATATTAAATATCAATAATCAGCAGCAGATTGACTGCCAATGACCGTTGATACTGCAAATGACACATTGTCTTTGCTTTTAAATATGATATAATAGAATTATTGGGTTCAGAAGATTGAACCTAAGATGTTCAGGGTTAAAATAACACCTGACTCATTGTAATATGTATTACGAGATTTTAATGAATTAAAGTTACCAATTTTCCATCATTGAAAAATCAAAAAATTTATAATTTTGACAACATTTATTAAAAGAGAAAATTTTTAACTTTGATAACCATCTTACTATCAATATTTTCCATTAACAACACTTACACCAATAAAATATAATAATATGGAACCATTTACAGTAAACATTCCCGAATCAGTTATCACCGATCTGAAAAACCGTCTGCAAAATGCCCGCTGGCCAGGAGAACCAGAAGGATCTGGCTGGAACTACGGAACCAGCGAAGCTTACCTGAAAGAACTTACCCACTATTGGATCAATAGCTATGACTGGAGAATGCATGAACAGCAATTGAATCAATATCCCCAGTATATCGCCCTGATAGACGGAATTTTGATTCATTTTCAATACATAAGGGGAAAAGGCTCTAATCCAAAACCATTGATCCTTACTCATGGCTGGCCAGACAGCTATTACCGCTTTCATAAAGTTATTCCATTGCTTACAGAAGGGGAACAGAGTTTTGATCTTGTCATTCCTTCTATTCCCGGATTTGGCTTTTCTGATAAAACAGCTGGCAGTAGCGAAAGAGTGGCAGATCTCTGGAAAAAACTGATGACTGAAGTTCTTGGTTATGAAAAATTCTGTGCAGCCGGAGGAGATATCGGCATGGGGGTAGTAAAAGCACTGACTTCAAAATACCCTGAAGCATTGGAAGCCGTTCACCTTACCGATGTAGGGTATCCTACTGGTCAGGAAGATTTCACAACAATGAGTGAGGAGGAACAGGCTTTCGCTCAATTTGTGCAGCAATGGTGGTACAGTGAAGGAGCTTACGCCATGGTACAGTCTACCAAACCTCAATCTCTGGCCTATGGTCTCAATGACTCTCCAATCGGACTCGCAGCATGGATCATAAGTTTTACTAATGCAGGAGCTCCTCCGGAATTGATTGAAACCGCATTTGGTGGAAGGGACGAGTTGCTGACCAATATTATGATTTATTGGGTGACTCAAACCATAGGTTCTTCCGCAAGAATGTACAAAGAAGATGCAGCTGCTTTATGGAGCGGCGGACAGGTTCATCAAAAAAGTAACGTTCCTGCTGGAGTTCTTGTTTTTCCTCGTGAGGCACAGTTTCCAAAAGAATGGGCCGAACGTTTTGTGAATGTGACCAGCTTTAAAAAGATGAATGAAGGAGGACACTTTGCCGCATTGGAATTACCCCATATATTTGCGGAAGAATTAAGATCATTCTTTTATTCTGTCCCATAAAAACCAATTCATGAAATGCATTTTATCCACTCTTATTATAGCTTCTATTTTTATCACAAGCTGTACCCTGCAAAAGAAAACTACCGAAAGTAATGATTATGAAGTAAAACGGGACACTTTAACTTTATTTGACCACAGCAGAAACCGTAAAATTCCGGTTGCTTTTTATTATCCTAAAACGAATAAGAAAATTCCTAATCAACAGGTTATTATCTTCAATCATGGATATGGTTTTAATAAGGGTGGAGATTATTTTGTATACTCTTATTTAACGGAAAAACTGGCTTCAAAAGGTTATTTTACCGTAAGTATTCAGCATGAGCTTACAACAGACAGCCTTTTGCCGACAGAAGGAAATTTACAGATCGTAAGAAGACCTTTCTGGCAGAATGGTTCGGATAATATACTGTTTGTTCTGAATGAACTTAAAAAGACGAGGCCAGAACTTGATTATCAGCATCTGACCCTCATAGGACACTCTAATGGAGGCGATATGGCAGCATTATTCACTAATCAGCATCCTAATCTGGTGTATAAACTGATCACCATGGATAACCGGAGAATGTTTCTGCCGAGAACTTACGTTCCTAAAGTGTATACTTTACGTTCTAACGATTATCCGGCTGATGAAGGAGTATTACCCAACGAAGAAGAACAGAAGAAGTATCATATAACGGTACAGCCTACCCTCATCAATCATGGTCATATGGACAATAAAGGGACAGCTGAGGAGCAAAAAAACCTGAATTATTTTGTTTTAAAATACCTTTCTGAGCCGTAATTTCAGAGAATCATATAAGTTATCCACAGTAAATTGTGGATAACTTGTGAATTTTAACATTAAATTCATATTTCGTATTAAATTTATTACTACATTTACTATGTAATAAAAATCGAAGTGGAAACTTTATTTGCTTTTCTTACTACTATTGAAATTGCAATTAAATTTGAAATAAAAATTTAAGCACAGCATTGTCGGCTGTGCTTTTTATTGTTGTCTAATTAAAAAAATGAGATGTATTTATCTACTGAGTCTACCCCTAAAGGGTAGATTCTTTTATCCATATACCCTTTCATAAAAAGGTTTTCAGAGTTTTTGAATTATTGAAAATCTATTTATTCTAAACTGAATTATTGAGCCAATCAGAAAGCTTTTTTTCTTTAATAAAAGCAAAATTCATTTTAATCAAATTGTTCTTTATAATATTATAATTTTCTCTGTTTTTTCCTATGTACGGTATAACATTTGTATTTTAAAATTTAATTATCAACATTATGGACGAAACAAAAATAGAATTTTTAGACCTGATTAATGATAAGTATTTAATAGATGAATATTTTAAGCTTAAGGTAAATAGAGAATTAAATATTGACATTGATCTTAGCACTGAATATGTGACTGCACATAATATAGTTTCAAAAAAATTAATTCTTGTGCAAACATTTTCTGATACCACTATTGGAAATCCCCAGCTCTATCTTTTATTACGTTCTTTAATTCATAACGTTAACAGTTATCACATAACAAAAAGTCAAATGATTTCTGCACTGAGCAATAAATAAAAAATCTCTCAAGTTTTGAGAGATTTTAATTTTTGGAAAATCAAATGATTTACACCTGTTCTTTTATATGTTTTGCCACCATTTCTTCAAGATCATCCAGATTGAAAGGTTTTGATACATAATCATCTGCCTGCGCTTCGGAAGCCAAAGCCGCGATATCATTGTTTGCTGTAACATAGATGACAGGAATGTGATTAAATTCTTCACTGTTTTTAAGAAGTTTTGTGGCTTCCACTCCTCCAATTTTCGGAATCCAGTTATCCATCAGAATAACATCCGGATGATATTCAGCCACTTTCTCCAGGATATCATGTGAAGTTTCTGAGATTCTGACCTCGTAGCCATTCTCTTCAAATATGATGGTAATCACTTCTAAAATAGCAGCATCATCATCAAAAATTAAAATTTTCTTTTTGTTCATATTATTTAGGTTATTCTATTACAACTGATTGATATAACCTGCCAAATTATCTGGTTTGACAATGAGGTCATAATCAATTTCTTCTACGGCATGTTTGGGCATATATTCCACTTCTGCCGTTTCAGGATCCTGAATCCACACCTGTCCGTTATTTTTTTTAATGTAGCATAGTCCTTCCACTCCATCAGCATTGGCTCCGGATAAAAGAATTCCAATCATATTTTCTCCGTAAATTTCTGCTGCAGATCTGAAGGTAACATCTATTGAGGGGCGGGAATAATTCATTTTTTCTGAGCTGTCTAATGACATATTTTTCTTATTCTCAAACAGCAAATGATAATCAGCCGGAACAATATATATGGCATTATTGTCCATTTCAGTTTTATCTTCTACTTCTATCACCGGTATTTTTGTAAACTGCTGCAATAAGGTTCTCAGAACGTCTCCGGATTGGGCTTTACGGTGGACTACCACTACAATTGGGATTTTTAGAGTATCATTCAGGTTTTTGATCATTTCAATAATGACCTGTAAACTTCCTGCTGATCCTCCTATAACAATTAATTCAATGTTCATCTGTGATTCCATAGCCTTAGTTATTAATGATGATCAAGCTTTTTCCAGATTTTCTGGTCTTCAATCTGATGATAATTCTTTTCAATAGTGGAAAATCTAAGCGTTTCTTTTGCTCCCAACGCCAGAAAACCTAAGTTTTCCAGACTGTTATCAAAAAGTTTGAATACCCTTTCCTGCAGCTCTCTATCAAAATAAATCAGAACATTTCTGCATATAATCAGCTGAAAGCTATTGAAAGAACTATCTGAAACCAGATTGTGGGTAGATAAAATAAGTTTCTCCTGTAAGCTTTTATCAAATTTTACACTGTCATAATTGGCTGTATAATAATCTGAAAAATCACGCTTCCCTCCTGAAAGCATATAGTTTTCAGAATATAATTTCATCTGGTACAATGGGAAAACCCCTGCTCTGGCCGTCTCAAGAACTGCGGGATTCAAATCTGTACCATATATCAGGGATTTATCATATAACCCTGCCTCTTTTAGTAAAATGGCGATAGAATACGCCTCTTCTCCTGTAGAACAGCCTGCAATCCAGATCCTGATCAGCGGATAGGTGCCTAACTGAGGCAGAACCTTCTCTCTCAATGCTTTGAAAAAAGAAGGATCCCGAAACATTTCTGTGACGTTTACTGTAACTTCTTCTACAAAACGTTTCAAATATTCTGCATCATTCATGATCGTATATCTAAGTTCCGCGAAGCTGGTAAACCTATCCAAAAGGCATATCCTGTTTACCCTTCTTTTAAACGAAGCCCTGCTATAACCGGAAAAGTCATAGCCATACATTTCATAGACATCGTTGATCAGATATTCTACTTCTTCGTCTTTTACGATACTTGGTTCCAGCATCTATGAGAGTTTTTCTATTGCCATTAGTAAAAGGTCTACATCAATAGGCTTTGAAACATAATCATCAGCGCCTACCTCAATACATTTCTGACGGTCTTCAGGCATTGCCTGTGCGGTTACTGCAATAACTGGAATATCTTTGATTTCAGGAGTATTTCTTATGATTCTTACTGCTTCATAGCCATCTATTCCAGGCATCATCATATCCATAAGTACCATTGAAAAACCAGGATCAGCTTTTAGCATATCTAAAGCTTCCTGAGCCATTGTACAGGTTTCAACTGCATATCCACGAGCCTTAAGGGTAAGTTTCAATGCAAATATATTGCGTGGATCATCATCCACAATTAAAATTTTCTTCTTCATCAGAATTTTATCTGTTTAACTTTCATATAACCAAACGCGAAGCAGCGACAACAGCTGATCAATATCTACAGGTTTTGAGATATAATCTGAAGCTCCTGCTGTAATGCATTTCTCACGTTCTCCAATCATTGATTTTGCGGTTACTGCTATAATAGGCAGCTTCTTAAATGCAGGCATTTTTCTGATCTGCTTTATGGTTTCATAACCATCCATTTCCGGCATCATCATATCCATTAAGATCACGTCTATATCCGGATGGTGGTGAATTTGTTCTAAGGCATGCTTTCCGTCCATGGCTACAATAACCTCAACTTTATATTTTTCCAATGCTTTGGTTAAAGAAAAAATATTGCGGACATCATCATCGGTAATCAGTACTTTTTTGCCACTCAGCACTTCAGTTAGAGATCCCAACATTCTGCCTGTAGTATTTTCTGAAGAATTATTTTTTTCTTCCACTAAATGCAGGAACAAACCTACTTCATCTAAAATTCTTTGGTATGAATGTGCTGTTTTTACAACAATTGAATCTGCATACTGTTTTATTTTAAGCTCTTCTTCTTTAGATAAATGGTGTTCTGTAAAGATGATAATGGGAAGATTTTCCAGTCCTTCATGACTTTTTATTGACTCTATTACATGATAATCATTTCCTTTTGTACTTCCGATATCCAGAATAACGCAGTCTACAAGATCAGAAGTCAGGGCTTTTACACTATCTTCCACCGTATGCTCTACGGATAAAGAGATATTAAAATTGCTCAGGAAATAAGACAATGCACTGGCATGTTTAGCATTTTCTTCAACAATCAGAACTTTTTGGGATCCTTTTTTCAAAGCATCTTCAATCGTTTTGAATACGTCGGTCATTTTATCCAAAGCTACCGGTTTGTTAATAAAATCTACGGCACCTTTCATGAGACTTTCTTTTTTAAGATGAAGCACAGACATCATATGAACCGGAATATGTTTGATATAAGGATCAGATTTCAGTTCATCCATAACCTCCCAGCCATCTTTTACAGGAAGCTGAACGTCCAGTAAAATAGCATGCGGATGGTACTTCTGAGCCGCTGAAAGCCCATGATCTCCTCTTACCACAACCACTCCTTTATAACTCTGCAGGTGGGCGTATTTCAATAAAGCTTTTGCAAAATTGATATCATCTTCAATGATCAGAATAACTTTATCTCCTTCCTGAATATTTTCCCGGTCATCCGCTACATCTTCCGGGATTTCAAGGGTATTTACAGGAATTATTTTGACTTCTCCTTCTTCAAGGATATTCTGAATTTCTTCTACATCTTCACGGATCACCTCTACAAGATCCTGATCTGTTTCTGAATGTATAACTTCTGTTGCTATGTGTACAGGAATAATAAAACTGAATTCACTTCCTTTATCTACCTCACTTTTCAGAACTAGTTCACCTCCAAGGAGTCTTGCAATTTCACGGCTTATAGACAGTCCTAAACCTGTACCTCCAAATTTTCTTTTGGTAGAACCGTCAGCCTGTTGGAATGCTTCGAAGATAATTTTTTGTTTATCCTCTGCTATTCCAACGCCTGTATCTTTCACTGAGAATATAATGAAATCAGGTTTTTCAGAATGTTTCCTGATATGTAAATCAATGCTTCCTTTTGTGGTAAATTTTAAGGCGTTTGATAATAAATTTCTCAATACCTGATCAATTCTTAGGCGGTCACTTTCGATCACTTTCTGCACATTTGCATCAATCTCGATATTAAACGGAAGAGATTTCTCCTGGAATACCGGATTGAAAAGACTTTTCAGGTCTTTTACCACTTCTTCAAGGGTTACGTCCTGATATTCAAGGGTCATTTTACCGGATTCTATTTTGGCCAGATCCAGAATTTCATCAATAAGGGTTAATAAGCTTGTACCCGAACTATGAATTACTTTGGCAGATTCCATCTGATCTTCATTGAGATTTTCATCAGGATTTTCTGTCATTAATCGGGATAAAAGAAGAATTGAATTTAGCGGAGTACGCAATTCATGAGACATATTGGCTAAAAACTCAGATTTGTATTTGGTGCTTAATGCAAGCTCTTCCACTTTTTTCTGAATTTCATTATTACGTTCAGCAATCAAATGATTTTTTTCTTCCAGCAATCTGGAACGTTCTTCCAGTTCTGCATTGGCCTGCATCAATTCTTCCTGTTGTACTTTAAGCTCTTCTTCCGATGCCTGAAGTTTCTGGGTTTGTGCTTCCAGTTCTGTATTCAGATTTTCAAGCTCAGAATGCTGAACCTGCAATTCTTCGGACTGAGCCTGGGTTTCTTCCAATAACTGCTGTTCTTTTTCTCTGCCTTTTGCAGCGCTCAAAGCAATTCCTATATTGGTACAGCATTCTTCAAAATAGCTTATTCTGTCTTCCTCAAAATTAGAAGTGGAACCAAGCTCCAGCACTCCTATTATGTGGCCGTCTGCAAACAGCGGAAGCAATATAATTCCGTAAATTTTTATGGTACTGCTGGCAAAAGTGACCACAAAGTCCTCTTCATGAAGGTTATTATAAACCTGTGTTTTAGCATTAACAAAAGCCTGTCCCACCATTCCTTCTCCGGGCTCAAAAGCTTTTTTCATATTGGATTCCAATCCAAATGCTTTATTAAGCTTTAAAATACCCTCATCATATAAGTACAATGAACCGTTAATGCAGTTTCCATATTCAATCAGCTGCATTAAAGATTTATTGGAAACTTCCTGTACAGTCTTATTCCCTACCAGGGATTCATTGAGTAAGGCAAGTCCTTTCTGGCGCCAGTCGCTCTTATTAATAGTATCAAAAGATGTTTTAAGAGACTCTGTCATGTGATTAAGAGATTCTACAAGATCTCCAAGATCATCCTGAGCATTATCCACTACTTTTTCACTGTAATCACCATTTGCCACTCTGTTGGCAATTTTTTGAATAGCACTTACACGGCGTGTCATTTCTTCATCCTTTTCCTTAAGCATTTTTTCCAGTTTGTCTCTTCGGATAAGATCTGCACGCATTTTTATATAGAAAAATGTAGTTACCACTACTGCAGCAATTGCAGAAAAAAGGATAAAAATAACAGTTGTATCAGACGAACGGTTGAGATCATTATTTTTAATTTCAACCTGGCTTTCCTCATATTGAACAAAATCTTTGACAATTTTTCGGCATTGATCCATATAAGTCTTACCTTCAGTAATCTGCTGCTGAGTCATAATAATGCCTCTTCGTCTGTTCTCAACCAAATGCTCCAGATTCTGCATTACCTGATCAACTGAGGTTTTTAAACCTGCGAGTCTTTGTAATTGATTCTGATCATTGATACCCAAAGATTCAGCACGTACCAAAGCTTTAGGATATTCTCTTAATCCTCGTTTATAAGGTTCAAGAAAATCTTCCCTTCCGGTAAGCTGATAACCTCTGTTTCCTGTTTCTGCATCCAGCAAAGCAACCAGCACATCTTTCACGGCTGTTACAGATCGTCTGCTTTTGGAAAGACTTTCACGGTGATTCATTTGATTTTGGATACTCCAATAAGAGGCCAATGAACTGGCAATTAAAATCAAAAGTGAAAGACCTACTCCAAACTGAAGATTTCTTATTATTTTTTTCGGCATTAAAATTAGTTTAGTGGTAATGTGAAATAAAAAGTAGAGCCTTCATCTACTATACTGGAAACCCCAACACTTCCATGATGCTGTTTGATAATCTCGGAACAGATAAACAATCCGATTCCCATCCCTTGAAACTGCAGTGAAGATTCTTCTACACGATAGAATTTTTTGAATACAGCATCCTGTTTAAAATCCGGGATACCAATTCCAAAGTCGGTTACGTTCACCCTTACTTCTTCTGCTTCTTCATCTACAAAAGTGGTAACAATAACCTGATTATTATCTGGTGAATATTTTATAGCATTGGTCAGAAAGTTGATGAGCACCTGTTCTATACGGATTTCGTCCAAAGGAATTAAAATATCCGGTTTGGTTCCGTGACGCTCAATTTTCACTTCACGCTGATCATGAGTCTGTAATATTGTTTCAATAGCATTGCTAATCAAATTTTCCAGATTAACAGGCTTTTTATTAATTTTCAGCTTACCATTTTCTATTTTAGAAACATCAAGCAGATCAGTAATCAATGTATTCAGCTTTTCAATCTGCCCCTGAACTTTCGTTACAAATCCTGCTTCAGAGCTTTCTTTGTCGAGTTTCAATTTTCTTTCTAATAGCTGAACATAAGCTTTAATACTTGTTAAAGGAGTTTTCAGTTCATGGCTGGCGATGCTTAAAAATTCATCTTTTTCTTTTTCAACTTTCTTCTGATCATCAATATCGGTGAAAGTTCCCACCCAGTTTTTAATACGGCCTTCGTCATATACCGGCGTTACTCTAAGCAAATGATAACGGTAATTACCTGAAGCTACGTTTTTAATTCTAACTTCCAGCTCAAGAGCTTTTCCTTTTTTTCTGCATCTCTCAAACTCCTCTATGATATCGGGGTCATCGGAATATATTTCAGGAAAATTCTGTTCGGAATCTGAATATTCATACCATTTACCATTCACAAAATCAACGGTTCCTGATTCATTCAGGGTAAATGCAATTTGTGGAAGCGACTCCAGCATTAAGTGAAAATGGTCTATCTGAGACTTCATCGTCACTTGTGATTCACGTCTTCCCTTAACTTCCAGTTCCAGATTCTGCTGGGTCTTTTTCATCGCTATATTCTGTTCCTGAAGATTATAGAATGTTTTCACCTTAAGTAAAAGAATTTCCGGATCTACAGGTTTAGTGACATAGTCTTTGGCGCCAGAAGCATAGCCTTTCGTTATAAATTTCTTGTCTGTATTGACAGCGGATAAAAATATAATGGGAACTTCTTTTGTTTTACTATAATCTGCCAGTGTTTCTGCTACTTCAAAGCCGTCCATATCAGGCATCTGAACATCCAGAATAATGAGGGCATAATCGTTTTTAAGGGCCTTGCCCAGAGCCTCTTCACCGGAGTTGGCTGTTTCCACCTGAAAATCCTTGGACTCTAGTAATTTTTGCAGTGAATAAAGATTACTTTGATTGTCATCAACAATTAAAATCATAGAAGTTAAAATCAATAATTAGTTACAGATATTTAAACCTCAAAAATACTCACAATATTTCAAAACATAGCAATTTTTAAAGTGTTATGAATAACTATTTCATACCACATTTTGTGCTTTAAACAGGAATAAAATGAGGATTAGCACAGATTATAAAACTCCTAAAACATACCTGAGCATGTCTTGTTAAAGTTCCCCCCTTTAATCAACATCCTGATCATTAAGCTACTCCGGCAAATAATTTGTAATTTTATGATGTAAGCCAGGCCTCATAGTTCAATGGATAGAATAAAAGTTTCCTAAACTTTAGATCCAGGTTCGATCCCTGGTGGGGCTACAATTCACACTTATAATCAACACATTACACTAAATACCCCAAACAAACCCCCGGAAAAATATTTTTCACCTAAAATGATACGCCTTTTTCTTTTAGTTCTTGAATACTTTCTTCAGATTATTGCTTTTGATAGTAGTTATACAATCCTAAAGTTCAATAATATTTCTAATAATAGCCTATTTCTAAAATATAAAATAAACTGAAGTGTGAGGCATCGATATTTTACATTCAAAAGTATTTTTATCCTAATTTTATTTGTAATTTAACAATCTGAGCTAAGTGTCAAATATAGAATGATTTGATGCGAACCTGAAATATATCCATATTATAATAAGAAAAAGATAATTAAAAAATTGCTATAAAATAGTACAATGATAAAGTCTATCAATATCAAATTGTTATTAGTCCTTCTTTCCATTGTTTTTGCATTTGATTTAGTGTTTATTGCTATAGATCGTAGTTCTTGGCGGCTTCTTTCCAAACCACTGTTGTTACCTATTATTATCTGGTTTTATTTTACTTATTCCAAACAGGATGTATTTCGGATAAACCAATGGTTTTTGTCTGGATTAATTTTGAGTTTTTTGGGGGATGTGTTTTTGTTATTTAGATGGGGGTTTATGCCCGGTTTGGGCAGCTTTTTGTTGGCTCATATTTGTTACATCGTTTATTTTTTTAAGATTAGAAAGAAAAATGTATGGAGTTGGATTACCGTTGTTCTGCTATATTTAGTCTCGTTTATTTACTTTATATATCCGTATTTAAACGAAATGAAGATACCCGTGGTGATTTACGGAATTACCATTTCTACAATGCTGTATTTTAGTATCAGTACTAGTTCTTTATTATTGTTCATAGGAGCTATTTTGTTTGTAGTATCAGATTCTGTATTGGCCATTAATATGTTCGTACAGCATACTATCGGGAAAGAACTTGTTGTTATGATTACGTATGTTTTAGCACAATTGATGTTGGTATTGGGAGTGGTTGATGTTGAAAAAAAGAATAGAATTATTCAATAAAATGAAGACTTATGAAAGAAAAGATAACCTTTTTTCATAGTATTGGGTTATTCAGTCCATTGGATTTTACTGATCCGGTTACTGACCTTCTCCCGAAAAACCTTACCATTTAAAAGTAGAGATTTTCAATAAAAACAAAAATCCCCGAAACTCTCCGGGGATAAAAACTAATAACCATGAAAACTCAATTAAACTTGAGCTGTATCTTGATATACGATAAAGTGATTGGCTTGGTTTTGTCACGCATCATTAAAAGTCACTAAATAAAAAAACTCTCATAATTGAGAGGCAACATAGATTAAAGTAGTCGATAATTCGAGCTATCGATTAGTCAAATATACAAAAACCTCCAATTAATGGAGGTTGAATACATATAATCCGAAATTTAAATTAATCGAACATTTAAATATACTAAAACAAAACCCACCTCGAATGGATTGTGGTACTAAAATATCAAATTTAATTTACCCTTAAATAAAAATACCTCGACAATGCCCATTATTACAAGTAATTTCAAAACATAATTTATCACCAATTATAGAAATATTTAATTTTAATACATATTAAAACAATAACCTAATTTCCCTAACACAAAAAAACCTCCCGAATCATCGGAAGGTTATACTGTAATTTGTCAGAAATATGAAATTTTCTATGGGTCAAATATAATTAAGTGTTTACACCGCCGAGTATGATCTCAATCATACCACCAAGAAAAATATTTCATGTATCCAAGGAGGATAAATCAATAATTTTAAAGTTGTGGCCTTGTTTTTACTCAAAAAAATTACTACTTTTTATCGATAACTCAGTTTTTATCAAATTAAATTGTACATTTGTTTTTCTATTATGCAAAAATTTCTCAGAGTCTTTTTTGTTTTTTCTTTACTTCTGATATTTGTTTCGAATGTCAGCGGTGTAAGCACATGTCTTGATCATGCTAAGCACACCAAAAGTAAAGTGATGTATAAGAAAGGGTCAAAAGAAGAGAAAATTCCTACCTTTTCACAGGACGACGAATGTCAGTGTGTACTTCATATGCATATGAACAACATACTTCTTCCTGAACCTTTGAATTTGGATTTTGCCATCAATATTACAAACGACAACGAAATGCCACAACCGAAAGCTATTTCATATTGTTGTCTCCTTGACTTTTTCAGTTCAAGAGCTCCCCCAGCTTCATTTTTCGCGGTAGCTTAATCTTTGCTCCCCTACTTTTCATTTACAGATTTTTTAGTCTGTAGTGTTATTCCGTGGATACCTGTGTCTTCACACCAGTAAGGATATCCTTTTATTAATGGGCATAGTCACTGCCTGTACATTTCTATTCATGATTACCAATAATTTTAATTATTCGGAAATAATTCATTGTATTTCCCCAAATCCTGTGAAACTTTTCAGCGTAAGTTTCATCACCGTATCATCATTTCTCTATGCTCAGTCAAGTTCTGAAGACTCCTTATCTACAGAGGTTCAAACCGTTGAGGTTATTGGAAGAAAATCTAAAGATTATACTTCTGACTACTCTTTTGCTGCCACCAAGATTGCTATGAAAAATAAAGACCTCCCTTTAACGCTTAATACCATTACAAAAGAACTGATTACCGACCGTCAGGCTTTTCAGCTTGGAGAGGTCATGAAAAATGTAAGCGGAGTCTCTCCTTCCAGCTATTACAACCAATACAACATCCGTGGGATCAGTCAAAATGAAGAAGGACAGATTATCAATGGAATGCGTACCAGACAATATTATTTTTTACAGCCTATGACTTCCAATATTGAACGTGTAGAAGTTTTCAAAGGCCCTGCAAGCATTACCATGTCCAGTGTAGATCCCGGAGGAACGATCAATATGGTAACCAAAAAACCATTGTCTAATCCTCGTCATGAGATCAGTTTATCAGGGGGAAGTTTTGATACCTACCGTATTACCACAGATCTTACAGGTCCTTTAAATAAAAGTAAAACTTTATTATATCGTTTTAACGGAGCCTATCAGAATGCCCATTCATTCAGGGATCATGTTAAAAACAGCGGTATTCTCATCTCTCCTTCCATCACTTTTGTTCCTAATGAAAAAACATCGGTGAATGTGGAAATGATTTTCAATGATCTTTATGGAAATCTAGACCGTGGACAACCTATTTTCGGAGCGGTGGCAGGAAAAACAGACTTATACAGCACGCCAAGAACTCTGAATCTGGGAGCTCCGGACGATTTTTTTAAAACCAGAGAACTCATATTAATGGGAACGGTTGCTCATCATTTTAACTCATCTATCAGTTTTAATGCTTCCTATATGAAGCAATACTGGAGAGAAAATCTTCAGGAGCACAGAACAACCAACTCTTTTGTCCCTGATATAAAAAACAAACCAGTTTCCAGCCTTGCCATGATGCAGTTTGTGCAGAGAAAACAGAATTGGGCAACAGATAACATCAATGCCTATTTTAATTATAAATTCAAAACAGGTTCTGTTCAGCATCAGGCTTTGATAGGCTATGACAATCAAACCTGGGAAAAACGCAAAGGCGGGCAACAGAATGCAGCAAGAGGTTTTCTGTTAAAGAACGGTACTGTAGCTCCTTCCTACAATCCCGCAAAAGCTTCAGATTATCAAACTATTAATCTTAATGGAACAATCATTCCTAAGCCAAATGTCACTCCATTCGATTTGAACCCGGGAGCCGCAAATTATCAAGGTGCAGATTTTAATACCCTTAATGTGATCACTCCTTTACCTTCTGCTCTTACTACAACCCATGCAGCTTATATACAACATCTTTTCACCTGGAAAAAGTTTAAAATATTATCAGGACTCCGCCAAGAGTGGTTTCAGGATATTACCAACTTTAAAGATTCCAATGAGTCATCTTTTAAAAATAACAAACTTCTTTACAGGTTTGGTATTACCTACAGCCTGACAGATAACATCAATCTGTATGGAACTTATTTAACCGGATATCAGCCACAATCCAATACGGTAACCTTAATGCCCAATACCTCCAGTCTTACGGGATCTGCGGCCAGGTTTAAACCTTTGACCTCTGATCTCAAAGAATTGGGAATCAAAGCTCAGCTTTTTGGGAGAATCTCAATGAATCTTGCAGTGTATGAAATCAACCAGAGAAATATTTTAATTAATGCCAATAATCCTTCGGAACCTGATGAGCTTGTACAGCGTGGTGCTGACCGAAGCCGTGGATTTGAAGCTGAGTTTTCAGGACATATTCTTCCTCACTGGCATATTTACGGTGGCTACAGCTATATTGATGCTAAAATACTAAATGATACCAACCGTGATCTTATAGGAAAAAGGAAAGAAAACACTTCTAAAAACTCGGTTAATATCTGGACACGTTACAATTTTTCAACTATTGAACTGCTAAAAGACTTTGGAATCGGAGCCGGAATGCTTTATCAGAGTTCTAAAGTCCCATGGTTTACCAGAAGTTTTGAGCTTCCCGCTTATACAACAATAGATGCTGCCTTGTATTACACTCCGGCAAAATCTGTCCAGCTTTCTTTTAATCTGAATAATATCACCAACAAAGTTTACTGGATCGGGGCTCAGAACTATTTAAGACTATTTCCGGGAACCCCAAGAAATTATTTACTAACTGCTACTTATAAATTTTAAATTATGGCTATTTCAAACTTACAACTGATGGTGAGAAAAACCTGGCAGGATTTGTTTAAAGGCAAACAAAATCTTCTCACCACTATTGCCGTACTCTTATTCTGTATGTTGAGTATTGGTATAGGATATACAAAATATACGGACTCTTTTTCGAAAATAAAAGAATACCGCAAAGAAGTCCGGGAAAGCTGGGAGCATCGACCAGATAAGCATCCGCACCGTATGGCTCATTATGGTTATTTGGTTTTCAGAATCGGGCATCCATTGAATATTTTTGACAATGGACTGGATGATTATCTTGGAAATGTCATATTCCTGGAGGCTCATAAACAGAATACCGCCAACCTTTCGGAAGCAGGAAGTTCAGGTACTTTGGTCAGATTCGGTGCGTTTAGCAGTGCATTTATTCTGCAAAGTATTGTTCCATTGATTATTCTTTTCTTAGGATTTGGATTAATTGTGCAGGAACGTGAGAATGCCACTTTAAAGATTATCAGTGTGCAGGGAACTTCAGGAAGGGATATTATCTGGGGTAAAATTCTGGGACTCTGGCTTTTTTCTTTATGTTTCCTGATCCCGGTAATTCCTATTGTTTTTATGGCAGCATTCATGTCAGAGACAACAAATCCGGCTGATATTGTTTTACGGTTATCATTTCTGCTGCCAGCCTATATGATCTATTACTTTTTTATCAGCACTTTGACTGTTGTAGTTTCGGCAAACAGTAAAAATACTTCTTCTGCACTGATCAGCCTTATCGGTTTCTGGCTTCTTTTTATTATTGTTTTGCCTAAAGGAATTCAGTTTGCAGCACAGAATTTATATCCTGCCCCATCCCGAATTGCTTTTGAAACAACGCTGGAAAAGGATATTTTAAAATCGGGAGACAGCCATAACCCTGATGATCCGCATTTCAAAAAAATCAAAGATTCTTTACTGGCAAAATATAAGGTGAAAACAACCAATGAACTTCCATTCAACTATGGAGGATTTGTCATGAAGGAAGGGGAAAAAATAAGTTCCCAGATTTACATCAGACATCAAAAAGAGTTGCAGACCATTTACAATAAGCAGCAAAGACTGACTGATTTTTCAGGACTGATCAATCCCGCCATTGCTATTAAAAATTTCTCCATGATTGCTACAGGCACAGATTTCTTCTCTTATAACCAGTTTCAGAAACAGGCAGAAGAGTATCGCTATCAGATGGCTCAGCATTTAAATGATTTACAAATTGAACAGATCAGCAATATTAAACCGGAAAACGGCGGTCCACCTGCTGTAATCGACAAACATAACTGGGAAAAATTCCCGGATTTTCAGTATCGGTATACTTCTGTTCTGGACAGCATGAAACAACAGCCAATACCTGCTGCAGCATTAGTTTTATGGATGGCTGTATGCGTTATTGCGATTGAAATAAGTGCAAGAAAATTAAAATTAATTTAAATGAATCGTTATTTATATACCCAATTTTACCGTAACAAAGCATATGTCATTGCACTGTTGTTTTTATTGATGGCCGGTTTGATGGCTATTTATACCGGGGAAAAATTTCTGGACAGGAATGAAGATATCATCTCCAAAAGCGGAGCTTTTCAGAAAGAAAGTATAGAAAGGAATGTAAAATTTCATAAGGATGATCTGGGACTTGTTCTTTATTATATTAAATTCAACCTGGTGAATGAAACACCCAGATTGGCTGCATTGAATATCGGGATGCGTGATTTAAATCCATCCATCCAAGGAGTAACCATCCGAAATCTGGAGGAACAGCGCTACAATGCTGATTTTTACAATCCAGCTAATGCTGCTGCTGGAAATTTTGACTTTAGTTTTGTTATCGTTTTTCTATTTCCACTGGTGATTGTTGCATTTTGTTATAACCTGATTTCTGAGGAAGAAGAAAGAGGAACCTGGAAACTGCTCTCAGTTCAAAGTGGTAATTTGCAAAAGCTTCTGGATCATAAGATGTTCATACGTCTTTTAGCAGTAACCATTGTTTATCTTGTATTAATTATCATTGCTTCGGTTTGGCTAAAAATACCTTTAGACTCCTACTATATTGCTTTTCTCATCAGCGGATGGCTTTATATTCTGTTCTGGTTTGTCCTGTGCAGATGGATTATTTCTTTTCGTAAATCATCGGCTCAGAACGCTTTGATCCTTTTGATTGTATGGGTGGGGATCAATTTTATTATCCCAATGAGCAGTAATATTCTGATACAAAAACTCTATCCGGTGCATGAATCCCTTAAAGCGGTAATGGAACAGAGAGAAGGTTATCACAACAAATGGGATGAGGCCAAGCTCCCTACAATGGAAAAGTTTTACAAAGCCTACCCTCAGTACAGCAATTTCACTGTAGAAGAAAATGATGCCTTCACCTGGACTTGGTATTATGCCATGCAGCATATGGGAGACCTTGAATCTGCAAAATCATCAGAGCAGTTCACAGAAAAAATGGAGAAACGGAATGAGGCTGCAGCCTATTTAGGATTTTTCCTTCCAAATCTTCATACTCAGCTTGTAGAAAGTCATCTGGCAAAATCTGATATGCAGAATCATTTGCAGTACGCATCATCACTTAAGAAGTTTCATGAGAAAAAACGGTTGTTCTTCTACCCTCTTATTTTCTCCGGAAAGAATGCCGAATCTATCAACTGGGCACAGCAAATCATACAGGTATTCAAATTTTCTCCATCTATTAAATGGGGACAGATACTTCTTCCATACCTCATCTTTATTGCTTTATTCATCATGCTTTCACAATACAAATACAGAAAACTATGTTAAAAACGGTCAACTTACATAAAAAATACAACGATTTTACCGCGCTTCATTCTCTTAATCTGGAAGTAAAGAAAGGAGAAATATTTGCGCTGCTCGGGCAAAACGGAGCAGGAAAAAGTACAACGATCAATATTCTTCTGGGACTCATTAAAGCCACTTCCGGTAATGCTTTCATTAATGATATTTCGGTGCAGGAAGAGCCTCAGAAAATTAAAAAACATCTCGCTTATATTCCTGAAACTGTTCTTTTATATCCTAATCTTACCGGCATAGAAAACCTTGATTTCTTCTCCAAAATTGCAGGATTCAATTATCAAAAGGATGAATTGTCTGCATTACTCAAACGCACAGGATTGCAGGAAACCGCTCATGAAAAAGCATTGGGAGGATATTCCAAAGGGATGCGCCAGAAAGTAGGTATTGCTATAGCGCTTGCCAAAGATGCCAAAGTACTCCTTCTGGATGAGCCTACGAGCGGACTGGATCCTATCGCCACAGCAGAGTTTACAGAAATTGTACGCCAGCTGGGTAAAGAAGGAAGAACAGTTTTAATGGCAACCCACGATATTTTCAATGCGGTAAGTGTAGCCACCAATATCGGGATTATGAAGCAGGGGGAACTTGTACAGAACTTAACGTCCAAAGCATTTACAGCGCAGGAATTACAGGAACTGTACCTGAAAACAATTTAATATTCAGTTTACTTTCATATTAAATATCAATTGGTTGATGCCCGGTTACATTTTTGTTACCGGGCATTTTGCTGATATTGTATTATTTATGCCAGTGCTTTTTTGTATTCGGATAAAGCTCTTTCGCGGGCAAACGTATGTTCTACCATTGGTGAAGGGTATGCTGAGGTATTCCATTCCGGGAGCCATTTTTTGATATACTGTAAGTCTTTATCAAATTTTTCCATCTGAGCAGTAGGATTAAAAACTCTAAAATAAGGAGCAGCATCACAACCTGAACCCGCTGCCCACTGCCAATTTCCATTGTTTGCAGACAAATCATAGTCATTAAGTTTCAAAGCAAAATAAGCTTCACCCCAACGCCAGTCGATCAGCAAATGCTTGCATAGAAAACTCGCCACGATCATTCGCACCCGGTTATGCATAAAGCCAGTCTGATTCAATTCTCTCATTCCGGCATCTACGATCGGGTAACCGGTAGTTCCTTCACACCAATGTTTAAACTCTTTCTCATTATTCCGCCAATGGATATTGTCATACTGCCTTTTGAAAGATTGATGAACCACCTGTGGAAAATGATATAAAATCTGCATAAAAAATTCGCGCCAAATCAACTCTGAAAGCCACACAGCATTATGTTTCAATGCAAAATCCACACACTTTCTGATGCTGATAGTCCCGAATCGTAAAGCAATCCCGAGCTGTGTAGTATGCTGTAACGACGGATAATCACGAAACTGATCATAGTTATCTATAATAACAGCGTTCAAAACCTGTTTTTTAAAATCAAATTCTGTTTTTTTGAAACCGATTTCTTTTAAAGTAAGAATCTCAGAATACTTCTGTGGAAATAAATTTTTAACGTTTAATTCAACAGATTGATAATGTTCTGGAGTTAATAATTCCCGCCATTTCTTTGCAAAAGGAGTGTAAACGGTGTAAGGTGAACCATCTTTTTTAATAATCTGATCCTTATCAAAAATTACCTGATCTTTATAAGCTTTAAAAGGAATGTTCTTTTCTGTGAAAAAATAATAGATTTCCTTGTCCCTCTCAATCGCCTGAGGCTCATAATCCCTGTTACAGAAAACACCTTCGATAGTATATTCTTCTGATAGTTTTTTGAATATTTCGATGGGCTTACCATAATAGGTATTGACTTTTGAATGATATTTTTTTAATGAAATATTGATATCTGTCAAAGCCTGGTGAATATAATCTACCCTGCGGTCTTCTTTATCTTCCAGCTTTCCCAGAATATCAGTATCAAATATAAAAATGGGGATTACCGGAGCATCAGACTGGAGTGCATGATGAAACCCAACATTATCCTCCAATCTCAAATCACGTCTGAACCAGAAAAGGGTGATTGTATTTTTCATAGAAGTTCTTTTCAATTTCATTGATCATTTCTGTTTTAGAAATGCTTTCATAAATACGGATAAATATACAGATTTTAACCTATAAATAATTTTAGCGATTTGTATTATTTGGCTTTATCATTATAATTTGTATGATCATATGAATTATAATTTTCCGACATTTGTCCCGATTTTTAAATGAATAGAACTCAACAATGGAAGAATTTGAAGTACCGGTAACTTATAAGGGTCAAGAATTGCTTTTCAATGGAAAGCTTGCCACATTCTCTTATGGATATAAACTGTATGTGGACGTAGATGGAACCGAAGTCGTTATTGAACGTGATGATCACGGTGATTTGCGGGCTCTCTTGCCAGATGCTGCTTCGGAAAAAAATATAGACAAAGGGCTTATTGAAGCGATTATTGAAGTATTTAAAGAACTTCAGGTTTTATAATACGTTCTGCATAAAAAGTCGTCTCAAAAGTTGAACAATTTGGTTTCTGTCATTGACTGCGTCGAATCTTCGATTTCTGACGAAGGAAGAATCTCATTAATAACCAAACATATGAGATTCTTCATTACATTTCATTTCATTCAGAATGACACCTTGGAGATAATCTCTTTCATTTAATTCGTTTATTCAAAAACTACATAATTTACTTTATCTACTCCTGTATTTCCTGTTTTCTCATGATACGCATACAGGACCAGCTCATAATTTCCCGGAGAACTGATCATATGACTTCCTTCAAACAGATTAGTTGAAACCAGTGACATGTCTATATTCTTTACCCATTTTCCATCTTTTTTCAAAATTCCTTTCACTTCTATTTCATCGGAATTCCATACACCTCCTTTATCAATGACACATCCGCACATCATCACAATATTAGCCTGAAACAGAAAAGGTTTATCTTTAATACTGTTCAAAGCAATATATTGATGGGTTCTTGGTTTCAGAATATCAATAATATATCCGGGAATCTCAAGAATAATTCCTTCTCCCAGAATATGCTTTCCCGGGATCAGCCACAATTCTGTACTTACCACCGCCTGAGCCTGTTTGCTGTTCAGAGGGGAAATCACTTCTATATTTACAAATGTAGGCTCATCAATATCTACAGCAGCCATAAAACCTCCTGTCTGCTCATCTGCAATAGAGTTTCCTCTGATTTTAGGAGTTTTCATGATCAAATCTGTATTTCCGGTACTTCCGGAAGTATTTCCTTCTGCCAGGATTCTTTGATTAAGCTTGTTTCTAATGATAATATGAGCTCCACCCAATGAAGTTCCGATAAATTTGGCATCTCTTGCTTTTGCTCTGACCATGATTTTCGTTTCCGTTGCCGAAATCATACTATGGGAAAAAAGAAATACTGTGATGAGAATTAATGTTTTCATGATTGGATTGATTTTAAATATTCGTGTCTAAATCGATGATGAAAAGATTCATTTTTTAATTCCTGATCAATATGATCCAGATAAGTGAGAATCGAGAGATCTTCTGATAATACCTTCAGAATAGCTTTCTCACAACTGTCCCAGATGTGCTCCAACTTGGGAAGCATTTCAATGGCTTTTGGAGATAATGAAATAATCTGTTTGCGTTTATCTACCTTGTCTTTTTTGATGATAAGATAGCCGCTTTCATTCATTTTTTTGACAATAACCACAACTGACGGGTGAGAATATCCCAAAGGCTCTGCAATATCAGTAATTGAAATTTCACCCTTCTTTTGCAGTAACATAAAAACCAGATACCAGTTCGGCTCTACGTCAATCCCGAATTCTTTATAAAATTTACGGACATCGTGAGACATCCTGTCACTGATTCTTTTCAGCCTGCTATCCAAAGCTTTGTATCCTAATTCTTTAATAAAGTCAAAATCCATCTGAAATATATTTGCTGTAAATATATAATATATAAAGTCAACTATATAGTTAACTTTATATATTTTTTTAAAATGAATTTAAATACTCATGAAGAGGGTTGATCAAAAAAGATATTTATTTAAAATTTTTCCTGTATTCACCCGGAGTTACGCCCCTATATTTCTTGAAAAGTTTGGAAAGGTGGCTTTCATCACTGAACTGGAGTTCATAAGCAATCTCACTTAGCCGGACACTGCTGTATTTTAGATAGGTCTCAACTAATTTTAGTCTATAATCCAGCAGATAATCCTGATAAGAAGTTCCGGTCTGTTGTTTGAAATATTCGCCGAAATAATTCCCGGAAATACCAAAATGATCAGCAATAACCTGAATTCCGGTTTTCTCACGGTCTTTTATATGCTGTTGAATATAAGCGATAATCTTCATGATGGAGAAAGCCTTCCGGTTTTCCTGCAGGTCCGAAGTTTCGCTTTGAATGATATTCCGGGCAATCAAATTCAATAATATTGACATACAGTTACGGATAATAAGGTAATCTTCTGCTTTATTTTTGAACTCATTGGCAATCTGCAGAATAAGGGTTTCTGCAAAGTTCTCATCATTTTTATTCCTGAAGACACACCCTGCTCTTGCATGATAATTATGACTGATGTATTGCAGTTTATACAAATTCTCACAGCTTTCAATACGATCTGCTTCCAGGCGGATTTTATCAATAAATTCCACCGGACACTGAATACTGATAAGCTGAGCAGCATTACTTTCAAACCGGTACACCTCGTGCTGCGGAATAATGAAAAGCTTACTCTGAGAAAAATTAATATTGCGATCATCATAAATAAGCGTACCCATTCCTTTTACAATATAAATAAACGAGAGAAAACTCTTTGTTTTAAAGGTAATTTCTTCTTCTTTAAGTTTTATTTCCTTTACATCAATTTCTTCAAGAGGCAGTCCTTTCATGATACACTGTATTTTCCTCCAAAAGTACAATTTTAACAGAACGTAAAGTGGATAATTTTGCATAAAAAAATATGAATACATATCCGAAACGGTGGCAGGCACTCAACTTTCTGATTGCAGGAGCTTTTCTTTCGCCTCTGGATTATTTTATCGTCAATATGGCTTTGCCTTCTATTAAAAAGGCATTTAATGCAAGTGATCATCAGCTTCAGATGGTTATTGCTATTTATGGACTTACCTATGCAGCACTTGTTGTTTGTGGCGGACGGCTGGGAGATATTTACGGCCGCAAAAAGATATTTATATCAGGATTGTATACTTTCCTGTTTTCATCTCTTGCCTGTGCTTTTTCTCCGGATATTACATGGCTGATTATTTTCAGGCTTTTTCAGGGGATTGGCGCATCATTGCTTGCTCCGCAGGTATTAGCTTCAATAAAAGACCTCTTCAACAGTCAGGAACAACCTAAGGCTGTAAGTCTTTTCAGTTCAGTATTTGGTCTTGCTTCCGTGATCGGGCAATTGTTTGGCGGCGTTCTTTTAAGCATGCATTGGGGACATTTCTCCTGGGAAATGGTATTTCTTGTGAATGTACCCATTACCATTATTTGTATTCTGGGCATTCATTTTACGATGGACAACAGTAATCGGAGAGAACAAACAGGTATTGATTTTACAGGAGCTTTATTATTAGTTCTTGCCCTACTGCTTCTCATCTGCCCTCTTATTTTCGGACAGAAATTCGGATGGGCATGGTGGATTTTCGGAATTCTTCTTGCCGGAATCTCATTATTAATTTCATTTTTAAAATACGAAAAGAAGCAGCTTCAAAAAAACCGGCCGATACTTATAGATCTGGCTTTACTGCAGCAGAAACCTTTTGCACTAAGCCTTTTGATTATTTTCTTTTACAATTTCACTGCAGGGTTATTCATTTGCTATCCTTATTATCTTCAGCAGTTTCTTCATCAAAACTCAATGCAGACAGGATTGGCCATAGTTCCTTACGGGCTGGCCTTTTTTATAGCACCTCTGATTACTTCAAGGATAAAACTGACAGCTTCCAAAATAATCTATACAGGATTAGGATTATTAATGATAGGATTTGTGCTAAGTGCAGCCTCTTTCTATTTTCAGCAAAAACCCTCGTTTATCACTCATACTACCCTGTTTATTGCCGGATTTGGACATGGTATCATTATGCCTGTTATGATGCGGACAGCTATTTCTTTGGTTTCTAAGGATAAAGCCGGACAGGCTTCAGGGTTGGTAAGCATAGGAATTCAGATTGGAAGTGTCACTGGAGGAGCTATTATTGGTACATTCTTTTTTAATCTGATACCCGTTCTGGGATTCACAGAAGCATTTGCAGCAGCTGTAGGGATGATAGGTGTTTTTCAGCTGATTGGATTATGGGCAGGAAACAGATTAAGAAAAATAATTGATTGAAAGATAAATTTAAATCAAAAAATAAATACATTTAACAATGAACAATACAGAAAAGATCGTTTGGGAAATTGAAGAATTTCACAGGAATATCGAAAAATGGTTTCAAGGGAAAGCAGAGAATCAGGAAAGTCTTTATAAGGAACTATTATCCGGATTTTTGCCAGATTTTAATATGATTAACGGAAATGGTGATACTGTTACCTTACCTATGCTTAGCGACTGGCTTCCAACCGTATTTGGAAAATTTCCGGAGCGAAATATTCAGGTGGAGAATATAGAAGTAACTCATTCTGAACATCATGGATTGGCGACGTATATTGAAACGCAGGTTACCGGAGAAATCACAACCAAAAGAAAATCATCTGCTATTTTTCTGCTAAATAAAGAAAAAGCATTGTGGCTTCATCTTATAGAAAACTGGATATAAATTTTATATAGTAACAGCCCTGAAATCAGGGCTGTATTTTATTAATAACAGAAAAACTTCATTACGATTTCCTAAATACTTTCATCTGCCCTGCCATAATCGCCAGTAAAATTCCAAAACACGCAAAAAGTCCGTATGAATATCTGAGATCAAAGCTTTCTGCAATATATCCGATAAGAGGAGGTCCCATCAGAAAACCTAAAAACGAAATACTGGAGACAAATGATAAGGCAATACTTGGAGCCACTGTACTCACTTTTCCTACTGTACTGTAAACGGACGGCACACTCAGAGAGCTTCCAAGACCAATGATCATAAAAGCAATGATACAGATCCACAATTGAGGAAAAAAGACACTAAGAAAAAGTCCTCCGCTCATCAATATGCCACAACATTGCAAAACGATCTTCTTCCCGTATTTTTCAATGATCTTATTGCCAATAAAACGGCCTAAAGTCATCATTAAAATAAAACTCGTATACCCTAGTATCACAAGGTTTTCAGGTACCTTAACTATCGTTTGAAAATAAACTCCGCTCCAGTCGAACATAGCGCCTTCAATCGCCATACTCAAAAAACCTATAATCCCTAATCCAACTAGTGTAGGGTTCACAGCCTTGAATATAGAACGGGTTTGAGGCTCTGCTTTATGGATAATATTGGTGAGATTTCTTGTACTGTAGAACCAAAGTAATCCTACAAGAATGAAAATAACAGCAAAATGATAAAAAGTTCCTACATGAAGATTGATCATTAATAAGCCTACAACAGCTCCTGTAAGTCCTGCAAAACACCATGCTCCGTGGTACGAAGAAAGCAGCGTTCTTTTTGTGATTGATTCTATTTCTATAGCCTGAGTATTGATCGCAATATTGCACATATTCCCGGAAACTCCAAAGAAGAAAAGAACAACCCCAAGCGTCCAGTAAGATGGTGATAAACCAATTAGTAACAGAAAAAAAGGATATAGCAAAAAACATCTTTTAATAATCCCGCTGCTTCCGTAAATACTGATCAGTTTTCCGGCCAAAACCATTGTAGAAAGCTGTCCTATCGGCATGAGAAGCAAGAGTGTTCCTAATTGTGCTTCATTAATGGAAAGAGCAGTTTTAATAATAGGAATCCGGCTCGCCCATGAAGAAAAAACTAGCCCGTGGGCAAAGAAAAGTAAAAAACAGGCTGTTGGCATTTTTGCATTAAAAGATTCTTTCTCGTTCATTATAACAGGGTGATAAAAATTCCTTTTGCAAAGTTAGATAGGTAACCCTATTAAAATCTAGTCCGTTTTTGTCATTTTTATGTTCCATTTTAACCAATAACAGAAATGCAGCTCTTATCATGGCAGAAAATCACTTTATTTTTTGAATACAGATTTTCATTTTTCATTAATTTCGTCCTATAAAAATGAACCATGAAAGAAAAATGGATTTCCTATCCAACAATTTTAACAGGAGAAACCGTTGAATTAATTCCTCTTGAAAAAGAACATTTTGAAGAATTATATGCCGCAGCCGCAGATAAAGAGCTTTGGAAACTGATTCCTACAGATTGTTCAGAAAAAACAATGTTTTATAAAACATATGATTTTGCCTTATCAGAAAGAGAAACCGGAAATCAATATCCGTTTGTAATCCGTCATAAGGAATCGGGAAAACTGATTGGCTCTACCCGCTTTTTTGAAATTTACCCGGCTGACAGAAAACTGGAAATAGGATGGACATGGATCACAAAAGAATTCTGGGGAACAGCCATCAACCTTGAATGCAAATTACTGCTTCTCAACTTCTGCTTCGATGTATTGAAAGCCAACAGAGTACAATTAAAAACTAAAGACGATAACTTCAGGTCAAGAAAAGCCATTGAGAAAATTGGTGGTGTATTTGAAGGCATTTTACGCAAAGACAAAGTGCTTAGTGATGGCAGCACAAGAAATGCAGCCTATTACAGTATTTTAGATGATGAATGGAATATAGCCAAGCTTAAAATTGAAGTTCTGATAAAAGAAAAGCAACGCCAATAAATAATAAAAACAGTATAAAATCAATTCCAGCTGGGAAAAGATATTATACTGTCAACTTTATTAAGGTTTAAAACTGAATTCAGGTTATTTTTTTATAATTTTCTTTGAAATAAATCCTCCTTTCTTCAATTCTCCCCGAAGAATATATATTCCTTTAGAAAGCCCTGAAATAGTAATGGTTTTAGAATTTCCTGCAGTTAAAACAATCTTTCCATCCAAAGAAGTCACCGTCACATTTCTGATGTCTTCCTGAGTATTAAGAGTAATGACATCAGCAGCGGGATTCGGATAGACTGATATTTCTTTCTTTCTGATTTCCGGATCAGCAGTAGATAAAGAGGTCGTTTCAGGATATGAAACACTTTTTACAACACTTGTATTTCCATTGATGGTAAAAGTATTGATTGCAAAATTAAATACGATTCCTGCACTCTGGCTGACCCACATATAAGATTCATTAGTATAATTGAAAGGTCCAGGTGTTTGTGTGGCGGTTCTCATTCTTTTAATTCTCAGAACGTTCGGATAAGTTCCTGTAGGAGTAGTAATTGTTCCATAGGCATCCACTGTATACTCCACCTGCCCTGTTTCGGTCATATTGGGTACTCCTCCCGAAGTTACATTGAACTGATAATTATCGGTAAACTGCTGCAGATAAGTGACAGGAAAGTTAAAATTAATCAAAGGATCCGAATAAGAAATCAGCATATCTCCCGGATTAGCATAGCTTCCCAACATTACATCCTGCGTATCTGAAATAGAAGTAAAATCATAGACATCTGAGAGAGTTGGTGTAGTGATCCTGTTAGCTCCCGGAAACCTAAAGCAGTTGGCTTCTCCCGGACAAGCTTTTGTGGTGTTTGTATTGACATTGGGAGCTGTATAAGCAGAAAAATTCCACGTAACATTCGCTCCGGAAGGGCCTGCAGTCACAATAAGGTCTACATCTCCTGCTCTGAAGGTAAAAGGTATATTTACCCTGTCAACAGCAGATCTCGTTACGGAAGGCTGAGCATACGCTGCCATTCCTATAACAAGAAATAAAACAGAATTTAGCTTTTTCATATGGTTTAGTTTTAAAATTTGGTGTCTTGTAGTGTACAACAAATATATTTTTAGTTCCAAAAGCTATCAATCCTGAAAAGAATGTATTTTTATCTACCTGAAATCCGGTATTTTTTATATTATGATGAATGATTATTTTATGTAAAAATACCCGGTGTATGAACCGGGTGATTATATTTAATTGAAAGATTGTCTGTAACTCAGAGGAGTTTTATCTGTTTTCTTTTTGAACAGCTTATTGAAAGACTGAGGGTGCTCAAATCCCAGTGCATAGGCTACTTCAGATACAGAGAAGCCTGTGGTGGTAAGATATTCCTTAGCCTTTTCAATCAGTTTTTCATGAATATGCTGCTGGGCATTTAATCCCGTAAGATTACGAAGCATATCACTCAGATAATGAGGTGACAGATTGAGTGTGGAAGCCAGAAACTCTACCGTAGGAAGTCCTTTATTTAATGTTTCCTGCTGATTGAAATAATTTTCCAGCACAACATCCATTTTAGTCAATAAATCACTATTAACGGCTTTCCTTGTTATAAATTGTCTTTTATAAAAACGATTGCTGTAATTGAGAAGAACATCAATATAAGAAACAATAACGTCCTGGCTTACTTCATCAATAGCTGTATTCAGTTCATTTTCAATATTATCCAGCAGTCCTGTTATGGTAGCTTTTTCCTGATCAGACAAATGCAGTGCTTCGTTCGTATCATAAGAAAAGAAACCAAAATTTTTGATTTTCTTTGCAAGATCATAACTTCTGATGAAATCCGGATGCACCAATAAAGTATACCCGCAGTATTCTGCATTCTCATCGGTATAAAGAACCTGTCCTGGAGCAGTGAACATCATTCCGCCCTCATTGAAATCATAATATCCCTGCCCATAGCCCATTTTCCCAACGGTAGAATATTTATAAGAGATTTTATAAAAATTCATCATAAAACTTCTCTTCAGCATATCCTTTTTGATACTCATTTTCGTATTATCCACAAGGCTTACCAAAGGATGAAGCGGTTTAGGAAGCTGCAGCATACTGTGCAGTTCAGATATGGATGAAATTTTTAAAGGGATGTTATCTTTCTTTTCCATGATATAAAATTATAAATTATTTGGTGGAAAAGACAGCATAAATGTGATTTACTTTATACTGTCTTTCAAAAACCTGACTAAATAAATTGCTTTCCAAACTGCTCTCTGAAAGCTTCATCACCTAATTCAAGGCGCTGAGCATAAATCGCTTTAGCATCTTCTCCGGCTACATATCTCAACTGTTTTTTGCCATCTGTAGCAGCCTCATATACCACTTCTGCAATCTGCTCAGGTGTAGAAGCAGCTTCCATCATTCCTTCCATTTTAGAAAACAGAGAATTGGTCATGTCTTCATAGGCAGGGCTGGATGCTGAATCCAAGGAACGACTTACAAAATCGGTCTTAATCCCTCCTGGAGAAACCGTTTTAATATCAATTCCCAATGTATTAAGTTCAAAAGCTAGGCTTTCGCTCCATCCTTCAAGAGCCCATTTGGTAGCATGATAAGTAGAGCTTAACGGGAAAGCAACCAGTCCTCCTATAGACGTTGTAGAAATGAACATTCCTTTTTTCTGTTCTCTGAAGTAAGGAATAAATGCTTGTGTAACGCGTATAACCCCTAATAAATTCGTGTTAAGCTGTTTTACGATCTGATCATCAGAAAGAGCCTCTAAAGGTCCTATTAAGCCATATCCTGCGTTATTATACACCACATCGATATCTCCGAGTTCCAACGCATTCTTTACGGTAGACTGTATCTGTTCCGGATTGGTAACATCCAAAGGAAGTACAGTTACGTTCTCCAAAGCAGCAAGATCGGCAGCTACTTCTGGATTTCTCATTGTAGCGATTACTTTCCATCCGTTGTTTTGAAATAATTGGGCAGTTGCTTTACCTAATCCTGTAGAAGCACCTGTTATAAAAATTGTTTTCATTTTTCTTGGTTTAAAATTACAGGACAAAGTTCAGCATTAGAACAAACCCAAGAGTTGCCAAAATGGGGTAAGCTGTAGCCAAAACGGATAGGGATAAATAAAAAGTATTGAATAAAAAAAATCCTTTAGCCGACAATGCAGGCTAAAGGATTTCACTTCGGAAATACATATGGCTTATTTCCGGAATTAAAAATCAATATATAATAAACGTTTCTTTAAATAGTATCAGCTGTCACCTTCTTCATCTCATATCCTTCATAATCAAAAACTTCCGACATAGATAACCCAAGTGCCCGGCTCACTCCTTCTCCATACGCAGAGTCAGCCCTGTAACAGTTTCTGATATGGCGAATCTGTATAAACTTCTGAGCACCTCCCACGGCTTCGGCTGTATTCTTAAATAAAATCTCTTTTTGCTGATCAGACATCAGTCTGAAAAGATTTCCTGGTTGAGAAAAATAATCGTTATCCTCACGATGATCCCAATGACCGGCATCGCCATCAAGCTTTAAAGAAGGTTCGTTAAAATCATGCTGTTCCTGCCACTTACTAAAACTATTCGGCTCATATCCTATCGTACTTCCAAAATTTCCGTCCATTCTCATAGCACCGTCCCGATGATAAGAATGGTATGGACATTTAGGAGAATTAACAGGAATCTGATGATGATTAACCCCTAATCGGTACCGTTGGGTATCTCCATAAGAGAATAAACGCCCCTGAAGCATTTTATCTGGTGAAAAACTTATCCCCGGAACAATAGAAGCAGGATTAAAAGCAGCCTGTTCCACTTCCGCAAAATAATTAGCCGGATTTCTGTTCAGTTCAAGTTCCCCTACCAGAATAAGAGGATAATCTCCATGAGGCCATACTTTTGTTAAATCAAACGGATTGATATGATAGCTATTGGCGTCTTTTTCTTCCATAATCTGAATGTACATTGTCCACTTAGGAAAATGACCTTCCTCAATGCTCTCATACAGATCCTTCTGATGGCTCTCCCGGTCGGTTCCGATAATTGCCTTTGCCTCTTCATTACTCATATTCTGGATTCCCTGTTGTGTTTTAAAATGAAATTTAACCCAAAACCTGTTATTTTTATCATCAATAAAACTGAAAGTATGACTTCCAAAACCATCCATATGGCGGTAAGATTTTGGAATACCGCGGTCACTCATGGTAATGGTAACCTGATGAAGAGATTCCGGCAGTAAAGTCCAGAAATCCCAGTTATTGTCAGCACTTCTCATATTGGTTCGGGGATCTCTTTTCACGGCATGATTTAAATCCGGAAATTTTAAAGGATCACGAAGAAAGAAAACAGGGGTATTATTTCCTACAAGATCCCAATTGCCTTCTTCCGTATAGAATTTGATAGCAAAACCGCGAATATCCCTTTCCGCATCAGCAGCTCCCCTTTCTCCTGCTACTGTAGAAAAACGGACAAATAAAGGAGTTTCCTTTCCAACAGAAGAAAAGAGATTTGCTTTTGTATATCGGGTAATATCATGGGTTACCCTGAAAGTACCATAAGCACCTGATCCTTTAGCATGCATTCTTCGTTCAGGAATGACCTCGCGGTCAAAATGAGCCATTTTTTCTAAAAACCAGATGTCCTGCAATAAAGCCGGACCACGACGTCCTGCGGTTTGAATGTTCTGATTGTCGGATACCGGAGCTCCGGTTCGGTTTGTTAATTTATTTTCGTTCATGTTGTATAATTTATAATTCAAAATTATAGGATTCATACCATGGCAGAGTCATCCAGTTTATATAAAAAAAAGCAGTCCAAAAAACGGTTAGCCTGAGCTGTCAACAGCCTCCTCATTCATTTGTTTTTTGTAAGTTTGTCTCCATCTATTTTTATGGCAGAATATATTCTTGACAACATCAATATCAGTACACTTTCCGTATATGACCTGCTGAAACATACCTCAGACAGTACATTTATCGGAATCAGAGATTTTCGTGAGATCTATCCCGTTGCTATTGAAAACAATACAGGAATATTTACAAAACAATCTTCATTACAGGACTTTCCGATTGTTACTATCAGCAAAATAGGCAGCTCATTAATTTGTTCCTGTACCTGTGACAATCCGAAAGACCAGCTTTGTTCTCATCAGGCAGAAATTATTCACTGTATTATTGAGGATAAGAATTACCGATTGTTTTTTGATGAAACTCTCCGCAAAAAGATACTTATTCCTAAAGCCAAAGGATATGGCCTTGAAAATGAAGGCGATCTGGATCAATATTTTCAGCTGGAATATGCTGACGGCAAAATTGAAATACTGCCCAAGATCAAGGAAATGCTTCCTGTAGATGATATGATGCTGACAAAAGATCTTCTTCCCCAGCTTCCTTCTAAGCTGGATGAACTGGCTGTACTTGAATCGGGTAAAAAGCAAATATTAGTTATCGGTAAACACCGTTATTACAATCATATGACCTTCTCTCTGATGGAGGCGGAAATAACGCAGACAGGAAAAATAAAAAATCCTGTTACTCCTGTAGATGCCATGCAGCTGATATGGAAAGCGGAGAAACCGGCAGACATCAAATTTTACACGGCTATTACTTCTTTTCAAAATAATTACAATGAAGATTACAATCCGTCAGAACTGGAAGCTTTAAAACTTATTGTACAGAATCCTCTGGAGCTTGAAGTCTATTATCACGACCGTGAAATTGCAGAAACAGTTTCCGCAAAGTCACTTTCCCATATTGAATTAAACACTTTAGATGCAGAGGTTCAATTATCTGTATTTAAGAAAGATCCGTTTTTTGAAATAACCGGAGAATTATTGTTTAATGACATTTCTGTTCCTTTTAAAAATATTATTCTCAGAAATGAATATTTTGTATATAACCAGAACATTTTCAGCTTTGTAGATGATCCGGACATACTCAGAATCATCAGGTTTTTTAAGGCTAATAACGAAATTTTACTGGTTCACTCTTCAAAATATGAAGCATTCATGCAGAATATTCTTTCTAATTTAGAAGAACGTATTCATATAAATTACAGCTACATACAACCCGCAACAAAAGTACAGCTTGAAGACAAGAATTATACGACTGAAAAAATCATTTATCTTCGTCAACAGGAAAATTATATAGGTATTACTCCTGTTATGAAATATGGAGATGTAGAAGTTCCGGTCTATTCCAGAAAGCAGCTTTTTGATACGGATCAGAATGGAAATCCGTTTAAAATAGAAAGAAATGAATCAGCTGAAGCCCGTTTTACATCTTTAGTAATGCAGCAGCATCCCGATTTTGAAGAGCAGATGGACGGCTATCAGTATTTTTATCTTCACAGAGATAAGTTTCTGGATAACAACTGGTTTCTTGATGCATTTGAGACCTGGAGAAATGAAGGGATTATCATACTCGGCTTTAACGAACTAAAAAACAACAAATTAAATCCTCACCGTGCTAAAATCAATATTCAGATCACCAGTGGACTGGATTGGTTTAATGCTAAATTAAAAGTTGGATTCGGCCCTAAAGAGGCTTCATTGAAACAACTTCACAGAGCGATCCGGAACAAGAGTAAATTTGTTCAGCTGGATGACGGCAGCATGGGAATTCTTCCTGAAGAATGGATGGAAAAAATATCCGCTTACTTCCATGCAGGAGAAATTGATGAAGAGCTTTTAAAGATTCCGAAAATTAATTTTACGGAGGTTACATCACTATTTGAAAAAGAAATACTGAGCCAAGAAGTTTACGAAGAACTTACTTCTTATTCCACCAGATTTTCAAACGTTAAAAACATCCCGGAGACAGCTGTTCCTGCTGAACTAAATGCCGAACTTAGAGATTATCAGCATGACGGACTGAACTGGCTTAATTTCCTTGACAGTTTCAATTTTGGAGGATGTCTCGCAGATGATATGGGATTGGGAAAAACCATCCAGATCATTGCTTTTATTCTTTCTCAGAGGGAAAAACGAGGGCATACCACCAACCTGATTGTGGTTCCTACTTCCCTGCTTTTCAACTGGCAGGAAGAACTCAGCAGATTTGCACCTTCTATAAAAGTTCTGCTTCATTATGGCGCAGACCGACCGAAAACAACAACTCATATGCCTGATTATGAAGTGGTGCTTACTACTTATGGAATGCTTCTTTCGGACATTCAATTTTTGAAAAACTTTAATTTCAATTATGCATTTCTGGATGAGTCACAGGTGATTAAAAACCCAAATTCAGAAAGATACAAAGCGGCACGCCTGCTTCAATCGAGAAACAGAATTGTACTGACCGGTACCCCTATTGAAAACAGCACTTTTGACCTTTACAGTCAGCTTTCCTTTGCATGTCCGGGATTGTTGGGAAGCAAACAGTATTTTAAAGATATTTATGCTATTCCTATTGATAAATTTGAATACAGCAAACGCGCAATAGAGCTTCAGCAAAAGATAAAACCTTTTATTCTCAGAAGAACCAAGAAACAGGTTGCCAAAGAGCTTCCGGAAAAAACAGAAACGGTCATCTACTGTGAAATGAATACGGAACAACGCAAAATCTACGATGCTTATGAAAAAGAACTTCGTGAGTTTATTGCCGCCAATGATGATGACGATCTTAACAAAAATAGTATGCATGTTCTTACAGGGCTTACAAGGCTCAGACAGATATGTAATTCCCCCGTTCTGATGAAAGAGGGATATTCAGGTGAAAATGCCGTTAAAATCGAAATTTTGATGGAACAAATCCTTGGGAAGTCAAAAGATCATAAGATCCTTGTTTTCTCACAGTTTGTCGGAATGCTGGATCTGATTAAAACTGAGCTTGAACGTCACAACATTCAATTTGAATATTTAACAGGCCAAACTAAAGACAGAGGGGAAAAGGTAGCTAATTTCCAGAAGAAAGAAGATATCCGTGTATTTCTGATCAGCTTAAAGGCTGGAGGTGTGGGTCTCAATCTTACTCAAGCAGATTATATTTATCTTGTAGATCCGTGGTGGAACCCTGCGGCTGAAAATCAGGCCATAGACCGTAGTTATCGTATAGGGCAGACCAAAAATGTAATTGCCGTAAGAATGATCTGCTCCAATACTGTAGAAGAAAAAATACTTACCCTTCAGAAAAAGAAAAAAGAACTGGCTCAGAATCTGCTTACCACTGACGGAAAAAAACTTCAGGGATTGTCTAAACAGGATCTGATGGATTTGCTGGAATCTGGTTCATAATAATCCCTTAAATTCTTAAAAATAAAAAACCGACAGGTAAAGGACCTGTCGATAAAAAACAAAAATTGATATGGATATGATTTAGATATGATGTGTCTATTTTTTAATAATCTTTTCTGTGACTGTTTTCTGATTTTTTGTCTTGATTTTGATCAGATAAGTTCCCGGAACAAAACTGTCCATAGAAACTGTGATCGAATTACCTTCAAGCATCTTTTGTCCGGTCATATTGTAAATTTCGTATTTCTCTAGTCCTTCTTTCATTTTGATCGTCACTGAACCTGATGTAGGATTCGGATATAGCTGCACACTGGCTGAAGCATCTCTCGAGACTTCTGATGTTGAAAGATTTTCAGGCTGAATTTTAAGGGTATAATCCTCTACCTGCCCGATAAACCAACCTGAAGGGCATGGAAGATTTTCCAATGTTCCCATCCATGAATTGGATTCATATGCTTTTACCAGTCTGAAGCGGGTGTCTCCCAGTTGTGCTCCTGCCGGAATGGTGATATTACCTGTTGTAACCCCGGACTGGTGACCAGAAACCGGATTCGAGTTGTCAAGATATCCCAGATTGAATTTTTCATCAGCATCAAACTGATTATTATGGTTAAAATCAATATAAGCATAAGCAGATACCGTATTTTGACCATGTGTACCTCCTGTTACTGTTATCGGATAGCTATTTCCGCGGTTCACATTGAAAACAGTTGCTGTAAAGTTCTCAAGAACATCAGAATTTCCGTCAAGCACACTGTTTTTAACCGTTCCTGCAAATTCTACTGTACTAATTTCGCTTACAGTAAGACTTGTGATGTTTTCAGTACCACAATAAGGAGCCGGGAAGTTGGCTGTATTTCCTATAATGTTAACAGTGTAATCTTCTGTCTGTCCTGCTCTTAAACTTGTATCGCAAGCAGAACTGATAGAATTAGCAGCTGTAGGATTTGAATAAGCCTGAACATTGGTATTTTTAAGAACTCTCATTCTTGTATTTCCGTTGACTGCATTAGCAGGGATTGTTATAGTATTGTTGATCGTAAAAGCATTGGCTGGATTAGCAGCTTCAAGTCTTCCGATATAGAAGCTTTCTCCTGCATCATCAAAATTTCCATTCTGGTTAAAGTCTATAAACACCACTACATCACTTGGAAATGTACTGGAAGGACCTTTCACTGATATTGGGTAAGAATTTCCCGATTGCAGATCTGTGGACATTGCAGTAAAATTCTCA
This sequence comes from Chryseobacterium sp. IT-36CA2, assembly GCF_949767875.1. NCBI lineage: Bacteria > Pseudomonadati > Bacteroidota > Flavobacteriia > Flavobacteriales > Weeksellaceae > Chryseobacterium > Chryseobacterium sp. IT-36CA2. The sequence continues at coordinate 59,575 of NZ_CATKPG010000020.1, read as the reverse complement.
TAAATTTGCGCATTCCCCGATTGAACCGGTGATGAATTGTTAATCGTTCCGAAAGTCACATTACTGATCATGTTGCTGTCAGCGCCATACTGAAAGGTTGGTGTACAATATTGCACCTGTGCATTCATTAGTGAAGCAAGTACAATACCGGAAAGAGTAGTTATTTTCTTCATTTTCTTCGTTTAATTTCTTGGGACAAATTTATATTTATTTAGAATGAATAAAAATAGCAATGTGATGATATTTGTCAGTTTAATAAAAATAGATTGTTTAATGCTTATTTGCACTCATTGAATATGATGATTTATCAATGGATAATCAATCTGTTACCAATACAAAAGATCCCTCTCAAATTTAACTTCAAGAGAGATCTTTTTAATATAATAATTGGAATCTAAAGTATTTTTATCACTTTTAACCTATATTTTCAATAAGAATTGCGGAAGCTCCTCCACCTCCATTACAGATGGCAGCAATTCCATATTTACCTTTTTCCTGGCGCAAAACATTCACCAAAGTAGTTATAATTCTGGCACCCGAAGCACCAATTGGATGCCCCAACGCAACGGCTCCCCCATACACATTTACTTTATTCAAATCATACCCAAGAATTTTCTGATTGGATAAAATCACGGAAGAATACGCTTCATTAATTTCGAAAAAGTCAATATCTGATAGTCTAAGACCAGTTTGTTTTAAAAGTTTCTCAATTGCTACCGAAGGTGAAGTAGTAAACCACTCTGGTGATTGGGCAGCATCTGCATAAGCAATTATTCTAGCCAGTGGCTTCAGATGATGACGTTCTATAGCTTCAGAGGATCCTAAGAGTATCACTGCAGCACCATCATTAAGATTACTTGAGTTTGCAGCGGTGAGAGTTCCGTCTGCTTCAAAGGCAGGTTTCAAAAGGGATATTTTCTCAGGAATCAGTTTATCAATATCTTCGTCTTTATCAACGATTGCCGTTCCCTTTTTACCTTTAATCGATATTTTGATCAATTCATTGTCGAACTTGCCATTTTTGGCTGCTTCCTGTGCTCTATGGTACGAAAGCAATGCATAGTCATCAAGTTCTTGTCTGGTAAGCCCGTATTTTTTTACACCTAATTCGGCGGCACTTCCCATGTGGAAGTCATTGTATACATCCCATAGACCATCCTTAATCAATCCATCGGTAAGATTGGTATCTCCCAGCTTTGTTCCCTGGCGAATTTTGATATAATGCGGGACGTTACTCATACTTTCCATTCCTCCTGTCATGACGATATGATCCAGTCCAAGCTGAATCTGCTGAGCTCCAACCATGGCTGATTTCATTCCGGAAGCACAAACTTTATTAATCGTGGCAGCATCTTTATCAACAGGAATTTTAGCAAAAATTGCAGCCTGTCTTGCAGGCGATTGTCCCAGTCCGGCACTCAGTACACTTCCCATATAAATGCTGTCTATATGCTCGGGTGTAAGATTGATGCTTTCATAAGCATTCTGAATGGCAAGAGCTCCTAACTGCGGCGCAGTAAATCCAGACAGACTTCCCATAAAACCACCAACAGGAGTTCGTTTTGCTGATACTATAAATACTTCTTTCATAGGTTTTATTTTTACAATATACCGATCAGTATATTTTTAATTAAAAAAAACTCTCTTATTTTTCAAGAGAATGTAACAAAGATAATCAAAATATACCGATCGGTATCTTGCTAATGAAAAAAAATCTTACTTTCATTAGTAAGATTTTTTTATTTAAGTTCTGCTTAGCTGATCTAATTTTTTCAGCAGCGTAGGCATTCTGTAAGCACCATGCATCTGTTCTACTTTCATTTGAACTTCATCTACATCCATTCCTCTTGCCGTCACAAAAAGTGACGTTTTACTTTCTCCACGCACTACATTTCTTCGCTGGGAATCCGGTGTTGTAAATTCATTCTTTGCAATACCAACTATAGGACATTTTCCTTCCAATACTTCATACAGATGGCCCCCTAAGCCAATTTTCCCATCATTATCTAAAGTGACATATCCATCAACGATAATTATATCTTCCGGCTTTAATGTTATTTTCTTCAGGAGGCTTACAATACAGGGCAATTCTCGTTTATAAAAGGCTCCGCTTTCATATTCTGAACTTACAGAAGTTTGTTCTATAAAGATCTCCACTTCTTTTTCAGAGGTCCAGTCTTCAAATGCAATACACACGGTATTGGCATAATCCTCATAATAGTAGGTATCAAACGCGTAAATCATATTTCTTTTCTTAAAAAAACTCACCAAAATGCCACAAAATCCCGGACGGATCATGTACAAAACACTCTTTTCCCCAATCCATCGTTCTTACAGGAGTAAGTTTTACATTTTTATATTTATCCGTAAGTCCTAAAGACAGAAGCTCTTTCCAGAATTCGTCGGTATTGGTAACTTCCATAAAAATCATGGTATTATCAACCCAATCTTTGGCATAATAATCCTGAAGATAAAATCCTATCTCTTCACGGATAAACAGTGATAATTTAGGTTCCAGCACAACTTCTTCAAACCCCAGATCTCTGTAAAAGTTTCTGCTGATTTCAAAGTTTTGTGCCCCGATAAAAGGTCTGATGGATTTCAGTTTTGGTGTCATAGTCTTTTTATTTTTCCAGTTTTCATAAGCCATTTCAAACCTGACTTCTCCTTTTCCATGGGTTCCGGCTTCCTTCCATCCAGATTTTTTGTAGAAGATCTCAGCCCTTGTTCCAGGTGAAGTACCCAGCCATACGGAGTCTTTATTTTGTTCAAAATACCAGTCGAGCATGATGTCATGAAGTTTTCTGCCGATTCCCTGATCTTCAAAATCAGGATGTACGAAGAGTGCCCAGATATTATTCTCTTTCAGGTCTGCAATGGAAAAACCAACAATCCGATCTTCTATCTCACATACCCAGCCCTTTCCTCTTTGAAACAGAAACTCACTACAATCTTCATTGGTAACCAATCCGGGATCCGAAAGTGTATTTTCTTTCACTGAATTTCTTACATTCTGTATTTGTCGAATGTCTTCTGGCTTTGCTTCCCGGATTACTATATTCATCGTGATTATTTTTGTTGATAAGCTCAAGGATGTAAAAATATTTTTTTTCTTACCCCTTGAACCAATCCGAAATAAAACTGGTGATTATTTTCTGTCAACTACAATTCTTTCTTCTCTGTTAGCAATGTCCCAGGCTGTCGTAAAAACAAGCTGAGTTCTTTTTTCCAACAATTGATAATCAATCTTTTCAGGATCATCACCTGGCTTATGATAGTCTTCATGAATACCGTCGAAGAAGAATGCTACAGGAATATTATGTTTGGCAAAATTATAATGGTCTGAACGGTAATATAATTGTTCAGGATCATTCAAATCATCATACTTGTAATTAAGTTCCAGATTATTGGTTCTTTTGTTTGCAGCTTCATTAATTACCTTAAGCTGAGAACTTAGCATTTCTGAACCAATTACATAAACATATTGCTTTCCCCTGTTGGCAGGGTCATCACGCCCGATCATATCAATATTAAGATCAACAACAGTATTAGCTAATGGGAAAACAGGGTTTTCGGAATAATATTCTGAACCAAACAGTCCATGTTCTTCTCCTGTAACGTGAAGGAAAAGAATAGATCTTTTAGGTCCTTTTCCTGCTTTTTTGGCCTGCTGAAACGCCTTGGCAATTTCCATTACAGCTACAGTTCCGCTTCCATCATCATCAGCTCCATTGTATACTACTCCATTTTTTGTTCCTACGTGATCATAATGTGCAGAAACCACTACAATCTCTTCAGGTTTTTCACTTCCTTCAATAAAAGCTAAAATATTTTCAGAATCAGGAAGGTTTCCACCTCCTCTTTTTTTCATAAATTCAGACGGCACTTTCTGATAATATGAGCCTAATGCTTTAGGTCCTGAAATGCCCAGGTTTTTATAATAATTAATCATATACTCACCCGCCTTTTTCTGTCCTTTGCTTCCGGTATCACGCCCTTCCATATCATCTGCAGCAATCACATACAGATTTTTCTTTAAATCTTCAGCATTGATTACTTTATATGCATTGTCAAATGCTTTGCTATGTTTTGTGGATACAGGATGAGAAGTACTCCCGTCAGATAGGTTTGCCGTTCCACAACTGGTCATTACAGCCATGGCAAATAACGGAATAAGTATTTTTTTCATAAAGAATAAATTTCTTAAAAATAATAAATTTTATTGAATAGCAACATCAATAAATCGGACAATAGAAGACAAAACCCAATATAAACCTAAATATCCATTGATTTTAAATTAAATATGATATTAAAATTTTATTATATTTGATTTAAATACAAAATAGGTGGATAAAATTTATGGATTTACTCATTATTCCTTTTTCACGGAAATGTCCGAACTGGCAATCAGGCACGGAAGTTTTGATCTTTCTCTAGGACTCCCCGATTTTGATATTGATGAACGCCTGAAAGTATTTTTAAAAGAAGCTGCAGAAAAGGATACTCACCATTATGAGCCTCTTGCCGGAAATCCTCTTCTGATTGAAAGCATTGTCCGTTTCAATGCCAAAAGGGCTAACAGTATTTCTACTACAAATAAAGAAATCACCATTGTTCCCTGTGCAACCTTTGCTTTATATACTTCTCTCAAATCTATTCTGAATCAGAATGATGAAGTCATTATTATTCAGCCGTCTTATTACACTTATGGGCCTGCTGTTGTGATGAATGGCGGAATACCTGTCTATTATGATCTTGATAGCAACTTTGCAATCAACTGGGATGTATTCAGAAATTGTATTAGTGAAAAAACTAAAGCGGTTATTGTCAATTCTCCCCAGAATCCGACCGGAAAAGTATGGAAAAAAGAAGACTGGAATCAACTTTACGAATTGATCAAAGACCGTGATATTTATTTAATTTCCGAAGAAATATATGATACTTATTGCTATGATGAAGCAGAGCATTACAGTTCTTTCATCCATCCTGAACTCAGAGAAAAGACTTTTTGTATTTTTTCTTTTGGCAAAATGTTTCATACTTCCGGATGGAAAGTGAGTTACATGCTGGCTTCTGAAGCTTTAACTAAAAGATTCCAGTGTCATCAGCAGTACATCTCTTACAGTGTCAATGCTCCGGCACAATATGCTGTGGCAAAGTATCTTGATCTATTTGATCCGGACATCAGTAAAAAAATCATGCAGAAGAAAAGAGATATTTTTAATGAACTGATTAAAGAAACGCCTTTGCAGGTAGAACAAAAATCGGAAGGAAGTGTTTTTCAGGTTGTTAATTTCAGGAATATTTCAAAAACGATGACAGATGTGGATTTTTCAAAATGGCTTACGATTGAGAAAAAGGTTTCCTGTCTTCCACTTTCTGCTTTTTATAATTCCAGAAATAATTCTGATTATATCAGGTTTAGTTTTGCTAAAAAAGATGAGTTGATTATTCAGGCTTTGGAGCATTTGAAAAGGAATCTTTGATGTTTTTGCTGTTGTTTTTCCCACAAATCGCACAGATTTTCACAGATGATTGTGGATATTTTATTTGTGCAGGTTTTATTTTTAAGGGTAATCAATAAAAAAGCACCGCCAGGGCGATGCTTTTCTAGTTTTTTTTGATTGATTTTAAAGAGCTAACACTCTTACATCAATTCTTCTGTTTTTTGCTTTACATTCGTCAGTATCATTCGCTTCACATACAGGATGCTGTGATCCGTATCCTTCTGCTTCAATTCTGTCTGCCGAAATACCTAACTCAAGAAGTTTCAATTTTGCTGTTTGCGCTCTCAGATTAGATAATTTGATATTGCTATCTTCATTACCACTGTTATCTGTATATCCTCCTAATTTTATTTTCAGATCCGGATAGGCATTTAAAATTTCAGCCAAAGTATTCACCTGGAGTACGGATTCTGCTTTCAGATCACTTGAACCTGTTTCAAAATAAAGGTTTTCAATGGTGTACCATTTATTCGGGTCTAATGCAGATTTGTCTTTTTGTTTAACTACATTATAAAGCTGATAAAGCTGACTTCCATCTCCAATGGCAATTGTTTTTCCACCATCCAGCTTTATTTTCTGAATATTTCCTGTTTCATACACAAAATCTCCACTTTCATTAAGGTGTCCTTTAATTTCTCCCGGAACAGCAGTAATGATTTTCGTATCTCCATTTACACCTGTTGCAGCGGTAGTAATCCCTGTCAGACTTTCAATTTTTGCTTTTCTGTTGGCTTCAATTTTATCTTTATGCAAAACAGCCAAAGTGGGTGCAATCACCAATGAAACGATTGACATTAATTTGATCAAAATATTCATAGACGGTCCTGATGTATCTTTAAATGGATCTCCCACCGTATCTCCTGTTACGGATGCCTTGTGAGGTTCTGAACCTTTGTAGTAGGTCTGCCCATTAATATCAACCCCTTTTTCAAAGGATTTTTTGGCATTATCCCAAGCGCCTCCTGCATTATTCTGAAACATACCCATCAAAACACCACATACTGTAGCTCCAGCAAGGAACCCTCCCAACACTTCAGGTCCGAAAATAAATCCGATTAATAGGGGTGAAATGATTGCAATAGCACCTGGTAACATCATTTTTCTGATGGATGCATCTGTAGAAATGGCTACACATTTTTCATATTCCGGCTGTGCTTTTCCTTCCAGAATTCCAGGAATTTCGCGGAACTGTCTTCTTACTTCTTCCACCATCGCCATCGCAGCCTGTCCTACAGCTGTAATCGCCAATGATGAGAAAATAAATGGAATCATTCCTCCTACAAATAATCCTGCAAGAACGTCTGCTCTGTAAATATCAATCCCGTCAATTCCAGCAATTCCTACAAACGCTGCAAATAAAGCCAGTGCTGTCAAAGCAGCTGAAGCAATTGCAAATCCTTTTCCGGTAGCTGCGGTTGTATTTCCTACGGCATCCAGAATATCTGTTTTTTCTCTTACTTCTTTAGGAAGTTCACTCATTTCAGCAATACCACCGGCATTATCTGCGATAGGCCCAAAAGCGTCAATCGCAAGCTGCATTGCTGTAGTAGCCATCATTCCTGCTGCTGCAATAGCTACTCCGTAAAGTCCGGCACACAGATAAGAACCATAGATTCCACCTGCAAGTACAAGAATGGGGAGCAAAGTGGATTCCATCCCCACGGAAAGTCCACCGATAATATTGGTTGCATGGCCTGTGGAAGACTGTCTCACAATACTGGAAACCGGTCTTTTACCCATTGCCGTATAATATTCAGTAATAATACTCATTAAAGTTCCTACTACCAGCCCTACCATAATGGCTCCGAATACTCCCATTTTAGTAAATTCATGGCCTCTGAGAACCATTTTTTCAGGAAGGATATACGTTACCAGGAAGTAAGAGGCGATAGCGGTAATCACAATACTTCCCCAGTTTCCAAGGTTTAATGCATTTTGAACGCTGGAAGTAGATGAACCTTCGTTATCATTAATTTTTACAAATAAAGTTCCGATCATGGAAAATATAATCCCGGTTCCCGCGATCAGCATCGGTAAAAGTATCGGTGCAAAACCTCCGAATGCATCATCAGAAATTGTTTCTCTACCTAACACCATCGTTGCCAGAACCGTTGCTACATAAGATCCGAAAAGATCGGCTCCCATTCCCGCAACATCTCCTACATTATCTCCTACGTTATCTGCTATCGTTGCAGGGTTTCGGGGATCATCTTCAGGAATTCCTGCTTCTACTTTCCCAACAAGGTCAGCCCCTACGTCTGCAGCTTTTGTATAAATACCACCACCTACTCTTGCAAAAAGTGCAATAGATTCGGCTCCAAGAGAAAATCCTGTAAGAATCTCAATGGTTTTTTCCATTTCATGAGAGTCTACTGTGGCTTCGGGTGCAAAAATCTGCTTAATAATAAGAAATAAAGCTCCTAAACCTAACACTGCCAGCCCGGCAACTCCCATTCCCATTACGGAACCTCCTGTAAAAGAGACTTTAAGGGCTTTTGACAGGGAAGTTCTTGCTGCTTCTGCAGTCCTCACATTTGCTTTGGTAGCGATTTTCATTCCGATAAAACCTGCTGATGCAGAGAAAATAGCTCCAACAGCAAAAGCAATTCCGATACTCCAGTGCGAGTTAGCATTTGTAGATCCCATCACTGCCAGTAAAATAGCAACTACTACAACAAAGTACGTTAAGATTTTGTATTCAGCCTTTAGAAAAGCCATTGCACCGTCTGCAATATGGCCGCTGATTATTTTCATTTTTTCATTTCCGGCATTCTGTTTATTAACCCAATTGCTCTGAAGAAATGTGTAAAGTAAAGCCACGACACCAAAAATTGGCACTAACATAAATAGATCCATAGTTTAATATTTTTTTGGTAATAGAAAATTAAATATAATAAATAATTACTATCAAAGCGTTAAAAATTTTAACAGTATGATGTTTATCATCAAAAAAAATAAAAATACCGCAATGAAATAACAAGGATCTAAATCTATTAAAAACGGTACTGAATAGAGGTTTCAGGAGGAATTATCTGAACTAAAAACCATTGAATAATTTAAACATTTGAGGTTTAGCAGATAAGTGATCTTTCAAATATCAAATTGCTTCACATTCTGTTCGTAATGACGGTTTTATATTCAAATAATTGTTTTAATTAAACAAAAAAAAGGATAAACAGAAACCTGTCTACCCTTTTGTTGTATTGAATTAAGAGAATCTTATCCTCCGAATTTATCTGCATAGTCTGTTTGAGAAGCTTTAATCACTTTTCTTGCGTGCTCAGCTCCATATACTTCCTGGATTCTGCATTTTGCTGGTTCATCCGGTAAGTTTTTATATGTAAGGAAGTAGTGCATTAATCTTTTTACTTCTGCTTCTGGTAATTCAGCAATATCTCTGAAGTGTCCGAAAGCGTGGTCATTAATCATTACTGCAACAATTTTATCATCAGCTTCTCCTCCGTCAATCATTTTGAAACCTCCAATTGGAATAGCTTCCATCAATAAACCTCCGGCATGGATGTTGTGAGAACTTAAAACACAAATATCAAGAGGATCATGATCTCCCATAGTAACATCAGTAGCTCCTGATTCTACAGCCAGTCTCATCACTTCTTTATCACAGTATGTTCTTGGAACAAAACCGTATAAAGCAGGGATAATGTTAGAGAATTTCTGCGGTCTGTCTACCTTTAAATATCCTGTTTCTTTATCTACTTCATATTTAATAGTATCTGAAGGAACAATTTCCACAAATACGTTTACAACATTTGGCGCATCTTCTCCTGCAGAAATTCCGTGCCATGGATGTGCTTTAAAATTTGGAATCATTATTTATCTGTTATTTTTTAAGTTATTATTAAAATTTCTTTTCTTAGATCTTCTATTGTTTCGACGATATAATCGTTACCTTCCATATAGTTCATGATGAAAATCGTTTTGAATTCATCCAGCTGAACTTCTCCTTTCAATCCGTCATAGGTCTTGTGAAGTAGCTCTATGATCGCATTTTTCGAGTCTACAATATTCTTCCAGGAATTTTTTGTGATGTATAACTGTTGTGAAGAGTTATATTCAAATTCTTCGTTAATGGTCTTTTCTGTAAGGAAAATAAACTCATGAACGGCAAGATCTCTGTCAAATCTGTGGATAAGGTTTGACGGCTTCATTCTATCCAGAAAAAGGGTCATTCTTTCGTAGGAATGTGCCTTATTCTCTGAATTCGACTTTACACTAAGCAGTTTGATTTCCTGGTTTTTAAGGGTAATGTACGAGTGTACAAATTGTCTGAGCAAAACCAGAAAAGGAATTGCAATAATCAATGCAAATGCATACGGTAGATATCCTGAGAGACTCGTCATAATTTTAGACTGCAAAATTACTAATTATTTTCCGTCTTCTAAAGAGTTTTTAAATATATCCACTCTAGAACTTTGTATATAAATTAATGCCAGCATAATTATGAGATAAAAGCCCAGCATCATCCTGTTTACCAGAGATGGAAAAACAAGAAATCTTAACATAACTGTGACATAAATAATCGCAAAAAACAATACCTGAGCCTGATTCTTTTTGCTGTAAAAGGAAAATTTATTTGCTAGAATAACAACTATAAAGATCAGCAAAAGCGGAAAGAATGAACCGTTAAACTCCAACATTATATTGCTTTTAATAAAATGAATATACTCTGAGAAGGAGAACGGATCTGGATTTGAAACAGGATAAATCTGAACTTTAGTAAACTGATTCATAAAAAGTGTAGACCAGGCAACCTGATTAAAAGCCTGTATCAAAGCGAAGGATAGAAACAGATATCCATATGATATTAATAAGGGAGCTGTTTTCACCTCTAGTTTTTGTCTGTAAAGATAAATCAGACCATACAGGAATGAATAGAAAATAAAATATTCCGGCCTTGTAAGAATACACAGCATGGCAAAGATTCCTGCAAGAAAGAAATTTTTTCTGATCAAAAATATATAAAAGCTCAAAAGCAGCATTAGGCATGATAAAGTATCTGCAGAAACATGTCTGGTAGATTCCGGAAGAGGCTTGAACATCGAAATCAAAATAACAATAATGAAGGCCAGACTATAATTTTTCAGGATTTTTATCAGAAAGCTGAAAATTAAGATCAGGATGAGCGCATAAGAAATTATCGAAATTAAAGAGGTTGAAGCAGACGCGCTAAAACCCATTTTAAAGAATGACCAGTTGATAAAATTATAAAAAGGTTTTACCACAAAAAGCTGTAATTCTTCTTCGTAGGCTTTGGGATTTTGTGATATAATTTTATAGTAAGTACTCTCCCCTTTTGCTACTTCTTCCACCATAGGGTTTACAGGGCCTAATCCTGCAAAATCGGGATTTTTTTCCCTCAGCTCATCATATACCTTCTTATGAATTTCTTCAATCTTCATATCGGGATATTCCGTTTTATAAATAAGCCCCATATACGCTTCCATATCAGTATTGTAATAATGGTGGGTATACAGATAGTATGACATAAAGCATACATAGATTGAAAATATAAAAACAAGAATATTTCCCCTTTTTTTCATACATGGTATTATAAGAATGCAAATGTAAAAAAACTATCTTTTAAATCTGTATTCTTATAAAAAGCTTTTATGAGAAAGCAAAACTTCTATTAAAGTTCAAATAATGCCGGTCTTTGGGTCACTTCATGATAGCAGACACTATTTTCATCAAAGAAGTGATATACAAGGCTTTTTCTTGTTCTGTTTTTATCTGTATGAGGCTCACCACCGTGAAGAATATTGGCATGCCAGATTAACAAGTCTCCTTTTTTTGCTTTAAAGACTTCCTTTTTCAAGCCCAGTTCTTTTACCTTGTCCTCAAGGAATGTTTCATAAGCTCTGTAGCTTTTCTTTCCTATTTTCAAGGCTGAACCTTCATTATCATAGTCAGAATTCAGGAAATAGGGTAATTTATGGCTTTTAGGAATATAATGCAATGCACCATTGGTCTCATCTACATCTTCTAAAGCTATCCAGACTCCCAGCAGCCCCCCCAAAGGATAAGTTGTCATGTGAATACTGTCTGAATGCGTTTTTTGCTGGCTTCCGTTAATAAAGTTGATACTTTGAAAAAGTTTGGATTTTCCGTTCAGTAAAACAGACAAAAAGTCAAGCAATTCCTTGTCACTTCCAATATTTCTGATGATTTCCGAATGGTGAATAGCAAACATCAGTTTTCCACCATAGATAAACTTCAATGTACCATCTTTCATCAGGTTATCAATCTCCATATTGATTTGGTCTGCCGCTTCCGGTTTCAGGAAATTCCTTAAAATCATATAACCGCGGTCATCATACTGAAGAGCACTTTCTTTATTTTCTTCCGTTAACTTCTTAAAAAAAGGAGTTTCCGTAAGTTTTGAATAATCTACAGTTCTTTCACTGGCAGGGAGATGAGCAAAATCTTTACTCGAAATACTCGAAAAATAATTCTTCTTAATTCCGTATTTTTTATATAGTGGAATATTATGTTTTAACTTATTCTTTTTAAACAAGTTATAAAGCATATATGATAGTTTGTACTGACGAATCTGTTGTAACATAACTGTTTTACTAAGGATTTTATAAAGTTACGGAATAATACTTAATTAGAACCAATCTAAACAATGCTTTTCATCATAAAAAAGATTTCCCTCTCATGATGAGATACCCTAATTTTTTAAAAAGATTCTTTTTTGAATTTTCAATAATTCCGTAAGGTCTCAGCTCCGGGCGGAATCCTCTGAAAAACTCTTCAATATTGGGCAATTCTCCTCCTTCAAAATCAAAAATATGAGTTTCTATATTTTCTTTAAGGATATGATCAATCAAAACAGAAGCACCTGACAGTTTCACGTAATCTTTATCGTTAAAATTACCTAAAAGGGCTACCATATTACAGTCTGTATAAGTAGCAATAACGTTGATAATCTTATTTTGATAATAAAAAGCGGTAAACTTCAGATAATTTGACTTGTGAAAACTTTCAAAAATTCTCATGAATTCACCCAGGTCATCATCTTTACTAAGCCCTATTGTATTAGCTTCAATGAAGGCTTTTGCTTTGTCATAAGAGATCGTGCGGATTTCTGATTCTTTTATAACTTCTTCACCCAGCCGAAGCTTTCTTTTCCTTTTGGGAGAATATCCGGCATATACTTTTTCATAATTATCAGGATACAATAAAAAATTTTTCTTGATTCTGATCTTTGTACGAAGCTGGTTTACATCATTAAACGGATATGCTCTGATCATGTAATTTCTTTCCAGATATTCTAAAAAAGCTTCATTAAGATCAAGATTATCTTTAACAGAAAAAACGCCAAGCTGCTGACAAAGTTTCGGGTTGTGAACAATTTTCATCCCATATTTTCTGACAAAAGGAACAGGCATCACTGCTTCGTAATCTTTATAAACGAGAATTTCCCATGGCATTGTTGAAGTGGTATCTAAAAAATATTTTGTAGCAGAATATTTTCTTTGTTCGGAATTTTCTAAACATTGAGCATATTTTACAAAATCAATTTCATGGTATTTCAATCTTCTAATCATAACAATCCTGCGTCTGAGAAACTAAAATAAGAGTTCTGTGTGACAATAATATGGTCTAAAAGCTGGATACTTAATGTATTTCCTGCTTCTTTTACTTTTTGTGTAATATGAATATCTTCCCTGCTTGGCTTTAAGCTTCCTGAAGGATGATTATGGGCAATGATGATCCCCGTTGAGAAATGATCCAATGCCATTTTATACAGAGTTCTGACATCTACAATCGACTGGCTTATTCCACCCTGTGTCAATTGTGAAACGTGAATCACTTTATTGTTATTATTCAGAAAAATAGCCCAGAATTCTTCTGTTCTCAAATCAGAAAGCTGGTTTCTAAGAATCATATAAGCGTCATTGCTGTTCCCGATAATTGTTTTTTCAGGAATTTCCTGTACAGCTCTTCGTCTTCCGATTTCCAGAGCCGCAATGATCGAAATGGCTTTTGACTCTCCAATGCCTTTAAATTTCATCAGATCTTTAGCAGAAAGTAAGCTCAATTGATGCCAGCTGTTGTTTACAGAGGCTAAAATTTTCCGTGCTAGTTCCAGAGCATCTTCTTCTCTGTTTCCACTTCCCATAATAATAGCCAGCAATTCAGAATCAGAAAGCGAGCTTTTGCCTTTCTGCAAAAACTTTTCTCTGGGTCTGTCATCTTCGGCAAGTAGTTTTATAGCCATGGAAAAATAGATTATAGATGATTTAGGATCAATTAATAGAAAGCATATAGGATCAGGGGTTTCGCCGACTGATCAATATATTTCGCGGTTTCTTTAAGAGCATTTACAGAAAGCATCGGACATCCTAAGCTCAGGCATGCGGGAGTTTGAGATTCAATATCCGGAATACATCCGTATGAGTGCAAAACTATGGCTCTTTGCATGGCATTGCTATTAGTAGAGTCCAGGCCTTTTAAGCGGTATGCTTTTCCAAATTTTCCTACATAGCTTTCTCCAATGGCATATTTTCCTAGAGATGACTGGTAGGATCCTTCAATATTGCTGAATTTCAAAGCATCCGACTTTGGAACTACAGAACCAGAGCCATGGGATACTACAGCCTGTTGTACAATTGTATTTTTTTGCAGGTTATAAATGAAATAACGGTATTTTCCGGAAGGCATCTTAAAATTGATAAAAACAGCCAGTTCCTGATTGTACTCTTTTCCTTTAATATAATTTTTAATCTCTGAAATTTTTGCCTGAGGCACACCTAATGAATTCAACTGCTGAGATTCAGCTTTTGAACAGGAAATTAAAATGAGAAAAAGAAAAATAAAGTGTTTCATCATCTGGTGTGATATACGTCTATTCTATGATCATTCCGTCTTTCATGACGAGCTTGCGGTCTGTAATTTCTGCAAGATTCGGATTGTGGGTCACAATAACAAATGTCTGGTTGTATTTGTCTCTAAGATCAAAAAATAATCTGTGAAGATCATCTGCGTTCTTGGAATCCAGGTTTCCGGTAGGTTCATCGGCAAAAATAATTTTGGGTGAATTGATTAAAGCTCTTGCTACGGCTACCCTTTGCGCTTCTCCACCTGAAAGCTGATTGGGTTTATGATTCAGTCTTTGCTCTATCTTTAAATCTTCAAATAAAGCATAAGCCTTTTCAAGTGCTTCTCTTTCATTTGCTCCGGCTATCTTTGTCGGAAGCAGTACGTTTTCCAGTGCTGTGAACTCCGGAAGAAGCTGATGAAACTGAAATACAAATCCAATATTCTGATTTCTGAACTTTGACAGCTGCTTATCATTCATGTTAATAAATGATTCTCCTGCTATTTCAATTTCAGTGTCATATTTGTTTGATTGAGTCGGATGATCCAAAGTTCCTAAAATCTGCAACAACGTAGACTTACCTGCTCCAGATTCTCCTACGATAGAAACCACCTCACCCATTTTGATGTGAATATCAACACCTTTCAGTACTTCTAAATTCCCATAAGATTTATGGATATTTCTTGCTTTAATCATGATTCAAAAATAGTAATTTGATTTTGAAATTCCATCAAAAAGTACAGTGATAATTTTCAATTATCAAATTGATATAACAAAAAAACCTCCCGGCTTGGGAGGTTTTTTATTTTTAATTCAGAAAATTACAGTAACAATGTTAATGGACTTTCTAAATAAGTTCTTAATGTTTGTAAGAATTGAGCCCCTGTAGCTCCATCTACCACTCTGTGATCACAAGCCAATGAAAGTTTCATGGTGTTTCCAACTACGATCTGACCATCTTTTACGATTGGTTTCTCAATAATTGCTCCTACTGAAAGGATTGCAGAGTTTGGCTGGTTGATGATACTTGTAAATGTCTCAATTCCGAACATTCCTAAGTTAGAAATAGAGAATGTAGATCCTTCCATTTCATTAGCTTTAAGGCCTTTACTCTTAGCTCTTGAAGCCATATCTTTTACGGATGCAGAAATCTGAGTGTACGTCATCTGATCTGTATTTTTCAATACCGGAACTACCAATCCGTCTGGAATAGCTACTGCTACACCGATGTTGATATTCCCTCTGTGGATGATCTTATCTCCTGCCCAGCTTGAATTTACCTGTGGGTGTTTTCTTAAAGCAATTGCTGTAGCTTTAATGATCATATCGTTGAAAGAGATTTTAGTATCTGGAAGAGAATTGATTTCTTTTCTAGCCTCAATTGCTTTATCCATATTAATCTCAACCATCAGATAGTAGTGAGGGGCAGAGAATTTACTTTCAGAAAGACGTTTCGCGATAATATTTCTTACCTGAGAGTTTTGAGTCTCTGTATCTTCACCTTGTACGAAGCTTACCGCAGCAGGAGCAGCACTTACTGCTGGAGCTGAAGCAGCCGTTTTCGCAGCTGGCTGATAATTTTCAATATCTTTTTTAACGATTCTTCCGTTTTCACCAGATCCCTGAACACTGTTGATATCAACCCCTTTATCCTGAGCCATTTTCTTAGCTAGCGGAGAGATTGCTACTCTATCAGAAGATGAAGAGTTGGCAGCCGGAGCAGCTTTTTCTTCTGTCTTCGCTTCTGCTTTTTGTTCAGTTGGTTTTTCAGTAGACTGAGCAGCGGTTTTTGGAGCTCCTACAGCTGAAATATCAGTTCCTGCAGGGCCAATAATTGCCAATACAGAGTCTACGGGAGCAGCACCTCCTTCTTCTACACCTTGCTTCAATAGTACTCCATTGAATTCAGATTCGAAATCCTGTACCGCTTTATCTGTTTCGATCTCAGCAAGAAGATCTCCTTCTTTTACTGTATCGCCTACATTTTTGTGCCATTTAGCTACTTTACCTTCTGTCATTGTATCAGAAAGTCTTGGCATTGTAATAACTTCTACTCCTGCCGGAACTTCTGCAGCAGCAGATGCAGCAGTTTCTGCTTTAGGCTGTTCTTCTGATTTTTTTTCTTCAGTTGCAGCAGTGGGAGCAGCAGCTCCACCTGTTAATCCTGAAATATCTTCTCCTTCATTTCCGATAATAGCTAAAACAGAGTCTACAGCAGCAGCACCTCCTTCTTCTACACCTACGTATAAAAGGGTACCTTCTATTTCAGATTCGAAATCCTGAACTGCTTTATCAGTTTCAATTTCAGCTAAAATATCTCCTTCTTTTACTTTATCTCCTACTTTTTTATGCCATTTTGCCACCTTACCTTCCGTCATAGTGTCGGACAGGCGGGGCATCGTAATTACTTCTGCCATAATTTATTTTAATTTGAAAATTTAGCAATCTGAAAATTTGAAAATTAAAAAAGGACATATTCTATCACACTTTCAAATTCTCAAATTGTCAAATTAACTCATTATCTTTTAGTTTTCTAATTTGTCTAAGAATGGATAATCTTCCTGAGCATATACATATTCGTAAACTTTCTCAGCATCAGGATATGGAGAGTTTTCCATGAATTCGATACATTCATCAACGAAGTCTCTTGACTTGTTGTCCATCATTTCCAATTCAGCTTCTGTAGCCCATCCGTTTTCTAAAATTCTGTGTTTTACAAGCTCAATTGGGTCATCATTTTTATGAATAGCAACTTCCTCTTTAGATCTGTATGGCTCAGCATCAGACATAGAGTGTCCTCTGTAACGGTAAGTTCTTGCTTCAATGAATGTAGGTCCGTCTCCTCTTCTTGCTCTTTCAATAGCCTCATAAGCAGCTTCAGCTACTTTTTCAGGATCCATTGCATCTACAGCAAGGCAAGGCATTTCGTATCCTAATCCTAGTTTATAGATATCTTCGTGGTTGGCAGTTCTTTTTACAGAAGTTCCCATTGCATATTGATTGTTTTCTACAACAAATACTACAGGAAGCTTCCAGTTCATCGCCATGTTGAAGGTCTCATGTAAAGAACCTTGTCTAGCAGCTCCATCCCCAAAGAAACAGATATTCACTGCTTTTCTGTCGAAATATTTATCTGCGAAAGCAATACCAGCTCCCAAAGGAATTTGTCCTCCAACGATACCATGTCCTCCGTAAAAACGGTGTTCTTTACTGAAAATGTGCATAGATCCACCCATACCTCCGGATGTACCTGTCGCTTTACCACAAAGTTCAGCCATGATTCTCTTAGGATCTACTCCCATCGCCATTGGATGGATGTGACATCTGTAAGCAGTAATCATACTATCCTTTGTAAGATCCATTGCATGTGTAAATCCAGCAGGGATAGCTTCCTGACCGTTATACAAATGTAAAAAACCTCTGATTTTTTGTTTTAGGTAAAGAGAACGGCATTTGTCTTCAAACCTTCTCCACATTGTCATATCTTCATACCACTTCAGGTATACCTCTTTAGAAAATTCTTTCATGTGTTAGCTCTTGCTTTTTTATGATGAAATAGTTGAGCAAAATTATGAAAAAAACTTTGTTTTTATTCTATACATAGATAACTTTTCGTTTTTTCTGCAAAATCTATTTGCGGGCTGAGTGGATTATTCTTAATTTTCGACCCTTCCAGCTCCCGATACAACAGTATTCTGTCTACTGATTTTCTAATACAGCATTTATAGAATCAGCCTATTGATGTGGATTTTATGAAATAATAAATAGAACTGAAATATCAAAAATTGATTACCCTTTCCTCATTACTTCTTTCATCTTTAATTATTATTAACATAACTTTTGGGTATTTCAACGGTTTCTTTTCAGGAAAAAAGTCGGTAATTTTTACAGTCTATCTTAATTTTACGAAAGGATTTAATAATACTTTAAAACAGTCTTTATTCTATATTAATATACTTGTACACAACAATTAAATCCTTTTCCTTGCTCATTTTGCTCCTGTATGACTTCTTGTTTTTTGAGGTTATAATGGTATATTTGGTTTTTAAACTAGATTATGGAAGAAAAGCAGTCTTCATTATTACACAAAATTTCAAAAGTCATTTCTGATTTTTTTAATCCATTAGTCTCTCTGATTCTTTATTTTGTATATATGAGTATGAAGGAGTACAGCCTTCAAGATTCTATTCTTTATTTTCTTCCTATATTATTAATGGTCATCATTCCGGTTGTTATATGGCTGGTATGGAATGTAAAAACAGGAAGATATACCAATATGGATGTTTCCAACCGGGTTCAAAGGAAGACATTGTATATATTTATTGCAGCCTGTGTAGTCGCTTATCTTGCTTTTAATTATATCAAAAACGGATATATTGATCTGGTCATGCTGTTTATTTTGGTTCTTCTTTTTGCCCTTCAGATCAGCAATCTTTTCATCAAAAGTTCCATGCACACTGCGTTCAATGTATTTGTAGCAGCATTATTTTTCACCCTGGACTGGAAAATGGGTCTGGTATGGCTGGGGATTGCTATTTTAGTCGGAATCACCCGTGTTATTTTAAAAAGACATACCGTAAAAGAAGTATTTATGGGCGCTGGAATAGCTTTTCTGGTATCTTTTATCTATCTTTATTGCAATATTCAATTTCAACATTAGAATACTCTATGAAAATAAATCATCTTACTGCCGCAGAAGAAAACTTTATGAAGCTGTTTTGGAAAATGGAATCTTTCTATCTGAAGGACGTTATGGAGCAGCATCCGGAACCGAAACCACACCAGAATACGGTTTCCACTTATTTGAAAATATTAGTTGAAAAAGGCTATCTGTCTACTGTAAAAGAAGGAAGAATCTTCAAATATACTGTGCTTGTTCCTTTGGAAGGGTACAAAAAATTTTTACTGAAAGAACTTTCGCACAACTTTTTTAATAATTCCGGGAAAGAAATTTTGGAACTTTTATTAAGCGAAAAATTAATCTCGCAGGAAGACATGAAAGGTCATTTTGATCTTAAAATTGAAATAAAACCAGCAAAAATTGAAGAACCTAAGTTTGAAATTGCTGAAGAAATCCTAAGTCCGAAAAAGGAAAAGAAAACTAAAGCAAAAGAGAAAGATAAGGACAAGGATAAAAAGAAGAAAAAGAAAAAGGATTAACCTAAACTCCAAAAACACCAAATCATGAAAACAAAATTCCAGGAAACTTTAAGCCGGGCTAATGAAGTCATTTTCCGATATCCTATGATTCTGGCAATGGCTTTATTAGCTTCTGTTGGCGCCATATGTATTGCTGAAACAGAACGCAGTGAAATTACCTCTTACATCAAATTCACCATTTGCAGCTGTCTCGGAATTTCATTGATGTTTGCCCTAAAAATGCTGTCACAGAGAATTGGAAGAGAATTATTACTACAGGTGTCCGGAATTATTTTTCTTATAGGCTTTTACTTTATCTTGCCGGATAAAAAGAATGGTTTTACGGAAGTTTATGCCTATATTATTGCAGTTACCGTACTACTCTCCCACTTATTGGTATCTTTTGTCCCGTTTCTTGAAAAAGACAGAGAACTCCGATTCTGGCAATACAACAAAAATCTTTTTATCAATATCTTTCTCACTGCCGTATTTACAGG
The DNA here is from genome assembly GCF_949767875.1 of Chryseobacterium sp. IT-36CA2. Classification (NCBI taxonomy): domain Bacteria; kingdom Pseudomonadati; phylum Bacteroidota; class Flavobacteriia; order Flavobacteriales; family Weeksellaceae; genus Chryseobacterium; species Chryseobacterium sp. IT-36CA2. Next base: position 39,587 of record NZ_CATKPG010000020.1, on the reverse strand, counting down.
GGTTCTAACAGGTGGTGTTGAATTAGCAATCCTGGCCATTGATAAACTTTTTGATTTTAATTTCCATGATAGACTTTACAGAGATACATTCTTTGTTCTGGCTATTTTCGGTAGCAGTTTTATTTTTCTTTTATTTAATGATAAAGGACTTAATAATCTTGAAAAAGACGGAACCTATCCTGTTGTTTTAAAGTTTTTCACTCAGTTTATTTTAATTCCGCTGCTGCTTATTTATGTAGCTATTCTTTATTTCTATTCAGCTAAAATACTGATCAACTGGCAGCTGCCAAGAGGTTGGGTTTCTTACCTTGTTTTAGCTTACAGTGTTGTAGGTATCCTAGCATTATTGCTGGTACATCCGCTAAAAGAAGAAAATGCAAAATCCTGGGTTAAGATATTTTCGAAGGTCTTTTATTATACCATTGTCCCTTTAATTGTATTACTTTTCACAGCTATTTTCACCAGAATTCTGGAATACGGCTATACAGAACCTAGGTATTTTGTGCTCCTGCTTGCCCTGTGGCTGCTAAGCATTGTTATTTACTTTATTTTCAGTAAAAAGGCTACCATAAAATTTATTCCGATCAGCTTATTTTTGTTTGGAGCTTTTGCTTTGATTTTCCCTTATCTGAATGCTTTCAGCGTTGCCAACAGAAGTCAGAAAACGCAATTAATAAAGATTTTAAATGAGAATCAGCTCATGAGTGCCAATACAATTAATTTCAACAAAAAAGTTACCGATACGATCCGTAATGAAATTGCAGACAAATTTGAATTTCTGGCTGAAAGAAAACAAAATGAATTTTTATCTACTTTACTGAATGAAAAAGATCAGGCTGAATTAGCAAATAATATTGCAGCCGGAACATTTTATAGTGTAAGATATGATATTCAGAATAAATTCTCGGATGTAAACGTCACCGTTAAAAACAGAGCATACGAAATGAACAGACTGGTTCTTGTTCCGGAAAAACAGGTAGTAGAACTCGGAAATTACCAATATTTAATTTCTTTCCACCGCTATAGCAGAGATCCGCAAAAACTGAATAACGATGAGTTTGAACTTACAGATGAACTGACTGATAATTCATCATTAAAATTAAGCTTAAACTCAAAAGAAGAAGTAGATTTTGGACCACAGATTATTAAGCTGCTGAATGAAAATAAAAACAAAACCGGAAATATAAAAGTTCCTGAAATTGCTATGGAATCTGATTTAGGTAAATATCATGTTAAACTTGTTTTCAGTGAAATTACCCGTGAGAAATATTCTGAACAAGATACTGCCAGCATTTATTACGAAAGTGTTTATATATTGATAAGATTGAAATAGTTAAAATAAAAAGAGGTTACCTTATGGATAACCTCTTTTTTAATATATTGCCTTTATTTATCTGTTAGTTCCAGAACTCCAAAGTGGAGAATTCCTTCCATAGATAACAAGGTTTCCGTCATTTTGCACAGTAAGTTTAACAGATCCTCTGTTTTCAGTATTTGAGCTCCATACTGATCTATTATAAGAATCGTAAACGACCAGGTTTCCATCACTTTGGAATTCAGCTCTGCTTCCTTTATTATCTGTTCCTGTCGCCCAGATCGGGCTTCCATTTCTGCCAGCTAAGACAAGATTACCATCGTCCTGAAAAACTAAATAATAACTTCCATCTGAAGAATATAATTTTTCATCTTTACGAAATCTATAACCCGTTGAAACATAATCCCTACTGCTGTAACGATCGCGATTTCTCCAGCCATTATTGTTTTTGATACCACCGCTTTTAGATGCCCATAAAGGGGTAGAGCCATTATAAATAACAAGATTACCATCATCCTGAACGGATAGCTTGTTAGCTCCTTTACCTTCAGTATTTGAGGCAAAAGCAACTCCATTTCCACGTGTATACACTACCAGATTACCATCATCCTGAAAAATTGCTCTTACTCCTCTGTTAGCAGTTCTTGATTCCCATGCAGGAGTACCGGATCTGTTATAAAAAACCAGGTTTCCATCATTTTGAAAGATCAGATAATACTCATTATTATCTGCCCAGTACTTTCTGTCCTGCCTTATTGTTTGTCCTGTATAAATACTTTGTGCATTGATTAATAAGCCGCCAAACACCATCATTAATCCTAATAATTGTTTTTTCATTATAATTACTTTTTGATTGATTGATAATTTTCTAAAACTATGCCAAAACATTTCAATATCTCAATACAAAATTCTAATCAAATGAATTATAGGAAACTAAATTCCATAAAAAAAGCGGCTTAAAAGCCGCTTCATATTTTTTTACCAACGGTTTCCTCCGCCGTTACCTCCACGGTTGTTTCCACCACCGTATCCACCACCGTTTCCACGGTTGTTTCCGTAACCACCACCTCTGTTGTTGTCAAAGCTTCTTCTTGGCTTCTCTTCTCTTGGCTTAGCTTCAGATACGTTTAAAGTTTTTCCGTTAAATTCTTTTTGGTTAAGAGCTTCAATAGCTTGCTTTCCTTCTTCATCACCCATCTCTACAAAACCGAAACCTCTGGAACGACCAGTTTCTCTGTCTGTAACGATTTTAGCTGATGATACGTCACCAAATTCTGCGAATAGATCGTGCAACTCATACTCTTTAGTTGCGTAATTGATGTTTGAAACAAAAATGTTCATTTTAAATAAATTAAAAAATTAATAAAAATTTGGTATATAAAAGAAAAACAACATAAATTAATGAACAAATATTGATTCCAAATATAAACGTATGCAAGATACAATTAAAAATTTCAAATCAAAGCTTTTTTTAAATATTTCTCACATTATGTTGAATCCAAAGAAGAAAAAAGCAAGCAAAAACAACATAAAATACTGATTAACAGATAATTACATATAAAAATATTTTATCATAAAATTAGTTAAAAATTAACAATAAAAGCCAAGTCTAACCACTCACAATCAAGCTAATAAGATTGAAAATGTTATAATTACGATCTCACTTACTATCCTATTCTTCATGAAATCTTAAATTCCAAGCCAAAATATGAAATCACACACTACAAATTATACCAACACACTCATTGAAGTTGCCGAAGACTGCCCTGTTTCCCAGGCACAGATTCCTCCTGAAAAAAAACAAAAAACATTGGCCAATCTTCAATATGAGAAAATTATAAAAAATCCTTATACATATTCTTCAGACGATATTGTTTTTGAATGTTATGCAATTAAAAATGATATTTCAGAAAATGAAAAGCAAGAAGAGAGGAAAATATTCTTTTCAAAAGGGCAACCTTGTCTCCGCTGTTCTCCTTTAGCTAAGAAATACGGATTCGGAATTCATCATAATTCAGAAGGAAAGGTTGCTTTATTGCCTATGGAGAGTAAGGAATATCATGCATTATTAAATGACAGTTCAATTACAAAAACCAAAGCAATGCGTTCCAAAAGAAAATGATTGAGAAAATGAATGATTCTTTTCAGATCAATAAATATGAATCTTTTGAATACATCAGCTTTTAACACTAAATTTGTACTGCAAATTATTAAAAGACATGAACTACCATACCAGAAAATGGGTAAAACCCGAAGACTTAAATCCTAACCATTCACTTTTCGGAGGAAGACTCCTTCAATGGATAGATGAAGAAGCTGCACTCTATGCCATTATTCAGTTGGAAAACACAAAAGTAGTAACCAAATTTATCTCTGAAATTAATTTCGTAAGTTCCGCCAAGCAGGGAGATATTATAGAAATAGGAATTGAAGCATCTCATTTCGGATCCTCTTCTATTACGTTAAGATGTGATGTAAGAAATAAAATGACTCACCAAACTATTATTACGGTAGAAAAAATCGTTATGGTAAACCTTGATGCTGATGGTAATCCTGCTCCTCATGGTAAAACCCAGATTGAATTCGTAAAAGACAGGCTAAACAACAGTCTATGAAAATTTTCATAAAAAATATGGTCTGCAACAGATGCATCGCTGCGGTAGAAAATATCTTCCGCAATGCAGATGTAAAAATAAGCGCAGCCTTATTGGGTGAAATAGAAACTGAAACCGAAGTTTCATCTGAAAAAATGCAGATCATAGAAAAAGAACTGTTAAATACAGGCTTTGAAAGGATCATGGATTCTGCACATCAGATTGTAGAAAAAATCAAAAGCCTGATCATTGTAAAAATTAGCGATCTTGATATCGCAGAAGATTTTTTGCTATCAGAATTTTTAAGTTCAAAACTTCATAAAGATTATAGCGCGCTCTCAAAAACATTTTCACAAAACGAAAATATCACATTAGAACAATTCTTCATTCTTCAGAAAATTGAAAAAGTAAAAGAACTTCTTCTGTACAATGAATTTAATCTTACTGAAATTGCAGGAAAGCTTGGCTATAAAAGCGTACAGCATCTTTCTTCCCAATTCAGGAATGTAACCGGGTTCACCCCAACTGAATTCAAAAAATTGAAAGAGCATAACCGTAAAGCGCTTGACAATCTATAAGTTTTAGAGTTTGAGGGTTTGAGAGTGAAGGAGTTAAATATTTGTATTTCATTTACCAACACTCAAACCCTACAACTCTCCCACTCTAACACTCTCCAACCCTAAAACTCACACTAGCCTAATTTTATAACTATTATCCTTAAATTTATAACAACCTTAGTTTTCCATTTTGGAAATTTGTAGTATAAATTTAAGAATCATGGACCAACAGTATAAAATACTCGGAATGACCTGTTCCGGCTGCCAGAAAAAGATATCAAACCAACTCAACAGTATTGAAGGGATTAAAGCCGATGTAAACCTGGAAAATAATACCGCAACAATTACTTCTGATCATGGAGCAAAGCTTTCAGTTTTAAATGATGCTTTGGCAGAAATAGGAAAATACAGACTTGAAGATCCTAATACTCCAGAAACAGCATTTGTAAAACCTCAGGATCGTGTATCTCCGTCTTCTGTATACTATTGTCCAATGGAATGTGAAGGAGATAAAGTATATTTCAAGCAGGGAGAAAGATGCCCTGTCTGCAAAATGTACCTGGTTCCGATTGAAGAAAAGCTCGCAAAAGATCCTAATCATAAACCAACTTACTCATCGACAAATCTTCCTGAAAGTTTTAAAGACAGTTACGGAAAACACTATTGTCCTATGTTTTGTGAGGGTGATAAAGTGTATGATGAAAAAGGAGAATGCCCGGTTTGTCATATGGATTTAGAGACGATCACTGAAGAACTTTCACAAAAAGCAGCTTCACAACACCAATACTCCCACTCCCATTCTCACAACCATCATGATCACCACCACGGCCATAATCATGAAGCTCCTAAAGTCACTGATGATATGGCAGGTAAGTATTACTGTCCCATGTATTGTGAAGGCGATAAAACCTATGACTCTAATGTAGGATGCCCAGTTTGTGGAATGGACCTTGTAAAATATCCTGAAAAGAAAACCGCAAAATATACCTGTCCAATGCACCCGGAAATCATTCGTGATGAACCAGGAGACTGCCCGATCTGTGGAATGGATCTCGTAAGAATGCCTGACAGCAGTGATGACGAAGAAGATGAAACCTACAACATATTAAAAAGAAAGTTCATCACTTCATTAGTATTTACCATTCCGGTTTTTATTCTTTCCATGGGTGGAATGTTGATCAATTTCCCTTTCTCACATCAGATTCAGGGGTTTATTGAGCTTACTTTAACGCTTCCAGTCCTATTTTATTCCGGATGGTTTTTGTTAAAAAGAGGCTGGGTTTCTTTCAAAACATGGAATCTCAATATGTTCAGTCTTATTGCTTTGGGTGTAGCAGCTGCATTTATTTTCAGTATTGTTGCTTTAATTTTCCCGGACATTATTCCCCATGAAATTCGAGGTCACAATCATGAAATCCCATTGTATTTTGAGGCGGTCTGTGTGATTTTAACCCTTGTTATTTTAGGCCAGCTGATGGAAGCTGCAGCTCATAAAAAAACAGGAAATGCTATCAAAGAATTAATGAATCTTTCTCCGGACGAAGCCAATCTTATAGTAAACGGTGAAGAGAAGAAAGTTCTGCTTTCTCAGGTGAAAATAGGTGATTTATTAAAAGTAAAACCAGGTGAAAAAATTCCAGTAGACGGAAAAATCACTGAAGGAAATTCTATCGTTGATGAAAGTATGATTACAGGAGAACCTATTCCTGTAGAAAAAAATGTAGATGATAAAGTATCTTCCGGAACGATAAACGGCAATCAGGTATTCATCATCAAGGCGGAAAAAGTAGGTGATGAAACCCTGCTTTCACAGATCATTAAGATGGTTAATGAAGCCAGCCGCAGCAAAGCTCCCATCCAGAAGCTTACCGACAAAGTTTCAAAAGTATTTGTTCCTGTAGTAATCCTTATTGCCGTGCTTACTTTTATTCTGTGGCAGTTTTTCGGGCCGGAAGGAAAAAGAAGTTTATTTGCTTTCGTGAATGCTGTAGCTGTTTTAATTGTAGCATGTCCATGTGCTCTTGGCCTCGCAACACCTATGTCATTAATGGTAGGTATTGGAAAAGGAGCTAAAAATGGAATCCTGATTAAAAATGCAGAAGCCCTTGAGCAAATGAACAAAGTAAATGTTCTGATTACTGATAAAACAGGAACTTTAACGGAAGGAAAACCTTCAGTAGAATATATTGAAACAGTGAACGGAGATCAGAATGAGATTTTAAAACTAGCTTTTTCTTTAAATCAAAATTCTGAACATCCACTTTCCAACGCTGTTATCAAAAGAGCAAAGGAAGGGAATGTAACGGCTGAAAAAGTAGATCAGTTTGAAAACATTTCCGGAAAAGGAGTGAAAGGAAATATCAACGGTAAAACAGCTTATTTAGGAAATGAAAACCTATTAACCTCACATCAAATTGCTATTCCTGAAAACTTGAAACAGAAAGCTGTAGAAGTACAGTCAAAAGCACACACCATTTCTTACATCGCACAGGATCAGCAGGTGCTTGGATTCATAAGTTTTACGGATAAAATCAAAGAAAGCTCAAAAAAAGCCGTGAAACAACTGATGAGTGAAGGAATAGACGTAATCATGATGACCGGAGATAACGAGCACACAGCAAAAGCTGTTGCTGATGAATTAGGCATCAAACATTTCAAAGCCAATTGCCTTCCTGAAGACAAACTGAACGAAGTAAAAAAACTACAGCAACAGGGTAAAATTGTAGCGATGACCGGAGACGGAATCAATGACTCTCCTGCCCTTGCTCAGTCTGATGTAGGAATTGCCATGGGAACAGGAACCGATGTTGCTATTGAAAGCGCAGAGATCACTTTATTAAAAGGAGATATTTTAGGTGTTGCAAAAGCACAACTTTTAAGTGAAAAACTTCTCAAAAATATTAAAGAAAACCTGTTCTTCGCATTCATCTATAATGTTTTAGGCGTTCCGGTTGCGGCAGGATTATTGTATCCATTCTTTGGAATTCTATTGTCACCAATGATTGCAGCCGCAGCAATGAGCTTCAGCTCTCTTTCTGTGATTCTGAATTCATTGAGACTAAACTCCGTGGATCTGGATATAAAATAATTATCATGAAAAAAGAAAATCTTTACATAGGATGTTCAGGATTTTATAATAACGACTGGAAAGGGTCTTTATATCCTGAAGATGCTAACAGTAAAGATTTTCTTTCTTTATATTCAAAAACGTTCAATGCTGTAGAAATCAATTCTACTTTTTACAGAAAGCCAACTTCAAAAACATTATTGAAGTGGTATGATGACACTCCTGAATCATTCAGGTTTTTTATTAAAATCCCAAAATCCATTACCCATCAAAACAGGCTGGAAAATTCCAAAGAAGAAATCTCAGCTTTTTGCAGTCATATTCAAAACAGTTTGAAGGATAAGCTTTCCGGTTTTCTATACCAGCTCCCTCCTTCTTTTAAAAACACTCCGGAAAATACAGAACGTATTATTAATAATACGGATCACAGTTTTCTAAATGTGATTGAGTTCCGTCACAATTCATGGTGGCAAAAAGAAATCTTTGATCTTTTAAAAAATCTTAATACGATCTTTTCAGGCGTAAGCTTTCCCGGTGATCTTCCTGAAGATATAATTATTAATCATCCAGACATTCTTTATTACAGACTTCACGGGAAACCCATTCTCTATAAATCAGAGTACAACAAGGATTTTATGGATGAACTTGTGGAAAAAATTAAAAACAGCGGAAAAACGGTCTATATATTCTTCAATAACACCTGGGGAACCGCCGCTATCAAAAATTCATTGTATTTAAAAAGTTTTTTAGAATAAAACCACCTGATATAGTTAAAATAAAATAATTCTCCATGATATGAAGAATATTGAAACCTTAACAAATATAGAAAAAGACTATCGTTTTGCCATTTATAAATGTTAATAAATAAAGAAACAAAAATCATAAGATTGCAATTTGACCGTTAATGGAAATCTCCCTTAAAATAAAGTTCTTAAAATAAACTTAAAAAGGAAAAAGCCTGCACAGCATGGCATGTAATTTGTTAATTTTCTGGTGTTATTTTTAACGATTTTTAACAATTTAAAATTCCATTATTTTTATGAGAAAAATTTTTGCGGAAAAGTCAAAAAATGTGACTTTTCTCGGGATGTTTGCATTGGTGAGTGCATCTTCAGTTTTATTAAACAGCTGTAATTTCAAAAAAGAAGTGAGTGACCCCGTCGTCAGTTCACAGGAACATCCTTCCGCAGAAATAGTCCCCAAAATGGACGATGAAAGCGTAGACCCGGATAAAAGAGTGATCTACCTTACTTTTGATGACGGCCCCAATCAGGGAACCGAAAATCTATTAAAAATCCTTGACAAAAGAAACGTTTGTGCAACCGCTTTTCTGGTGGGTAAACATGCTTATGGAAGTAAAAGACAGAAAGATGATCTACTGCTTCTAAAGCAAAATCCTCTTATAGAACTAGCCAACCACAGTTTCACGCATGCTCACAATAAATACACAGATTTTTACAGAAATGCAGACGCTGTAGTACACGATTTTGATATTGCTAAAGACAGCCTTAAGCTTACTGATAAAATCGCCAGAACTCCGGGAAGAAATATCTGGAGGCTCAATAATATTAATGTAACAGATATTAAAAGTTCCACTGCGGCAGCAGACGGTCTTAAAAAGGCCGGCTATAAAATAATCGGCTGGGATCTTGAATGGAGACCTTCTCAGAAAATGACTTTAAAGGGAAGTCATGAAGCTATGATTAAGAAAGTAGACAGTATTTTCTTTAACGATCTTGAGAAAACATCAAGACATCTTGTTTTCCTGACTCATGATCAATACCTCAGAGATGCAGATTCTATCAACGAACTGGATCTTTTTATTGAAAAGCTGCAGAAAAGCAACAAGTTTGTTTTCAGAAAAATTTCGCAGTACCCTAAGATCAATGAGGTTTTGAATTAATCATACTGTGAAAAGTACAGTGTAAAATATATTAACAACTAGCAACTGTCAGAGAATTTTCGGAAATTTGCATATATGAGTATTAAAGAAAATTATAACACTATAAAAAACCAGCTGCCATCCAATGTCCAGCTGGTTGCTGTTTCCAAAACACACCCGGCTTCTTCGGTACAGGAAGTATATGATCTAGGGCAAAAAGTCTTTGGAGAAAATAAAGTACAGGAATTGATGGAAAAATTCCCTCTCCTGCCTCAGGATATCCAATGGCACCTTATTGGCCACTTACAAACCAATAAAGTAAAATATATCGCTTCTTTCATCGATACCATACAAAGTGTGGATTCTGAAAAATTATTGGCAGAAATCAACAAAGAAGCAGGAAAAAACAACAGAACGATAAAAGTCCTTCTGCAGGTAAAAATTGCTGCTGAAGAAACCAAATTCGGTCTTGAAATCTCCGAAGCCAAAGATCTTTTCCAGCAATATACAGATGGCAATTTTCCTCATGTGGAAATTACCGGTTTAATGGGAATGGCAACCTTCACAGATGATGAACAGCAGGTCAGAAATGAATTTTTAATCCTGAAGGGGCTTTTTGATGAATTAAATAAATCAAAAACAATAAATACCTTATCAATGGGAATGAGTGATGATTTCCCTATAGCCATTGAGTGTGGTGCTAATTCTGTGAGGGTTGGATCTGCAATTTTTGGCAGAAGAGACTATTCAAAATAGATATTTAGGTATAGTTTTTGCTAATAATTGAAACAAAAAATTTAAATTTGCAACTATGCAAAAAATCCTTATAGTAGAAGACGAAAAAGCAATCTCGGGAGTACTTCACAGTATTCTTTCTGATGAACTCACCGATTATGAATTTGTTATCGCAGAAGACGGCCTTGAAGGTTACAAACAGGTAGAAAAAGAAGATTTCGCATTGGTGATTTCTGATATCAAGATGCCTAAGGTTTCAGGAACCGAACTTTTAAAGCAAAGTCTCGCACTAAAACCAGAAACTACTTTTATTATGATCTCAGGCCACGCAGATATTGATTCTGCCGTTTCCTGTTTGAGAGAAGGTGCATACGATTTTATTTCCAAGCCAATTGATATCAACAGATTGATCACAAGTGTGAAAAATGCTTTGGCTAAAGAAACTCTGAAGAAAGAAAATAAAAATCTTCAGACTGAAAACAAAACTTTAAAGAGAAAAGTAAGCAAAAAATATCAGATGATTGGTGATTCTCCTGCTCTTCAAAAGATTCAGGATATGATCGAAAAAGTAGCAGCTTCTGATGCCAGAGTTCTTATTACAGGACCTAACGGTGCCGGAAAAGAACTGGTAGCTCATGCTATTCACAACCAAAGTGACCGTTCAAGAGGACCTATGATTGAGGTAAACTGTGCTGCCATCCCATCTGAACTTATTGAATCTGAACTTTTCGGACACGTAAAAGGATCTTTTACAGGAGCTATTAAAGATAAGCAGGGAAAATTTGAGCAGGCAAACGGAGGTACAATCTTCCTTGATGAGATTGGTGATATGAGTCTTATTGCTCAGGCTAAAGTATTGAGAGCACTTCAGGAAAGCAAAGTTTCTCCTGTGGGAAGTGATAAAGAAATTAAAGTGGACGTAAGAGTAATTGCGGCTACCAATAAAAATATGCAGAAAGAAATTGAGGAAGGGAAATTCAGAGAAGACCTTTACCACAGACTTTCTGTAATTGAAATCTACGTTCCGCCATTGGATGAAAGAAAGGGAGATATCAAAATGTTGGTTGAACATTTTTCAGGTATGATTGCTGATGAGCATGGTACAGCTGTAAAAAAGTTTGATGATAAAGCTATTGATGCTTTAAAAGCTCTTTCATGGACTGGAAATATCAGAGAATTAAGAAACGTTGTTGAGAGGTTGATTATTCTTGGTGGAAATACTGTTTCTGAAGGTGACGTTGCAAGTTTTGTAAGGAAATAATAACGCTATTATTTACAATATTATAAAAATTTGCAGTGTTACCACTGCAAATTTTTTTTTGCCCTATTAATTATAAACTATATGAATCTTAAAATATTATGAACTTTTTAAACAAAAACTATACGAAAGAATGCCTGACTTTGGCTCTGCCTGTGATGCTAACCCAGGTAGGGCAGGTTTCGGTCAACTTATTCGATAATATTATTGTCGGAAAACTTTTAGGTGCTGATGCACTGGCATCTGTATCATTGGGGAATGCAGTGTTTTTCTCCATATTTGTATTAGCCCTGGGCTTTTCATTTGCTATTCCGCCATTGGTTTCGGAAGCACACTCGAAAGAGGATCATGCTACGATTAATTCGGTATTCAGCCACGGTTTTATTATCAATATGTCTGTTGGGATTATCCTGATGGTCATATTGCTGATGGGAATGCCACTACTCTATCATTCCGGACAGCCAGCCAAAATCATTCCGGATACTGTAAGTTTCCTAAGTATAATGGTGGTCAGCATGATTCCGTTTATGGCATTTCAGACGCTTCGTGAGGTTTCTGAAGGGCTTTCCTATACAATCGGAGTTACTAAAGCAACCATTATTGCGAACATTATCAATATTGTTTTAAACTATGTCTTTATCAAAGGACTTTGGGGAATTCCTCCAATGGGCGTAAAAGGATCTGCTTTAGCAACCCTGATTTCCAGAGTTTTCATGGTAGTTTTCCTTTATTTTGTATTGCTTAAAGAAAAAAGAACAAGACGTTATATCAAGGATTTCTCTTTAAAAATCCAGGTTTTCTCAAAGAAAATGTTTGATAAAATGGTAAAATTAGGATTGCCCACTGCTTTACAGATGTTTTTTGAAGTAACCGCTTTTGCCGGAGCTGCGTTTATCTGTGGATTGATCTCTGCTCATGATATTGCTTCTCACCAGATCGCTTTAAGTATGGCTTCTTTCACCTTCAACTTGTGTGTTGGGTTCAGTGTTGCTTCTACTGTAATGATCGGAAGAAAGCTTGGAGAGCAAAATTTTGTTGAACTTAGAAAAGTAGGAATCAACAACCTAAAGATTGCTTTTATTTTTATGTGTATCTGCGGATTGGTGTTTATTTTAGGAAGAAATATCCTACCAACGTTCTTTACGAAAAAAGAAGAGATTGAAGTAATCAGCCTGGCATCAAAACTGATGATTATTGCTGCTTTATTCCAACTTTCTGATGGGATTCAGGTAACGGCGTTAGGAATGCTGAGAGGATTACAGGATGTAAAAACTCCGTCTATTTATACTTTTATCGCCTATTGGGTAATTACTATTCCTTTGGGATATTTCTTCTGTGTCACTTTAGAAATGGGAGCATTTGGAATGTGGATCGCACTCGGATTGGGATTAACGGTCTCAGCTGTTTTCCTGGTGAAACGATTCTTAAATATGTCTGCTAAAAGAGTAAAGCAGAATTCATAAAAAAACAAAATAGCTGTTTCAAATTTGAGACAGCTATTTTTATATTCTCTCGTTTTTTTGCTTAACCGCAGATTTCACGGATGAGCACAGATGATTGTGTATAATTCTATTTTAAAGATTAAATACTTATAAACCCGTTTTACAAGTTTACCTTTTCACTTTCTCCACAATTATAATTAATCTATCCTTTTTCCTAAAATCTTCAGGCTTCTTTCCACCCCATCCAAAATGGCTACATTAGGAAGACTTCCCCAATCTTCAAACCCAAAATGCCTGAACAGCTTCAAACTTGGTTCATTATGAAGGAAAATAAGTGCTACAAGGTTTTTTACTCCAAATTTTCCGGCGTTATCAATACAATACTGAAGAATGGTTTTACCATACCCTTTTCCTCTGCAGGTTTCATCCAGATAAATGCTTACCTCTACCGTGCCATTGTATGCAGCTCTTTCATGAAATGAACTGAAACTTACCCATCCAACGACCTGATCCTGATCATCTTCAACCACCCAAAGAGGTCTTGTTTGAGGGTTATGTTCTTCAAACCATTTTAGTTTACTTTCTACAGAGACTTCTTCCATATCTGCAGTTACCATTCTTGAGGCAATTGTTGAGTTGTAGATGGCTACGATTTTATTTAAATCTGCCAATTCAGCATTTCTGAACTTTAATGTTTCCATGAATATTATAATTCAACTTATTCTAACACAAAAATACTAAATTTTAAAATTACCCCTATAAATTTAAAATATTTTATCTAAATTTTAATATTAAAACAAAACACCCCCTTAAAACAACATCGATATTAATGCAAATTGATTTTAATGTTTTATTTATTGGAAAATCACAAAGGCGCGATAGGTTTAAACTTTTGGTGTTTTTAAGGCGCAAGGATTTTATCTTCGATAAAATTGAATGCTGATGATTTTATTGCTCGCAGATTGAAAAAATTAAGCGACTCTTTATTTGCTGAAAATCTGATATCGAGCAAAGTTGAAATATTATTGTGTCTTCGCGAATTCCAAATGTTTTATTTTAAATCCTTTAAAATTCTATTTAAGCTTCTCAAGGTAATTCCCAAATAGGAAGCCATATCTTCTTTTGAGATTTGAATTCCTTGTTTTGCCTGCATATTCAGGAGTTGCGTTAACGTATGCTCTACGGTATATAACTGTTGATAAGATGCCCTGCTTGAAGTATTGATAATTCTCTGTGCAAATGAATCCAGCAATAAGTGATTGAGAGCAAGATCATTTTTAATCAAAGACTTAAAATAAGAAATAGATGTTTCATAAACCGTTACTTCTGATACGGCTTTCACACTGCACAAACAGTTGATATTTTTAATCAACTCAACTTCTCCAAGGATTTCACCGCTTCCCAAAAATTCAACAATATATTCTTTCGCGTTTTCTTCGGTGAGATAACATTTGGCAATACCTTCTTTAATAAGCATAACCTTTGAGGGCAACTGATCCTGTATCAATATATTCTCATCTCTGGAAAAAGACTTTAATACAACTTCTTCCCTACCCTTTTGATTAGTGTAAAGTTCATCAAAATAGCTTAAAAATGCCTGATTTGTTCGTAACATATAGATCCGGGACAAATGTCCTTTGCTTATTGAGTTTTTATACTGAATTTTGAGATCAGAAAATTACAAAACAAAAATGAATAATCATATTACTACGATTGCCTTTGATGCGGATGACACACTTTGGATCAATGAACCTTATTTTCAGGAAGCAGAGAACGAATTTTGCAGACTGCTTGAAGACTATCTTCCACAGCATTCGGTATCACAGGAATTGTTTAAAACAGAAATGCAGAATCTTCATTTATACGGTTACGGAGTGAAAGGATTTATGCTTTGTATGATTGAAACCATCGGCAGAGTATCGAATAATACAGCATCATTGGAATTGGTCAACAAAGCGATTCAGCTTGGCCAGGAACTTCTTCAGAAACCTATTGAACTTCTGGAAGGTGTTACGGAAACTCTTGACAGCTTAAAAGGAAAATACAGGCTTGTTGTCGCTACAAAAGGAGATCTTCTGGATCAGGAGCGTAAACTCAAAAATTCAGGATTACAAGATTATTTCCATCATATTGAAATCATGAGTGATAAAAAAGAACACGATTACGAAAAGCTTTTGAAACATCTGGACTGCCAACCTGAAAATTTTCTTATGCTCGGAAATTCTATCAAATCGGATATTTTACCGGTATTGGAAATCGGAGGATATGCGGCACATATTCCTTATCATGTGACATGGAGTCATGAACAGCATGATATTAATCTGGAACATCCAAATTTTATGGAGCTTAAAAGTATTAATGAAATTCTGAAGCATCTTTAATTTTTAAAACCATTAAGTTTTATTAAGAGGATAAGATCATTAAGATAAGCTTCGCTTTAAGCTTTAATACAACTTCCTTATTATATTTTTTAATCAAAAAAAAGAGACTGTTTGTAATTAGCAGTCTCTTTTGTTATTTATTTCTTTAAGCACTTTTCAAGAAACTGATCCTGTTCCCACAAAAGGTGTAAGATATTTTCTTTAGCCTGATATCCATGGGCTTCTTTTGGAAGAAGAACCATTTTTACCGGAGCCCCCAGGTTTTTCAATGCCTGGAAGTATCTTTCCGTCTGCAAAGTAAATGTTCCCGGGTTGTTATCTGCATCACCGTGAATCAGAAGAAGAGGAGTCTTCATTTTATCTGCATTCATGAATGGAGACATCTTGTTATAGATCTCAGGAATATCCCAATAGTTTCTCTGCTCACTTTGGAACCCAAATGGTGTTAAAGTTCTGTTGTAAGCCCCACTTCTGGCAATTCCGCATGCAAAAAGATCAGAATGCGTAAGAAGGTTCGCAGTCATAAATGCACCATAAGAATGTCCTCCTACAGCAACTTTCTTTCTGTCGATATACCCAAGGTGATCAACAGCATCAATTGCAGCAGCAGCATTGGCTACCAATTGTGGGATAAATGTATCATTAGGTTCTGTTTTTCCTTCACCAATAATCGGGAAAGCGGCATCATCAAGAACAGCGTATCCTTTCGTTGTCCAGTACACGAAAGATCCGTAATAAGGGAATGTAAAATCGTTCGGGTTTTGAGTGTTCTGCCCTGCTGTATTTTTATCTTTATATTCTGTAGGATAAGCCCAGATCAACAATGGAAGTTTCTCTTTTTTGGCTTTCCTGTCATAATTGGCAGGAAGATAAAGGGTTCCGGTTAAGGTAACTCCATCATTTCTCTTATAAGTAATTACTTCTTTGTAAACATCTTTGATGCTTTCAAAAGGATTTGCGAAGTTGGTTACCGCTTCTTCCTTATTAGATTTGATGTTCTTTTTGAAGTAATTTGGATAAAGACTCGGTGACTGTTGGGTAGTAAGAATTTCACCCTTTGAAGCATTAAGGATATCAATAATTTCTTCCTTTCCGTTCTTTATATTGGAAGTATAGAGTCTTTTCTTTTTCAGTGATTTCACATCCATTTCATCAATAAAAGGATGCTGACCATCTTTCGTAAATCCATCTCCGATAAGATAGGCTTTTCCGCCTTTCATATCGATTACATATCTTCCGTACTGGTTTTTCGTAGTGTTAAAATTTCCGGGATCACTGTAAACATCCTGATAATTTCTATCATCGAAAACTTTAGATTCTCCGTTGTTGGTGTCTATCAAATAAGATTTTGTGTTTCTTGTATCATACCAGCCTTCAGAAACAATGGCATAATGATCATTGGTCCAGGTTACGTCATCATATCTCTGCTTTGTTTTGAAGAAAGATTTAGGAGTCGCTGTAAACGGAGCTTCCCATGTAAATACTTCATCTCTGTAATCTGCTGTTTTAGACTGATCTCCTCCATCCAACGCTTCAGCAAAAGTAAGAGTAGCCGGAGCATCACTTCTCCAGGTCATATCTCTTTTTCCGGTTCTTACGGATGAGAAACCTTTTGGCATAATTTCATTCAAAGGAACTTCATTTACTGTTTTTACAGCATTTCCTTTCATATCATACACTACTGTAGTTGATGGGAATCTGTTCAACGGAACAATATAGGAAAACGGTTTTTTGATGGTTGTAGCCATCAGGTAATTTCCGTCTGGAGAAAAACTTAAGCCGGCATACATGTCCTGATCTTTCAGTTTCTTAAGATTTCCCGTAAGATCTACGTTATAGATTTCAGAAGCAGTAAGCGTTTCAAAGTTTTTTTCGTCCTGAGGATTTTTCAAAAGATCCTGATACGTTCTGTTTTGAGAAACTTTACCATCTGCTGTTGAAACAATCGGGCCTGTTGGAAGATCTTTGCTTGCATCAATGAGAGCAGCTCTATTTTGAGGAATTGCTCTGATCAGGAAGCTTTGAGAATCATTATACCACACATAAGGCATTCCTAAATTGGCATTCAGATTATCAGCCGTAATTTTTTTGGCAGAAGCAGTTTCCATATCCACTACCCAAAGTTCAACTCCTTTAGCTGTTGTATTGGTAAATGCCAATTTTTTTTCATCCGGAGAAAATGAAACATAGGTAATTTTTGGATTGGATGGCAGATTTTTTACCTGAATCTCATTTTTATCATTGATCTTTCTGATCTTCAGATTATTTGAATAGGTAGTACTGCTTGAAATATTGGTAACAGGATTAATTCTTAATCCTCCAAGTTTCATTTCCTGCTGACTAAGGTCTTCCAGTGTTTTATATGTTGGACGATAGGTAAAAACCACCCAGTCTTTTTTGCTGTTCATCAGAACGCTTGGCGGTCTTTGATAGTCTGCCAGTTTTAAAATCTCTGCAGAGGGTTTCTGGTAAGTGATATTCTCCTGTGCATCATAAAAATTGAGAAATGCCAGAAGGCAGATGGTCAGTTTTATCTTCATATAAATTCATTTTCTACGAATGTAGTGAATTTTGCAGGATTGATAAAATTAAATAAATAAGACACTTTCCAGTGTTATATTCGTTTTTTTATTACATTTACCTTACAAATTAAAATAATATGAAAAATTTAAAAAAATTATCAAAGAGCAATCTGAAAACGATCAATGGAGGAAATGCTCCATTATGTGATGCAGGCTTTATGGCTTGCAGAGTAAGAGACGAAAACGGAAAACTGATCTGGGATTGCTTACCTCACTGCAATTATTAAGAACAAACAAGGCGCTTCAGAAAATGAAGTGCCTTGTTTATTATATTTTGTTTTTATAGTAAGATTACCAGTCCGAAGCTCTTTTTCTTCTCTCAATCATATGATCTACTGAGATCTTTCCGGCTCCGATTACCATCAATAAAAGATAAACGGAAAGATAAACAAGAGGCATTTCTCTTTTTTCAAAAGGATCTGCACCATGTACTACAAAACCTGCAATGATCATTGTAAAGATTAAAAATCCAAGAGAAACCCTTGTAAAAAGCCCTAATATAAGGAGTATTGAACATACAAATTCAGCAAAAACCGTAAGAATCAGTGATATTTGAGGACCAAGTCCCATAAAATCGAAAAACTCGATTTTACCGCCTGCCAATAGCATCTGAAGTTTTGGAAAACCATGAGAAAGCATTGCAAAACCTACAAACACTCTCACCACCAACAAAATAATATCTTTAGGTATTGAGCTCGAATTTGAATTATTATAGTTCATGTACTAAAAATTTATACTAAGGTAATAAAAATCTTTTAATACAACGGGATTCCGGCCGTTTTAGTTTATCTGTAACCGAAATTCTTAAGATCTCTGTCGTTCTTTCTCCAATCTTTTTTCACTTTTACAAATAGATTGAGATGAATTTTTTTGGTGAAGAATTTCTCAAGGTCCATTCTTGCTTCAGTTCCCACTTTTTTGATAGCTTCCCCTTTGTGTCCGATAATAATTCCTTTCTGGGTATCTCTTTCTACATAAATAATAGAATCTATGAAGATTATTCCTTCTTTCTCCTTGAACTGTTCGGTTACTACTTCCACAGAATATGGGATTTCTTTATCATAATTCAGAAGAATTTTCTCACGAATTGCTTCGTTTACAAAAAATCTTTCAGGTTTATCCGTATACTGATCTTTGTCGTAATAAGGAGGATTCTCGGGAAGTAATGATTTTATTTTAGGTAAAATAACCTCTGTATTAAAGGCGTTCAATGCAGAAATAGGTAAAATTTCAGCTTTAGGAATTCTGGCATGCCAGTCTTCAACCAGTTTTTCAAGACCTGCCTGATCCGTCTGGTCTACTTTATTTAATAGAAGAAGTACGGGTACAGGGATTTTATTCAGTTTATCAATTAAAAATTCTGACGGTTCTGCTTTATCGGTAACATCTACAATAAATAGAAAAACGTCAGCATCCTGCAAAGAGTCCTTTACAAAATCCATCATTTTTTCCTGCAGTCCGTATTTAGGATCCAATACTCCAGGAGTATCAGAAAATACAATCTGAAGGTCATCTTCATTATAAATTCCAAAAATTCTGTGACGGGTTGTCTGAGCTTTCTGCGTTACAATCGCCAACTTCTCTCCCATTAATTGGTTGAGTAAGGTCGATTTTCCCGCATTGGGCTTTCCAACTATATTTACAAATCCAGCTTTGTGCATAAAAATAATATTACGAACTGCAAAGTTAGTAAAACAAAATTGGTCTTTACGGTTAATCTTAATTTTTAAAGAAAAAAGAGAGTTATACAATCTTAAATGGCTGTGATAAAAGAGATTTTAAAATAAGCCCAAAACAAGACATCAAAAAAAATCAGATTATTTTGTATTGCATTACTTAAAACTAATATTTTTGAATATTAGAATTCATCTTTATGAATATAGACCAGATTCTTGACAAGGTTTACCTTCTTCCTGAAGCATCAAAAAATAGTTTAAAAGAGCATATCACAGAGGTTTCGCATCCTAAAGGCTTTTGTCTGATGGAAGCCGATAAAGTGATTCCTTATCTGTATTTTATCCGAAAAGGAATTGCAAGAGCCTATTCTTCAACGGCTGATAATGATATCACTTTTTGGTTCGGAAGTGAGGGACAATGTATTCTCTCGATGAAAAGCTATGTAGAGGACAAACCCGGCTATGAAAGTATTGAATTGCTGGAAGACTGCGATCTGTACAGAATGGAAACAGAAAATCTCAGAAAACTGTTTAATGAAGATATCCATATTGCCAACTGGGGAAGAAAACTGGCAGAAGCAGAGATGATAAAATCTGAGGAATTAATTATTTCCCGACAGTTCAAGACTTCACTGGAACGTTACAAAGATATTATGGCTTATCAACCTGACTTGCTTAAAAGGGTTCAGCTGGGTTATATTGCGTCTTATCTTGGAATTACACAAGTGAGTTTGAGTAGAATACGGGCTGAGATAAAGTAATTTCAGTTTTGAGGCTGGAAGAAGGAAGATGGAAGTTATTGTTTCGTATAACAATTTTATTTTTCTATAGAAAGTTCTTAGATTCATTAATAATTAAAATTGAATATCCCTCTTTAACCGACTATCATAACTTCTACCTTCCAGCACCCATCTTCCTTTCTTAAAATCGCCTTCATTTTTTAACAATTGTAAAATTTTTTCTCACATCAAATTCTGAAATTTGCAGTAGTAAAATTTTAAAAAATGAATTGGTTAGTATTAGTTATCGCGGGATTATTTGAAGTTGCCTTCGCATCATGTCTGGGAAAGGCAAAAGAAACATCAGGAACGGAGATGTACCTGTGGTATACCGGCTTTTTGATAACAATGACAATCAGTATGCTTTTGCTGATCAAAGCTACTCAAACTCTGCCTATCGGTACTGCTTATGCGGTATGGACGGGAATTGGGGCTGTCGGAACTGCTTTAATGGGAATTATCTTCTTTAAAGATCCTGTAAGCTTCTGGAGAGTGTTCTTTATTGTAACACTTATTGGTTCTGTTGTAGGATTAAAAGCTGTATCTTCCTCACATTAGAAAGTGCATAAACTTCTATCTATATTTAAAAATGGAAACCGTCTTTGTAGTGAAGGCGGTTTTTTTACTTATTTTATTATCATGATTAAATTGAAGCCGTAAAGAGAAATTCTTTTATATCTTTACCGTAAACTTTTAACTCATGAAAAAAATACTATTCCTTTTAGCAGGTAGTTTACTGACTGCCCAGCAAACCTCTGAATTACTTTCCAATACGTGGTATATTTCCAAAATGGTAACAAGCAGCGGACAAACAACCAACACTCCCTTAATTGATAACGGAGTTCCAGCTACTACATTCAATTCAGCCGGAGGAACAAGCTATGTTATTAATTCCAAATATTATAATACTTCCATGATGAGCTTTGGAGTGATGCCCGGAGGTAATAATCTTATTAAAACAGCGAGTTCTTGTACCCTTTTATTTTATAACGGAGGAAATGCAGCACCTGTTCGTGCCTACGATCAAAAAAACTGTGACGCGTACGTTTTAGGAGCTTACGGATCTATATACAGTTACCAGATTACAACCAGTGGCAACGTAAAGACTTTGATAATAACAGATCCTTCAGGAAACAAAATCTATTATAACAACACCGCACAATTGAGCACTAAAGAAACGGAAGCTGTAAAGAAAACTTTCAAAACGTATCCCAACCCTGTAAAAGAGGTTTTAAACATTGAAAATATTGAAAAAAGCCTTTCGCTTAAAATATACGATATGTCAGGGAAGCTGGTATTTGAAACAACCACTAACAGCAGTAAAATATCAATTGATACGAGTAGCTTACCAAAGGGACAATATGTTGTAATGATAGAGAATTATAAGTCTAATTCTTTCATCAAAGAGTAAAAAAGAACATTTCATTCATATAAAAACCCGCTTCAATAGTTGAAACGGGCTTTATTCTATTTTTTATAAACTATCGGTAAGATTTCGTTATATCTTAATCCGTATTTTTTTATTTCTTCTTCAGAGAATTTCTGTGAATAGAAGTTCTTTTCTATTTCGAAGCCTGCTTTTTTTAGGCGGTCAAAATAATCCATTCCATACCAGCGAACATGATCATACTGTCCGAAATGTTTCTGGCGTTCTTTTGGATCTTTAATGGTAAAATCTTCATAGGTTTTCTCTAATGAATTTTTCATCGGAACCTGAAGAATTCCCCATCCGCCGGGCTTCATTACCCTGTACAGCTCGCTCATTGCTTTTGCATCATCTTCAATATGTTCCAGAACATGGTTACAGAAAACGATATCAAAACTGTCATTTTCGAAAGGTAAATCCAGGATATCAGCCTTCACATCCACAATGGGAGAATACAAGTCTGCTGAAATATAATTCAGATTACTCATTCTCTTAAATTTCCTTAGAAATTCCTGTTCGGGAGCAATATGCAGAACTTTATAATTTTTGATAAAAAAATCAGTTTCGTTCTGAAGATACAGCCACATCTGACGGTGTCTCTCCAAACTTAAGGTTCCCGGAGACAGTGCATTTTCTCTTTGTTTTCCATATCCGTAAGGAAGGAATTTCCTGTAAGATCTTCCATCAATAGGGTCAAAGAACTGATCTCCTTTGAAAAACTGATAAATAAGCGGTCTTGCCCAGATGCTCATTTTAATAAGCATTGGACGCGGAATTTTATTCAGTAAAAGCTTCGTTACCTTTTTCATTAAAAATCCAGTTGGAACTGCTTTTCTTCATCACTTACAATCCCTAAAGCCTCGTATACATAATCAAATGTTGAAAGCAATACCGGCTTACCATTGATCACCGCTACATCATGTTCGAAATGAGCAGATGGCATATTGTCTAAAGTAGTTACTGTCCAACCGTCATTATGGAACTTCACTTTTTCAGTTCCCATATTTACCATTGGCTCGATAGCAATTGCTAAACCGTCTTTGATTACTTTTCCGCTTCCCTGTCTTCCGTAGTTTGGAACTTGTGGATCTTCATGCATTTTTCTTCCCAATCCGTGCCCTACAAGCTCTTTTACCACTCCATATCCTTCTTTTTCACAATGTGTCTGGATAGCATGGGAGATATCTCCTATTCTCTTTCCTCTGACAACCTGTTCAATTCCTTTGTATAAAGATTCTTTGGTAACCTGTAGTAATTTTTTAACCTCAGGTTTCACTTCCCCGATTTCAAATGTATAGGCATGATCTCCTACGAAACCGTTCAGAATAACTCCACAGTCTACAGAAAGAACATCTCCTTCTTTTATGACGTCATTATTTGGAAAACCATGAACTACCTGCTCATTCGGAGAGATACAAAGAGAATTTGGAAACCCTCCATAACCTAAGAATGCAGGTTCAGCACCATGATCTTTGATAAAATCATGCGCCAGTTTATCTAAATATAAGGTTGTAATCCCCGGTTTAATTTCTTTTGCCAACATTCCCAATGTTTTAGAAACCAGTCGGGCACTCTCCTTCATCAGACGTAATTCGTCTATCGTTTTTAATTGAATCATTGTATATAGATGTTAGATATTAGATGTTAGAAGCTAGATTACAGCATTATGCGTATTTCTATATTATAACAATCTATAAACTCTTTCTGATAAAACAGAAGCTTTGATTTGATATTAAAAAACTAACTTCTAATATCTGGCTTCCAATTTCTATATCTTACCAGAAAAGTCCTTTTTTCTTTTCTTTTTTAAGTTTTGAATAGGCAAGAACTTCTTTTCCTTCTACACGGAATTCTATTCTCTCCTGAATAATGTTGTAGATCTCACCCCATCCTGGGAATCCACCAAGGTTTCTGTCATCAATAAACCAATCTGCATCTAATTTTCTGGATTGAGTTTCGGAATCAAAAACTTCTCCTTCAAAGCTTGAATTCACTGCATAAAACTCTACCCCGTTTTTCTGGCAGAATTCTACTGCTTCATCTAAAGCTCTTCCGTGTCTGTATGTCCAAAGAATAAGTCTGTAACCTTCAGCCTGAAGTCTTTTTAATGTTTCGAAAGCAAAAGTTTTTGGTTTCCCAATTGCCGGGTAAGCATCATCAACAATAGTTCCGTCAAAGTCAACAGCAATCTTTTTATTATTTAACATTTTGTTCTTTTTTTAGCTTTGCAAAGATAAGAAATAAAAAGAGTGCCCAAAAGAAAGGCACTCAATAACTTTTATATTTTAAAGAATAATATAGATTCTTATTAACTTTTTACCCAGCTAAACTGAAACTGAAGATCCGGAGTAGAGACTCTGTCTGTGATCTTCTGAAGTCTTGCAGGAAGCTTCATCAAGTATTCCTGAGCTTTTTCTGCTTTTTCTGTAAGTCCTTTTACGTGTTCAATTTTCCATTCATCTAAAAGGTCTTTCATAATATTGATATAATCATTACCTGTGTACACCATACATCTTTGTGCAGCATCTGAGAAATGCCCCCAAAGCTCTCCTGCTTTTTGTCCGGACTGTCTCATCAAGTGAGCAGGCATTACAATTTTCTTACGCATCATATCCTCAAATGCAAGAATCATTTCTGAAGGGTCTACTTCAAGGATTTTCGCTACGAAGTGTTTGTATGCTTTAGCGTGTCTTGCTTCATCTGCAGCAATTACCCCACACATTTTTGCTAATTTCCCGTTTCCGGATTGTTTTGCCAATGTACCTACTCTTCTGTGAGAGATATTGGTAGCTGTTTCCTGGAAACTTGTATAAATGAAGTTTCTATACGGGTCCATACTTGTTCCCAAATCAAAACCATCATTAATAAGATATTGAGTCGTGATTTCCACTTCTCTCATGTTTACTCTTCCACACAGATAAAGATATTTATTTAATAAATCTCCGTGTCTGTTTTCTTCAGCAGTCCATGCTCTTACCCAATTTGCCCAGCCTAATTTTTCTTCCTGATTGATACCGTCAACACCCATTAACCAAGATTCATAAGAAGGAAGTGCTTCTTCTGTGATACAGTCACCAATCAATGTTACAAAAAGATCGTAAGGCATTTCACGGGCAAAAGTCTGAATTTCTTCTAAGTCATGTTTAAAATCATCGCTTGAAGGATCTGGTAAATAATCGGAAGGCTGCCATATTTTTTCAATTGGCGTTAAAAATTTATCAAGAAAAGAACCTACTTCCTTTTCCAATAATCCCATTACTTCTTTCCTAACAAGCTTTTGATACATTTTACTATTCAGTTTTAATTTACAAAGATATGATTTATTTGTTATTTAACGCATAATAAAGTATGCAACTCATACTTTATCTGATATAAATCATAAAAAAAATGCCGCAGCATAAGCATAACGGCATTTTTTAAACAATATTATTGAATTTTAATTAACTAAAACTTCTCCAGACATTGCATCTGGTATTTCAACACCCATTACTTTAAGGATTGTAGGGGCTACATCACCCAATTTTCCAGGTTTTAAATTCCATGTATGGTCTTTATCCATTACAATAAATGGAACAAGATTCGTTGAGTGCTGAGTATTAGGTGTTCCGTCCGGATTCTTCATTACATCTGAATTTCCGTGGTCGGCAAGAATGAAAACAGCATATCCGTTTTCATAGGCAGCGGTTGCTACTTTTTCGATGCACTGATCTACCACTTCAGCGGCTTTTACAGCAGCTTCAAAAACTCCCGTGTGCCCTACCATGTCTGTATTGGCAAAATTTAAACAAACAAAATCAGCCGTTCCCTGTTCCAGCTCTGGTACAATGGCGTTAGTAATATCATAGGCTGACATTTCCGGCTTCAAATCGTAAGTAGGAACGTCTTTCGGGCTTGGACACAACAGTCTTCTTTCGCCACTAAACTCCTCCTCTCTTCCTCCTGAGAAGAAGAAAGTAACGTGCGGATATTTCTCTGTTTCTGCAATCCTGATTTGAGATTTTCCATTCTTTTCTAGAATTTCGCCCATGGTTTCCGTCAGCACATTTTCATCGAAAACTACCTGTACATTCTGGAATGTTTTATCATAATTCGTTAATGTGATATAATAAAGGTTTAGCTTTTTCATATCATACTCCGGAAAGTCCTTCTGAGAAAGCACTTCTGTAATCTCTCTACCTCTGTCTGTACGGAAATTGAAGCAGATTACTACGTCATTATCAATGATTTTTGCCAACGGTACTATATTTCCAGTAGCAGTAGTATTCATTAAAATGATTGGCTTAAGGAATTCATCGGTAACATTATTATCATAAGAAGCTTTAATAGAAGCTAAAGCATCTGTTGATGGCTCACCTACTCCCTCCACAAGGGCATCATAAGCAAGTTTTACACGTTCCCATCTTTTATCTCTGTCCATTGCATAATATCTACCTACTACTGTTGCCAGTTTTCCTGTAGTAGCATCCATATGTTTCTGAAGCTCATCAATAAATCCTAATCCAGAGTGTGGATCACAGTCTCTACCATCGGTAAATGCATGAACAAAAACGTTCTCATTCAAACCGAATTCTTTTGCAGCGGTCAGTAATCCTTTTAAGTGATTAATATGGGAATGTACTCCTCCATTGGAAACCAATCCGATGAAGTGTACTTTTTTATTTTCTTTTTTGGCATATTCAAAAGCGTCCTGGATCACTTTTTCTTGTCCCAGTGTTCCATTTTCAACGGCCATGTTCAGTTTTACCAGATTTTGGTAAACCACTCTTCCGGCTCCCAAGTTCATGTGTCCTACTTCAGAATTTCCCATCTGTCCGGCTGGTAAACCTACAGCAAGTCCACTCGCTTCAAGCGTAGTATGTGGAAATTTTTGGTAACAGCTGTCTATGAATGGTGTGTTTGCTTTATCTATTGCAGAAACGTCAGGGTTTGTTCCTAATCCCCATCCGTCAAGAATGGCCAGTATTGCTTTTTTCGACATTTTGTAAAACTTTTGTTAGACAAATTTACCTAATTTCCTAGGAATAGAAGAATTTAAAGCCTCGAATTTTATTGATTACTGATGATCAGTCAATTGAACTGTGTCAAGGTTTGAAACCTTGACACGGGTAAAAATTTTAAATTTCGTTGATTATTTCCGTTCATTAATCCGTAAATCTTTTTAATTTTGCGGTATGGATTTAAGAGATCAATTGAAGAATCTTTTTCCTGATCATGACGAGCAGGATTTTGAGATGCCTGAAGAAGAATTCAAGCAGAAGGAGCCTTTGGTATGCAAATTTGAGAAAAAAGGAAGAAATGGTAAGCCTGTAACGATCGTTGAAGGCTGGGAAGGCAGTGAAGAAGACCTGAAAAAAATCTCAAAGAAAATAAAAACCACCTTGGGTATAGGCGGCTCTGAGAAGGACGGAACGATTATCATTCAAGGGGATAACCGTGATAAAATAATGAATATCCTTAAAGAAATGGGATATAAAACAAAACGTGTTGGCGGATAGTTCTAGAAATAGATCTGGGTGTCCGGCAATAAGGTTTTTAAATTTTCAATAGTAGATTTTTCTATAGGATTTCCTGTAAGAATCAATGTTTTCAGATTTTTAAGCTGTCTGATTTCTACAGGAAGATCTTTCAAATTATTATTGGCCAGATTCATGCTGACGATACTTTTCAACCCTTTTATTTTGGGTGAGATTTCTTTAATATTATTTCCACTTACATTCAAAAATTCAAGATTTCTTGATTTGAAAAGGTTTTCAGGAAGTTTATTGATAGCGTTCTGTTGTAATTCAAGATATTTTAAATTTTCAGGAAAGGACAGATTTCCAAGGTCATTGATCTGATTATCCGAAAGGTTCAGAAATTTCAGATTTTTGATTTGATCCAATCTGTTTGCAATAAAGCTGATCTGGTTTCCCTGAAGGTTAATTTCTTCCAGCGAGGGAATTTCCATAAGGGCTTCAGGAAAAGTATTCAGATTGTTGGCATCAAAATGGACTACTTTTAAGTTCTGAAGTTTTGCAAGATTAGGATTAATACTTGTCAGACTATTCAGATTCATTGAAAAAGAGGTTAGCTTCTTAAGGTTGCTTACCTCATCAGGAATGTATTTAATACTGTTTTCATTGACATTCAAAATTTCTAATTCTTTCAGGGCAAAGAGTTCCTGATCCATTTTCTCAAGCTTATTTGCCATGATATTCAAAAAGAACAG
Source organism: Chryseobacterium sp. IT-36CA2 (assembly GCF_949767875.1). Classification (NCBI taxonomy): domain Bacteria; kingdom Pseudomonadati; phylum Bacteroidota; class Flavobacteriia; order Flavobacteriales; family Weeksellaceae; genus Chryseobacterium; species Chryseobacterium sp. IT-36CA2. The sequence goes on along the minus strand of NZ_CATKPG010000020.1, from coordinate 11,685 downwards.
TGAATCCAGCTTTACAATCTGAGGGGGAATATTAAATAATCCCTTCTCTCTGAAACTCATACTGTAGACAGTTTTTTCACTCTTTAAAGCATCTTCAACATTGGTAAAAGTAGGATACTTCACCGGATCAATCTGTGCTTTGATCTGAGAAAGTGAGATTATGGAAATGAATAAGAAAAGCTTTTTCATAAAGATAAAAGATCTGCCAGCAACCGAGGCTGCCGACAGACAAGAATTATAAATAATTTATTTCTTTAAAAGTTTAACTGTTTTCTGGAAACCTCCTTCAGCTTCAATATTTAAAACTAAAACTCGGGATCCTTCCAACTGTTGTGTAAAATCAAGATCCAATACTTTGTTGACACCGTTGAATTTCTTCGTGTAAACGATTTTCCCATCCATGCTGTAAGCTGTCACAGAAATATCTTTCAATCCTTTTGGTGAATTGATTTTCACAATTCCTGAAGTTGGGTTTGGAGCTACTGTTACTGTACTTTCTGCAGTATGGTTTTCGATAGTTCCTAAAGATCCTTCAATCCCTAAGTTGTTTTTAAGAGCAATTACAATCGTTGCAGATTTTCCTTTATAATCGATGGTATTTCCTGTTGCATCCACATCTGTAGAAATGGTTGAATCCGGATGTTGAATAGAGAAGAAACCAAATTTGTGATCAGGTGTAAATGTCAATCCTGTAGGTTCTGAACCAGCCGGCATAGAAGCAAATAATCTTACTTTAGGATTGGCCTGAGTATGATCAGGAGCAATTACCCAGATATAGTTTTTACCTCCATCCTGAAGTACCCAAAGGTTTCCAAGTTCATCGAAAGTAAGGTTGTCATTACCATCTCCCCAAGCTTCAGATTTCATCCCTTGAGCAGTATTGAAAGAATATACGGAAGAACCTCCTCCTACAAATGTTTCTACCTGAGAAGCTGTGGTTCCGTTATCCTGAAGACGGTATACTCTGTCTAATCCTTTGGCTGTAAAATAGATTTTCCCATCCAACGGGCTGATGTCAACATCTTCCACTCCGTTGAATTTTGTTCCTCCTACCGATTGAGCATTGTTATTAGTATTGTTTTGGTCTGCTTTTGTTTTATTCGGAACCTGAACCCATGTTGCTGTAGTTCCTACCGGATCTCCCGCAGCAGTCAATCCCTGATCTAATTTCAGAACATAAAGATTTCCTGAAGAAAGGTCATTTGGAGTATCCAATACATATTTGTACACCATGTGTGTTCCACCATCTTCTCCATAATAAGCTGTAGTTCCGGCATTATTAACGACTACATTTTCATGGTTCATGATTCCCATCTGCCATAGCTTGCCTTTGGAACCGTCGGGATTCTTGGAAATAACCTGTGCTGTTGCAGGATCTATTTCTACCAGCCATCCGTAGTCTTTATACCCGTCGGCGTTCACATCATTAGAAGTAACAGATTCTTCTGCTGTCACGATCGTTCCCCAAGGGGTAACTCCTCCTGAACAGTTTCTGATAGTTTGTACTAAACTTGGATCAGAAAAACTTACTGCTCTTGATTTTGTCAGCTGCCAAAGCTTTGAAGTCGCATTATAATTGATTTCCGCCATGGTAACTCCTCCAGGATTCGTTTCATGGTTTACAGAAAGATATCCGTTTGTACTACTTCCTGCTTTTGCAACATACCCTGTAAAGTCATTCTGACCTCCTACAAATCCTCCACCTTCAGTATAGCTGTCTCCTTCTTTTAAGATAAGTTGGTATTTATGTTCAGCAGGGATAATCAGTTTATTGGTCTGTGCTGTAGGAACAATTGAAGTAAAGCAGCTGATGTGTGTTCCGTTACAAGTTACAGGTGTAGTTGTATTGGTGGTTGTTTTAAGGTAAGCATCAATTCTTAAATCTGAACTGGTGGTACTTCTGTTATGCAATTCAACAGAAATTCTATTAACACCGTTTACAAATTTCGATTTTGGAATGGAAAAAATATTATAAACATTTTCTGCCGCCCCATCAATAGTGGTGGTTGAAAAAGTATTGAATGTCACAGTACCCGCAGGCATATTGTCTCTTACTACTTCTTCTCCGTTAAGGTATACAATGATACCGTCATCCCTCATTACACCAAGCTCCATATTGTCAGAAAGCGTAGAAAGATCCACTGTGAAATCTTTAGCAAAATAAGCTGTAGTAAGCCCTGAATTGATTGTCGTTGTTACAGGATCTCCATATCCTAACGGACCATTTCCAGCTGTCCATGTTGAAATGTCATAAGTCTGAGCATTCCATCCTGCCGGCTGAGCCTGATTGTTATCTTTGTAACTCCATGACGCATTTTTATTGAATATAAATGTCTGCGCATGCATACCAGAACTGGCCAGTACAGCCAAAGCTCCCATTGTTAGTAGTTTTCTCTTCATTTTTATTTGATTTATTAGACGTTGCAAAACTATTTTTTTAGAACTTCTCCTCTGTTAATAGGATTTTAAATATAGATCAGCAAATATTAACTTATCAAAAACGTAATGTTAAGGGGATTAACTTTTTGTTAAATGATGTGGGTTGCGGGGTTAAAGAATTCGAGTGTGGGAGGGTTTGAGAGTTGGAGGGTTTTAGGGTTGAAGTTACGAGGTGCGGGGTTTCGAGATGTTGGATGCGAGGTGAGATATGAAAAGATAATTATGTGATTCAGGGGTTCGAGTTTTGAGTTGCGAGATGCGGAATGCGGGATTCGTGCGGAAGTTTGAAAATAAAAAAAACTGTTTAAAATTGATACATGAATAGAGATTACTCAAGGACATCCAAAAATTATCCATCATATAGCTCGAATCACACACGCCGCCCTAACTCCACTCTCCACTCTCCGACACTCAAATTCTCGAACTCTCGAACCTCGCAACCCGAATTTCTACCCTCTCACTCTAAAACCCTAAAACTCTCCCACATTCAAACCCTCAAACCCCGAAACTCGCTTACTTCACTTTACTCACATCCGTAAGAGCATTCAGAAAGGCTATAATCTGTTTGATTTCTGTTTCGGTAAGGTTTAATTTATCAGGTGCTAAGGTTTGATTTTTCATTTTCAATCCTAATCCTTCTCCTCCTCCTTCGTTATAAAAATCCAGTACTTCTTCTAGTGTATTGAAGGCTCCATTATGGAAATAAGGTTTCGTAATAGCAATATTTCTAACTGTTACTGTTTTGAAAGAGTAATCATAAATCCATGATTTTTCTTTCTTTACAGGGCTGTTCCCTCTTCCTAAATCCTCATCAAGCTCTACAGGAAGCTGTTTGATGGGCTTCGTGGTAATTCCTAACACTTCGGATTCATTTTCATTAAAAAATGGTGGTACCAATCCGGAAAAATGAGGGGCAAAATGGCAGGTTGCACAATTGGCTTTTCCCATAAACAGGTTGAATCCTTTTTTCACATCATCGGAAACATTTTTTTCATTCCTCATAAAACGATCGAAATCACTGTCAAATGAGTATAGTGAAGCCACGTAAGAGCTTAATGCTTTTGAAAAATTTTCTTTACTGATTTTTCCGTCTTTGAAAGCATTTCGAAACGCTTTTTTATATTCAGGTTTCGTTTTTAATTTCTGAATAATACTTCCATAGCTTGTATTGAATTCCTGTTCATTATAAATAACGTGCTCCGCCTGCTGTTCAAGATAGAATGCACGAAGATCATAGAAAAATCTCTTGGCAAAAACAGCATTATATAAAGATGGAGAATTTCTCAAAACTGTTTTCCCTTCAACATTGCTTTGTGATTTTGCTTTAAGATCTGTAAAAGCATTTTCCTGAAGATGGCATGTAGCACAGCTCATTTTTCTGTTACCACTTAAGTTCTGATCATAGAAAATAGATTTTCCAAGATTTCTGAGATCCGAATTATCTTCTGAGGACTTTAATAAGGTATAAAAATACGGATCCAGAAAATCGCTGCTGAAAAAATTCTTATTTCCAACATTCCATCCTGAAAATTCTTTAAGATCATCCGGCCTTCCATCCCATTTTCCCAATTCTTCATACAACGGCTGTATGTATTTTTTGTAAAACTCGATCCTGTCAAAAGTTTCAAAATCTGTATTTTTTGAAAGATAGCTGATAGCATCTGTTAAGATCTGATTTGCTTTTTGTGTATTATAGTTTTTAAAATAAAGATCATCATTGATGTATTTCTGCATTCCTGAAAGAGCATGGCTTGTTTCTTCAGAAATATTCAGAGAACCCGGCGTATCAAAACCTGATACACCAAGTGAGTAGATCCTGATCAATTCTATACGTAAAGGCAAGGTTTTGTTGTTTCCTTTGCTCAAACCATTTTTTAAAGCACTTAAATAAAACCCGGAATAGCTGTTGTATAAAAAGGTAGTAATAGTCTTAATCTTTTCTTTTTCATTTTCTGCTTCATCTGAGAATATAAGCTCATCCAGCACCTGCAATCCTTCTGGAGGAAGTGTATATGATGATGTACCCGCAGCTTCGATATGAAACAGAGGGGCTGCGTTAAGATGGGTTTTGGTAAATTCAGGATAATGGTATGCAATATAGAATTCTATTTCTTTGAATGAATTTCTTGTACTGCTCAATGATTTCTGCAACTCTTCAAGGGGAATACGGTCTTCTGAGAACTTATCAACATCTGATTTCAGCTGTTCAAGCTTGGTTTTAAAATCAGACAAGCCTTTATTGACAAATGTATTTTCGCTTTCTTTTCCTTTATAAACAGGATTAAAAGACATTACTGCAAATCCTATCAGAAGGACGATTACAAGCAGTGGATAAGATCTCATGAATTTTTAGCGGCAAAAGTATTAATCCGATGTTATCCCAGTTTTAATAGCAGATTAAATAATGTTTATATTTCCGGTACAATATTTTTCACTAATTTTAAACCCCGAAATCAAATTCATTATTCTGAATAAGGCGGTTCTTCGAAATACCGGAAAATAATGGCGGGAGATTATTGGGAGAGGATTTTTTTTAAATTAAATTCAACACATCAAAAAAACTAAAATAGGATTATGAAAACAAAACTATGGTTTGCTGTTGCGGCAAGTTTCCTTTCTATGACAGCATTTTCGCAGAAAAAGAAGCAACCGGAAAAACCAGCAGAAAAGCCGCAGGAAATGGCTGTATATGCAGAGAAAAGAGGTTCTGATTATTATTTGGTCCGCCTGGAAAAGGATAAAAACATTCCCAATGTTTATGTATATTCTAACGGTATAACCAAACCCTATAAAAACTATACAGATCTGAAGGATATTGTTGTAGAATTCCCTGGAATGATGACTTCCAACAATTCTACCAAAGAAGAACTGATTTCTATTCTTAAAAAAGATGATCATTTCTACGAAATCACTTCACAGAGGAAAGATCCTAAAAACATTGAAAAAACTGTCATTACGGTATATGAAGTAATGAATGGTCAGAAAAGGATTGTAGAAGAATACAATGACATCTACGAGGTTATGGCATCTCCTTATAAAGAAGCTATTATGATTAATTAAAAACAAAAAAATATACATATTATGCTAAACAAACTTGCTGCCTCAGAACTTGTTCTGAATGAAGACGGAAGTGTATACCACCTGAATCTTCTTCCTGAAGATATTGCTGATAAAATTATCCTTGTAGGTGATCCAGACAGAGTAGCTAAAGTTTCAAAATACTTTGACACGGTAGAGATCAAAAAAAATAAAAGAGAATTCTATACCCATACAGGAACCCTTCGTGGAGAAAGAATCACTGTTATGTCTACAGGTATCGGAACGGAAAACATCGACATCGTCATGAACGAATTGGATGCTTTGGTGAATATTGATCTTCAAAACAAAGAATTCAAAACTGAGCACAAGGCTCTTGAACTATTCCGTATGGGAACTTGTGGAAGTGTAAATCCTGATGTACAGGTAGACAACATGTTGGTTACCCAGAATGTAGTAGGTTTAGACGGATTGATGCATTTCTATCAGGACTACAACTTCGAAAATGAGTTTTCTAAAAGCTTCTTAGAAAAATTCCCTTACGAAAAAATCAAGCCGATGCTTTATTTCTCAGACTGGGCAGCAGAAATGGGCGACTATTATAAAGATGCCAAATATCACGGAAATACAGCAACATTCCCTGGATTCTATGCCCCACAGGGAAGACAGCTTCGATTAAAAGCAGTAGATGATAAATTCTTAGAAACCCTAAATGATCTTGGAATCACCAATTTTGAGATGGAAACATCTGCTATTTATGCCCTTTCAAAATTATTAGGACACAAGGCCATTACCGTAAATAACGTTATTGCCAACAGAAGACGTGGAGAGTTCTCCGCAGACCACCATGCTTCTGAGAAAAACCTTATTGAATGGGTATTGGAAAGAATTATTAAGTAATTATTTTATTTACATACAGATAAAAACCTCCGGAATAGTTTCGGAGGTTTTTTTATTACAGGTGAAATATCCTAGGATCCGGATATTGAAATATATACTCCAGCTCTGAAACCAGCTTTGATGATAACACCTTCTTCCCTTTCACCTCAAACTCTTCATTATCTGTTATATCTTTCTGGGTATTAATCACCTGGCTTTTTGCCGGATGAACCGGAGCGGTCACATTATATAATTTTGTATTAGCTTTCCTTTCGATCATTTCTGATATAATCCCACTGATATCAGCATAATGAATATGATTCACTGCATAATCCAGATTACTCACATTATAGTTTTTCAAGAGTCTGTTATCTCCCATGAGGCCGCCAAGTCTTAGAATATTAAGCTGAGGATATTTATTTCTCAGCATTCTTTCACCCGATACTTTTTCCAGAGGAATGTCTTCTTCTGTAAATTCCTGAGGCAGATCAGGATAAACCCCTGTAGAACTCATCAGAAACATTTGTCCTTTAAAATCTCCGATAAAAGCTGATAAATTCTGAATTCTGTTGTATAAAGAACTTACGCAACAGCTCTTTTCAGAGACCGGAATTGTAATAATCAAAACATCAAGATCTTTCATCTCAGACCATTGGGAATAAGATTCTGTAAGCTGATAGTCAGGGAAAGAAGCTATTATAGCATCGATTCCTTTATTATTGAGTTGATCTGCTTTGCTTTCCGTTGTAGTTGTTGCTGATATGGTATATTTCCCTGAAAAGGAAGAAGCTATTCTCTCCCCTAGCCAGCCATACCCTATAATTCCTATTTTCTTCATATTTCGATAGAGATATTCATTTTAATAGTACAAAAATAGCCTATTTACAGGTGTAAAGTATTTTATATAAGAGAAATTTCAATTAAATTCATACTCAATATAGAAGCAAAAAAGGAATCCCAGTTCGGAAGTCCTTCACACTATATCAACTATAATAAAAAACCTATTATTTAAAACTCATTGATCATCACATAGAAATGTCCGGAGTACAAACTATTGGCACTTCCTGAGATATTAGTGAGATTAACCGTAATATTTGTTGCAGAAGTCAGTCTTGGATTTGAGATAGAAAATGAAAAATTTCCTGTAAAATCTCCTGCCGGGGAAACCACTACTACAGCTTTTGTAGAATCTGGCTAATAATTAATAATAAACTTCACCAAATTTCGAATAAAAAATAACTGTTATTTTCTCGTAAAACAGTCTTTTAAGTGATCATTTACCATTCCGGTCGCCTGCATATGGGCATAAATTACCGTAGAACCTACGAATTTGAAGCCTCTTTTTTTAAGTTCCTTTGAAATAAGATCCGAAATTTCTGTAGTAGCAGGAACAGCGGATAATGATTCCGGGCTGTTATCAATGGGTTTCCCGCCTATAAAATCCCATATGTATTGGGAAAAACTTCCAAATTCCCTTTGAACTTCCAAAAATTTCTGTGCATTACTGACCGCTGCCAGAATTTTCAGTCTGTTTCTTATAATTCCGGGATTGTTCATGAGTTCCTCGATCTTCTTATCAGAATAGGCAGCTACTTTTTTATAATCGAAATCATCAAAAGCTTTTCTGAAATTGTCTCTTTTAGACAAAATAGTATACCAGCTCAGTCCCGCCTGAAAACTTTCAAGAATAAGGAATTCAAATATCGTTTCATCATCATATACAGGTCTTCCCCACTCTTCATCATGATACTTTCTGTAGAGATCATCTTTTTCGCACCATCCACAGCGAATTTTTTCCATAATTATCAAATTTATATATTAAAGATACTACCGATTTGGAAAAAGATAACAAAATATTATGAAAAGTTTAACAACCTATCCTGATTTTAGGAATGGTTATTGTTTAATTACTAGTACCAAACTAAAATTTATAGTATTATGAACAATTCAGAGTATAACAAAGCGGAAAATGCAGTAAACAATGTAGAAAATTCTTTACAAAATGCAACGGATAAAGCCAAATGGAAAATCAATGAATTGGCAGACAAGGCCAAAGATTATATCAATGAGAAAAGGGATAATGATCAGGAGGCCAGCCAGGAAGACTGGTTAGACAGGGTAAAAGCTAATGTATCCGATGCATGGGAGGACATCAAAGATAAAGCAGATGAGGCATGGGAAAAAACCAAAGATGCAGCAGAGGATGTAAAGGCAGAATGGAATAAGAAAACCAATTAGTATTTCAGTCATATAAATATTTTCAATAAAATGGAGTCTTAAATTAATAAGGCTCCATTTTTTATTATGTCATAACCACAATTATTGTTACATTTGTAGTATAATAAACATTAAAAAATTATGTCATACGGTTTACTTAAAGGCAAAAAGGGAATTATTTTTGGAGCCCTTAATGAACAATCTATCGCATGGAAAGTTGCTGAAAGATGCCATGAGGAAGGTGCTGAATTCATTTTATCTAATGCTCCTATTGCTTTGAGAATGGGAGAACTTAATGGTTTAGCAGAAAAAACAGGTTCTGAAGTAATAGGTGCTGATGCTACTTCTATAGAAGATCTTGAAAAACTTTTTGATGCCGCTGTTGCAAAATTTGGGAAAATCGACTTTATCCTTCACTCTATCGGGATGTCTATCAACGTAAGAAAAGGAAAACATTATACAGAAATGAACTACGACTGGTTGGAAAAAGGCTGGGATATTTCCGCTGTTTCTTTCCACAAAGTAATGCGTGTGGCTTGGGAAAAAGACTGCATGAATGAGTGGGGAAGCATTTTGGCACTTACTTATATTGCTGCTCAGAGAACATTCCCGGATTATAATGATATGTCTGACAATAAGGCGTATCTGGAAAGTATCGCAAGAACTTTCGGGAACTATTGGGGTGAAAGAAAAGTACGTGTAAATACAGTTTCTCAGTCTCCTACAATGACTACTGCAGGTAGCGGTGTGAAAGGTTTCGGAGGATTCCTTGGATATGCAGAAGATATGTCTCCACTAGGGAATGCTACTGCTCTTGAATGTGCAGACTACTGTGTAACACTATTCTCTGATCTTACTAAAAAAGTAACAATGCAGAACCTTTTCCATGATGGTGGTTTCAGCAGTTCAGGAGTTACTCAGAGAGTAATCAGTAAATATGATACTGAATAATTAGCAGAAAACTTATTTTTTCAATACAATAAAGGAGCAATCCTATCAAATATCAGCAATGCATTCATGATGCATTGCTTTTTTTAATATAATCAAAACAATAAATAAATAATTTTCAATAAAAAAACGAATTAAAGTAATAATTTCAATATTTAATAACATTATTTTCAATATATTCGTTAATATATTGAAATATCCGTAAATTAGCACTGTTAAATAATCTATTTATGGAAAAAAAATTTAAATCTTGCGCAGCAATACTACTTATTGCTTCGTCCTCATTCTTTAATACTTCAAATGCTCAAACTTGCCCAAGTTGGGGTCCGTATCTCGAAGGTTTTGATATGGCCAACTCCGGTGAACTCTGGTATTCTGAAGTAATGGCAGACAATACCTGTAAAAAGGTAAACACCTATTATTCTACCCTGAATTTTTCTCTGGGCCCGCGTGGCGGATATGCAGGAATTCAGTACAAACAAAACGAAATCTATAACAACATTTTTTCAATGTGGGATTTGCAGGAAACCAACACACCACAGTGTACTACAGAATACGCTGCACCCAATACCCTTGTAGATGGTTTCGGAGGGGAAGGAACAGGTCTTCACACCGACAATCCTATGCCATGGACTCCCGGAACATGGTATGCCACTGTCGTGAGAAGATGGTCTACCGGTGACGGAAAAACCAGAATCGGATTCTTTATGTTTGATTATGGTACAGGAAAATGGAAGCATTATGTTACTATTGTTACTCCTGAAAACGATGCAAAATTTACAGGGACCAAGTTAGGAGGCTTTGTAGAAAACTGGAATCCAACAGCCAGCAAAGATACCCGCTGTGGATATTTCAGAAACTTCTGGAGTATGAATGCACAGGGAAGCTGGTCAAAACCTTTACGATATACTGCTTCAGCAGGAACAGGATCGTGGGGAGCAGAAACAGCTTTCAACAATACAGCAATTAAGGTAACTTCGTGTGGTACAACTCCTGCACCTGCTGGTAGTTCAATAACATTCAACGGAATTACTCAAAACGGTACAAAGCCTTCAACAGCAACACCCATTACTGTAACTACTGTTACTCCATCTTATAATACTTCTAATAATTCAGTAAACGTAAATTGGGCTAACTCAGAAAACACGAGCCCGCAGTTATCTTATAAAGTTTCACTATATACTGAAGCCAGCTGGGCAAATTCTTATACTCCAGTAGCAGTGGTTACGGGTATTCGACCAGATCAGAGAAGTGCCCAGGTACCGCTTCCTGCGAACTCCCAACCGGGAAAATATTATGTAAGTGTTGTACTGGAAGATATTTTTAAACAAACTTCCAATTTTGGATATAATAATCTGACAATAAGCAATATTATAACACCTCCCACTATTGACCCCAATGCTTATTACCGCATAAAATGTGTAGGAAGTGACCAATACATTACCCCAGCTAATTACAGTACTGCCTCCAATACCAAAATGGTTCAATACCCTTTTAACAGTAATACTGCTCAACAATGGAAACTGGAAAAAACCGGAAATAATTACATCATCATCAATCGTGCTTCAGGTTTAGCTATTGATATCCCAGGATCCAATATAACCAATGGTACTACGCTGATACAATATCCAAAACACAGTGGTAATAATCAACAATGGATATTAAAACCTTATACCTCTAATAAAGTTGTTATAGGAACTGCATTATCCAATATGAAATCAATGGATAATCCTGGCAATTCCCAAACCTCAGGAACTAATATAGACATCTGGGATCAAGACATGAATGGATCAGCAGGTGCTAATCATCAGTGGGTGCTTGAACAGGTAACAAGTGAGACATCCAAAATTTCTGCAAAACAAGAGATTACATCTACCGCTTATCCAAATCCAGTAAAACAAGGAGAAGATCTTACCATCAATCTTCCTGAAAACGGAAATATTTATGAATTGACGATCATCAACGCCGAAGGATTAACGATAAAATCCCAACAAGCGAAAGCGGGTAATACGACTATCTCTACTTCAGGTATGAGAACAGGAGTCTATTTTTATAATGCTAAAAACAGTAACGGAACTGTTTCCGGAAAGTTTTCAGTACAATAACTTCTATATATTTATAAAGATATATGACATGCGAATCGGGGGGGGCGGCGGGGGCGGCCCG
>NZ_CATKPG010000019.1:0-239 GCF_949767875.1 Chryseobacterium sp. IT-36CA2 | reverse complement strand
GACTGGAATGTTCCTACAGGAAATGCGGCTATATTCAGATCGTTTATGCCTGTAACAGTTCCTTACAGATACTTCCCGAAAATTACAGATGTTATCAATAACACTGTATCTAAAGGAGAAATTTTACCATCTTATGCAAGAACGATGGAGTTCAGACTGACGGTAAGAGATAATAACGCAGGTTGTGCAGGAGTTTCAAATGATGATGCAATCATTACCGTTGATGGAAACTCAGGGCC
>NZ_CATKPG010000018.1:0-249 GCF_949767875.1 Chryseobacterium sp. IT-36CA2 | reverse complement strand
TTAAGGTTACTTAAAAAACTTTAAAATTTTCTTTCAAAACATTTGGTCATTAAGAAATAAAGTTTTACTTTTGCACTCGCAAATACGGAGCGACACTGACAGAAAGATTGCTGCGTTAAAAAGCGGAAGATATAAAGATCATTGACATACAATATAACAACCAAGTAAGGAAAAACTAAAGCGTTAAAAACTTTGAGTGAGTCAGACAAACATACAATGGAGAGTTTGATCCTGGCTCAGGATGAACGC
>NZ_CATKPG010000017.1:0-265 GCF_949767875.1 Chryseobacterium sp. IT-36CA2 | reverse complement strand
TAGCATCCATCTTCCATCTTTTTCTTTTAATGAGTCTTTACCATCGTTACTGTTCTCCATCCCATACCATTGTCACTCCGAAGGAATATAAACAAAGTTCTTCCATAGAATTATAATAGCAGAAAGATTATTCACAGTAATTAAGATGCTTCGACTCAGCTCAGCATGACACTGCTAATACTAGCTGCTAAAAAAACTTAGACATTATCCTGTTATCTTAGATCCATTAAAACTCTTATAAATAAGCCTGGATTCCTGCGGAATG
>NZ_CATKPG010000016.1:0-317 GCF_949767875.1 Chryseobacterium sp. IT-36CA2 | reverse complement strand
TTTTGGGTTCTACTCCGAACGATGGTTCTGAAACAATTACCATTCCTAACGTAAATACTACACAGGCAAGAATTATGGTGGCTGCAGAAACGAATGTTTTCTACAACATTAACCCTATTAATTTCACTATTACCCAAACATTAGGGGTAGGTGAAGCAGCAACAAATAAAGATGTATTCGTAGTATATCCTAATCCAAGTAAAGGGCTTCTGAATATTAAATTTGCTAATACCAATGAAGTGTATGACATTACAGTTTATGATGTAAGTGGAAAATTAGTATTCATTCAGGCTGATAATAAACTGAACCATGACAAA
>NZ_CATKPG010000015.1:0-340 GCF_949767875.1 Chryseobacterium sp. IT-36CA2 | reverse complement strand
CTCTAGTAGACTAAGAGACTCAAGATGCTAGATTCAAGTTTTTTTCTTGGCTCCTGCCTCTTTTATCTTCCCGTCTTATAATTAGTAGTCTCGGGCAGGCTCGAACTGCCGACCTCTACATTATCAGTGTAGCGCTCTAACCAGCTGAGCTACGAGACTGTCTTTTTAGACTTACAGATCCTAGATGCTAGATACAAGACTTTCATTCGTCTTGGTTCATGGCTCTGGGCTCCTGTATCTCTTCCCTATACTAATTTCTAGTGGGTTTTGTATTTTTATATATCAACCAAATAAAAACTAAAGCTTGAACTTTAAGTAAGTTCTGTATCTCTCGATACTT
>NZ_CATKPG010000014.1:0-343 GCF_949767875.1 Chryseobacterium sp. IT-36CA2 | reverse complement strand
GCTAGTAGACTTCAGATGGCAGATTAAAGATCTCAGACTTAAATGTCTGATGTCTCATATCTGATATCTTCCCGTCTTTTCAATTAGTAGTCTCGGGCAGGCTCGAACTGCCGACCTCTACATTATCAGTGTAGCGCTCTAACCAGCTGAGCTACGAGACTGTCTTTTTAGACTTACAGATCCTAGATCCTAGATGCAAGACTTTCATTCGTCTTGGTTCATGGCTCTGGGCTCCTGTATCTCTTCCCTATACTAATTTCTAGTGGGTTTTGTATTTTTATATATCAACCAAATAAAAAACTAAAGCTTGAACTTTAAGTAAGTTCTGTGTCTTGCGACACTA
>NZ_CATKPG010000013.1:0-668 GCF_949767875.1 Chryseobacterium sp. IT-36CA2 | reverse complement strand
GTAGATGACCTGTTGAAAAGATATATTTATGCTTATGATCCCTTAAACAGGCTTACAACAGGATATTATCAGGAGCCTACGACTTCGGTTCCAGTTAATCATTTCTATAATGAGGAAATAGCGTATGATGCTAACGGCAATATTACCAGGCTTCAGAGAAATATGAAAGGAAGCAGTAATACAGCAGAGTATATAGATAACATTCAATATACTTACCAGGGAAACAGGCTTCTTTCGGCTTCTGATCTTACACAGAATTTTAATGGGTATCCTACAGGTGGTAATCTGATAGATTATGACGACAACGGAAATATGATTAATCATAAGGATAAAGGAATTTCCTCTATTCAATATAATTATCTAAATTTACCAGGAAAGATTACCCAAAGTTCCAAAATAATGGATTATTCTTATAGAGCAGACGGAGTGAAGGTAAGAAAGGTTTTTGATACAAAAACTACAGACTACCTGGATGGTTTTCAATATGAAAATTCTGTATTGAAATTCTTCCCAACAGCAGAGGGGTATTTTAATGTTGAGACTGGTAAGTATGTATACAATTATACAGATCACCTTGGAAATGTTAGGCTAAGTTATGCTAAGAATGGAGCAGAAACAGAGATCATTGAAGAAAGTAATTATTATCCATTTGGATTGAAACATGGAAT
>NZ_CATKPG010000012.1:0-1470 GCF_949767875.1 Chryseobacterium sp. IT-36CA2 | reverse complement strand
TCTTTCGGGATCTAGAGAGCGGCGTACGGGTGCGGAACACGTGTGCAACCTGCCTTTATCAGGGGGATAGCCTTTCGAAAGGAAGATTAATACCCCATAATATATTGAATGGCATCATTCGATATTGAAAACTCCGGTGGATAGAGATGGGCACGCGCAAGATTAGATAGTTGGTGAGGTAACGGCTCACCAAGTCTGCGATCTTTAGGGGGCCTGAGAGGGTGATCCCCCACACTGGTACTGAGACACGGACCAGACTCCTACGGGAGGCAGCAGTGAGGAATATTGGACAATGGGTGCGAGCCTGATCCAGCCATCCCGCGTGAAGGACGACGGCCCTATGGGTTGTAAACTTCTTTTGTATAGGGATAAACCTACTCTCGTGAGAGTAGCTGAAGGTACTATACGAATAAGCACCGGCTAACTCCGTGCCAGCAGCCGCGGTAATACGGAGGGTGCAAGCGTTATCCGGATTTATTGGGTTTAAAGGGTCCGTAGGCGGATCTGTAAGTCAGTGGTGAAATCTCACAGCTTAACTGTGAAACTGCCATTGATACTGCAGGTCTTGAGTGTTGTTGAAGTAGCTGGAATAAGTAGTGTAGCGGTGAAATGCATAGATATTACTTAGAACACCAATTGCGAAGGCAGGTTACTAAGCAACAACTGACGCTGATGGACGAAAGCGTGGGGAGCGAACAGGATTAGATACCCTGGTAGTCCACGCCGTAAACGATGCTAACTCGTTTTTGGATTTTCGGATTCAGAGACTAAGCGAAAGTGATAAGTTAGCCACCTGGGGAGTACGTTCGCAAGAATGAAACTCAAAGGAATTGACGGGGGCCCGCACAAGCGGTGGATTATGTGGTTTAATTCGATGATACGCGAGGAACCTTACCAAGGCTTAAATGGGAAATGACAGGTTTAGAAATAGACTTTTCTTCGGACATTTTTCAAGGTGCTGCATGGTTGTCGTCAGCTCGTGCCGTGAGGTGTTAGGTTAAGTCCTGCAACGAGCGCAACCCCTGTCACTAGTTGCCATCATTAAGTTGGGGACTCTAGTGAGACTGCCTACGCAAGTAGAGAGGAAGGTGGGGATGACGTCAAATCATCACGGCCCTTACGCCTTGGGCCACACACGTAATACAATGGCCGGTACAGAGGGCAGCTACACAGCGATGTGATGCAAATCTCGAAAGCCGGTCTCAGTTCGGATTGGAGTCTGCAACTCGACTCTATGAAGCTGGAATCGCTAGTAATCGCGCATCAGCCATGGCGCGGTGAATACGTTCCCGGGCCTTGTACACACCGCCCGTCAAGCCATGGAAGTCTGGGGTACCTGAAGTCGGTGACCGTAACAGGAGCTGCCTAGGGTAAAACAGGTAACTAGGGCTAAGTCGTAACAAGGTAGCCGTACCGGAAGGTGCGGCTGGAACATCTCATTTTAGAGCGTCTTAAGACGATAAACAAAAT